>JBJEFL010000001.1:0-28539 GCA_051873995.1 Bacillus sp. (in: firmicutes)
TATGCTGTAAATGAAAAGCTACCGTCTGAATTTGAGTTAGCAAAACAATTAGGCGTTAGTAGAGCGACTTTACGGGAAGCTTTACGCCTATTAGAAGATGAACAGGTAATCACTCGAAGACATGGAGTGGGGACGTTTGTGAATCATAAGCCGAAATTCAGTTCGGGGATTGAACAGTTATCTAGTGTAACGAACATGATCAAAGAGGCAGGTATGACACCCGGAACCATTTTTTTGAATTCGATGACTCAGTCTCCTTCAGAAGAAGTGGTAAGAATGTTCAATTGTGGTGAAAAAGATTCGTTTGTAGTGATTGAACGCGTGCGAACTGCAAATGAAGAACCTGTCGTGTATTGTGTTGATAGAATATTGGAAAAGTATTTGCCGGTTGATGTCTCTCATCAAGAAGAGTCGCTTTTTGATACTTTAGAGAAATGCTCATCGGTTAGGATTGCATATGCAGTATCATACATAGAACCACTAGGATATCACGACAAGATATCACCATTGCTAAAATGTGAACCGGAGACTGCTTTATTAGTATTAAAACAAATGCATTATGATGAAAACGATCATCCGATTTTATATTCTGTTAACTACTTTAAGTCTGACAAGTTCAGCTTTCATGTATTACGAAAAAGAATGTAAAAGCGCATTAGGTACTTTCTGCTGATTAACAATAACCAAGGAGTGAAATGCAACAATGAAAAAGCGTAAGTTTGGTATGGCGTTATCTTTAGTTCTTGCTGCTGGGACAATTTTAGGTGCATGTGGGAACAACGACGATAACAAAAGTTCTGGAGATTCCGAATCAAGTGACTTCTCTGTAGCGATGGTAACAGACGTAGGTGGCGTGGATGACAAATCATTTAACCAATCTGCTTGGGAAGGAATCAAAGCGTTTGGTGAAGAAAATGGTCTGAAAAAAGGAACAGGCGGTTATGATTACCTACAATCAGCAAGTGATGCAGATTATGCTACAAACTTAAATACATTAGTTCGTAATAACTTTGACCTTATTTTTGGTATTGGATACAAATTAGCGGCGGACATTGAAGAAATTGCAGAACAACGCCCAGATAATAAATTTGCGATTGTTGACGAAGTAGTAGATGCTGACAATGTAGCAAGCATCACGTTTAAAGAAGAACAAGGTTCATTCTTAGCGGGTGTAGCAGCAGCGATGCAAACACAATCAAATAAAGTTGGTTTCATCGGCGGCATTGATTCTCCATTAATCAACAAATTCGAAGTTGGTTTCATTGCAGGTGTTAAATCTGTAAAACCTGATGCGGAAGTAATTCCACAATACGCTGGTGGCTTCGATAAAGCGGATATTGGTAAAGAAATGGCGAACTCTATGTACAAACAAGGTGTAGATATCATTTTCCACGCTTCAGGCGGTACTGGTAATGGTGTATTCACTGCTGCAACTGAGCTTAAACAAGCTAACAACAATGCGAATGTATGGGTAATCGGTGTGGACTCTGACCAATATGAAGAAGGTAACGTACCAGGAACAGACTTGAATATTACATTAACTTCTATGCTTAAACGTGTGGACGTTGCGGTTAAAGACCTTGCAACTAAAACAATGAACGGTGATTTCCCAGGTGGAGAAACGATTCAATACGGTATCGAAGATGGAGCAATTAGTCTTGCGGAAACTGGCGATCAATTATCAGAAGAAACTTTAGCAGCTATTAATGAATGGACTGAAAAAATTAAAGCTGGTGAAGTGGAAATTCCAACAACTCATGATGAGTTAAAAGCAATGACTTTCTAATATTGAATAAGATAGTTGTCTGAAAAAGAAATGAATGATTTTTAGGCAATTCAACCGTTTGTTTACGGTAAAAAAGCTGCCTCGCAGTAACTTTTTCTTAGTTACTGTAAAGGCAGCTTTTTTTGTTGTTATAATGGCTCCAATCTGTTTATTTTCGTATATAGCCAATTCCTTTTTTACTTATCCCGATTTTTCACGGATTTCAGTCTGTTCGTTTAAAAAAACGTCATTCTGGTCCCTACTGTAAAGTGCGTAAATAACAAAGAATTATTCTGTCTTAATATCATCTAGCTGCCCAAAAAGGAAAGGATAATTCTTATGATAATAATCTTCACTTTTAATAAATAATTTAATTTATTTTAATTTATTTTATTTAGAACGACTATTTCGAAAAGGGATAATTTAACGACTATTATTAGCACTATTGAATTGGAAAATGATTGTGCTATAATTTCATCACATTGTATATGAGTGCACAAAATGTTACATACTAATACATATTGTGAGATAAGTGTACAATTTTCTAAAAGATGAAGGAGAGAACAACAATGAAAAAGCGTAAGTTTGGTTTGGCTTTATCATTAATTCTTACAGCCGGTACAATTTTGGGGGCATGTGGGAACAATGATGACAATAATGAAAGTGCAGGAGATTCTGACTTTACTCTAGCGATGGTAGCTGACACAGGTGGAATAGACGATAAATCATTCAACCAATCTGCATGGGAAGGGATCAAAGAATTTGGTGAAGAACACGGTCTGAAAAAGGGGACAAGTGGATACGATTATTTACAATCGAATAGTGATGCAGATTATGCCACAAACCTGAATTCATTAGTTCGTAATAATTTTGACCTTATTTTTGGAATTGGATTTTCAATAGTGAACGATATGGAAGACATTGCTTCTCAACGTCCGGATTCTCAATTTGCGATTGTTGATGAAGTGGTAGATGCCGACAACGTGGCAAGCATCACATTCAAAGAAGAACAAGGTTCTTTCTTAGCAGGTGTAGCTGCAGCATTAGAATCCAAATCAAATAAGATTGGTTTCATCGGCGGTTTGGATTCTCCTCTAATCAATAAATTTGAAGCAGGTTTCATTGCTGGTGTTAAATCAGTTAACCCTGATGCGGAAGTGATTTCACAATATGCTGGTGGATTCGATAAAGCGGATATCGGTAAAGAAATGGCAAACTCTATGTACAAACAAGGAGTAGATATCATTTTCCATGCTTCAGGCGGTACTGGTAATGGTGTATTCACTGCGGCATCTGAATTGAAACAAGCTAACAACGATGCAAACGTATGGGTAATCGGTGTAGACTCTGACCAATATGAAGAAGGTAACGTACCGGGAACAGATTTAAATATCACGTTAACTTCTATGCTTAAACGTGTAGACGTTGCAGTTAAAGATGTAGCAACGAAAACAATGGAAGGTAACTTCCCTGGTGGAGAAACGGTTCAATACGGTATCGAAGATGGAGCAATTAGTCTTGCGGAAACTGGCGATCATTTATCAGAAGAAACTTTAGCGGCTATTAATGAGTGGACTGAAAAAATTAAAGCTGGTGAAGTGGAGATTCCAACAACTAAAGCTGAATTAAATGAAATGAATTTTTAATCAACAGTCTGTTAAATAAGATTTTTGATTTTTAGCAAGTGTTGATATGGTAGAAATCCGGTAGACTTCTATGGGGCAAACAAGAGAAGCGAGGACCCGCAGTGAGAAGGTTTGACGCTGGCTTCGTGGAAAGCGCCGATAGCAACACTATTATTTAACATAGCTAATCAATACAGAGTATGAAGAAATACGATTTAAGAGGTATTTCTTCATATCTACATACTTTTGGAATTTATACGTTAGATTTAGAGTTACTTAATAATATCTGTAACTATTATATATAGGGTTTAAAAGCTGAATTTAAATAACTCCTATGTTGCATAATGCTTGCATTCAAATGCAAAGGTGTAACTTGTAATTTAAGAAATAATGATATCAACCTAATGACACACGTCATGAAGTTGTGAAAAGGGAGTAAAGGAAGAGAAAATTAAAGTACCCTATTGAGGAAAGAGTTTATGAAAAGTCAACAATAACCAAGGAGGAAACAACAACAATGAAAAAGCGTAAGTTTGGTTTAGCTTTATCATTAGTTCTTGCAGCTGGTACTATTTTAGGTGCATGCGGAAACAATAATGATAAAAATGAAACAGCAGGAGATTCTGAAAAGGATAATTTCACTTTAGCTATGGTTACCAATGTAAGTGGAATTGACGATAAGTCATTCAACCAATCTGCTTGGCAAGGTATTAAGGCATTTGGTGAAGAACATGGTCTTGAAAAAGGTACAAATGGATACGATTATTTACAATC
The DNA here is from genome assembly GCA_051873995.1 of Bacillus sp. (in: firmicutes). Lineage (GTDB taxonomy): Bacteria > Bacillota > Bacilli > Bacillales > DSM-1321 > Bacillus_AD. Next base: position 4,165 of record JBJEFL010000001.1, read on the forward strand.
AAAAAGTGATGCAGATTTTGCTACGAATTTAAACTCATTAGTTCGTAATAACTTTGATCTTATATATGGTATTGGTTACCCATTAGCACCTGATATCGAAGAAATTGCTTCTCAACGTCCAGATTCTAAATTTGCAATTGTAGATGAAGTAGTTGAGGCTGATAATGTCGCAAGTATTACTTTCAAAGAAGAACAAGGCTCATTTTTAGCGGGTGTAGCAGCAGCAATGCAAACACAATCAAATAAAGTAGGTTTCATCGGTGGGGTTGATTCACCATTAGTCAATAAGTTTGAAGTCGGTTTTACTGCTGGCGTTAAATCTGTTAATCCTGAGGCGCAAGTAATTGCACAATATGCTGGTGGCTTCGATAAAGCAGATATCGGCAAAGAAATGGCTAATTCCATGTACAAACAAGGTGTAGATATTATTTTCCATGCTTCAGGCGGTACTGGTAATGGTATTTTCACAGCCGCTACGGAGTTGAAACAAGCGAACAATGATGCGAACGTATGGGTGATTGGAGTAGACTCTGATCAATATGAAGATGGTAATGTACCTGGAACAGATTTAAACGTTACGCTAACATCCATGGTCAAACGTGTTGATGTTGCCGTTAAAGACCTAGCAACGAAAACTATGGAAGGTGACTTCCCAGGTGGTGAAGTAATTCAATATGGTTTAGCAGATGATGGAGTGGCTCTAACAACTACTGGTGATCATTTATCGGATGAAATCTTGGCGGCAATTGATGAATGGACAGAAAAAATCAAAGCTGGTGAAGTGGAAATCCCAACAACTCAAGCTGAGTTAAAAGAGATGAACTTTTAATAAATAAGACTACAAAAAGGAATGCCCTATTTAAGGGTATTCCTTTTTATGCATTATCTACTTTTGGATTGGCTTTGTTAAGTTTTAGTGTTGATTTTGAGCTAAATGAAGCAAGGTGAAAATGATGGAGGCTCCTGTGGAAAGTGCAGTCATTTTCACAAATATCAACAGTAAGGTATAACAGAGTCTTTGGATTTATGGTTCTGATAAAAGTGGTAATTAGTATAGATGCGCAAGGGATTTAATAGTTTTATTATTCTTAAAATACTTACTATATGAACTTTTTTTTCTAGTTGATTATGTGAATAATTATAGTAAACTATGTAATAGTTATATCTGAATAGCAATAATGTCATATACTTAATTAAGGATAATGTGAAAAAATACGTAATTATCGAGATTTATATTAGATATAATGTTACGAATTTATTATGTAGAAATATAAAGTGTGATACTTTACGTGATAAATATCCATAAAGTTCTTCATAAGATGGTAAGTGGAATTTTGGGATGTATGTAAAATGATTGAATAGAGGAATAGCTTTATGAATCCAATTATATTTAAACATTACATACTGAAAATGATTAGCATATTCTTTATTTAATACGTAACTGTGGAGTAACAAAGAGAAAGGTATAAAGGCACTAAGAGCTTCAGAATAATCAATAAGAATCAAGGAGAGAACAACAAGAATGAAGAAACGTAAGTTTGGTATGGCTTTATCATTAGTTCTTGCGGCAGGAACTATTTTAGGTGCATGTGGAAATGATGATAACAAAAATGAAAGTGCGGGGAACACTAATTCCGATGATTTCACTTTAGCGATGGTAACAGATGTGGGAGGGGTAGACGATAAGTCATTCAACCAATCTGCATGGGAAGGTATCAAAGCATTTGGGGAAGCGCATGAAATGGAAAAAGGTATAAATGGTTATGATTACTTGCAATCAACAAGTGATGCTGATTATGCAACAAACTTAAATGCATTAGTCCGTAATGATTTCGATCTTATCTATGGCGTAGGTTTCAAATTAGTAGAAGATATTGAAGATATTGCTGCTCAACGTCCAGATTCTCAGTTCGCTATCGTAGACGAAGTTGCTGAAGGTGACAACGTGGCAAGTATTACGTTTAAAGAAGAAGAAGGGTCTTTCTTAGCGGGTGTAGCCGCCGCAATGCAATCAAAATCGAATAAAATTGGTTTCATTGGTGGTCTTGATTCTCCTACAATTAATACATTCGAAGTTGGCTTCATTGCGGGGGCTAAGTCTGTGAATCCAGATATCCAAGTAATTTCACAATATGCTGGTGGTTTTGATAAAGCGGATATCGGTAAAGAAATGGCTACTTCCATGTACAAGCAAGGAGTAGATATCATTTTCCATGCTTCGGGAGGCACAGGTAATGGTATCTTTACGGCTGCAACAGAATTGAAACAAGCGGACAACGATGCGAATGTATGGGTAATCGGTGTAGACTCTGATCAATATGAAGAAGGTAATGTGCCTGGTACGGATTTAAATATTACATTAACATCAATGCTTAAACGTGTAGATATTGCTGTTCAAGACTTAGCGGCTAGAACAATGGAGGGTGATTTCCCAGGCGGAGAAGTACTGGAATACGGCTTAGAAGATGGAGCTGTGGGTATTGCAACGACTGGCGATCATTTATCTGAAGAAATAGTAACAGCAGTTAATGAGTGGGCAGAAAAAATTAAAGCTGGAGATGTAGAAATTCCAACAACTTATAAAGAATTAGAAGAAATGAATTTCTAATTGGTAAATATGTAATAATGGACTGTTCAAAAAGGTACATTTTCTGAGGTTTTCTGAACAAGAATGCTGATATATCATTCTTGTTCAGAAAAAGGTTGTTAAAAATCAGAAGACTGACTAATGGAACAGTCCCTTACCTTTATAAATGTGAATTTTTTTGACAAATTCTTTGTATTTATTCTAAATTATGATAGAGGATGAATCTTTAAGGGAATATTGGATAAAGTGTGAGGGAATAGGCTGAATGGAAATAAAACGTAAAGGGAAGATTGTAAGTGGAAAGATTTCTTATAAGTTTACCTTTGCTTTTTAAAAGAAATAAACGGTATGTTTAAAAAGTGCGGTGATGGGTATTACAACAATTAGCTGTCATTTTTATGAAGGCATATGAACAAGAACTGATGATTCGGCAGGAAAATATATGTTGGAGATGCAGAAATTTTGGTGATTTAAGTTAAGTTAATAGGCATAAACCTTTAATATATATATAATAATGGAGGGAATACTAAATCGAGAGTATTCCCTTATTTGTGGGAATTTCCTAATGCAGTATTTTGTTGATAATTCAGAAAAAACTTACTATACAAACTTCATTTATTGTATTTGATTCTGTGAACTATTATAGTAGAATATTTCATAGTTATAACAAATTTCCTTCAATGTTACATACTAATTAGTTTAAAACGTAAATGAAAGGATGTAAGTAGTAAGACTTCAGACAGGTATGACTTCTTACAAGTTTTCCTTTGCTTTTTAAAAAAATAGCAAGATGTTCATCAATTATAAACATCGTAAAGCTGTACAAAAGGGAGTGAGACATAAGTGGAATATGTAATTGAAATGCTCAATATAAGGAAAGAGTTCCCTGGCATCGTAGCGAACGACAATATCACGCTACAAGTAAAAAAAGGTGAAATCCATGCTTTACTTGGGGAAAACGGAGCGGGTAAATCCACTTTAATGAATGTACTATTCGGTCTTTATCAACCTGAAAAAGGTGAGATCCGAGTAAATGGGGAGAAAGTGCAAATTACCAATCCGAACATTGCAAACGACTTAGGAATTGGAATGGTTCACCAACACTTTATGCTTGTTGATCCTCTAACTGTTACTGAAAATATCATTTTAGGGAAAGAGCCGACGAAAGCTGGAAAAATCAATTTGAAAGAAGCTAGTGAAGAAATCCGAAAAATTTCTGAACAATACGGACTTCAAGTTGATCCAGATGCGAAGATTGCGGATATTTCCGTAGGGATGCAGCAACGTGTTGAAATTTTAAAAACGCTTTATCGTGGCGCAAATATTTTAATTTTTGACGAACCGACAGCCGTATTAACTCCACAAGAAATTACAGAGTTAATTGCAATTATGAAAAGACTTATTAAAGAAGGTAAATCTATCATATTAATTACACACAAGTTGAAAGAGATTATGGAAGTGTGTCATCGTGTAACAGTTATCCGAAGAGGTCAAGGAATTGGTACGGTAAATGTTGTGGATACAAATGAAAATGACTTGGCTAGTTTAATGGTCGGACGTGAAGTGGTCTTCAAAACAGAAAAGGTAGATTCAAAGCCGTTGCAAGATGTACTGAAAGTCGAAAATTTGACAGTGAAAGACGCGCGTCATGTTACAACGGTTAACAATCTGAATTTAACTGTTCGTGCCGGTGAAATTGTTGGTATTGCTGGGGTAGACGGCAATGGTCAATCGGAGCTGATTGAAGCGATTACCGGTTTGCGAAAAATTGATTCCGGTACAGTAAAGTTAAATAATAAGGATATCACAAAATTCCCGCCTCGTAAAGTAACTGAAGCAGGCGTAGGTCATATTCCTCAAGACCGTCACAAGCATGGTTTAGTATTAGACTATCCGATGGATCTCAATATGGTTCTACAAACGTATTATAAAAAACCTTACTCGAAACATGGTATTTTAGACTTTAAGGCGATTACGAAAAAAGCAAAAGAATTAATTGCTGAATTCGATGTTCGTACACCGAGTGAAAAGACATTGGCTCGTGCCCTTTCTGGTGGTAACCAGCAAAAAGCGATTATCGGACGTGAATTAGATCGTGATCCGGACTTATTGATTGCTGCACAACCGACACGTGGATTGGACGTAGGGGCAATCGAATTCATTCATCAGCGTTTAATTGATCATCGTGACCAAGGAAAAGCAGTTTTATTGGTTTCGTTCGAACTAGATGAAATTATGAATGTAAGTGATAGAATTGCCGTAATGTATGAAGGGCAAATCGTAGCAATTGTTGATCCGAAAGAAACGACAGAGCAAGAGCTTGGTCTATTAATGGCAGGTAGCAACAGAGAGGAAGCGGGGGACGTAAACCATGTCTAAACGTACGGTCAATATTTTAGTGCCTATTATCTCCGTATTGTTAGGTTTACTAGCAGGAGCGCTAATTATGTTAGCGTCAGGATACAATCCGATTTTAGGTTATTCTGCACTATTGGAAGGTGTAGTAGGAAATACATTTAATATTGGGGAAACAATTCGTCAAGCTACGCCGCTTATTTTAGCCGGTTTAGCAGTAGCGTTTGCTTTCAAAACTGGTTTGTTTAATATTGGGGTTGAAGGTCAATTAATTATGGGATGGTTAGCGGCTGTATGGGTCGGTCTTGCATTTGATTTGCCGAAAATCATTCATTTGCCGTTAGCAGTCATTGCTGCAGCTGCAGCAGGTGCCTTATGGGCTTTCATTCCGGGAATTTTGAAAGCAAAATTACGTGTACACGAAGTAATTGTTTCGATTATGTTGAACTACACGGCTCTTTATATAACGAACTATATTATTTTGAAAGTATTAACAGATAATCAAGATAAAACAGATAAAATTGCTGAAACAGCATCATTACGCTCAGAATTTTTATCTGCCATGACAGACTATTCACGATTGCATTGGGGTGTAATCATTGCCATCATCGGTGCAATATTCATGTGGTACTTATTAGAGAAGACAAAATTAGGTTATGAACTGAAAGCTGTCGGATATAATGAAGAAGCTTCACGTTATGCAGGGATGAATGTTAGTAAAAACATCATTCTTTCCATGGTCATTTCAGGTGCTTTAGCCGGTTTGGCTGGTGCAATGGAAGGTTTGGGAACGTATGAATATACATCCATTAAATCAGGATTCAGCGGTATTGGATTTGACGGGATTGCCGTGGCACTTTTAGGAGCGAATACAGCTCTAGGAGTTGTTCTTGCCGGAACGCTGTTCGGAGCACTGAAAATGGGTGCATTAAACATGCCATTCGTGGCAGGAGTGCCAAATGAGCTCGTTGATATCGTCATTGCCTTAATTATTTTCTTTGTAGCATCAAGTTATATCATTCGTGTGTTCTTAGAGAGAAAAAAACGTAAGGGGGCGAAATAAATGAGCTTTGTGGATATTTTGCATATTATCATCCCTTCTATGATCGCTTTGGCTGCGCCTCTTATTTTCACTGCAATCGGTGGTGTGTTCTCGGAACGTGCTGGGGTTGTAAACATTGGTCTTGAAGGTTTAATGGTGTTCGGTGCCTTTACATCGATTGTATTTACCTTAACATTCGGTTCGACTTTTGGTGGATTGACACCTTGGTTAGCGATTGTTGCTGCAATGGTAGTCGGTATGCTGTTTTCATTGCTTCATGCGGTGGCATCAATTTCATTCCGTGCCGATCAAACAGTCAGTGGTGTGGCGCTGAACTTCTTGGCAACAGGAGCATGTTTATTCTTAGTTAAATTAATGTATGATAAAGGACAAACAGATCGTATTTCTGTTCGTTTCGATAAAATAGATATTCCATTATTAAGTGATATTCCGGTTGTCGGTAAAATATTCTTTACGGATGTATATCTAATTTCTTATCTTGCAATCTTAGTTCCATTCATTGTATGGTATGTTTTATTCAAAACACCATTTGGTTTACGTATTCGTGCAGTTGGGGAACACCCAATGGCAGCAGATACAATGGGTGTTAATGTAACCAAAATCCGTTATTTAGGTGTTGTGTTGTCTGGTGCATTTGCTGGTATTGGTGGAGCGGTTCACGCAATCACAGTTACAAATGATTTCAGTCATTCAACAATTAATGGTCAAGGTTTCATGGCGATTGCCGCTATGATTTTCGGTAAATGGCATCCAATCGGTGCGTTAGGTGCTGCACTATTCTTCGGATTGGCACAAAGTTTACGTGTTGTTGGTGGTTCATTGCCGTTCTTTAGTGAAATTCCATCTGTTTATTTAGATATCTTACCGTATGTATTAACGATTGTTGCATTAGCAGGCTTCATCGGTCGTGCAGATGCACCGAAAGCATCCGGTAAGCCATATATTAAAGGTAACAGATAAGCATATTCCAAAAATCCTATGCGTACATATACGTGTAGGATTTTTTGTGCTATTTGTTGATTGCTTATGCTATTCTTGAATGAGAAGAGATATTTAACATAGAGGTTTAAATTCACAGGTAATAAGAAAAACTAAATGAGAATGCTGGTCTATACATATTTGTTAGGGGGTTCAGACATGTCCCGAGTTAACCAAACGACGATTCAAAAGCAAGGATACAACTTGAATATTATTCAAACGGAAAAATATAAAACAAACAGTATTGTGTTGAAAATGAAAGCTCCGCTATCGAAAGAAACCGTCTCATATCGTGCATTGCTGCCGCAGGTTCTTCAAAGCAGTACGGAGAATTATCCGACAACGACTTCTTTACGTGCTCATTTGGAGGAATTATATGGTGCCGCTTTATATGTGAATGTAAGCAAGAAGGGTGAATATCATATTATGACCTTCACATTGGAAATTGCCAATGAGAAATTCTTATCCGATTCTGAGCCATTATTGGAAAAAGGAATTGAACTGTTATCGGAAGTGTTACTACAGCCTCACTTACACCAAGACGCTTTTATCAATAAAGAAGTGGAGCAAGAAAAACGTGCATTAAAACAACGTATTCAATCATTGAATGATGATAAAATGAAGTACTCTTCCATTCGCCTTGTGGAGGAAATGTGTGGGGACGAACCGTATGGATTGGAAGTGAATGGCTCGGTGGAACTGGTAGAGCAAATTACACCGGATAATTTATATGCCTATTATAAGCATGCCATCGAGACAGATGAAGTGGATCTTTATATTGTGGGAGATGTAAGTGAGAAGCAAGCAGAAGCGATTTGTAATAAATATTTGCATTTAACCGCCCGTAAACCGGAGCAACAACCGTACAGAAACATTCCGGCACGAGATGAAGTGAAAGAAGTAAAAGAACAACAAGATGTGCAACAAGGCAAGTTGAATATAGGGTATCGAACAGGCATCATTTATGGAGATGACAAGTATTATGCCTTACAAGTATTCAACGGCATTTTCGGTGGTTTTTCACATTCGAAGCTATTTATGCAAGTGCGTGAAAAAAATAGCTTAGCCTACTATGTGGCTTCGCGTATTGAAAGTCATAAAGGCTTATTGATGGTGATGTCTGGTATTCAATCGGAAAATTATGCCAAAACGTTGACGATCATCCGGGAACAGATGGATGCTATGCAAAAAGGTGATTTTTCGGACGAAATTATCGAACAAACAAAAGCCGTCATTGAAAATCAATTACTTGAAACGATTGATCATCCGGTAGGCCTGGTGGAAGTGCTTTATCATAATGTCGTTGCACCGAAAAAGATTACCATTGATGAATGGATCAATGAAGTGCAAAAAGTAAAGAGAGATGAAATCATTGCAGTTGCTAATCAAGTCCAATTGGATACGATTTATTTCTTAACGGGAACGGAGGTGCCGAACTGATGAAAGAAATTGCCTATTCTCAAATTGATGAAGTCTTATATTATGAAAAACAAGAAAATGGGTTAGATGTATATATATTACCAAAAAAAGGTTTCAATAAAACGTTTGCAACGTTTACAACGAAGTATGGGTCAGTTGATAATTGGTTCCAGCCGTTAGGCAAAGAAGAATATACGAAGGTACCGGATGGCATCGCTCATTTCTTAGAACATAAATTGTTCGAAAAAGAAGACGGTGATGTGTTTCAATTGTTTTCTAAACAAGGTGCTTCTGCCAATGCCTTTACATCTTTTACACGTACAGCGTATTTATTTTCTTGTACATCCAACTTTACTGAAAATTTAATAACACTGCTTAATTTTGTGCAAGAGCCTTATTTTACGGAACAAACGGTAGAGAAGGAAAAAGGCATCATCGGACAAGAAATAACGATGTATGATGATAATCCGGATTGGCGTCTTTACTATGGGACAATTGCCAATATGTATGCAAAGCATCCGGTCAGAATTGATATTGCCGGAACCATTGAAAGTATTGCACCCATTACAAAAGATATGTTGTATGAATGTTATGAAACATTTTATCATCCAAGCAACATGCTATTATTTGTGGTCGGTCCAGTTGATCCTGTTGAAACAATGGAATTAATCAGAAATAATCAAAATCAGAAAGAATATAAAAATGCACCGGAAATTAACCGTGAATTTGAGCAGGAGCCGGAAGTAGTCTTTAAGAAAAAAGCCGTTTTACCGATGAATGTTCAAACATCCAAATGTTTGGTTGGTGTGAAAGCGAAAAATCTTGGCCATGAAGGAATTGACATGTTGAAAAGTGAAATGACGAATAATATTTTGCTCGATATCCTTTTTGGCAAAAGCTCGAACATGTATGAAGAGTTATATTCAGAGGGACTGATTGATGGGTCATTCTCTTATGATTATACGGAGGAAAATGCCTTTGGTTTTGCGATGATCGGTGGCGATACAAGTAAACCGGATGAATTGGCTGAAAAAATAATTTCCTATTTATTGCAGGTTAAGAAGAGTGATACCATATCAGAAGATGTGCTAAATCGTTCGAAAAAGAAAAAAATCGGTGCATTTTTACGCTCGTTAAATTCACCAGAATACATTGCTAATTCATTTACACGCTATGCGTTTCATGATACAAGCTTATTTGATATTGTTTCTGTTCTGGAAGGGATTACGCTTAACGACGTGCGGAAAGCGGCAGAAACATTAATAGCAGAAGAGCGAATGACAGTTTGCCAAGTGGTGCCGAAACAATAAAGAAATTGTTATGGGATATGATTGTTTTTTATTCTTAACCGGTACTTTGGTAGATATTTTGGGGAAATGGAATGTTAAAGCACTGGATATATGATAAAAGCTATTGACAACTTGACAGGAGTAAGATTAGATAGTTATAAAAGTTAATATGAATTCACATAAAAAGGCTCGCAATGCGAACCTTTTTTATGTGAATAGAGAGTCGTAATGAGGGATGGAAATTGGAAAAGAAATTTGTTTTATTAACTGGAGCGAGTGGAGCCATTGGAAAAGCTACCGCAGTGATGTTGGCGAAACAAGGTTATTCATTGTATCTGCACTATAATCAAAATAAACAGGCTATACGAGATTTAATCAACCAATTAGAGCCTTACGAGATAGATATATTGCCTATATGTGCCGATTTGAGCACCGTAGAAGGAGTAGATCAACTCTGTTCGCAAATTTTCTCTTTGCACAGTATTGTGTTCATTAGCGGTAAAGCGCATTATGGATTAGTGACAGATGTATCTCCTGAAGAAATGCAGGAAATGATTCATTTGCATTTAACTAGTCCATTTATGATTGTGCAAAAATTACTTTCGAAATTAAAAGGGAAGAGATTGGCATCCATTGTTGCTGTGACATCTATTTGGGGTGATACGGGTGCATCTTATGAAGTATTATATAGTATGCTGAAAGGCGGACAGAACGCGTATGTGAAAGCGTTGAGCAAAGAGTTGGCTCCAATGGGTATCCGAGTAAATGCCGTGTCTCCCGGCATTGTGGATACACCGATGGTTGCAGATTTTACAGAAGAGGAAAAACGAGAAATCGTTAATGAAATTCCATTAGGAAGATTGGCGCAGCCAGAAGAAATTGCGAATAGCATCGTTTATTTGTTATCTGAACAAGCTTCATATATTACAGGCCATGTTCTTAAAGTAAATGGTGGATGGTATGTGTAGATGATTTCGCAAGGTTGCTTCATAATTGATTATTAGGAAAGTCGAATTGAGAAAAGAGATTTTCTAAAAATTTGGAGAAACTGTCATATGTTGAAAGGGACAGAAAAATGTGATAATTATTTTTATTGCGTTTTTCCTTTAATAATACATGTAAATCATTTATTATAATAGAGGTTAGGATATTTTGTTGAAAACGTCGTAGAGGCAGGGGGATTTTCAATGGATCGAAAAGAGTGGTATTTTGAGTACGAAATTCAAAAGAATCGACCAGGTTTATTAGGAGATATTTCCTCGCTACTCGGTATGTTATCCATTAATATCGTCACCATCAACGGGGTAGATGAAGGACGTAGGGGATTATTGTTAAAGGCTAAGGATTCCAAAAATATTGAGCGTTTAGAATCAATATTATCGACAATGGACACGATAAAAGTAATAAAGCTTAGGGAACCTACGTTACTCGATCGTTTAGCTGTACGACATGGACGTTATATACATAGAGATGCAGATGATAAGAAGACGTTTCGATTCGTTCGCAATGAATTAGGATTATTAGTCGACTTTATGGCGGAATTATTCAAGATGGACGGTCATAAAATGATTGGAATTCGTGGAATGCCACGGGTCGGAAAAACAGAATCTATTGTAGCGGCTAGTGTTTGTGCAAATAAAAGATGGTTATTTGTTTCATCCACTTTGTTGAAGCAAACAATCAGAAGTCAACTTATTCAAGATGAGTATAACAAAGAGAATCTTTTTATTATAGATGGGATTGTTTCGACAAGAAGCTCCAACGAAAAACATTGGCAACTTGTCCGGGAAATTGTCAGACTTGATGCAGTGAAAGTCATTGAACATCCTGATGCGTTCGTGCAAAATTCTGAATACACGATGGATGACTTCGATTATATTATTGAATTACGAAATGATCCAGATGAAGAGATTACATACGAAATTCTGGAGAAAAACAATTCATTATTTGGTGGATCTGATTTTGGGTCCTTTGATTTCTAAAGTATAGAAGGTGTTAGAGTGAGTGAATTAGGAGCTACTTTGAAAGAGGCGCGTGAAAAAAAGGGATTAAGTTTAGATGATTTGCAAAACATCACAAAAATCCAAAAGCGCTATTTAGTAGGTATTGAAAATGGCAACTATGAAATGATGCCAGGAAAGTTTTATGTACGTGCTTTTATTAAACAATATGCGGAAGCAGTTGGATTAGAGCCGGAAGAAGTGTTTGAACAGTTTAAGAATGAAATACCGTCTGTTCATCATGAAGAGGGGACGGAGCAGTTATCTAGAGTACAAGCGAAAAAGACGGTTTCGCCTGCACATTCTAAATTTATTGATGTTCTTCCGAAAGTATTGGTGGCTGTTTTCATACTAGGGGCTGCTGTATTAGCGTGGGTGCTCATTTCTAAAAATATCAGCCCGGCTGAATCGAATAAAAATGATACAGGCAGCGAATTAGTGAAAATTGAAGAAAATGAAGATTCACCATTGAATAGTGGCGATGAGGCAAGTAATGAAGAGAGTGCCGAGGTAACTGAAAAAGAGGATGAAAAAAATACTGACGATAAAGAGCAGGAGAAAGAGCAAACAGCTTCAGAACTTACGGTCGTTGAATCATCCGGCAAAAATACAACTTATGAATTGAAAAATAGTGATGAATTTAAGGTGAAATTTGTTTCAACTGGCAGTGCTTGGGTAGGTGTTGTTGATTCTAATGGATCTTACTTATTTCAACAAGCATTAGCAGATGGTCAGGAAACGGAAGAACAGGATTTATCAGGTCAGGAAGAAGTATTACTGAACATCGGTAATGCTGCACAAACCGAAATTTATGTTAACGGAAAATTGTTGGAATATGAAGTATCTCCTAGCGAACAGGTCACTCAAAAAATTACGATAAAATACGTGCAAGATGATAAGAGTGAGACGGAATAATGAGTCGACAATAGGGGGCAACAATCGAGATTCTCTTTTGTGCCCTCTATTTCCAGTTTGCCATCATGTACATGTTTGCGTAATTAGAGATATAAAGACAAATCTCTGTTGAAAGAAGTGCTTCCTTACGAATAGGGCGTTTTTTGCATAATACATAATGATTGTTTGAGCTTTATAAAATAGGCTACTGTGACAACTGAGTAAAGCTGTTTTCATTCATTTCGAAACCATTACCAGCACTGTCATTTAGTATAGTCTGAAAAATAAATAATAGACGTTTTCATCTGGAGGTTTTTACGTTGAATTTACCTAATAAAATTACCGTATCAAGAATTTGTTTAATACCGTTGTTCCTTATCGTCATGCTAGTCGATTTTGGGTGGGGAAGTGTGACTGTTGGTGATATTTCGATTAAAGTGGCTGACCTAGTCGGTGCTGCTATTTTCATCCTTGCTTCTGTGACGGATTGGATTGATGGCCATTATGCGCGGAAATATAACCTTGTCACAAATTTAGGGAAATTTTTGGATCCATTAGCAGATAAGTTGCTTGTAAGTGCCGCTTTGATTGTATTAGTCGAAATGGGTGCAGCCCCATCTTGGATTGTTATCATTATTATTAGTCGTGAATTTGCAGTAACTGGATTACGCTTAATTTTGGCTGGGACAGGCGAAGTTGTTGCAGCGAATATGTTGGGGAAAATTAAGACATGGACGCAAATCATTGCGATTGCGGCTCTATTATTGAACAACTTGCCATTTGCATTAATTGATTTTCCGTTTGCGGATATTGCGCTTTGGGTGGCGATGATTTTCACAATTTGGTCTGGATGTGACTATTTTGCGAAAAACAAAGATGTATTTAAAAATTCAAAATAAAAAATTGGAGAGATGGGTATGAACGCGGAAATCATTGCGGTCGGTTCGGAATTGTTGTTAGGGCAAATTGTAAATAGTAATGCACGTTTTTTGTCACAGCAACTTGCTGAAATAGGGGTAAATGTTTATTTTCACACTGTTGTCGGAGATAACCCGGTACGGTTGAAACATACGCTGGAAATAGCGGAAAAACGTTCACAATTAATTATTTTAACTGGTGGATTGGGCCCTACGAAAGATGATTTAACAAAGGAAACTATTTCCTTGCATCTTCAGAAGGAACTCGTAATGGATGAGGCGGCCTTATCTGGTATTCAATCGTATTTTGAAAAATCTGGTCGTGTTTTAACCGAAAATAATAAAAAGCAAGCGCTAGTATTGGAGGGCGCACGTGTTTTACCGAATGACCATGGAATGGCACCAGGAATGTTTTATTCTACATCGACTCATGCGTATATGCTTTTACCAGGTCCTCCAAAAGAAATGGAGCCTATGTTTGCCAAGTACGGGTCACGAGCTGTTTTGGATAAAATGAACCATGTAGAAAAAATTCATTCGCGTGTCCTACGTTATTTTGGTATTGGCGAAGCGGCTTTAGAATCTCAGATTGAAGATTTATTGGAAAAGCAAAGCAATCCGACCATTGCACCGTTAGCCGCTGATGCCGAAGTGACATTGCGTATCACGGCTAAACATGCCGATGCGGAGGCAGCGGAAAGAATGATCGATGAAATGCAGCAGAAAATTAATGAACGTGTCGGACAGTTTTGCTACGGTATTGATGATACCTCCCTTATGCAAGAGCTCGTTAAAAAACTCGCTGCAAGAAATCTTACGATTACGAGTGCGGAAAGTTTGACGGGCGGAATGTTTCAAGAGCAAATAACAAGTATTCCTGGGGCTAGTCATGTATTTAAAGGTGGACTCGTCAGCTATTCTAATGAAGTGAAAGCGAATATTTTGCATGTCAAAGAAGAAACGTTGGCTGTTGAAGGTGCGGTCAGTGAGCAATGTGCGATTGAAATGGCTGAGCAAGCTCGCCTATTGTTTCAAGCGGACATTGGGGTCAGCTTTACAGGAGTTGCCGGCCCGGACGAGTTAGAAGGACATCCGGCAGGGACTGTGTTTATTGGTTTATCGAGTGAACAATTTGGTTCAAAGGCTTTCAAGCTACAGCTAGGAGGTAGTCGTGAACAGAACAGAATACGCAGTGTGAAAAATGGCTGTTCATTAATATTGCGTCATCTATTAAACTAGTAAGTATGAATAAGGATGAAATCACTCATATAATATACGATATTAGTTTTCTTAAATTATTAACAGAGGAGATGTCCAACAAGGTCATCTCTTTTTAACGTTTTAGTGGTAAGAACTTCTCGTTCGGTAATTTTCTTTTGTGGGTTGATTTCTATTGAATTTTTTAACAAACTATTATAATGACCTAAATTTTCGGGTGATTTCTCCGAAATGCATAGGAGAAAATGGAAGTATAGAGAGAAATATCAAAACAAAAAACGAATAAATGTTCGCTTTTTTACTTGTCAAACGAGTTGAAACAGTATATATTGAATATAGTTATATAAGAAATAAAAGCAGATAGCTTTTGATGACACATAGATTGAATTTGATTGAATATTAAAGGGGGAACTCGAGTGAGTGATCGTCAAGCAGCATTGGAAATGGCGTTAAAGCAAATTGAGAAACAGTTCGGTAAAGGTTCGATTATGAAGTTAGGTGAACAATCGGATCGCAGAATTTCGACAGTACCTAGCGGCTCTATCGCGTTGGACGTGGCTCTAGGAGTGGGTGGATACCCTCGTGGACGAATTATTGAAGTGTACGGGCCAGAAAGTTCTGGTAAAACAACTGTTGCCCTTCATGCGATTGCTTCAGTGCAAGCGAATGGCGGACAAGCAGCGTTTATTGATGCCGAGCATGCGTTGGACCCTGTATACGCACAAAATCTTGGTGTTAATATTGATGAATTATTATTGTCACAGCCAGATACTGGGGAACAGGCATTGGAAATTGCAGAAGCACTTGTACGAAGTGGTGCAATTGATATCATCGTAATTGACTCTGTTGCTGCTTTAGTACCCAAAGCGGAAATTGAAGGTGACATGGGTGATTCGCATGTTGGTTTACAAGCGCGATTAATGTCTCAAGCCTTACGTAAGTTATCGGGTGCGATTAATAAATCTAATACCATTGCTATTTTTATTAACCAAATTCGTGAAAAAGTGGGCGTTATGTTTGGAAACCCGGAAACTACGCCAGGTGGTAGAGCACTGAAATTCTATTCTTCTGTTCGTCTTGAAGTACGTCGTGCAGAACAATTGAAACAAGGTAATGATATCGTTGGTAATAAGACAAAAATTAAAATTGTAAAAAACAAGGTTGCTCCTCCATTCCGAGTAGCTGAAGTAGATATCATGTATGGAGAAGGGATTTCCAGCGAAGGGGAAATCATCGACATGGCTTCGGATCTGGATATTGTCCTTAAGAGTGGTGCTTGGTATTCGTATAATGATGAGCGTCTTGGACAAGGTCGAGAAAATGCCAAACTATTCTTGAAAGAAAATGAGGCAATTCGATTAGAAATCATGCAAAAAATTCGTGATCATTACAATTTAGATGGAGAGCATATCGCGCCAGAGAATCACGAGGAAGAAGGACAATTGGAATTTGTTGATGAATAAACATTTTATGAAAGAAGAGCTCAGCATAATGTGAACTGCTGGGCTCTTTTTGATAGAAATAACGGTTTATGATGCAAAAGATGCTAATCTTATTTCAGTAATTGAATATTTTAGTGTATGATGAAATAAGGGGAAAAAGAAAAAATGGCGTCTTAGTTGAAATGTAGTGGGAATAATGTCTGAAAATTCATGTGTGTAAAGGGACAAACTCTTGACAATGAAATTAGGCGACTATACAATTAATATGTATATTTTACATTTTTTCAAATTTAACCATTTGTAAAAAGACTAATCGGTGTATATTGAATTGGAAAAGCAATGTACGTTCCGACATGAAATGATTAAAAGTATTTAATAGCAAGAGGAGGTGAAAAGATGGAACTCATTATAATCATCATCTCCATTTTGCTTGCTCTGTTCGTCGGTGCAGTTGTTGGTTACTATGTTCTTAAGACAATTGAGAAAAACAAAGTAGCAGGGGCAAAGAGTGAAGCTGAACGTATCATTGAAGATGGAATTCGTGAGAGTGAAGCGATTAAAAAAGAAGCCCTATTGGAAGCAAAAGACGAAATTCACAAACTTCGTACGGATGCAGAACATGAAATTCGTGAACGAAGATCTGAGTTACAAAAACAAGAAAATCGATTATTGCAAAAAGAAGAAAATCTTGATCGAAAAGCTGAAACGTTAGATAAACGTGAGTCACTTTTAGAGAAAAAAGATCATTCTCTTAACCAAAGACAACAGCATATTGAAGACAAGGAAAGCAAAGTGGAGGAAATGGTTCGTTTACAACAAATGGAATTGGAGCGGATTTCTAGTTTGACGAAAGAAGAAGCGAAATCCATTATTCTTGACCGTGTTGAAAATGAACTTTCTCATGATATTGCTATAATGATTAAAGAAAATGAAAGCCGTGCGAAAGAAGAAGCTGATAAAAAGGCGAAAGAAGTTCTTTCACTTGCTATTCAACGATGTGCTGCCGATCACGTGGCGGAAACGACCGTATCGGTTGTTACACTGCCGAATGATGAAATGAAAGGTCGTATCATTGGTCGAGAAGGTCGAAACATTAGAACGCTTGAGACGCTTACTGGTATAGATTTAATTATTGATGATACTCCTGAAGCGGTTATATTGTCGGGCTTTGATCCAATTAGACGTGAAACAGCAAGACTGGCATTAGAAAAATTAGTACAAGACGGTCGTATCCATCCGGCTCGAATTGAAGAAATGGTGGATAAAGCAAGGCGTGAAGTGGATGAACATATTCGTGAAATTGGAGAGCAAACAACGTTTGAAGTCGGTGTTCACGGACTGCATCCAGATTTAATCAAGATTCTTGGCCGTTTGAAATTCCGTACAAGCTACGGTCAAAATGTGTTGAAACATTCAATGGAAGTAGCATTCTTGTCAGGATTGTTAGCTGCAGAACTTGGTGAAGATGTAGCACTTGCGAAACGAGCTGGCTTGTTACATGATATCGGGAAAGCGATTGACCATGAAGTGGAAGGTAGTCATGTAGAGATTGGTGTTGAATTGGCTACGAAGTACAAGGAACATCCAGTCGTGATTAATAGTATTGCCTCACATCATGGCGATACAGAACCGACATCGATTATTGCGGTTCTCGTTGCTGCAGCGGATGCACTTTCTGCTGCTAGACCGGGTGCAAGAAGTGAAACGTTGGAAAATTACATTCGTCGCTTAGAAAAACTGGAAGAAATTTCAGAATCCTACGATGGTGTAGAAAAATCTTTTGCCATTCAAGCAGGTCGTGAAGTACGCATTATGGTGAAACCAGAGCAAATCGATGATCTTGAAGCTCATCGTTTAGCGAGAGATATTCGTAAACGCATCGAGAAAGAATTAGATTATCCTGGTCATATTAAAGTAACCGTAATTCGTGAAACACGAGCAGTTGAATATGCTAAATAATATAAGAAAAGGCTGCCCAAAACGAATACTTTTGGGCGGCTTTTTCTTTTTTAGGGCATTTTAAGTTGTAAGGAAGAATAGGCGGAATATCATTTGAGTTGATTGGATGAAAAAACTTCCGAAGAGACTTTTCTTAAGAAGCAGTCAGTGAAACAAATGAAGTATGATATAATGCATGTACGTAATTTAAAGAGATAATAGGAAGTGTAGCGAAATGAAAATATTATTTGTTGGAGATGTAGTAGGTTCACCAGGAAGAGAGATGGTTCAAGAATATTTGCCTAAACTAAAGGATAAATATAAACCGCATATAGTGATTATTAATGGTGAAAATGCCGCAGCGGGAAGAGGGATTACCGAAAAAATCTACCGACAATTTTTAGAGAACGGTGCTAATGCAGTGACGCTGGGGAATCATGCATGGGATCATAAAGAAATCTTCGAATTTATCGATGATGCCAAAAACTTAGTACGACCAGCAAATTTTCCGGAAGGTACACCTGGGCAAGGGATGACTTTCATTCGTTGGAATGCCCTGCAAGTAGCTGTCATTAATCTGCAAGGAAGAACATTTATGGCACCGCTTGATTGTCCTTTTGAGAAAGCTGAAAAGCTAGTTGAAGAAGCAAGGAAAGTAACGCCGATTATTTTTGTTGATTTTCATGCGGAAACAACTAGTGAAAAACAAGCGATGGGCTGGTTTCTTGATGGAAAAGTAACTGCTGTTGTAGGAACACATACCCATGTTCAAACCGCGGATAATCGTATTCTGCCTAAAGGTACTGCCTATTTGACAGATGTAGGTATGACTGGACCATATGACGGTATTCTTGGTATGACAAGAGAGCCGATCATTCAGAAATTCTTAAATAGCTTGCCGGCTCGTTTTACTGTACCAAAAGAAGGAAGAAAACAGTTGAGTGCTGTCATCATTGAACTAGATGAGGCAACTGGTAAGGCGAAGAAAATTGAACCAATTCTTATTAATGAAGATAATCAATTTCATGAATAAATAGATGAAAAACTGTCTCTTTTCATTCAAACAGAGACAGTTTTTTGTATATGCATGGTTACATCTCAGTGTGAATTTTGAACTACACGAAGGCGAAATGTAGTCAATTTCACAAATATTAATAGTTATATATAACCAGATTCTTTATCTAAGGATGTTTTCGCCAATCTTGTTACTTATGAACAAGTAGTGCGTATTTTACTCTAGGATGCTCGTTTTCCACGAGGCAGGTTGTAAGTCTCCTTGGAGCATGGCGTAATGTAGGTCTCATCTGTCCCACTGCTCCGCAGGAATTTCGCATCTTTTGCTCCAACAAACCTTTTTATCAACTGTATTTAGTCCTCAAAGTTTATTTAAAAACACACTCTTTTAGAAAACAGCCTTATTTAAAGAATAAAGCTCATTTCAAGCTTTGATAGTGGTCTAGCTTCGGTGCTCATTACTTTGTTTGCTGTGTTACGATCTCCGATGTTCGCTTACTGTGTTCTCAATCCAAAACGACGTGTATTTAAGAAAAACGGCTAGCCCGTTTTTTAAAAATTGTCATATCGTTGTTGAAGAAAGAATATAGTAGCTATGAAAGTAATAATACTTGTCATGTCATCGATAATCGATGAAGAAGCAATAACACAAGGAGGAGCTAGGAATGGAAATATTAAAGGTTTCAGCAAAATCTAATCCCAATTCTGTAGCCGGCGCACTTGCGGGTGTTCTACGCGAAAGAGGAGCGGCCGAAATTCAAGCTATCGGCGCAGGGGCGTTAAACCAAGCCGTTAAGGCAGTAGCAATTGCAAGAGGATTTGTTGCACCTAGTGGAGTGGACTTAATCTGTGTTCCTGCTTTTACAGATATATTAATTGATGGGGAAGAAAGAACGGCTATTAAACTCATCGTGGAACCTCGTTAATGGTTGAGAAAAAAAGCCTGAATGCCAAAGTGCATACAGGCTTTTTCTTCATGTATTATTGGATAACTTCTTTAGGAAGAGGGAATGGAATATGCATGTTGTAGATTTACATTGTGATGCTTTAATGAAAATGTTTCAAAATCGTGCTATTTCATTTATTGATAGCCCACTTTTGGATGTAAATGCAACCTATTTACGTGCCGTAAAGAGTAAGTTGCAATATTTTGCTATTTACATACCGGAGGATATTCATCCTTCCTTTCGTTTTGAGGCTGCTTTGGTGATGGTTGATTTATTTTATAAGAATATTATTTCAATACCTTATATGAAGCTGGTGAAAACTCCCGAGCATTATTTGGACTTGAAACAAGGTGAAATAGGAGCGGTGTTATCGTTGGAGGGGTGCGATTGTATTCAAGGAGATTTAATGAAGTTACAAACGTTGGTCCGTCTTGGAGTTTCAGCTGTGGGACTAACGTGGAATTATGCGAATGAATTTGCGGACGGTGCACTAGAACAGCGGAATGCAGGTTTGTCTCGAAAAGGGAAATATTTGGTGAATTGGTTGAAACAAGAGAATATTTTAGTGGATCTTTCCCATCTAAATGAAGCTGGTTTTTGGGACTGTTGTGAAGTGGGTGGGCGACTATTCGCGTCGCATTCCAATTGTAGGAGCATATGTGACCATCCGCGAAATTTAACTGATCAACAAATCCAAGCGTTATTAAAAAGAAATTCATTGATTGGCATTACCTTTGTTCCTCAATTTTTATCAGTTGGTAATGAGGCTACTATATCAGATGTTATTAAACATATTGACCATATTTTCTCACTAGGAGGAGAGCGAAACGTCGCACTGGGTTCCGACTTTGATGGGATTGTCAATCATGTTGAAGGCTTACACTCATTCGCTGACTATCCTTCTTTCATTGAAGAGTTATTGAAACATTTTTCACAGGAGCAAGTAGAAGGGATAGTGTATAAAAATTATTGTAATATAATAAAATATCCATACTTATAGAAGAAGAATACTTGGATTTATTTTTATGGGAAATAAATAAAAAAAAATTTAGACAATTCCTAGTAATATTTGGTTGCTTTTTTTATAGGGAAGGGTTTAGAATTAAAGCGTTTAGTACATTTTTAATATTTTGATTAACGAGAAAATTTTAAATGTAAGTAAAAAGGGGAATTACTTTAAAGCTTCACTTACAGTGCGACAAAAGGGGTGTAAGAAAAATGATCAATCAACTTTCATGGAAAGTTGGCGGACAACAAGGGGAAGGGATTGAAAGTACAGGGGAAATTTTCTGTATTGCCCTTAATCGTTTAGGTTATTATTTGTATGGATACCGTCACTTTTCTTCACGAATAAAAGGCGGTCACACGAATAATAAAATTCGTGTTAGTACAATACCGACTCAAGCGGTATCTGATGACTTAGATATTCTTGTTGCATTCGACCAAGAAACTATTGATGTAAATTACAAAGAATTGCATGATAAAGGGATTATCATCGCCGATTCTAAAATGAAGCCACAATGTCCAGAAGATACGCAAGCCGTCATGTACAGTGTGCCATTTACGGAAATTGCTACTGAACTAGGAACTTCATTAATGAAGAACATGGTTGCGGTTGGTGCGTCATGTGCTATTTTAAATATTGATATTGCTGAATTTGATGCTGTTGTAGAAGAGATTTTTGGGCGTAAAGGGGAGCAAGTTGTTCAGAAAAACGTAGCTGCAATTAAAGCAGGATACGATTATATGAAGGAACAATTGGCTGATTATGAAGGAACATTGCATTTAGCGAAAGGCGATGGTCAAAAACGTCTATTTATGATTGGAAATGATGCTATCGCATTAGGAGCGCTAGCAGGTGGATGCCGTTTTATGGCTGCTTACCCAATTACACCAGCTTCAGAAATTATGGAATATTTAATCAAAAAACTGCCTGCCTTTGGAGGCACTGTCATTCAAACAGAGGATGAAATTGCGGCTGTAACGATGGCAATCGGAGCAAATTATGCAGGGGTAAGGACACTTACAGCATCTGCAGGTCCTGGATTATCATTGAAGATGGAAGCAATTGGTCTTTCAGGAATGACTGAAACGCCACTAGTAGTAGTGGATACACAAAGGGGCGGTCCTTCAACAGGTCTTCCGACAAAACAAGAGCAATCTGATTTAATGGCTATGATCTATGGCACACATGGGGAAATTCCAAAGATTGTAATGGCTCCAAGTACAGTAGAAGAAGCATTCTATGATTCAGCGGAAGCGTTCAATCTTGCAGAAGAGTATCAAGTTCCTGTCATTCTATTAACAGATCTTCAATTATCATTAGGTAAACAAACTGTACAGCCTCTAGATTTGAATAAAGTGGAAATTCGCCGTGGTAAATTGGTTCAAGATGAAATCACTGAATCAGAAGGATACTTCAAACGTTATGAAGTGACTGAAGATGGCGTTTCTCCTCGTGTAATTCCAGGAATGAAGAATGGTATTCACCATGTTACTGGAGTTGAACATGATGAAACAGGTAAACCTTCAGAGGCAGCTTCTAACCGTATTTCTCAAATGGATAAACGTATGAGAAAAATTCAAAATCTTTCTTTCCCAACACCAGTGTATAAAAACGTAAAACACGACGAAGCCGATTTATTGATTGTAGGATTTAATTCTACACGTGGAGTAATCGAAGAGGGTATGGCGAGACTTGAAGCAGAAGGAATTAAAGTTAATCATGCTCATATGCGCTTGATTCATCCGTTCCCATTGGATGAAATGTTACCTTTAGTTCAATCTGCGAAAAAAGTGGTGGTAGTAGAAAATAATGCTACCGGACAGTTAGCCAATATCATCAAAATGAATGTCGGTCATATTGAAAAAATAAAGAGCATCTTAAAATACGACGGTAATCCGTTCTTGCCACATGAAATTCATTCAAAATGCAAGGAGTTGTTCTAAATATGGCTACATTTAAAGATTTTCGTAATGATGTAAAACCTAACTGGTGTCCAGGATGTGGAGATTTTTCTGTACAGGCTGCCATTCAGCGTGCTGCGGCAAATGCTGGACTGGAACCGGATCAATTAGCTGTTATTTCTGGAATCGGATGTTCCGGTCGTATATCGGGTTATATCAAATCCTATGGATTCCACAGCATTCATGGTAGATCTTTGCCGATTGCTCAAGGAGTAAAAATGGCTAACCGTGATTTGACGGTTATTGCCTCTGGTGGAGATGGAGATGGATTTGCCATTGGAATGGGGCATACGATTCATGCAATCCGTAGAAATATTGATGTAACTTATATTGTCATGGATAATCAGATTTATGGGTTAACAAAAGGGCAAACTTCACCACGATCCGGAGCGGGTTTTAAAACAAAATCGACACCACAAGGATCGATTGAGCCTGCTCTTTCTCCGATGGAAACGGCATTGACAGTAGGCGCTACGTTTGTTGCCCAAAGCTTTTCCACGGATTTGAAAGATTTAACAAGTATTATTGAAGCAGGCATCAATCATAAAGGCTTCTCGTTGATTAATGTATTTAGCCCTTGCGTAACGTATAATAAGATTAATACGTACGATTGGTTTAAAGAAAACTTAACGAAATTATCAACGATTGAAGGATACGATGCATCTAATCGTGAGTTAGCGATGCAAACTTTAATGAAGCATAATGGCTTGGTGACTGGAATTATTTATCAAGATAAAGAACGAAAGTCATATCAAGAGCTGGCAAAAGGTTATGCAGAAACACCGTTATCTCAGTCAAAGCTTGAATTAGAGCAAGAAGATTTCGATAAACTATTAAAAGAATTTATGTAAAGAAAGAGAGAGAGAATTGAGTTAATCAAGACTCTCTCTTTTTTGTTCATAAAAGTAAGAAAGTGTATAATTGTAACCTTTGATAACTGTCTAGCTCCGACATCCCAACGCCTAATGTACTTCGCCTTCTCCATACGATAAGTCAACATCGAATTATTTCGTTCTTCGTGTTTCCTTGATCTCAAGTCGGATAGTAAGGAACAACGACTAAGGGCGCCACGTCCTTATGTCTTCGTCGTTGTGCCCCATCCTGAGAGCTTCATACGTCGCTAGACGGGCGCTTGAGTCTTTCTTGCAAAATTGCTATGTTGTTGTTCGTTTTGAACAAGCTAGCATCGACGTCCTGCTTTGTTGCATAGTGCGTCTTTTCTTTTGTTTGGATGCTTTGTTCTCATGCAACGGAGCTCAGACAGAAATGGGTTCTATTTTATCAGCAAAAGCCACCAAAGCCACCAAAGCCAAAACCACAGCAGCGGTTGCAACAACATCTTCTTCT
>JBJEFL010000001.1:28639-84720 GCA_051873995.1 Bacillus sp. (in: firmicutes)
TCTGTCTCTGTCTCTGTCTCGATCTCTGTCTCGGCTTTCATTTCTGTTGCGGCTTTCATTATTATTGTTGTTTCTGCCCATTTAAAACACTCCTTTAAATTTAGGTTCAATGTAAGATATGTAAATATAGGACATGTTGGAAAGGCTATTACCTAAAAGCAGGAAAATAGGCAGAGGAAATTTCAAATTGTCGTTCATCATGTGAATGAAGAACAATCATCGTTTAATGTACGCACTTGCGTTTTTGTTTATGTAAGCACGTGTATCCGTTGTTGTTAATTAGGTTCAAAAGCTTTATACTATTGTAATGTGTATAAAGCAAGAAGGTTCATAAAAGAAGTTCACTGATAGTATGAAATGTTTTATATCCATAACTAAAATACGTTTTATCTTTTAATAATAGTAAAGGAAAGAAAGGGGAAAAGCGTATGAATGAAGAACAACGTGTACAATCTCAGCAAATAAAATCGAAAAATCCATCGGACAAAAAATCCGAAAAGGATTACAGTAAATACTTTGAAAAAACGTACGAAGCGCCGTCGTTAAAAGAAGCGAAAAAACGTGGTAAAGAAGCCGTCCAATATCATAATGACTTTTCGATTTCGGAAGAGTTCAAAGGAATGGGGCAAGGACGAAAATTCCTGATTCGCACATATGGTTGTCAAATGAATGAACATGATACAGAAGTAATGGCGGGTATTTTCATGGCTTTAGGTTATGAACCGACTGATGATGTGCAGGAAGCGAACGTCATTCTGTTAAATACATGTGCTATTCGTGAAAATGCAGAAAATCGTGTGTTTGGTGAACTTGGTCATTTAAAGCCTCTTAAACTGAGTAAGCCGGATCTGCTTGTTGGGATATGTGGGTGTATGTCTCAGGAAGAGTCTGTTGTAAATCGTATTCTACAAAAACATCAATTTGTTGATATGGTTTTCGGTACACATAATATTCATCGATTGCCAAACATTCTTCAAGAAGCTTATATGTCAAAAGAAATGGTTATTGAAGTATGGTCAAAAGAAGGGGATATTATTGAGAACCTTCCAAAAATCCGAAAAGGCAATATTAAGGCTTGGGTTAATATTATGTACGGCTGCGATAAATTCTGTACGTATTGTATCGTTCCGTTTACGAGAGGTAAGGAGCGAAGTCGCCGTCCGGAAGATATCATTCAAGAAGTGCGTCATTTAGCTGCTCAAGGATATAAAGAAATCACGCTTCTAGGTCAAAACGTTAATGCGTACGGTAAAGATTTTGAAGACATCGAGTATGGTCTTGGGGATTTAATGGATGAAATGCGTAAAATCGATATTCCGCGTGTCCGTTTTACAACAAGTCATCCTCGTGACTTTGACGATTATTTGATCGAAGTGTTGGCGAAAGGCGGAAACTTAGTCGATCACATTCATTTGCCGGTTCAATCAGGGAGCTCGGATGTCTTAAAGATTATGGCTCGTAAATATAATCGTGAGCAATATTTGGAATTAGTAAGAAAAATTAAAGCGGCTATTCCAAATGTGTCTTTAACAACTGATATTATAGTTGGATATCCTAATGAAACGGATGAACAATTCGAAGAAACGCTTTCATTATACCGTGAAGTAGGGTATGATTCTGCATATACATTTATTTACTCACCACGTGAAGGAACTCCAGCGGCTAAGATGGTTGACAACGTTCCTATGGAAGTGAAGAAAGAACGCTTACAACGTTTGAACGATGTTGTAAAAGAACTATCACTTGAGAAGATGAAACAATATAAGGGTCAAATAGTTGAAGTGTTAGTTGAAGGGGAAAGTAAGAATAATCCAGATGTTTTAGCTGGGTATACAACGAAAAGCAAGCTGGTAAACTTCATCGGACCAAAATCTGCGATTGGAACGCTTGTAAAAGTGCGAATTACAGATACAAAAACATGGTCACTAAACGGAGAAATGGTGGAACAAACAATAGAGGTGAAATAAGGTGGCAATTTATTCAAAAGACGATCTTATTAAAAAAGCAGAAGAATTGGCAGAAATGATTGCAGCAACAGAAGAAGTGGAGTTCTTTAAAAAAGCGGAAGCACAAATTCATGAAAACAAGCGAGTTCGTGAATTGATTGCGAGCTTGAAAAGTTTGCAAAAACAATCAATCAACTTTGAGCATTACGGAAAAGAACGTGCTTATAAGCAAGTACAGGAACGTATTGATACAGTGGAAAGTGAAATTAATGAAATTCCGGTCGTTCAAGAGTTCAAACAATCTCAAGGGGAAGTTAATGAACTTCTGCAAATGGTTTCTTCTGCTATCTCTAACAAAGTTACAAACATCATTATCGAGTCAACGGACGGGGACATTCTCCGCGGTGAAACAGGTTCGCAAGTAAGACATAATACGAGCAAAGGTTGTTCGTAAAAGGAATGGTAGCTGGAAAGTTTGTGATAAACAAGCTTTCCGGCTACTTTTTTATTTTATTGATAAGGATGGGGAAAAGCACTTACCTTTACTTCATGCATACAATGAATTATAAAAATGCCTAACAATATTATAAAATAATTACCATTCACACTAGTTTAATAACCCGCATAGGATGAAATGAAAATGAGTGAGGAGGGTTCGCTGCATGTCACAATATAGAGAAATCATTACAAAGGCGGTGGTGGCAAAGGGACGGAAATTCACCAAGTCCGTTGAAACCACATGCCCTGAACATCATCCTTCTAGCATTCTTGGTTGTTGGATTATCAATCATCATTATACAGCGAAAAAAGTGGGTAAAAAGGTTCAGATAAGTGGGAGCTTTGATGTGAGCGTTTGGTATTCGTACAATAAAAATACGAAAACAGGTGTGAAAACGGAAAAAGTTCAATACACAGATGAAGTACAATTACGATATAGAGATCCAGATTACAACGATGATCGGGAAATCGTCGTGAAAGTCATCCAACAGCCAAATTGCATAGAGGCACGTATTAAACAAGGTGGTCAAGAAATTGAAGTGGAAGTAGAAAAAGAATTTTTTGTAGAAGTTATTGGTGAGACAAGAGTAATTGTTACATTAAGTCCAAGTGGCTTTAGTGACGATGATGGTTGGTTTAGTGATGTAGACGACGAAGAATTTGAAAATATCAATCCTGAATTCATTGTTGAATATGAGGAAAGCAAATAACACCAAAGCTAGGGAGGGTGACTTCCTAGTTTTTCTTATGAAGGAAATGGATGTAGACTGTTGAAAAATGTTTGCCTTCTTCGTTGCTGGCCCGGCTCGTCCGTTCACGAGGTGAACAGGAAGTATATCATATAAGCATTGTCGCATGGACGCGACGTTTTTAGTTTACGTTCTTTTAATTGGTATTCGTCGGTCGGGCATCCTCTCGACTGACGAACGTTTTCAAATCAGTCTGAAGGGACTGTGTTGAAAATAAGGTTTCTCGGCAACCTAATATTAATTCTTGGCTTCTCTTTTTTCAGAATAACTACTTACAGATGATATGGTATAATATGTGTTGATAATTCTTTGATTGGAAAGGTTTTGAAGACAGATGGCCACGTACACGCCAATGATTATGCAATACTTACAAGTGAAGGCAGATTACCAAGATGCCTTTTTATTTTTTCGCCTAGGCGATTTTTACGAAATGTTTTTTGAAGATGCCGTAAAAGCGTCGCAAGAACTAGAAATTACTTTGACGAGCCGAGCGGGAGGAGCAGAAGAAAAAATCCCGATGTGTGGTATCCCATATCATTCGGCTTCTAATTATATAGATACACTGATTGAAAAAGGATATAAAGTAGCTATTTGTGAGCAAGTAGAAGATCCGAGCCAAGCCAAGGGTGTAGTGAAACGTGAAGTTGTCCAGCTCATTACGCCAGGGACGTTGATGCAGGGAAGAGGCATTGATGAGAAGGAAAACAACTATGTGACAAGTGTGACGATGTTTGAGGATGAAACATTTGGTTTTGCTTTTGCCGATTTATCAACAGGGGAAAATAAAGTCACGCTACTGAATTCTTTCCAGGATGTGATTAATGAAGTGACAGCATTGGCGGCAAAGGAAATCGTCATTGATGAAAGTTTCCCGGAATCACTAAAAAAAGAGTTGACTGATCGTTTGCAAATTGTGTTTTCGATTGAAAAAGAAACGATTAAAGAAGAAAAATTCGAACGGATTATTTGTGAGCTGACACAAGAAAAATTTGTTTTGACAACTAGTCGACTTATGCATTATTTGTTTAAAACACAGAAACGTAGTTTAGACCATCTGCAGCCGACAGACACATATGAGACGAGTCACTTTTTAAAAATCGATTATCATTCCAAACGTAATCTGGAGTTGACGGAAACAATTCGCTCAAAAGGAAAGCAAGGTTCTTTATTATGGTTGTTGGATGAAACGAAAACGGCAATGGGCGCCCGTATGTTGAAGCAATGGGTCGATCGTCCACTACTTTCCAAAGAACGGATTATGGAAAGGCAAAATGTCGTTTCGGTTCTACTCGCTAATTTTTTCGAGCGTCAAGAGCTTCGTGAAAATCTGAAGGGAGTATATGATTTAGAACGATTGGCAGGACGTGTGGCGTTTGGAAATGCCAATGCACGCGACTTAATTGCCTTAAAAAAATCCTTGCAGCAAGTACCGCAAATTTTAATGACATTAGGGAAGCTAGATGACAAACAGCTTCAAGTGATTCTTGAAAACTTGGATCCTTGTGAAGAAGTGGCGGATTTACTGGAAATGGCGCTTGTAGAGCATCCCCCATTATCTATTAAAGAAGGTAATATGATTCAAGATGGTTATGATGCGGCTCTCGATCAGTATCGTGATGCAAGCCGAAACGGAAAAACGTGGATTGCAGCACTAGAGAAGCAAGAACGGGAAAAAACAGGCATCAAATCGTTAAAGGTCGGGTTCAACCGTGTGTTTGGTTATTATATCGAAGTGACGAAGGCGAATATTCATCTGTTGCAGGAAGGTCAATATGAGCGTAAGCAAACGTTGGCGAATGCAGAACGCTATATCACACCTGAATTGAAGGAAAAAGAATCATTAATACTGGAAGCAGAAGAAAAAATGGTGGACTTGGAATATAGTATTTTCGTGAATTTACGAGAACATGTGAAAGAATACATTCCTCGTCTTCAAAATTTGGCAAAGTGCATCAGTGAATTAGATGTTCTTCAATGTTTTGCGACAGTTAGTGAAAACAGACATTATACGAAGCCTGTTTTTTCGGAGGAGCGTCGTATTAATATTGTCGGAGGACGTCATCCGGTTGTAGAAAAAGTGATGGACAAGCAGCAGTATGTTCCGAACGATTGCGTGATGAACAGTGAAAGGGAAATGCTGCTGATTACAGGACCGAATATGAGCGGTAAAAGTACGTATATGAGACAAATTGCTTTGACGGCTGTACTGGCTCAAATGGGTTGCTTTGTTCCGGCAGATACAGCGGAATTGCCGATTTTTGATCAAATTTTCACACGAATCGGAGCGGCGGATGATTTGATTTCCGGTCAAAGTACCTTTATGGTCGAAATGTTGGAAGCAAAGCATGCAATTGCGCATGCAACTCAAAACAGTCTTATTTTATTTGATGAAATCGGCCGTGGAACATCGACTTACGACGGAATGGCTTTAGCACAGGCGATTATTGAGCATATTCACGGAAAAATCGGTGCGAAAACATTATTCTCCACGCATTATCATGAATTGACCACATTGGATCAATGCTTGCATCAGTTGAAAAATGTTCATGTCAGTGCAATTGAACAAAATGGAAAAGTTGTTTTTCTGCACAAAATTAAAGAAGGTGCTGCGGATAAAAGTTACGGTATCCATGTTGCGCAGTTGGCGGATTTACCTGCAGAGCTAATACAGCGTGCTAATGAATTATTGTGTCAATTTGAAGGGGAAAAACCTGTTTCACCGGTGTTCGTTAAGGAATCTGAAACGAAAAAGGTGGAGAAAGAAGTGATAGCGGAAGTAGAAGAAGAACAACTTTCTTTCTTTGGAACTGTAACTGCCCCTGCTGCCAAACAGGAAAAACTATCGTCTAATGAGCACAAATGCCTTCAAACATTAAAGGGTCTGAACATATTGGAGATGACACCTTTAGATGCAATGAACGCACTATATGAATTACAAAAGAAAATAAAGTGAAGAAAGAAACGGAGGTAGAGCACGATGGGAAAAATTATTCAGCTTAGTGACGATTTATCCAATAAAATCGCTGCAGGTGAAGTGGTTGAACGACCTGCCTCTGTTGTGAAAGAATTAACGGAAAATAGCATTGATGCCAATAGTACCATTATTGAAATCGAAATCGAGGAAGCGGGTCTGAAAACGATTCGGATTATCGATAATGGAGATGGAATTGAAAATGATGATGTATTGAAGGCATTCAGTCGCCATGCAACAAGTAAAATCAAAAATGAAAATGATTTGTTTCGAATTCGTACACTCGGCTTTCGAGGAGAAGCGTTGCCAAGTATTGCGTCTGTTTCGATGTTGGAACTAAAGAGTAGTACGGGTGAAGAAGCAGGAACACATGTTGTGCTGCAAGGGGGGAAATTAATCTCCACTTCATCCTGTTCGGCACGAAAAGGAACGGAAATAACGGTTTCGGATTTATTTTTCAATACTCCGGCACGATTGAAATATGTAAAAACCGTTCATACGGAACTAGGGAACATAACGGATGTAGTCAATCGATTAGCATTGGCACATCCTGAAGTGTCGTTCCGTTTAACGCATAACGGAAACAGTTTGCTGCGTACAAGTGGAAATGGAGATGTTCGGGCGGTATTGGCGGCTATTTATGGCATGAACATTGCGAAGAAGATGATATTTGTTTCAGCGGAATCATTGGATTTTCGTCTTAAAGGTTATATTTCTTACCCAGAATGTACCCGTGCATCGCGAAATTATATGTCATTAATGATCAATGGCCGATATATCAAAAACTTTTTGTTATCTAAGGCTATTATTGAGGGGTATCATACATTACTGCCGGTTGGGCGTTATCCAATTGTTTTGTTGGATATAGAAATGGACCCATTGATTGTCGATGTAAACGTTCATCCGGCGAAGCTGGAAGTGCGTTTAAGTAAAGAGCAGGAGTTAATGGAGCTTATTACGAATACGATTGTAAAAGCCTTCAAAAAAGAAGTGTTGATTCCTTCTACTCCAGAAGAAAAGAAGCCTAAGGTGAAACCGAATTCCGAACAAGTCTCCTTTTCATTGGAGTCATCCTATGAGCCACCAAGTAGGCTAGAGAAGCAAGTGATTTCAGCTTTTGCAAGTACGATTCGTGAAGATGGGGCTAAAGTAGTGGAGCGTCCGATTGTTCCACCGATTCAGCCTTTGCCGATAGAGAGAGAACCAGTGGTAATTCCGCAATCGATAGTCGAGGGAAAGCTGGCGATTAACGACTATGAAGAATTGGATGAGGATATTGAATTCGACGTAGAGGAAACAGAACAAATGGAGCAAGTTGCCCCGATTGATAAAGAGGTTATCCGTGATGTGAGCAGAATTCCGACTCTTTATCCGATTGGACAGTTGCATGGCACGTATATTTTGGCGCAAAATGAAAATGGATTGTATATGATCGATCAGCATGCCGCGCAAGAACGAATCAAATATGAATATTACCGTGAGCATGTCGGGCAAGTGCGCAATGAGTTACAGGATATGTTAGTTCCGATTACGCTGCAATATTCGTTGGATGAAAGCATTAAAATTAAAGAGAATATGGAAGTATTGAAGGAAGTCGGCTTATTTCTGGAGGACTTCGGTCATAATACGTTCATTATGCGTTCACATCCCCAGTGGTTTCCGCAAGGCAATGAACAGGAAATCATTGAGAGCATCATTGACCAGCTTTTGCAAATGAAGAAGGTGGACATTAAAAAATTACGGGAGGAAGCGGCAATTCTGATGAGCTGCAAAGCCTCCATCAAAGCTAATCATCATTTACGTCCAGATGAGATTTCCGCATTGCTGGATACGCTTCGAAAATGTGAAGATCCTTTCACTTGTCCGCATGGACGACCGATCATTATTCACTATTCGACACGAGATATTGAAAAAATGTTCAAACGCATTATGTAGATGAACCGAGTCGCCAGGGAATATTTGCTTTTTAACAGACTGTAAATCGTTTTGTTTGAGTTAATAAAATACATCTGTTACGATAATTTTATATACGAGTTAGTTAATAGGAATTAGTCGTTAGCGGTTTGTATACCTCATTTCTAGAGGCGAAGTCATCAATTTGGGTTAGCCTCATAAATTGATGACTTTGGTCTCTTTTTTTGTTATTGGTTAATTACATAATATTCTAAATATTTATGAAGCTGGCAAGCGACGAATATAGTATAACGGGGGATGCAGGATGAGAATTGTTAACAGTATTACAGAATTAATCGGCAACACGCCGGTTGTGAAATTAAATCGGCTGACTACAGAAAATGACGCGGATGTGTATGTGAAGTTGGAATACTTTAATCCGAGCGGCAGTGTGAAGGACCGTGCTGCTTTTAACTTAATTTTGCAGGCTGAAAAAGATGGAATATTGAAAAAGGGTTCGACGATTATTGAGCCAACTAGCGGAAATACAGGCATCGGTTTAGCGATGAATGCTGCAGCTAAGGGATACCGTGCCATTTTGGTCATGCCGGATAATATGTCGAAAGAGCGAATCAATATTTTGAAGGCGTACGGTGCGGAAGTTGTGTTAACACCAGCGGCTGAAAGAATGCCAGGAGCGATTCGCAAGGCGGAAGAACTGCATGCAAAAATTGAGAATAGTTTTATACCGCAACAGTTTCAAAATAAAGCCAACCCGGACATTCATCGCGTCACAACTGCATTGGAAATCATTGAACAAATGGACGGGAAACTTGATACGTTCATCGCGTCTGCAGGTACTGGCGGGACAATTACAGGTACAGGTGAAGTGTTGAAAGAAAACATCGAAAATATTCGGGTGCTTGTTGTAGAACCGAAAGGATCACCTGTCTTGTCGGGAGGGCAGCCAGGGGCACATAAACTTGTCGGTACAAGCCCAGGATTTGTGCCGGAAACTTTGAATACGAATGTCTACGATGAAATCATTCAAGTGGCTGATGAAGATGCCATCAATACAACAAGAGCATTGGCGGCTAAAGAAGGTATTTTAGTTGGACCATCTGCAGGTGCGACAGTGTGGGCGGCGATACAAGAGGCGAAACGTCTAGGTGCCGGCAAACGAGTACTATGCATTGCGCCTGATACAGGTGAGCGATATTTGAGCATGGGGATTTTTTAAAGGAAACATATTGAGAAAAGTGATGCTAAACGGGTGCGTTCGGATGCTGAAGCTAGGGAGTTATTAAAGTTTAAAGTTATATCTTTGTAAAAAAAGGATGATGTCCCAAACTACTTATTTGGAGCATCATCTTTTTGATAGGCTGTTTTCTAAAAGCTTGTTGTTTTTAAATAGGTTCAATGAATAAGAACTGCATATAAACATTGAATGGAGCGTAAGGTGAGAGACTCCTGTGGGAGCAGCGCCCACCTCGCGGAAAGTGAGCATCCTGAAGCGGAATTCAATTCAATTGGTCTTCATTAATCGTTCATAAGTTGCAAAGTTTACGAAAATATCCCTTTTTATAAGGATACACTTAGTTAATTAAGCCGTGTTCTTTGATTTTAACATTGACGTTAGCTGTAATTTTGGCGTTTTTATAGGCTGTACCTTTCCAATCTAACTTTTTAAATTCTTGATGATGGAATGAATGTAAATATTGTCCTATTGCGAGACCATCAGAGTTTGCTTCCTGCAGTTTTTTGATCAATTTATTCGCTCTCTTGGTTAAATTCTTTTCAATCTCCGTAGTCATGGCATCTCTATTTTTCACTACATTATATTTAGGGGATTCAATAATTGATACATCGAGATCGAGTGAAATTTGCCCGGAAACTTGCTCATTTTTACTTATTATGTTCATTTTTCGTTTTGATTGTAGGACACTAAGCGAAATATAATTTTCAATTTCAGACTCCTCTTCATCTTTAATCTTCACAATTAGACTAGGTTGTTCCTCATTTTTTTTGTTGTTCAGTAGGTTGTAAATAACACTTTCTTCAGTTGAAAGTGTTTTACCGGTAAACTTGTCTTGATCGAAAATGGCTAATCCACTGACTATCGGGGTATTATCTTTCGATTGTTCGAGATAGGGTAAAAGTATATCAGTGTGAGCAGCTTTAAAAATCTTTGAGCTTTTTAAAATGTTCATATTTGTTGATGCACCTCTGTCTACTTCCTTTTGAATAAGTAACCGGTAATATTCACCTGGGAGTGATTCATCCGGAATAGCTTCGGTGAAATACGAACTTACGTCTCCTTTCGCGATAAATAAGAACGGACTGATTGGACTATTCGGTTCACGAAGAAGAATATCCAAATATGGATAAATACCATCCTCTTTTGCTAATGTATCACCTATCAAGACAACTTTCAGTTTCGATATGTCCAATTTTTCGGATACTTTATCATTGACATGAAAGGTAAGGTCCCGGATGGTTTTTCCTTCGACCTCTGTAATGATGGCCGATGCGGGAGTCACTAGTGCATTCGGAGTGGCGTATGTACCTTTTAAGTTGCCATCTTTCGTTTTATCGAAGCTGATTGCCAATATAAATCTAGTATCTTTCAATAATCGTTGATCCCAGCAACCTGCTAATAAAACGAGGCAAATGAAGGAAACGAACAGTAAGCGCATTTTATGTTTCATTATGGGTCTCTCCCTTTTGGTTCTTTCTGATAAACTGATTGAAGATGACTGTCAGAAAGGGAATGACGAAAATAACCACAAATGTAAAGTACATTAAATATGTTTTGAAGATGGATATAATGTGTTCGTTCACAAAACGATGTGCGACTATCACAACAAGGAAAATCAAAATGGATGCGCCTTTTGCATAATGATTATGATGCTTTTTTTTGCGTGTACGACTTAGTCCCAATAGTCCTATATACAAAAAACATATATGAGAGGTTATCATCAAGACTGTCCAAGCAGCTATGAAAAACACTTCAATCCTTTGAATGGCTGTAAAGTGCATAGGAATGACGAAATAAATGGTAGGATCGGCAATGTTTTTGGCAGAATTAGGGAAATACATATACACAAAAACGGTTGTCACTAAGTAAAGGGCGCAAACTGCCCAAATGCTTATATTAGCGATTTTAAATTTTTTCTTATTAGAACTTTGGACAAAAGGATGAATAAACATCAAAATTTCAAATCCGCTAAAGGCCACAATTCCTTCTCTTGATGCTTTGACGATATCTGAAAGCTTTGCTTCTGCCAAAGGCAAGATATAATGGTAATTTAATTCGGACATATCCCAAAATAAAAAGTAGATTATACTTAAAATAGCAATAGTAGCTAAGGTTAAAAATCTTCCAATTGGTGAAAGGTCCCCTTTAATGATATAAAATCCGATGAAAATCAAAATTAAAATCATAAACCAAAAAGGTGTTTGATAGTAATTCCATAATTTTAAAATGGTTGTACATTGGTAAGCGAAATGAGCACTATAGATTAGGTAATAAGAGATGATGATATAGTTTAAGCATTTCCCGATGTTTGAACCGAAAACTTTTATTGTCACATCATAAAAGGTTAGATCAGGAAATCGGTTCATAAGGTAGTAATAAAGAAATACCATTAATTGTACAAAAAAAATCGCTATAATAATCGACATCCATCCATCGTGTCCAGCTGTATTACTCAAATCATACGGTAATGAGAGTATAGAAAGCCCCACTTGGGCGTGAATCATAAAGAAAAAAAGTTGAGATAATGTCAGTTGATTAGATTGTAATATGTTCATTTTTTCTTCCACCACCTAAAGAAACGTTCTCTGACGCGATTTCGACTTAATGCATCAACAGGTCGTGTATTTTGTGTGAGAATAGGAGCACGGATGAATGTATCCTTAAAGCTATCCCATTTAAGTGGAGCGACTGATGTAAGATAAGGCACTCCGAAAGGGCGTAACTTACAAAGGTGTCCCGTCAATAGAATCATTCCTATCACGATGCCATAAATGCCGAGTATGGCAGCTAAAAACATAAAAGGAAACCTTAAAATGCGAACGGCCGAACTCATTTCCGAATTTGGAATGACGTAGGAGGATATGGCTGTGAGTGCCACAATAACAATCATAATATTGGAAACCAGCCCTGCTTTCACGATGGCATCACCAATGACAAGACCGCCGAAAATCCCGATGGTAGGACCAATCTTAGTAGGAAGTCGAAGAGTCGCTTCTCGGATGAGCTCAATAAACACTTCAACTATTACGGCTTCTATCAATGGTTGATAAGGTACGTTAACGACTGATTTTTTGACGACAAATAACATATTTTGTGGAACAACTTCGTAATGAAAGCCAATAATGGCAATGTAAAATGCCGGCAATAAAACGGCGATGGTAAAGGAAAAGAAACGAATCAATCTATTGAAAGATGCCACAAGAGTTCTTAAATTATAATCATCTGGTGATTGGAAAAAAGCGAAAAAAGTAATGGGTAAAATACAGGCAGATGGATGGCCATCCAACAATAATGCGATTCTTCCTTCTAACAAATTACCTGCCGTACGGTCAACCCTCTCCGTTGTCAAAGTTTGAGCGAAAGGTGTGAGGGTATCCTCTTCTATGCATGCTTCAAGCACTGATAAACTGTAAACGGAATCAATGTCTATACTTCGGATTCTTGATTCGATTTGCTCCACCAATGTTAAGTCTGCTAGATTGTTTAAATAGACGATTGCGGCTGTTTTTTGTGCTTCCTTCCCGACTGTCAGTTGTTTAACGGTTAAATTTGGCGATACAACCCCTCTCCGTATTAAAAATAGATTGGTTTGTAAAGATTCTACGTAAGCCTCATGTGAACCTCGTACCACATTTTCTGTAGTCGGTGCTTCTACTGAGCGACCGTCTTGTCGCAAAGCGATGAAACAGTACGGGTCTTTTTCTCCTTCGAAAAAGAGCAACACAAAACCAATTAACAAATTGTTTATAATTTTTTGTTGGTCTTTTTCACTATCCAATTTTTCAAGCGTGAAGTTACTAGATTCTTCAAGAGGATAATTACTGTTCAGTAAATCATCAAGAATTGATTGGATGACTAGATTATCGGCTAAACTATATAAATAAATGAGTTTGGCGTTTTTATTTTGAATGTGGAGATCTCGTATGAATACATCATCACTATTTCCGATTGTTTTTTTGATAGCTTTTGCATTGTTCTCTATATTTCCTGTAAGTTTTAATTGAACTTTTTCAATTTCAGGAGTCGTTGGGTGGTCTGGTTTAATTTGCTTTGCTGTTGTCTTTTTTTTAAAAAGGGAAAAGAACATGGTGAATCACCTCTTTTGCTGGAATCTTTTCTTAGTATGTGACGACTTTTGGAAAATATAAAAAAGATTTAGCGTTTTAAAAGAGAGGAAATTGGGAATAGCTTAAATGTTATTTGTCACAGATTTATGAAAAAAGATTATTTTTTTCTCGATACATAGATGTCTGTTTACTTCTATGATGGGACATATGGTACTATTAAAGAAATACATACAAGGAAGTTGAATGAATTGAGTGAGAAGCAAAAAGTAGTCTGCATTATGGGGCCGACAGCAGTGGGCAAAACGAAATTGAGTATTGAACTTGCAAAGAAGTACAATGGCGAAATCATCAGTGGCGATTCCATGCAAGTGTATCGCGGCATGGATATTGGAACAGCGAAGATAAAGCCAGAGGAAATGGAGGGGATACCACATTATTTAATTGACGTGAAAGACCCATCTGAAGCGTTCAATGTTGCTCAGTTTCAAGAACTTGTCACGGAATGCATAGAAGACATCACAGCAAGAGGTAAGTTACCGATTATTGTAGGCGGAACGGGTTTATACATAGAAGCTGTACTACAGCAATATTCATTCTCTGAATCAGTAAGTGATGAAACATACAGAAAGCAGTTGGAATTGATAGCAGCGGAGCAAGGTGTAGAGGAAGTGCATCAAATGTTGGCCGCTATCGATGCCGAGAGTGCAGAGAGAATTCACCCGAATAATGTCCGTAGAGTCATTCGTGCTCTGGAGATTTATCATTGCACGGGTGAAAAAATGAGTGACCAATTAAAAAAGCAAACGAAAGATTATGTGTATGATGCGGCGTTAATTGGGTTAACGATGGAGCGTGACACCTTGTATGAGAGAATCAACCTTCGTGTGGACATGATGTTCGATGAAGGACTTCTATCTGAAGTGAAACGGTTATATGATGCAGGCTTGCGTGACTGTCAATCGATTCAGGCGATTGGCTATAAGGAGCTGTATGACTACTTTGATGGAAAGGTTTCATTGGAGGAAGCAAAAGAAAACTTAAAACAAAATTCAAGGCGTTATGCCAAAAGGCAATTAACATGGTTTCGCAATAAAATGGACGTTACATGGTTTGAAATGGATAATGATGTATTCGAAAAAAAATTTGAACAAATATCTGCTTTTATAGAAGGAAAGCTGACATTAAAAGCGAATAGTAAACTATAGAGTTAAATGAGGAGGATCAGCTGTCATGAAAACATCCGTTAATATTCAAGATCAATTTCTAAATCAATTAAGAAAAGAAGGAACTTATGTTACGGTATTTTTGTTAAACGGCTTTCAAATTCGAGGGCAAATTAAAGGATTCGATAATTTTACCGTATTATTTGAAAGTGAAGGGAAACAACAGCTCGTGTTCAAGCATGCCATTTCAACATTTGCTCCACAACGAAATGTTCAAATCAATTTTGAAAGTAAAGAGTAAGCGATACATAAGGAGACTGTTCGAAAAGTAGCAAAAAACTACTTTTCGG
This sequence comes from Bacillus sp. (in: firmicutes), assembly GCA_051873995.1. Lineage (GTDB taxonomy): Bacteria > Bacillota > Bacilli > Bacillales > DSM-1321 > Bacillus_AD. The sequence goes on from JBJEFL010000001.1 coordinate 43,535, forward strand.
GCAGTCTCTTTCTGTTCAGAAGATAAAAAGAACGATTCTTTATGGTCATTTAGAAGAGCGGATCGTTAAAAGCATATAAGTCGATGCAAAAATAATAATGTCTAGGAGATTGATCGAATATACATAAGAGAGGGGAGATTGCTTTGGAAAGTGCAATGACAAATAAGAACAAATAAAATTAAGCTGTAATTTGACGAGTGATATAATTTTTTATGATTTAGTTGCTTTTATGCGAAGTCTCAACAATAGCTGAATATAAGGCATCAGCACTCTAAAAGTAAGTTTGGATGAAATGAGGTGGGAGTGTTGACGGAACCCTCCAAAAAGAGGAATAACGGACAAATCAATATTGTCTTCAGCCAACAAAAGAAAACAATAGTCACAAAGGAACCCCCAATTCAAGAAAGTGGAACGAAAGAACTTTTGCAGCATCATGTGTTGAGGGAAATCGAAGAGGAATTGAATATGCTTGTCGGGATGGAGGAGATGAAGAAAACCATTAAACAAATTTACGCATGGATTTATGTAAACAAAAAGCGTGAAGAGAATGGTCTAAAGGCGAGTCGTCAAGTGCTGCATATGATGTTTAAAGGGAATCCTGGGACGGGAAAAACAACAGTGGCCAGGTTGATTGGGAAATTATTTGTCAAAATGAATGTGCTATCCAAAGGGCATCTGATTGAAGGAGAACGAGCGGATTTAGTGGGTGAATATATTGGACATACCGCTCAAAAAACGAGAGATTTAATTAAAAAAGCGATAGGTGGAATTTTATTTATTGATGAGGCGTATTCACTCGGAAGAGGTGGAGAAAAAGACTTTGGTAAAGAAGCGATCGATACGTTGGTAAAACATATGGAAGACAAGCAACACGAGTTTATTTTAATACTGGCTGGGTATTCAAAAGAAATGGATGAATTCCTCTTGTTGAATCCGGGTCTGCATTCGCGTTTTCCTATTGTGATTGATTTTCCGGATTATTCCGTACCTGAATTGATGGAGATTTCTTCCATCATGTTGCGCGATAAAGAATATGAACTAAGTAAAGAAGCTGAACGGAAATTGGAAAATCATCTGTATATGATGAAAAAAAACTGGAGTCCAATCAGTTTTTCAAATGGCAGATATATTCGCAATACAATTGAACAATCTATTCGGACACAAGCGATGCGTTTGTTGGTCAATGACGTTTATGACAAGAAAGAATTAATGACCCTCCGTAGCCAAGATTTGCAAATCGATGAATGAGAGGAATATTTTTTCCTCTCATATTAGATTGAGAAATTTTCAGTGTCAAAAAAAAGGCAGGGTTATATGGACATATACTGCTCATACAGAAATCTTGCTCATTGTTACACAAAAATATGCAAAAGCGTATGTTCTGCATAGATAAGAAAAGAAAAAATAGCGGAATTGGCCGTGTGAGAAGAGATGAAATTTGATTGTTTTTTACATATGGTGGATTCCTCGCATAGTGATTATTATTACTATGAAAAAACGGTAGCAGAATGATTAACTTCGTTAAAAGTTGATGATTTACCTACGATTACCGTATATAATAAGAAGGATGCCATCGTGCATAAAGACTTTGTTCCGCGTGTTCAACATGATGCGCTTTTAATTAGTGCATTCAATTAAGCTGATTGAAAGGCACTGTTGGTAGTGATTCAGAAGAACGTGGGCAGGCAAGTAAAACGGTATTATATAAGGCTGCCAGCTGATGAGGGAAAACTGTTGGCTACTTTGAAAAGTTAAACAATTTTAGAAAATACTACTTTCATTAAAGATAAAGAGTGTTATGATGGTAACGGGTTTATATCTGTAAACTCGACACTTTCTCTGGAAGTAGAAGAATTTTAAGTATAGAGGAGTAACAACATGTATCAACAATTAACATATGGTCAACAATTGAAGGCTTTAAGTGACCGAGTGGAAGAAAAAATAGCCTCTCTTCATAAAGAAGTCGACAATGTGGTTGAAATGAATCAGTTCCGTGTGCTTACAAGCTTTCAAAACAATAAAGTGAGTGATTCGCACTTTATTCCTTCAACAGGATATGGATATGATGATCTCGGTCGAGATACGCTTGAGAAAGTGTATGGAGAAGTGCTAGGAGGAGAAGCGGGATTAGTTCGTCCGCAAATCATTTCCGGAACACATGCTATTTCGACAGCTTTATTCGGCATTTTACGACCAGGAGATGAATTGATTTATATTACAGGCAAACCATATGATACGTTGGAAGAAATTGTCGGAATTCGAGGGACTGGAAATGGTTCATTGAAAGAATTCAACATAGATTATCGCTCAATTGATTTAACGAATGAAGGAAGGGTCGATTTTGATGCGGTAAAACAGGCCATCACTTCGAAAACGAAGATGATCGGGATTCAACGCTCAAAAGGTTATGCGGCAAGACCGTCATTCACGATTGGAGATATCCGTGAAATGATTCAATTTGTAAAAGAAATTAAACATGATGTTGTTGTGTTTGTTGATAATTGTTATGGGGAGTTTGTCGAATTGCAGGAGCCTTGCCATGTTGGAGCGGATTTAATGGCAGGTTCGCTGATTAAAAATCCAGGTGGCGGATTAGCGAAAACAGGTGGATACATTGTCGGGAAGAAAGAATATGTGGAATCATGCTCATATCGTTTAACTTCACCTGGAATCGGTGCTGAAGCCGGTGCGTCGCTTTATTCTCTGCAAGAAATGTATCAAGGCTTTTTCATGGCTCCTCATACGGTTGGACAGGCTCTGAAAGGTGCTCAATTTACGAGTGCCATTTTGGAAGAAGTAGGATTGAATACATTCCCTAAATGGAATGAAAAACGAACAGACTTAATTCAGGCTGTTCAATTCGACGAGCGGGATTTAATGGTTGCTTTTTGCCAGGCAATTCAATTTGCCTCACCGATCAACTCGCATGTCACGCCATATCCAGCTTATATGCCTGGTTATGAAGATGATGTGATTATGGCCGCGGGTACATTTATCCAAGGAGCAAGCATCGAATTGACAGCAGATGGTCCGATACGTCCTCCATATATCGCTTATGTACAAGGTGGTTTAACATATGCCCATGTAAAATCAGCGGTTTTAATCGCCTTGAATTCATTACTTGAAAAAGGCTTAATCACGATTCAATAGCTTTGTATGAATGACCCTTGATCTCACTTTTTATATGAAACGAAGACAGCAAAAAGCTGTCTTCAAAATTGATAATAAATTTCAGAAAATTGTTAAAAGAATTTATGTTAGAATTCTTAACATAGTATTGACAATTAAAATAACAAGTTATAAAATTAAGACAATAATTAAGTGAGAGGGGGGAGCCAGTTGGACAGCAAAAATATTCGACGAACGATGCCGCTTTTTCCTATAAGCATTGTCATGCAGCTCACAGAATTGTCGGCACGTCAAATTCGTTATTATGAAGAACACCAACTAGTGTCACCCGCAAGGTCTGAAGGCAATCGACGTATGTTTTCTTTAAACGATATTGATAGATTGCTAGAAATTAAAGAGCTGCTTGAGCAAGGCGTGAATTTAGCTGGGATAAAAAAAGTTTTTTCGATTAAACAAGAAACAAAAAAAGAAGTAAATTCTGATCAGCAACAAGAAAAAGCAAAACGTGATCTGTCGGATGAAGAGCTCAGAAAGCTTTTAAGAGCGGAGCTTATGCACAATAGTCGAAATCGTTCGACTCTTCGTCAAGGAGACATGTCCCGCTTTTTTCATTAAATAAAATATAGAATCAGTTTAAACTGGGAGGATTATTCAAATGGCAAAGTATACTCGCGAAGATATTCTACGATTGGCAAAAGAAGAAAATGTTAAGTACATTCGTTTACAATTTACAGACATTTTAGGAACAATTAAAAATGTTGAGATTCCAGTAAGTCAATTAGGTAAAGCGTTAGATAATGATATGATGTTTGACGGTTCTTCTATCGAAGGTTTTGTACGTATTGAAGAATCAGATATGTATCTGTACCCAGATTTAGATACTTGGATGATTTTCCCTTGGACTGCAGAAAAAGGAAAAGTTGCGCGTTTAATTTGTGATATTTATGATACAGACGGAAATCCATTCGCTGGTGATCCACGAGCAAACTTAAAACGAGTTCTTGCTGAAATGAGAGAGCTTGGATTCACTGATTTTAATTTAGGACCAGAGCCTGAGTTCTTCTTATTTAAATTAGATGAAAAAGGCGAACCTACTTTAGAATTAAATGATAAAGGTGGATACTTCGACTTAGCACCAACGGATTTAGGTGAAAACTGCCGACGTGATATCGTGTTGGAACTTGAAGAAATGGGCTTTGAAATTGAAGCGTCTCACCATGAGGTAGCTCCTGGTCAACATGAGATCGACTTCAAATATGCTGATGCAGTTTCAGCGTGCGACAATATTCAAACATTCAAATTGGTAGTTAAAACGATTGCTCGTCAACACGGTTTACACGCAACATTCATGCCAAAACCGCTATTCGGTGTGAACGGATCTGGAATGCACTGTAACGTTTCTTTATTCAAAGGTAAAGAAAATGCGTTTTACGATACAGAAGGCGATTTAGAACTAAGTGATACAGCTAAGCAGTTCATTGCTGGTATCATCAAACACGCACCAAGTTTCACGGCTGTAACAAATCCAACTGTTAACTCTTACAAACGTCTAGTACCTGGATATGAAGCTCCATGTTACGTAGCATGGTCAGCTCGTAACCGTAGCCCGTTAATTCGTATTCCTGCATCACGTGGCTTAAGTACTCGTGTTGAAGTACGTAGCGTTGACCCTGCTGCTAACCCATACTTAGCATTAGCGGTACTATTACAAGCAGGCCTTGATGGAATCAAAAATAAAATGACTCCTCCAGCACCGATTGACCGCAACATTTATGTTATGTCAAAAGAAGAGCGTGAAGAAGCAGGTATCATTGATTTACCAGCAACTTTATATGCTGCTTTAAATGAACTGAAACAAGACGAAGTAATCAAAGCGGCTCTTGGTGAGCACTTATTCGAGCACTTTGTAGAAGCGAAAGAGATTGAGTGGGATATGTTCCGTACGCAAGTACACCCATGGGAACGCGACCAATACATGACAACGTATTAATCCTTGGGAGCCCTTGATACTACAGGTATTGAGGGCTTTTTTTGTGTTTTGGTCAATATGCATTGTTTTGAAACGGACGCTATATTGACCAAAATTATTTGAAGATGTTTGTCATATGCGCTTCGAAGTTTTTCATGTTGTCCGTCTCTATTTTTTGCTTATATGAGCGTAAACATCGGCTGTTATTTACATGCTTCCGTGTCCTAATCTTTCTTGGACATATTTCATGTCTGCACCAGCTTCTAATAGTAATATTGCCTGAATTGGTAGGGAAGGTAAGTTCGCTTTTTTTAATATATGAAACAAGCTATTCAAAACATAGCCTTATATCAATTCTGAAGACAGAGGAATCATTATATGATTTTCTTATTTACATTCAACAATATGGGGTAGTTTTGACTTTTATACCTTAAATAAAAATATTTGTTTGAGAAGGAATAATGGGGAATGAGGATATCATACAAAAGACCTATTTACTAATTGTTCATGATAATTTTTATGTGAATTCTAAGAGTTCCTAATTGTACCTGGTAGTATAGGTTTGATTGTTTGTGCGGTATTTTTGACAACCCTATTTAGTTTAAAGGTAAAAAGAAGTTTTCTTTCATATAATTGCATGAATATTACTATAAAGGTTATAAGTAAAAAATGACCAAGAACTAATGTTTGCTCAGCAAATGTACGTTCTTGGTCATTTTTTCTTGTGCGCATTATTGAATTGCTCTATACAGTCCGATTACTTTTCCTAAAATAGAAACATGATTGAGAATAATAGGCGCTAATGAAGAGTTTTCCGGTTGTAGGCGGAAGTAATTGTTTTCTTTGAAGAAGCGTTTTACTGTCGCTTCATTCTCTTCTGTCATTGCCACGACGATATCGCCGTTGTTTGCGATATTTTGTTGACGCACAATGACATAATCGCCATCATGAATACCTGCTTCAATCATACTATCGCCTGAAATTTCCAACATGAATACTTGTGAATCATATCCTGCTAAATGCTCAGGTAATGGAAAATATTCTTCAATATTTTCGATGGCTGTAATCGGCATCCCTGCAGTCACTTTTCCCAATAGGGGAACATTGACGACTTTTTGTTTAGGGATGATGGATTCTTCCTCTAAATCTAGTATTTCAATTGCACGCGGTTTTGTAGGATCTCGGCGAATTAAACCTTTTGTTTCTAAACGAGCTAAATGACCGTGGACAGTGGAGCTTGATGCTAACCCGACTGCTTCTCCAATTTCTCGCACTGACGGGGGATAACCCTTGGTCTGTACTTCTTGCTTGATGAAATCAAGGATATCTTGTTGCCGTTTCGATAATTTAGTCACTTGAACACCTCATCTCATTCTGTTTTTTTAATAGATAAGAAAGTATATAACTTTAAACTTTGACAATTGTCTAGTTTCAGTAGCCCAACGTCTAGTATATGTTGCTCTCATTGTGTCGTTAAACGGGGCGATTGAGCTTTTCTAAATTATAACATGCAAGATTTGGAGATACAAACATATGTTTGAATTTTATTGACACAAAACAAATGTTCGTATTATAATGCGAATATAGTCAGATGAGAACAAGTATTCGTATTTGTAATGTAAAGGAGATTTGTAAAATGAGTCAATTCATCGAAAAAAATATCTTTTCAATTTTACTAGTAGGAATCATTTTTGTATTTTCAGTCGTTTTTATTAACAAATATAGTATTGAACAATTTGATCAATATGTTGAAATAAAGGTAGAGAAAGGCGATACATTATGGGGGATCGCACAACAATATAAGCAGGAAATGGAGATATCCAAATTTATTGCGCATCTCGAAGATGTGAATAATTTAAACGGAGACGTTTTGAAAGCAGGAGATGTTCTCTTAATACCAGTGATGGATACCGGAGAAACACACTTAACTATGGATCAATAATCGTTATAATGAAGTAGTAGGCTAACAGTGAAAGGTTGTACACGATGAAGAAAGCGATTATATATTGTAGGGTGAGTACGGAAAAGGAAACGCAAGCAAGTTCTTTAGAAAGACAAGAACAGGAGCTGTTGCATTTAGCGGAAGTATTATCCTTGGAAGTTGTCAAAGTAATAAAAGAAAAAGAGAGTGGTTTTCAATTAAATCGAGAAGGTGTTTTTGAATTATTGGATTGCATTAAAGAAGAAGAAATTGAAGCCGTACTATTGCAGGATGAAACACGTTTAGGGAGAGGTAATGCCAAAATTGCCTTATTGCATTGTCTTCTGAAGGAAGGCGTAAAGATTTATACGCATACTCATAAGGGGGAGATGGAGCTTTCTGAATCGGATTCGATGGTGCTTCAAATAGTCGGGATTGTGGAAGAGTATCAAAGAAAGTTACATAATGCCAAAATTAGTCGGGGGATGAAGAAGGCTGTTTCACAAGGATATCGTCCTCAAAATAATATTAAAAACCAAAATAGTTCTTCAGGTCCGGAAAAGAAACTTGTACCGATTGAAGAGATTGTAAGGCTTCGACAAAATGGGCTTACTTTTGCGGAAATTGCAGCAACATTGAGAGGCTTTGGATATCAAGTATCTAAAGCAACCGTCAATCGAAGATATTTAGAGTATGTAGAAGAAAATAAGGAAAACATAAACAATAAAGCTTGATACATTGTTCTATTTTTTATAACATGACAGTATTAAGTTCTAAAACAAGTATGGAGGAGCACAAATATGCTGTCGAAAGAAAAAATAGCTCGTATTAACGAACTATCGAAAAAGTCAAAAACATCGGGTTTAACTCCGGAAGAAGCAAAGGAACAAGCTGAACTTCGCAGTGAATACTTACAAACATTCCGCAAGTCGATGACTGATACAATAGAACATTTGAAAATTGTTGATCCGGAAGGCAATGATGTAACACCGGATAAAGTAAAAATGATTAAGGCACAAAAGCAAAATCTTCATTAATAGAGAACGAATAGAATGCATTTTATATGCATTCTATTTGTCTATATTACAAGATTTTCGTATAATATATCACAATTTGTATTGTATTTCTTACATAAGGAATATAATATGTAATTGTACACACTAACTGACTGAAAGGAAGTAGGAAGTTTTGAAAAACATCGATCAACTTTCCATCAATGCTTTACGTACATTATCTATTGATGCAATTGAAAAAGCAAATTCAGGTCATCCTGGAATGCCAATGGGCGCTGCACCAATGGCCTACACTTTATGGACAAAGTATATGAATCACAATCCAAAAAATCCAAAATGGTTTAATAGAGACCGTTTTGTTTTATCTGCTGGTCACGGTTCAGCTCTACTTTATAGTTTGTTGCATTTATCTAAGTATGACGTAAGTCTACAAGATTTAAAGGAATTCCGTCAGTGGGGAAGTAAAACTCCTGGACATCCTGAATACGGACATACTCCAGGTGTAGAAGCAACAACAGGACCTCTTGGTCAAGGGATTGCAATGGCTGTTGGTATGGCAATGGCAGAGCGTCATTTAGCTTCTAAATATAATCGAGATCAATTCGAGGTTGTGAATCATTATACATATAGTATTTGTGGTGACGGAGATTTAATGGAAGGTGTTTCTGCTGAAGCTTCTTCTTTAGCAGGTCATTTACAATTAGGTCGTCTAATCGTACTTTATGATTCAAATGATATTTCACTTGACGGTGATTTAGACCAATCATTTAGTGAAAGTGTAGAAGAACGTTATAAAGCTTATGGATGGCAATATATCAAAGTAAACGATGGTAATGATGTTGAAGAACTTTCAAAAGCTATCGAAGCTGCAAAACAAGATGTTACGAAACCGACACTGATTGAAGTAAAAACAGTTATTGGTTTTGGTTCTCCTAATCGTGCAGGCAGCTCGGATGTTCACGGTGCTCCATTAGGTGCGGATGAGTTGAAATTAACGAAAGAAGCATACAAATGGACTTTCGAGGAAGATTTTTATGTTCCTGAAGAAGTTTACTCGCATTTCGAGACAACTTGTGTGGAAGCTGGTTCGAAACAAGAGAATGAGTGGACGCAGCTATTTGCTTCCTATAAAGAACAATACCCTGAGCTTGCTAGTGAGCTACTAGGTGCAATCAACAAAGAATTACCGGAAGGATGGGATAAAGATATTCCTGTTTATGAAGAAGGAAGCAGCTTAGCTTCCCGTGCTTCAAGCGGTGAAGTGTTGAATGCAATTGCTAAAAATCTACCATCATTCTTCGGTGGTTCAGCAGACTTAGCAGGTTCAAACAAAACAATGATCAATGGTGCAGGTGATTTCTTACCTGGACAGTATGAAAATCGTAATATTTGGTTTGGCGTTCGTGAATTTGCAATGGGTGCGGCATTAAATGGTATGGCGTTACATGGTGGTTTGAATGTTTACGGAGGAACATTCTTCGTATTCTCGGATTATGTACGTCCGGCTATTCGTTTGTCTGCATTAATGAACTTACCGGTAACATATGTGTTTACACATGACAGTATCGCAGTAGGTGAAGACGGTCCAACGCATGAGCCGATTGAGCAATTACCATCATTACGTGCAATGCCAGGTTTATCTGTAATCAGACCTGCAGATGGAAATGAAACAGCTGCGGCATGGAAATTGTCTATGGAGTCAGCGGATACACCAAATGTTCTTGTTTTGACAAGACAAAACCTTCCAACTTTACCTCAATCTGCAGAGAAAGCATATGAGGGAGTATCAAAAGGAGCTTATGTAGTTTCTCCGGCTAAGAAGGAAGAAGCGGATGCATTGATTATCGCTACCGGTTCTGAAGTATCATTAGCGATTGCTGCACAAAAAGAATTGGCTAACGAAGGAATTGATGTATCAGTAGTAAGTATGCCTTCAGTTGATCGTTTTGAAAAGCAAACACAAGAATATAAAAACGCTGTTTTACCACCAAACGTTACGAAGCGTCTCGCAGTTGAGATGGCAGCTTCTTTCGGATGGCATAAATATGTAGGCCTAGACGGCGATGTCTTAGGCATTGATACATGGGGTGCTTCAGCTCCAGGTGAAAGAGTCATGGCTGAATATGGATTTACGACTGAGAATGTAGCAAATAGAGTAAAAGCTCTTCTACAAAATTAATTGATGAAAAATCCTTGTCGCTTGAATGACAAGGATTTTTTATTTTACAATTGAAGAAGAGGGTATTTGAAAGCATTCGGGAGAAGTCCTCCACTTTCATAAGCGGCAATAACTTGGAATTCACAATAGATTCGACAAAACTAGAGCTTTTCTTTTCCAATAATCATCAAAATTCTTATGAGCCGATTAGTATACTAAGGCTAAAAGGGATGGTTGAGATGATGATTAGACACTATCGAATTTATTTAATAGAAGATGCAGTTGTGGTTCCATATATTGGACGTGAAAAATTATTATATGGCCTTTTTAATGATTTTATTCAAGCTAAAGGAAGGCAAAAATGGATTGTTGGTAGGCAGATACTCTATATAACAAAGAAGATGCCTATTCAGTTGCTGCGTAGTGTGTTAGAAAAAGAGCTTTGTGGCAATCAGAATATCTCTTATTTAAATGGGGCATATTATGTTCGGTATAAAGGGCAAAGCTCTGTATTAAAAAGTTCAGCTAAATTAACCATTCATAATCGGGTGTTAACCATTTCTTCTGAAGGTGGTTATGATGCTGAGACCGTTTTCTTTGAATGTATTCGAAAGATTGATCATAGTTTTTTGGCGATTGATATCGAACATGAGAGATACGGTTGGCTTAAACCTTTTAAAGAAAGAAAATTTATATAAAGTACACAAAATGTTAATTGTTTGTTGTATAATAGCGATTGGTCTAGTACACTAAACAGTAGACAACTTGAAGGAGGAAATATTTATGTGGCCATACATCCTAGTTGGTGTCCTTGCACTTCTTGGTGGAATTGCTATTGGATTTTTCATTGCTCGTAAGTATATGATGGATTACTTGAAAAAGAACCCACCAATTAATGAACAAATGTTACGTATGATGATGATGCAAATGGGAATGAAACCATCCCAAAAGAAAATCAATCAAATGATGCAAGCTATGAACAAGCAAATGAAATAAATGCATTGATATAGCGGGAGTTGGATCATTTTTAGCAGGATAACAGGACAAGCTGCCTTGGTTATCCTTTTATGTAGAAAAATGATAAACAAATCATGTTGATAACTTTCGAAAAAAAGTCACTTTTTCAATAAGAAAAAGTGACTTTTTTATTTGATTAGTCAGCATTTACAGAATGAACATAATTGGGACGCGAAGTTAGTTTAGGTGCATATAATTTGGCGTGTGATGGACAAAACAAGTTGGTAGCTGTTTTGGTTAAATTCTTTTATCATATTGGTTGAGCAAATGATCGAGTTCCTGACTATATTGAATGGTTGTCGAACTATTTAAACCGTAAACGGTGACTATTTCAATCAACTCTTTACGCTTGTTTTCTATCAAATATAGCAATTCTTGTTTAAGCACGGTTTTAATCCTTTCTGAATAAATATAATGTTGATATTGTAATATGGTTCACAAGTAACGGTGCAATATAGCAATCACTAAAATAAATTAAGTATATTTTCCATCGATAAAATGATTATGGTTTAGTATATAGGTACTTACGACTAGAAAATATTGTAATATTGTTAGTATATCTTTTTATGGAAATAAATTCAAACATTAAACGTTGATTTTTGGACAAATAATGTTCACATCTTAATTTTTACTTTTATCCCCCTATTTTTGGTAAAATGTATGAAATATCTATTAAAGGAGCTGTTAGTTTGGAGGATATTAATATTTTTCTGGCATTCGGTGCGGGTGTATTAAGCTTTATTTCACCTTGTAGCTTACCACTTTATCCTGCGTTTTTATCATATATTACCGGGATGAGTGTTGGGGAAATTAAGTCTGAAAATGCCATGCTTCAAAAAAGAAGTATGTTGCATACTCTCTTTTTTTTAATTGGATTTTCAATCATTTTTATAGCAATTGGTTATACATCTTCTTTAGTAGGTCAATTTTTTATAGACTATAAGGATTTCATTAGACAAATAGGGGCAATTATCATTATCTTTTTTGGTTTCGTCATTATCGGAGTGCTACAGCCGAAATTTTTAATGAGAGATCATAAGTTTGAATTAAAGAATCGACCGGGTGGGTATGTTGGTTCTTTGGTTATTGGATTAGCTTTTGCAGCTGGATGGACACCTTGTATGGGTCCTATACTTGCGGCGGTGGTCTCGCTGGCTGTGTCTAATGCAGATTCAGCTCTCCTCTATATGGGTGCGTATTCTTTAGGGTTCGCTATTCCTTTTTTTGTCCTTTCTTTCTTCGTAGGAAAATTACACTGGATTAAGAAGCATAATGTAGCCATTGTTAAAGTTGGTGGATATATCATGATTGTAATGGGAATACTGTTGTTTTTTGATGGTATGACTTATATAGCATCCTTTTTTACAAATTATTTATTCGGTGGGTGGACGGGTTTTTGATAAGTCATTTATCCAGTTTATTATTTATAATTTTCGGAAAAATGAAGGGTTTATAGGTGAAAATATCGAATATTAACTAAAACACAGTATGAATATAATTTTTCACCTAAAGTGACGGTGGGGAGGTACAACCATGGCTAGAATACTCATTATTGATGATGCCAAGTTTATGAGAATGACGTTAGCGAATATTTTATTGAAGGCCAATCATGAAATCGTTGGCGAGGGGGAAAATGGAAAACAGGCAATCGAATTATATAAAACGCTTTTGCCTGATCTTGTCACAATGGATATTACGATGCCGGAAATGGGAGGGATTGAGGCAGTAAGGGTGATTAAAGAACAATTTCCGGATGCCAAAATTATTATGTGTTCTGCTATGGGGCAGCAGAAAATGGTGGTTGAAGCTATTGAGACGGGGGCAAAAGATTTCATTGTTAAACCGTTTGATGAATTGCGGGTAACGGATGCCGTTAACCGAGTCCTATGTTAGATTATACATATATCAATATTAAACCGGGCAAAGTACCGGTTTTTTTGATTTTTACTGAATATACTGCTACTATAGAATTAATTATACTTTTTAGAAATGTTAGTTTTCGCAGCTTGTATGGGAAACTTAATAAAAGGGAATGGTGTTTTTGATTTATATATCAACAGGCATTGCGCTTTTTATGGCGATTGGTGTCCTTTTTATTCGAATGAAGGCTTCCAAAAAACCAGTAACCAGTAAAAAGATTATTTTACCACCCATTTTTATGAGTACGGGAGCATTGATGTTTGTCATTCCTTTCTTTCGAGTAACATGGTTGGAAATAATAGAAGCTCTTGGAGTAGGTATGCTTTTTTCTATTTTTTTAATTATGACTTCTAAATTTGAAGTGAAAGGCGATGAAATTTATTTAAAGCGTTCAAAAGCATTTGCCTTTATTTTGATTGGTCTTTTGATTATTCGTCTGGTTGGGAAACTGATCTTAACTTCCACAATTGATGTCGGTCAATTAAGCGGCATGTTTTGGATTCTTGCTTTCGGTATGATCGTTCCTTGGCGTATTGCGATGTTTATTCAATATAAAAAACTGCAGCGGCAAATTAATCCTATTAGCGCAAATATTGAAACAGTGAAAGCACCTTAATGAGGTGCTTTTTTACCATTATAAGGATAAAATCTTGTGTGAGCTATTTGCTTCTTATTATAATGTAATTGACGTCAAATCTGTGGGGGTGCCGTATGTTGGATGGCTGGTTTTTATGGTTTATCTTATTGTGGATTGTTTTGTTAGCGGGATCGATGGGAATTGGCGGCTTTTTTATGTTTCGCAAATTTTTAAAGCGAATGCCGAAGCAAGATGGGAAATCGGATATGGATTGGGAAGAACATTTCGTGAAAGAGACTGCCCATTTATGGTCGGAGAAAGAACGATTATTTTTGGAGGATTTAGTGAGCCCGGTACCTGAACTGTTCCGTGATGTAGCACGACAAAAGATTGCAGGGAAAATAGGAGAGTTAGCGCTGGAGGAAAGAGCGGAGCGTATTAATGCAGACTTAGTCATCAGAGGATACATAATGGCGACACCGAAACGAGATCATAAGTTTTTACGGAAAAAGTTACAAGAAAGCAAGATTGATATAAATACATACCAACATTTATTCTAAAGCGGTATAATGTCTCCATTATGCTGTTTTTTTTATGAGGATCAATAATGGGAACGTATATTCTGTTGAATGTTTTTGATATAATTGAGTCAAGAAAAAAGGACGGAGGGATATAATTTGAAATTTATCCATACAGCGGATTGGCATTTAGGAAAGATTGTTCATGGCATGCATATGACAGAAAATCAAAGAGAAATGTTGCAGTATTTTTTGCAAATGGTAGAAGAAGAACAGCCGGATGCCATCGTAATAGCCGGCGATTTATATGATCGTTCAGTTCCACCAACAGAAGCTGTAGAATTACTAGATGAAATCTTATTTACGATAAATATAAAAATGAAGATACCAATCATTGCCATCACCGGGAATCATGACAGCGCGGAAAGACTGTCGTTTGGATCTTCATGGTATAAGCATAGTCATTTATACATTACAGGAAAAGTAGAAGAAGAAATTGAACCAGTTAAGGTGAAAGGTGTTAATTTTTATTGCGTCCCATATGCAGAGCCCGGGATTATCCGTCAATTGCACAAAGATGAAAACATTCATACGCATCAAGAGGCGATGCAATCCATTATTGCGAGAATTGAAGAGAAAATCAATAAAGAAGAGACTAATGTGTTTGTCGGTCATGCTTTTGTACTGGGAGGGCAAACCTCTGATTCGGAAAGAACGTTATCAGTCGGAGGGTCAGGATGTGTTTCTGCAGACTTATTTACTTCGTTTGATTATACGGCTTTAGGTCATCTTCATAGTCCGGATGCGATTCATCATCCGACTATTTTCTATTCAGGATCTTTATTGAAATACTCCTTTTCTGAAGCGAATCAAAAAAAATCCGTTAATATTGTTGAAATAGACGATGAGGGTAAGATAACAGTAACAAAAAAACCGCTCGTTCCCAAACGAGATTTGAGAGAACTGACAGGTTATTTTGATGAATTAATGAGTGAAGAATTTTATAAAAAACAAAATCGTAATGATTATTTGAAAATCACATTGCTGGATGAAGGGGCGATTTTGGACCCCATTCAAAAGTTAAGACAGGTGTACCCAAATGTGTTGCAATTAGAACGAAAATGGGATGCCATGGATATGAAAAATAAGCAAAATTTCATGGCCTTAAAGGGAGAAAATAAATCAGAATTACAATTGTTTGAAAACTTCTATAGCCAAATGACTGAACGGGAATTCGATGAAAGAAAGAAACGCATTATGCAACAAGTCATTGAATCCGTGAAAAAGGAGGTGGAGATGTAGCATGAAACCGTTACAATTAAAGATCCAAGCATTTGGTCCTTATGCCGGTGAAGAGAAAATTGATTTTACATTGCTTGGCAATCGTAATATGTTTGTCATCTCTGGGAAAACAGGTGCCGGAAAGACGACGATTTTTGATGCAATCAGTTTTGCGATTTATGGTAAAGCGAGTGGCGATGAACGAAGTGGAGCGGATTTTCGCAGTCATTTTGCCAATCCCGATATGTTGACAGAAGTATCTTTAACTTTTCAATTAAGAAATAAAATATATACAATCTGGCGAAGTCCTGCGCAGGAAAGAAAGAAGAAATCCGGTGATGGATTTACGTCAATTGGCGCGAAGGCTGAACTATATGAAATCACCAATGAGGGCAAGCAAATATTGGCGGGCAATGTGCGGGATGTCGATGAAAAGGTAAAAGACATCATGGGCATTGATGCCAACCAATTTAAGCAGATTTTGATGATTCCTCAAGGCGAGTTCAAGAAGCTGTTAATTTCAGAGAGCAAGGAAAAAGAGGTGATTCTTCAAAAATTGTTCCATACGAGTGTGTATAAACGAATTGAAGAAAAATTAAAAGAAGATGCCTCACTTTTAAAGCAGTCAGAAGAACAGCTTCGATTGAAATTGGAAAGCTTGATTGCTGATATTGAATGGAATGAAGATGAACAACAATTAGTGGAAATCATGGAACAGCACAGTTCGGTTATCCTGGAAAGATTAGCAGTGAATATGGCGAACAGCAAAGAACAGGTTGTTCAGCTGGAGCAAACATTAAAGGAATTGAGTGAACAAGATAAGGCGTTGCAACAGTCTCTTTTTCAAGGGAAGGAAACGCTTGATAAATTCCGGAAGAAAGCAGAGCTGGAAGCAGAAAAAGTGCAACATGAAGCTAAAAGAGGAGCGATTGAAGAGAATCGACAGCAACTTGAAAAGGCACAAAAGGCACGTTCTCTCGAGAAGCAAGAGCGGTCTTATTTACGGATAGGAAAGCTTCTGGAAGACAATAAAGCAACCGTTGAAGAGCTGAGAAGTAAAGAAGTTGGTATTGATGTAAATTTGGTACAATGTCAGCGAGATTATGATGATGAAGAACTGAAGAAGGATGAACGAGAACAAGCAACGACGAAAGTCATCAGCTTAGAGAAACTTCGACAGGATGTAGAGACGTTTTCCTATTTTCAACAGAGTGTAGAGCAGTTAAAAGCCGATTGGAAAACGGCAAGTGAGAAAAAGGGTATGATTGAACAGCAAACTGAGCAAATTGTTCAATTAAAGCGTCAAGCTGAAGCATCTATGCTAGAGGCGCAAAAAGCTTCCATCAAGTATACGGAAACG
Source organism: Bacillus sp. (in: firmicutes) (assembly GCA_051873995.1). GTDB lineage: Bacteria > Bacillota > Bacilli > Bacillales > DSM-1321 > Bacillus_AD. Next base: position 60,398 of record JBJEFL010000001.1, read on the forward strand.
CTTCGCGACAAAGAAAAAAGTGAAGAACTTCTGCTGCAATTACAGGAATTCTCCAATGAAAGAATTAAACAACAGAAAGCGGAGCTGGAGTATCAAAAGAAAGTGGAGCGACTTACTCAAAGTGAAACAGAGTTAGGGATTCTTCGAGAAAAGTTAACGATACTTGAAGAAGATTTGCGACATTCTCATGCGAGTCTATTGGCGGCTAACTTAGAGGAAGGCCAACCATGTGCGGTTTGTGGTTCATTATCTCATCCACATCCAGCCATTATGGTCGAGAAAAATGCTTCACAGCAAGAGTATGATGAACAGAAAGAAAAAGTACGCTTATTTGAACAAGAAGTACAAGTTCTTCAAAAAGAAGAATATGGTCTGCATTTGCAATTAGAAAATCTGCAAACTGGTTTAATGAAGCAAGTCGATAGTATCCAACAAAAACTACCATCTTTCCATGAAGAAAAAGTGGAAGAATTACTATCACAGCTAGAAGAGAAAGCTGTGCTGTACGCTGGTCAACTGTCTATATTCCTTCAGCAAAAACAAGAATTGCCACGTTTAGAAAATGACAAACGCACATTGGACGAACAAGACATCGCACTGCACAATCAGTTGAAAGAAACGAAAGAAGCAGAAGAACAAGTGAAGGAACTGTTAATTGAAAAAAGTACGGAGCTTGAAGCGATGAAAAGTCGCTTACCGGAGCATTTACGTTCGGTACATCAGTATGAGGCTGCTTTGAAGGAAGCAGTGATGCATCGCGAACTTCTTCAGCAGCAGCTGGAGAAAAAACGAACAGCATTAGAATCGGTTAAGCAAGAAGCAGCGAAAATCAAGTCGGCAATTGAGACAAATGAACGTAATGTTCAAACGCTTCAAACTGATTTAAACGAACAAAGAGAGTTATTTAAAAATGAAATGATTCTACAAGGGTTTGACACCTATCAAATGTATAGAGCAGCAAAAAGAAATGAACAAGAAATGGAACAACTACAATATGAAATCGATCATTTTGTGAAAGAAGAACAACGGATTCTCAGCTTGTTGCAGCATCTTGAAAGCATTTTGAAAGATGTGACCATGCCAAATATTCCAGAACTGGAAGAACAGGTAAGAATGTTAGCGGAGGAGATGGATCGGATCCGCACAAAGATGAACGCACTTTCTCATCAAATTCAGCATAATGAAAAAATAGCTGATAGTGTACAGGCGATAATGGTTCAACAAAAAGAAGTGCAAGAACAGTATGAGAATATCGGGCATCTATATGAAATCGCCAAAGGACAAAACCGTTACCGTATCACCTTTGAACGTTTTGTTTTGGCGGCATTCCTAGAAGATATTTTAGTAGAAGCAAATGAAAGATTACGTAAGATGACAAGTGGCAGATTTCAGTTGCTTCGTAAAGTTGATCCGACTCGCCGCAATATACAAAGTGGTCTGGAGCTGACGGTTTTTGATCAATATACAGGAACGGAACGACATGTCAAAACGTTATCAGGCGGTGAAAGCTTTAAGGCGTCATTAGCATTGGCACTTGGACTTGCAGCGGTTGTACAGCAAAATGCGGGTGGTATATCATTGGAAACAATGTTTATAGATGAAGGTTTCGGAACGCTTGATCCAGAATCGCTTGATCAAGCAATTGAAGCGCTATTGGATATTCAAAGCAGTGGTCGTTTAGTCGGTATTATCTCACATGTACCAGAATTAAAAGAACGAATCGATGCACGACTGGAAGTAATCGGTACACAAAATGGCAGTACGACAAAATTTATTTTAAATTGATGAAAAAAGCGCTCTTGAGGTTTGAGCGCTTTTTTCTGTTAGAAAGAGGCTTGAAAATTCGATTGACTATTTTGGAATAAAATTCACTTTTAAGGTGAGGGAGTAAACGGAGTCCTTTTTGGAAGGAATAGTTTACATATCATGACTGGAATTGTGCTTTTGCCGACTATGATTTCGATTTTTTACTTTATGAGAACCGCTCAAAGGTTGCGGTTGCCCTGAGTTATTCCCTTTTGAAGCATTTGTTCGTGTATCGTTATTATCATTTTTCTCCATGATTTTTGCCTCCTTTTCTTTATTACATTGTGTAGTTCATCAATTAATATTCCATGAATATCTCTTTTTTCTTTCGTGAAAAATAGAAATAGTTCATGCAAAGGAGTCATGCTATGGGTGGATACAAAGATAATCAGTTAACATTTCAACAAGCTCAAAGAGGGACAAAAGAAGTGAAAGACCTTCTTAATAGTCTTGATCCTCTGGGAAATGATTATGGACATCAAGTGAAGCTATTAAAACAAGAAATCAATGAAGCATATCAACAAATTGATTCAGCACTGGAAATCGCTTCCGAGCATCAACGTGCACAGCTAAAGCAATATCAAAATGAATTGCATGACATTGTTCATCAAATTGAATGATAAGCGGTACAAAAGGACTTTCATCGAATGGGAGTCCTTTTGTTATGCGTATGATAGTAAGTGTAGCGAATTTGATTCAAACACAAGCAACGTTTTGTCATTTCTTTAATAAGGTTTGTATTTTTTGTATAATGGAAATATAAAAAATATACATATTATTGGAGGTGGCATGATGAAAGCGCTTGTGCATGCTGGGAAAGCGGGTATGGAAGGACTAACGTATCGTGATATACAAAAGATGCAACCTCGTAAAGGTGAAGTGCGAGTCAAATTGAAAAGTGCTGGACTGAACCATCGGGATTTATTTGTTTTGCATCGTCATAAACAAACGGAACCTCCTCTTATTATCGGTTCAGATGGGGCAGGTATTATCGAAGCGGTCGGGGAGGATGTAGACAGTGACCAAATTGGTGCGGAAGTGATCATCAATCCGAGTTTAGATTGGGCTGAAAAAAGTGATGCCCCTCCTGAAGGATTTGAAATTGTCGGTTTACCCGCTCATGGTACTTTTGCTACATATATCAATATTCCGGTGGAAAATGTGTATGAAAAGCCGAAGCATTTATCATGGGAAGAAGCGGGTGTGTTGTCGCTGGCTGCTCTTACAGCCTATAGAGCTTTATTTACACGCGGAAAAATCCATCATAATATGAATGTGTTAATTCCAGGTATTGGTGGAGGAGTGGCGACCTTTTTATTGCAATTTGCCAAAGCAGTTGGAGCGACAGTATATGTCACTTCACGCTCACAGGAAAAATGCGAAAAGGCGTTAGAGCTTGGGGCGGATTATGCAATATTAAGCCAACAGGATTGGGAAGAAGCGCTACAAGGTGTTCAAATGGATTTAGTTGTTGAAAGCGTGGGTGCGGCAACTTTCCAAAAATCTTTGAGGCAGCTTCGTCCAGGAGGAACAATTGTTATCTTCGGTTCATCAACAGGCGATGAAATCCGGTTTAATTTACGAGAATTCTTTTATGGGCAATTCAATTTGCTTGGATCAACGATGGGCAGTGCGGAAGAGTTTAAAGAAATGCTGGAATTCATTGAGCAAAATAAAATTAAACCAGTCATAGATGGCATTTATACGTTAGATCAATATGAAGAGGCGTTCAATCGGTTAGAAGATGCCAAACAATTAGGAAAAATAGGATTTACTATTAGCTAATTCGTTAAAATTATATAAGAACAAATAAAAGGAGCATCTGAAAAGTCTTAGAATCAGATGCTCCTTTTACTGGTTTGTCCTCGTCGCGCTATCCTTTGTAAACATCCGAGCTACAGGTTAGATGGCTTTATTGGTTTTTCTTTCGCTTTTTGTTATTTTGTTTGTATTCGTCAGTAAGTGGTTCATTGCTGAATTCTTCATTGTATCCAGCTCCGCCGCCTTGTGCTGATGCTGCATTCATCCCTGGTACGACATGATTCGCCTTTTTTTTCTTGCCCAATCTGTTCACCTCGCTTTATGCATTCATTATAGTTTTTCCTGATTATTGATATTTTAAAATAATAATTTGTTGTAAAATTACAATACAGCTAATTGATTCTCATTATCAATTAGCTGTATATCAAGGGTTTTATGAATTGGTAAATATTTATTATAAGAAATACTTATCATTAACAATAACTTTCTTGTTATTTACACATCATGTTTTTTTTTATAAACTCAATCTGTGAGAAAAAATGGGATGGAGAAGTTATCAAACTTTTCGACATATCGGAATTTTTCCTTTATATTTAAAGAGAGGGCTCTTAGCTAATAGTAAGCTAAGTGTGCTTCTGTGTGACTATGTCTACATTATGAAGGAAGAAAAGAGGGGGAGCATAATATGACAAAAAATGATGTTTTTCAATCGCGCTCTTTTTTTGAAGCAAACGGAAAGCGCTACAACTACTACAATTTAGCTGCATTAGAAAATGCTGGAGTGGGAAAAGTTTCTAAACTGCCTTACTCAATTAAAGTGCTTCTTGAATCTGTATTGCGTCAAGTTGATGGTCGTGTAATTACAAAAGAGCACGTTGAAAATTTAGCAAAATGGGGTACTGCTGAGCAAGCGGACGTTGACGTACCGTTCAAACCATCTCGTGTAATCCTACAAGATTTCACTGGTGTACCAGCAGTAGTTGACTTAGCGTCAATGAGACAAGCGATGGCTGATATCGGAGGAAACCCGGATGAAATCAATCCATTAATTCCGGTTGACCTTGTAATCGACCACTCTGTACAAGTTGATAAAGCTGGTACAGCTGATTCATTAGCAGTAAACATGAACTATGAATTTGAGCGTAACAATGAGCGTTATCAGTTCCTTAGCTGGGCTCAAAAATCATTTGACAACTACCGTGCAGTTCCACCTGCAACAGGTATCGTTCACCAAGTAAACTTAGAGTACTTAGCTGCAGTAGTTCATGCTGTAGAAAATGAAGACGGAACTTTCGAAACATTCCCTGATTCATTAGTAGGTACTGACTCTCATACAACTATGATCAATGGTATTGGTGTACTTGGATGGGGTGTTGGTGGTATCGAAGCAGAAGCAGGTATGTTAGGACAACCTTCATACTTCCCAGTACCTGAAGTTATCGGTGTTAAATTAACTGGTCAACTTCCAAACGGTGCAACTGCTACTGACTTAGCATTAAAAGTAACTCAAGTGTTACGTGCTAAAGGTGTAGTTAACAAATTTGTTGAGTTCTTTGGACCTGGTGTGAATACATTACCACTTGCTGACCGTGCTACAGTAGCCAACATGGCTCCTGAATACGGTGCAACTTGCGGTTTCTTCCCAGTTGACGCAGAAGCAATCAACTATATGCGTTTAACAGGCAGAAGCGAAGAGCAACTTAAAGTTGTTGAAGAATACTGCAAAGCGAACGGCCTATGGTTGACAGCTGACAGTGAAGATCCAATTTACACTGATGTAGTGGAAATCGATCTTTCTACAATCGAAGCAAATCTTTCTGGTCCTAAACGTCCACAAGATTTAATTCCAATGTCTCAAATGAAAGAAGAGTTCCACAATGCGTTAAACGCACCAGCTGGTCCACACGGATTCGGTATCGATGCAGCTGACAAAGAAAAAGAAATCACAGTTACTCTTGCTGATGGCGAAGTAGTAAAAATGAAAACTGGTGCAATTGCAATCGCTGCAATCACAAGTTGTACAAATACTTCTAACCCATACGTATTAGTAGGTGCTGGTCTAGTTGCTAAGAAAGCTGTAGAAAAAGGCTTACAAGTTCCTTCTTACGTAAAAACTTCTTTAGCACCTGGTTCTAAAGTTGTTACAGGATACTTAGCTGATTCAGGCTTACAACCTTACTTAGATCAATTAGGTTACCAAATCGTTGGTTACGGTTGTACAACATGTATCGGTAACTCAGGTCCTTTAGCAGATGAGCTTGAAAAAGCAATCGCTGAGTCTGATCTTTTAGTAACATCTGTTCTTTCTGGTAACCGTAACTTTGAAGGACGTATTCACCCACTTGTAAAAGGTAACTACCTAGCTTCACCACCATTAGTAGTTGCTTACTCACTTGCTGGTACTGTGGATATCGATTTCGCTACAGAAGCTATCGGTAAAGACAAAGATGGAAATGATGTATTCTTGAAAGATATTTGGCCAACTGCTGAAGAAATTAAAGAAGTAGTTAATGCTACTGTAACGCCTGAACTATTCAAGAAAGAATACGATACTGTATTCACTAACAATGAGCGTTGGAACGAAATTAAAGTTGGTGACGATCCACTTTACACTTGGGATAATCAATCTACTTACATTGCCAACCCTCCATTCTTTGAAGGTTTAAAACCAGAAGCAGGTACAGTAGAACCACTTAACGGTTTACGTGTAGTAGCTAAATTTGCAGATTCAGTAACAACTGACCACATCTCACCAGCTGGTTCAATTGGTCTGAAAACTCCTGCAGGTCTATACTTACGTGAGCATGGTGTAGAACCAAGAGATTTCAACTCATACGGATCTCGTCGTGGACACCACGAAGTAATGATGCGCGGTACATTCGCAAACATTCGTATTAAAAACCAAGTTGCTCCTGGTACAGAAGGTGGATACACTACTTACTGGCCAACTGGCGAAGTAACTTCAATTTACGATGCTTGCATGAAATACAAACAAGACGGCACTGGCTTAGTAGTACTTGCTGGTAAAGATTACGGAATGGGTTCTTCACGTGACTGGGCTGCAAAAGGTACGAATTTACTAGGCATCAAAACAGTTATCGCTGAAAGCTTCGAGCGTATTCACCGTTCTAACTTAGTGTTAATGGGTGTTCTTCCATTACAATTCAAAGAAGGCGAAAGTGCTGATACTCTAGGCTTAACAGGTACAGAAACAATCGCTGTTTCAGTGGATGAATCAGTTAAACCAAGAGATTTCGTAAAAGTTACAGCTACTGCTGAAGATGGCACTGTAAAAGAATTCGAAGTGCTTGTACGTTTCGATAGCGAAGTTGAAATTGATTACTACCGTCATGGCGGTATTCTTCCAATGGTACTTCGTGAAAAATTACATGCTGCAAAACAACAAGCTTAATAGTTGTCATGAAAAGCTACTCCGAATATCGGAGTAGCTTTTTTCAGACTGTTGAAAAACGCCCGCATTCTTCGTAGCTGGCCCGGCTCGTCCGTTCATGAACCGCATGTTCTATTCACGTCTTCGCCGGTCTGGCGCGCCTCGACTGACAAACGTTTTCAAGTCAGTCTGAAGGGAATGTGTTGAAAATAAGGTTTCTCGACAACCTATGAAAAGCTACTCCGAATATCAGAGTAGCTTTTTGCTGTTAATCCCTTTGAATAATGATGGAGCATTAAGTTGTTAAATAGAGCTTTCTTTATGATTCTATATATCCTGAAAGGTTAAATAGGAATTAAATATTTAAAATACCATTTATCTTTGAGCTTCATTTCAATAAATTTGATAAAGATGTGACAGTTCTTTTAGATGAGATTAATAAATGATCTATGTGTCGTTTGGATGGTTTGTTCTTCCAATTGTTCTGCGTTAAAATAGAAGAAGGCTGGAACTAGGAGGGAATTGGGATGATCAAAAAAATAATTGCTGGTATCGTATTGGTTTCGCTTATCGTGGTGGCAATGGTTCAAGCGATGGAGAAAAAAGATGAGTCAACAACTAAACTTCCAGGCTTGGAAGAGAGTGCAAAAGCGCCTAATTTTACACTTCAAACACTTAAGGGGGAAACAGTTTCACTAGAGGATTATAAGGGGAAAAAAGTTGTTTTGAATTTGTGGGCAACGTGGTGTGGACCATGTCGGAAAGAGATGCCGGATATGCAAAAGTTTTACGAGCAAAATCCAAATGGAAATTATGAGATTTTGGCGATTAATTTAGATCCTGTAAATGATGTACAAGGGTTTGTGGACGAATTAAGCTTAACCTTTCCGATTGTTTTAGATTCAAAGGGAGACATGCAAAAGGCTTACGAAGTGTTAAGCATTCCATATACATATTTTATTGATGAAGACGGTATCATTTATGACCGACATCCAGGATTGATGTCATATAGTGATTTAGAAGAGAAGATTAATTTATAGTGATCTTCTTTTTTTTATGACCTATTCAAATAATGACCTATAAATAAAGTATTACTTATCAGAATATAAATAAAGGTTCGATTTGTAGTAATTATGATATAAAATGTCGTTTTATTGCTAATAATAACAATATGTAAATAAAACAAGAGGTGATTAAATGAAGAGAAAAAGAAAAGTTTCTTTTGCTGAATTGGTCCTGGAAAATAAGGCTGAATTATTAAAAGATTTAAAAGCCATTGAAAGTATTGAAGAGAGACTAGAAAAAAGACATAGTTTACAGTTTCCTAAAGCAGAATAAATTTGTACATGTTTTCCTTGCATTTAGTTAAAAATAAATGTGAGGAGGGAATGCACATGGGAAATCCCAAAAAAGACTCGAAACATTTTGTCCCTAATCATATAGGGACAAAATCTCGTGCAGCTGGTAATAATAATGGAAAACAGATGGCGGATAAGACCGGAAAATCACCGGATGTCATTCAAACAAAGGGAGAATAAGTCTGTCTTCTATTTGTTAAACGGGCAAGTGATTCTAGAAATTGCTTGCCTTTTCCTTTGCTTTTTGAAATTATAAAATTCTACATTGTTCATCACTTTAAATGGAGGATAGCTCCAGTATTAGACAGGCGATTGCGCTTTTCTTATGTTCCTTTCTTTTTTATGTTACTATAATAAAAACAGGATAGGATGGAGGCTAAAATTTAATGTTGATTTCAAAAAAGGAAATAGAAGTTAGATACGCCGAAACAGATCAAATGGGGGTTGTTTATCATGCTAACTATTTGGTTTGGCTGGAGCTTGGACGTACGCAAATTGTGAAGGATTTGGGCTTTAATTATGCAGATTTGGAGAAAGAGGGTATAGTGTCTCCTGTATTAGAAGTCAATATTTCTTATAAAAAACCACTTACTTATGGCGAGTGTGCAGTTGTGCATACATGGATTGATTCTTATGATGGGTTAAAAACGGTCTATGGCTATGAAGTGTATAATGAACAAGGAGAACTTGCTGTTGTAGCCAAAACGCATCACGTATGTGTGAAAAAAGACTCTTTCCGTCCTATTGTGTTTAAACGTAAATACCCTGATTGGCATGAAGCGTATGAAAAGCACAAGAAAAAAGAGCAATAAAAAACGCCGCTTATGGAAACGGCTTTTTTAAAGTGTAATTTTTGCTATTCAATGAGATACGTAATCTCATCTTTTTCAGAATTGAAATGTATACATAAATCTAAGTTGTTGAAATACCATAAATCGTTTTCTTCAATAAAATATTGAATACCATTTTTCTGAAGGGAGGCTCCTATGCTGATGGGTGTCTCTTTTTCCATTCCAAGCGAAAAACCTGCCTGATGTGTACTTGTTCCGCCATATCGAGCAAAAAAGCGAATTGAATCACCTTCCTGTAAATCTAATTCATCTTCAAACCATGTGATGGCCTCATCTGTTAAATGAATATTCATAACAAGCCTCCTTTAAGAAAATCAATATAGATTAGTTTTTAATTATATATCCATTTCTAACATAATCGAACCGTTTAATTATAATAATATTGTGAATATTAATCACGTTAGGCTCCAGAATACTTGCTTTCCGAGAGAGTCCCACACCTACACTCTAATCAATTAACTTTTTTATCAATAAATTTTCTCTTATATTTTACCATAGACGATTACCTGCCGTATTGGTGCAGATAACGGAAAAATCGAAGTACCTGTTAAAACATATGCTTAAATTATTGTATATAGTTTAGTCCCATTGTATTATTTCTTCTTTTTAACTAATAGGTTATTTGTGCAATGAATAGAGTCTGTGAACAAAGAAAAAAGGAAAGATGGGGAGAATCTACAAGAGGCGTCTTTCAGTCAAATTGCGGAATTTGTTCGTCTTGTTCAAGATATTGCCGATGAAACCCATTTATTATTGCTGAAATTGACTTTGTTGTGAATGTAGCAAATGGGTATATGGGAATGTGGTAGAATCGATGAAAAATGTACAAGGCATAAAGTTAGGGGAAGAAGAATCGAATAATATGCAATAATCTTTCTATCGTATCATCCAATCACTTGATGGGGTTTAAATGGACCCAACAGAGATAGGACAAAATGGTCCTATCTCTGTTGGGTCATCCTATGTAGTTAGTGATAGCTATGAACGTTTGGACATCCATTTGACTTTCGGTTCTGTTCCATCCATTATTCTTTTAATATTGGCGCGATGTCGATAAATAATAAAGATGGCCAAGACGGAAATGACGATAATAAGTGGCACATCCTTATAAAACAATGAAACAATAAATGCGACAACTGCAGTGATCATACTCGAAAGTGATACATATTTAGTCAGGAATAAAGAAATGAAAAAGACTAAGACCATGCCGATAAATAAAAGAGGGGCATATGCCAACAGTATCCCTCCGGATGTAGCGACGGCTTTTCCACCTCGGAAGCCTGCGAAAATAGGAAACATATGACCGATAACGGCAGCTATACCAGGAATTAGTAGGTGTAAATCTACTCCCATTAGTACGGGTAGCAACGTTGCGAGCGTTCCTTTTAAAATGTCCATTAACGTAACAGCTAATCCCGCTTTTACACCTAACGTCCGGAAGGTGTTTGTAGCCCCTAAGTTTCCACTCCCGTGTTCACGAATATCAATCCCATGAAAAAGTTTTCCTACCCATAAACCGGAAGGAATGCTCCCAATTAAATAAGCAAGGAGTATTACTAGAAAAATCATCATAAAAATAAAGCCCTTTCTAAACACTATTTCGTGACTTTATTTTACCATGAGTTTCAAAAATAAACACGTTACAGCAGGAATTTCCTTTACCTATTTAACAGAAAATCGTATCGCGAGAAATAAAAAAGAGTGATTTTATCTCTTTATTTTTTGGGTGAAAATGAGTTTTGATAGGGATAATTTTGTCGGAAAAGTGACAGGTGAGCGAATAAACTGAAAAAAATATTTTTTTAAAAAAATAGATGTTATATAATGGACGAAATAGATTGGATTTAGGAGGGGTAGAATGAGCATTGAAAACCCGACGAGAGAACAGATGGGGAAAATGTTGAAGCAAGCCAAACGAATTGCGGTAGTCGGACTATCCGATGATTCTGCTCGTACTTCCTATATGGTTTCTAAGGCAATGATGGACTGTGGATATGAAATCATTCCGGTCAATCCGAATGTAGAGGAAGTATTCGGTATTAAAGCAGTGTCTTCATTACGTGAAATTGAAGGGCACATTGATATTGTGAATGTATTTCGTCGTTCAGAGTACTTAATGGACATTGCCGAAGAGTTTGTTGAGATAAATGCAGACATTTTTTGGGCACAATTAGGTGTTGTAAACGAAGAAGCGTATCATTTCTTGAAGGAAAAAGGATATACAGTCATCATGGATCGATGCATTAAAGTCGAGCATGCTTTAACGAAATAATGAATGGTACGTCATCATTCTCCGCGCCTCCAAAAGCGAAAAGAATGATGACGATTTTTCTATCTCTCCAGTTCCATCAGTCACAAGCTAGAACAAGAATTGTGAAAAAATCATACTTTCTTTACGATTAGCGCTTTTTTTAGGTTTTTATCGATATGGAATGCAGAAATGACGATGACGATTGTTTATTTTTATGTTATTGTTTGTAATGCTGATTTAAGTTGAAAATGCTTAAATAGAAAACTGCATTTGCGAAATTTTTTTAAAACGGTAAAATGATGGTAGGTTTTTAACGGCATTCATCAGAAGTCTCCGGCTGCTATACATGATGAATGAAAGACCTAGCTGAATGTCGTTAAAAGCCACCGCCGAATGCGACTAATTATATCTCCCTACGGTCGATTTAAAATCAGCGTGGCAATTACGCCAACCCATAATTGATGAGATATGCAACTAAATCTGTATTAAATGGCAAATAAATGAATAAAATGACAAGCAAAATCATCAGTCTGCTTTCCTGTATTTTATTGGTTAAAATGACGGAGGAAACTTCAGTTGATCTTGTAAGAAAGTGTTAGATGGGTCTATCAATATGGGATAAATAAACTCGAACGCTTGTTCTTATTGTGTTATAATGGCACAATACATAATAGTTTTACTTTCAAGCAAGTATAGATAAAATAAGGTTTGCTTGTGGAAGGAGAAATTTTAGTGGCAACAAATGAAATTAAGAAATTTGATTATGATGATGATGCCATTCAAGTACTCGAAGGTCTTGAAGCAGTCCGAAAAAGACCAGGTATGTATATCGGAAGTACCGATTCAAGAGGTCTTCATCATTTAGTATATGAAATCGTGGATAATTCAGTGGATGAGGCTCTTGCTGGGCATGGTGACAGCATCATCGTAAAAATCCATAAAGACAATAGTATAAGTGTTAGCGATAAAGGTCGTGGAATGCCGACTGGAATGCATAAGCTCGGTAAACCGACACCAGAAGTCATCTTAACCATTCTTCACGCAGGTGGAAAATTTGGTCAAGGCGGATATAAAACGAGTGGAGGTTTGCATGGGGTAGGGGCCTCGGTCGTGAATGCTCTTTCTGAGTGGTTAGTCGTGACGATTAAACGAGACGGCTTCATTTATGAGCAGCGTTTTGAAAATGGCGGGAAACCAGTCACGACCCTGGAGAAAATAGGCAAAACAAACGGTACAGGTACGACCATCCATTTTAAGCCGGATGCTAGTATTTTCTCGGTAACCATTTTCAATTACGAAACACTTTGCGAACGATTAAGAGAATCTGCGTTTTTGTTAAAAGGCATGAAGATTGAATTAATAGATGAGCGTCACAATGCAAAAGAAGTCTTTTTTTATGAAAACGGTTTAGAAGCCTTCGTTCAATATCTAAATGAGGAACGAGATGCGCTTCATGATGTAGTGAGCTTTGAGGGAGAACAAAATGGAATAGAAGTCGATTTTGCCTTCCAGTTCAATGATGGATTTTCCGAGAATATGTTAAGCTTTGTTAATAATGTGCGAACAAAAGACGGCGGAACGCATGAAGTGGGCGCCAAAACGGCGATGACTCGTGTATTCAATGAGTTTGCGCGTAAAGCAGGTTTGTTGAAAGAAAAAGATAAAAACTTAGAAGGTACAGATATCCGTGAAGGGTTGGCAGCTGTTATTTCTGTTCGTGTACCGGAAGAGTTATTACAATTTGAAGGTCAGACAAAAGGAAAATTAGGTACAAGTATTGCACGTTCTTGTGTAGATAGCGTAGTATCGGAATATTTGGCTTACTTCCTTCAAGAAAACCCTGAAACAGCAACTCTTCTAATCAAAAAATCCATTAAAGCTTTTCAAGCGCGTGAAGCGGCACGTAAAGCACGTGAAGAAGCTCGCAGTGGGAAAAAACGCAAAAAGGGCGAAACGATTTTGTCCGGTAAACTGACGCCGGCACAATCGCGTAATCCAAAGAAAAATGAATTGTATTTGGTCGAGGGAGATTCTGCGGGAGGTTCGGCTAAGCAAGGCCGTGACCGTCGTTTCCAAGCAGTGCTGCCGCTTCGAGGAAAAGTAATTAATACTGAAAAGGCGAAGCTTCAGGATATTTTTAAAAACGAAGAAATCAATACGATTATCCATGCTGTTGGTGGTGGTGTAGGTCCAGAATTCAATGTCGACGATATCAATTACGATAAAGTTGTAATTATGACCGATGCCGATACGGATGGCGCTCATATTCAAGTGCTACTCTTGACATTCTTCTATCGCTACATGAAGCCGTTAATTGAACAAGGGAAAGTTTTTATAGCGCTTCCACCGTTGTACAAGGTGAGTAAAGGCACAGGGAAGAAAGAAGTTATTGAATATGCATGGAATGATGATGAGCTTCAAGGTGTCATGAAAAAGGTCGGAAAAGGCTCCGTCTTACAGCGGTACAAAGGGTTGGGTGAGATGAACGCCGACCAATTATGGGATACGACGATGAACCCTGAAACAAGAACGTTAATTCGTGTATTAATCGATGATGCTGCTCGTGCGGAGCGTCGTGTGACAACGTTGATGGGCGATAAAGTCGAACCTCGACGTAAATGGATTGAGTCGAATGTTGCATTCGGTTTAGAAGAAGAAGGCAATATTCTCGATAATGAAAATTTGATTATTTCAGAGGAAGAGGTGTAGAAAATGTCATCAGCAGAAAAATTTCGAGACCTGCCTCTTGAAGAAGTAATAGGGGACCGATTTGGTCGTTATAGTAAATATATCATTCAAGATCGTGCGCTCCCTGATGCACGAGATGGTTTAAAGCCAGTTCAACGAAGAATTTTATTTGCGATGCATACAGAAGGGAATACGAGTGAGAAACCATTCCGTAAGTCAGCGAAAACAGTCGGTAATGTAATCGGTAATTATCATCCGCATGGCGATTCTTCCGTTTACGATGCCATGGTTCGAATGAGTCAGGATTGGAAGCTTCGTAAAGTTTTGGTAGAAATGCACGGGAATAACGGTAGCATTGATGGAGACCCGCCGGCGGCAATGCGTTATACAGAGGCTAGATTGGCTTCCATCGCAAGTGAACTATTAAAAGACATTGACAAAAAAACCGTTGATTTCATTCCGAATTTTGATGATACAGCAGAGGAACCAGTTGTTCTTCCGGCTATGTTCCCTGCTCTTTTGGTGAATGGATCAACCGGTATTTCGGCGGGATATGCAACGGAAATCCCACCACATCAGCTTGGTGAAGTGATTGATGCAACTGTGATGCGTATCGACAAACCGAATTGTTCTGTTGATGAGCTTATGACGGTCATTAAAGGGCCGGATTTCCCGACAGGCGGTATCATCCAAGGTGTTGATGGTATTAAGAAAGCTTATGAAACAGGAAAAGGGAAAGTCATTATTCGTGGTAAAGCGGAAATTGAAACTGTTCGTGGTGGTAAGCAGCAAATTGCCATTACAGAAATCCCATATGAAGTAAACAAAGCGAATTTAGTGAAGAAAATGGACGAGTTACGTCTTGACCGAAAGGTGGACGGTATTTCCGAAGTACGAGATGAAACCGATCGCACAGGTCTTCGAATTGTTGTGGAATTAAAGAAAGATGCCGATCCACAAGGGATTTTGAATTATTTATATAAAAACACGGATTTACAAGTCCCATATAATTTCAATATGGTAGCTATCCACCGTAAACGCCCGATGTTAATGGGCTTACAGCAAATGTTAGATGCATATATTGAGCACAGAAAAGAAGTGGTCACGAACCGTTCAAAATTCGAGCTGAATAAAGCCCGTGAGCGTGAGCATATTGTAGAAGGATTGATGAAGGCACTGTCTATTCTGGATGAAGTGATTGCCGTAATTCGTGCTTCTGTGGATAAACGAGATGCGAAGAATAATTTAATTGCGAAGTTCCAATTTTCTGAGGCACAGTCAGAAGCGATTGTTTCATTGCAATTATATCGTTTAACAAATACCGATATTACGGCTTTACAGGCGGAGCAAGCGGAATTGGAAGCGAAAATCACGGAATTGTCATCTATTTTAGATAGTGAAAAGAAACTTTTATCCGTCATCAAAAAAGAATTGAAGACAGTGAAGAAACAATACGATGATGTGCGCCTGACCCTTATTGAAGAACAAATTGAAGAAATCAAAATCAATTTGGAAGTGCTTGTGGCAAGTGAAGATGTTATTGTCACAGTTACGAAGGAAGGGTATATTAAGCGTACGTCCCCTCGTTCATATGCGGCTTCTGGCGGGCAAGATTTCGGTATGAAAGAAAGTGACCTGCTACTGTATCAAGAAGAAGTGAATACGACGGATAATCTATTATTGTTCACGAATAAAGGGAATTACATATTCTGTCCGGTTCATCAGTTGCCTGATATTAGATGGAAGGAAATTGGGCAGCATATAGCAAGTATTGTTCCGACTGACCGTGATGAAAATATTATCAAGGCAATCAATGTGAAAGACTTTGAAGTGAAGGAATATTTATTGTTTGTAACGAAAAACGGTATGGTAAAGAAAACGGAACTTTCCTTCTATAAAGCTCAGCGTTATACGAAGCCGTTAGTTGCTGTTAATCTCAAAGATGGGGATGAATTAGTGTCCGTGCATCTTACAGATGGAAGTAAAGATGTCTTTTTAGCGACACGATTGGGCTATGGCTTATGGTTTAATGAAGAAGAAGTAAACATTGTCGGTATTCGAGCCGCTGGTGTAAAAGGCATCAATCTGAAAGAAGATGATGAAGTGGTCAATGGTGTTGTCATCAATGACGAAGGCGAAGATTTAATTGTTGTCGCTACACATCGTGGTGCTGTGAAAAAAATGAAGATGAAAGAATTCGACAAAATGAGTCGTGCTAAACGGGGACTCATTATGTTGCGCGAACTAAAGAAAGACCCGCATCGAATTGTTGGCATGACAGTATGCCAAAATGTCGGACACATTTTATTACTGACAAACTCAGGACGTGTTGAACAGATTGAAGTTTCGTCCTTAAGCTTCTCAGATCGCTATTCAAATGGTTCGTTTGTAGTTGATGCAGCTGAAACAGGAAATGTCGAGAAATTGTGGAAGATTGATTTGCAAGAAAATCATCAAGAACAATAGAGAGATTTAATTAAGAAGAGGATGTTTCGAAAAGTCATGGAAAATGATTTTTCGGGGCATCCTTTTGTCTTTCTTAATAAATTTCGGTGTTTTATGGGAAATTAATAAGAGTTGACAGTTATAAATTATATTCAGATAATTTATTGAGGTTATTAAATTTTGTTATAAAGATAAAAGACAGTTATTTTGCTGAATATCAACAGTAAGGTATATAGAAAAATCTTTTTAAATAAGCTGAAAATGATTTCTATAAATTGGATTTGAAAGATGTGTGCAAAAAGTGATAGATTATAGAAATAAATAAAATATTATACAAATATAGCTAAGTGAAGCGGTTATTTGGAAAAGGAGGACATAATTTGGTAGGGATTTTAAATGGATTAAATGATATTATTTGGACGTACATACTAATTGCGGTGCTATTAGTATTAGGTGTGTTTTTTACTGTAAAAACAAATTTTGTACAATTTCGATATTTAGGAGAAATGTTCAAGCTCCTAACAGATAAAGCGACCATTTCGGCAGATGGAAAGAAAGGTATTTCATCATTTCAGGCATTTTGTATTAGTGCAGCTTCTCGTGTGGGTACGGGGAATTTGGCTGGTGTAGCAACAGCGATTACTTTAGGTGGGCCTGGTGCTGTTTTCTGGATGTGGTTAATTGCCTTCATCGGAGGAGCCTCAAGTTTTATCGAAAGTACATTGGCGCAAATTTATAAAGTGAAGGACCGTGATGGTTATCGTGGTGGTCCAGCTTATTATATAGAACGTGGTTTAAAAAGTCGTACGTTGGGAATTGTGTTTTCGATTTTAATTACAGTAAGCTTCGGATTAATCTTCAACTCGGTTCAAAGTAATACAATTGCGATGGCTTTTAATGATTCATTTAATATAAATACTGCTGTAGTAGGTGTTGTGTTAGCTGCAGTTACAGCATTAATCGTATTTGGTGGTATTAAACGAATAGCACATGTTGTACAAGTTATTGTACCTTTCATGGCAGTTGCTTATATTATTTTAGCACTTTACATTGTTGTAACAAATTTTACAGAAATCCCAACTGTATTTGCCTTAATTTTCAAAAATGCCTTCGGTATTGATCAGGCAGTCGGAGGCGGACTTGGTGCTGCTGTATTATATGGTGTAAAACGTGGTTTATTCTCGAATGAAGCTGGTATGGGTAGTGCGCCGAATGCTGCAGCAACAGCAAATGTTACGCACCCAGTAAAACAAGGTTTAATGCAAACGCTAGGCGTATTTATGGATACAATCTTAATTTGTAGTGCTACAGCATTCATCATTTTATTATCAGGTACTTATACAAGTGGTGCTGAAGGGATCAATTTAACACAATTGGCTTTAGCGGAGCATGTTGGAAGCTGGGCAGGTCCTTTCGTATCACTAGCTATTTTATTATTTGGTTTCAGTTCAATCGTAGGAAACTACTATTATGGGGAAACGAACATTGAATTTATTAAAGATAATAAAATGCTCTTAAATGTATACCGCCTTGCATCAGTCGCAATGGTATTCTTCGGTAGTGTGGCAAGCTTAGGTATTGTTTGGACGCTTGCAGATCTCTTTATGGGCTTCATGGCGCTTATTAACTTAGTGGCCATTGCGATGCTTTCAAAGGTAGCAATCAAAGCTCTAAAAGATTATACAGCGCAAAGAAAACAAGGTTTGAACCCAGTCTTCCACCGCGATGTGCTGGATGATATTTCGGGTATTGAATACTGGCATGATGAAGCACATGCAGAATTAACAAAAGTACCTTACTGGCATGAAAATGCTGATAAAATGCAGGATGAAGAAGAAAGAATCGAAAAAGCTGCAAAAGGTAAAGGGAAAATCAAATAAGGAAACGGCATGGGTCTGTTTAAACCCCATTTGCCTTTTGGTAATCCAATCAAGAACAAGGTCCAATCCTTGTTCTTTTTTTCATTTGTGTTATTGCGACAAAAGGAAAGTTAAATGCAAGAATGATGATTTTCACTCAATTTTCGGGTTTTTCTACTCAATTTGGAGCGATTTCCATTCAAGTTAGCCCTTTTGCACGTAACTTAGGCCCGTTTATCGATTTCTTGACAGTATTCAAAATTCTATTCGGTTAAAAAGACAAAAACTGGGCAAATTAGATAATACTTATAAGGAATGGTGGGATGTAACTTGAAGAGCATAATTATTTCTTTAGCAGTTGTTGTGCTATTAAGCTTTGGAAGTGAAATGAATGTATTTGCTGAGAAAAATGATGAAACTACATACAAAGATTCAATGCCAAATGATTTTTTTCAAGATAGGCAAATAATCAGGATTGCTGCTGAGCCTTCCTACCCTTCTAAAAAATCGAATGAGAAACCGCCTATCGTAGATGTACAAGGAGAATTTCTTGATCACTATAGAGCGAAAATCCAGGTGTTAAATAAGGTGCATATAATTGATTTAAGTGCATACAGCCCAAAATATGAACAAGAAAAGGTCTATCAAAATGGGATTGTTGATAAAGCGCTTCCTTTGTTAATTACGGAATATGTGCAATTGATGCCGTATATAACGACAAATCGAAAAGGCATTCGAGGTGTGCAACGGGTCATGGGACCTTTGAATGATGTCTCGATTGGAGAGTTGATTACGATTTGGTATAAAGACAATGGTGAATGGCAATTACGAGATATTGAATTGAAAAGCAAAATAAAGAAAACGTATCATTATTACGATTATGAAATAACATCATAAGAGAGCATGGTGATTTTAAATGCGTGTTTTGTATACTATCTTACTGACTATTCTATTGATGACTTGTAGTGTGAGTGTAACGACAAATGCACATGCTGAATCGACCGAACAAACACAGTATGAGGAGCTTCAGCAGCATGATTTGACAGGCGATAAAGTGAAAGAAACGATTAAAGTAATCGGGACTTTCTATGAGCCGGATTCTCTTAACTTGAAGGATATTACTTTGCAAGTGAACTATGGACAATCGAAGAAATCGATTTCCTTACCTTTAGGTTATGGAATGAAGCCAGTTTTACATATCGTTGATTTAGATCATGATGGGATAAAGGATGTGTTTATTTCAATAAAAGATATCGGCAACCATTCTTCTGCGAAAGGGTTCGGTTATTCCTTTAAAAATGAAAAGGTCGTGAATTTTGAAGAGATTCCTCAACTAGATACACAATCGACCTTCCAAAATGATTATGTGGCCAAAATTAAAGTTTCCACAAAAACATATACAGTTGATGTTCATTCCCGAAAAGACATGTATGAAGAAATGGGCTTATATCATAAAGGAAAGTTGAATGAGCCGATGGAACTGTTGGTCGGAGATTATGTCGACTTGATGCCTACCTATACCTTGAAAGGAAAAGGAATCGTTACATCTCAGCCAGTTAGCGGTGTCTCAGAGGATGACGTAATCGGAAGAATTGAAACCGTCTGGATTTTGCGGAATGGGAGTTGGCAAATGAAAAATGTGCATTTTGCCAATTTAGTCAATGTGAATGAACCAAATCTTAGATAGTTGCTTATGATACAGTGATGTAAGAATGTAAGAGGAGGAGTGATGCTTGTCATTTGTAATGAAAGCAAAATAGCAGCGAAATTTCTTTTTCCGGCTACTATTCTTGCGCCACTTCTGGGAAGAAAATATACAATGACTCATAGTGATGAGACAGGGGATTTGTTTGTTTCTATTGGTTGTATCTATGACTATCCCATGCTGACAAAGAAAAGAGATGAAGTCTTGGCAAACTGGAATATTCGACATGATCAGTATATATTACAAGGATTTGTGTATGTAACAGGCGGAGAATTTTCAGAAGAAATGGCGAATGTCAGATATAACATTTTTAAACGAGAGATGGAAACGGCATTAAAAAGTATAATGTTTGCTGATCAAACCTTCTTTCTACAGTATCCTTTTTTATTGGATGCTCCGATATATATACATTTTTATAGTACACTTCCCTTGTATAATCAAGTGCTTTATTTTGGAACGCCTCGTATGTACTTTGAAGAAATTTGTAGAAAATCGGCTGTTTAGGTCGATTTTTCTTTTACTACTACCGATTGACAAAATTATCCATTTTGTTAAAATCAGAACTATGAATCGGTATTTTTTTACAAATAATACAATTATGATTTGAAAGGGTGGGTGGATACGGAATTAAAAGACAAAATCATTCAATCTTCTTTGGAATTGTTTGCTAAGCATGGGTATCATGGTGTCAGTGTGCATCAAATTGTGCAGCATAGCGGTACATCTAAAGGGGGTTTTTATCATCATTTCGAGTCAAAAGAAGAACTTCTCTACGTCATACATGATTATTTTATCTCCTATGTCCTTCAGAAAGCAGAACAGATTCAATTATTACAATTGACCCCAACAGAGCGATTACAAAAGATTATTTATTCCTTTGTAAAAACGTTTGATCTTTATCAACAGCACATCACAATATTCTATCAAGAAAGTTTTTATGTAAAGCCGCAGTATGTCGAAAATATTGCCAAGAAACGAAATAGATTTAAAGCGATTATATACGGTGTCCTTCAAGAAGGCATTCGCCAAGGAGAATTCAGGGCGGAGCTTGTGACGAAGATTACTACGATGTCCATACTTGGTATGGTCAACTGGACATACAAATGGTATCGGGCAGACGGTGAAAAGTCCATTGATGAAATCGCTTTTTACTATGCCGATTTTATTTTTCAGGCTTTATGGACAGAGAAAACCAGACACAATCCTGCCTACGCATCATTTCAACTAAAACATATACATAAACAAAAATGACAGCGTTTACGTTTGATTAAAACAGACTGATTAGTCGGTCGATAGAATTGGAGGAGAAAATATGGATTTTTCATTAACGAAAGAACAAGTCATGATTAAAGAAATGGTAAGGGATTTTGCTGAGAAGGAAGTAAAACCATTAGCAATCGAATTGGATAGGGAGGCACAGTTTTCCGAACATCTATTCAAAAGAATAGGAGAGCTTGGTTTATTGGGGATTCCATTTCCGGAGAAATACGGTGGGATTGGAGCGGATACGATTTCTTATGCTATTGCGGTTGAAGAAATCGGAAAAGCATGTGGAGGAACTGGTTTAAGCTATGCAGCGGCTGTTTCTCTGGGAGCAAGTCCTATTTATTATTTTGGAACTGAAGAACAAAAACAGGAATTTCTCGTACCGTTGGCAAGTGGTCAAGGAATCGCCTCTTTCGGTTTGACGGAACCGAATGCTGGGTCGGATGCTGGAGGCACGAAAACAACGGCCGTATTAGACGGTGATGAATATGTCATTAATGGGGAGAAATGCTGGATTACGAATGGTACGTATGCGAAAGTCATTACTGTTACGGCTGTGACAGGTAAGGATGAGCGTGGGAAAAATATTATCTCGGCATTTTTGGTGCCACAAGGTACACCTGGTATGACGATTACAGCACCATATGAAAAAATGGGTGTCCGAGCGTCTGATACGACTCAAATTGTATTGGATAATGTTCGTGTACCGAAAGAAAATATTTTAGGCGATAGTCAAAAAGGGTTTAAACAATTTTTATATACGTTAGATGGAGGGCGCATTTCCATTGCGGCATTGGCAGTAGGACTTGCTCAAGCAGCATTTGAACGTGCCTTGCATTATTCCAAGGAGCGTCATCAATTCGGTAAACCGATTTCATCGTTTCAAGCGATCCAATTTAAATTAGCTGACATGGCAATGGAAATTGAATTGGCCAGAAATATGGTCTATAAAGCTGCTTGGTTGAAAGATCAAGGTAAGCCTTTCTCTAAAGAAAGCGCTTATGCTAAGTTGTTTGCATCGGAAATGGCTTTCCGAACGTGTAATCAAGCTATCCAAATTCATGGTGGGTATGGTTACATGAGAGAGTATGAAGTAGAACGCTATTTGCGTGATGCGAAATTGTTGGAAATTGGCGAAGGTACATCAGAGATTCAAAGATTGGTCATTTCCCGACAACTAGGTTGTTAAAAACATATTTTCTTACTTTCAAATAAAAAAGTGATTGGTAAGGAGGATGACAATGCCTAGTATTATTAAAAAAACGATTGGTCGGTTATTGGAGGACGTGTCTAAGCAGCAACCTGAAAAAGAAGCTGTCGTCTACCGTGATCGTAATTTACGCTACAATTACGAACAATTGAACGTTGTTTGTGAGCAGGCGGCAAAAGGATTTATAAGTTTAGGCGTCAAAAAAGGGGACCATCTAGCCATTTGGGCTTCCAATACACCTGAATGGCTTATTACGCAATTTGCCACAGGAAAAATGGGTGGCGTTCTCGTAACGGTCAATACGAATTACCAGCAAAGTGAGCTTGAGTATTTATTGAAGCAATCGGATAGTACGACGCTCATTTTAATAGATTCCTATAAAGGCCATTCTTATATTGACACCTTGTATAAGATCATTCCGGAGTTAAAAACATCGAAACCGGGTCAACTGCAATCCGAAAGACTACCTCACTTAAAAAATATTATTTTATTAAGTGAAAAGTCGTATCCAGGTACGTATTCTTGGGAAGATGTGCTGAATAAGGGTGCTGAAGTATCGGATGAAGCGCTAGAAGAACGAATGAATGCATTGCATTATGATGATGTGATTAATATGCAATATACATCCGGTACAACCGGGTTTCCAAAGGGTGTCATGCTAACGCATTATAACTTAGTGAATAATGCAAGAAACATTGCCAGCTGTATGAAATTGACGGATGAAGACCGTTTATGCATACCTGTTCCATTCTTTCATTGCTTTGGTTGTGTCATTGGAACGTTAGCTTGTGTCAGTGTCGGGGCTACAATGGTGCCAATCCAAGAATATAATGCCGATGAAGTGTTGCAGACAGTTCAGGATGAACAATGTACCGCTTTACACGGAGTTCCGACGATGTTCATCAATGAATTGAATGTGCCGAATTTCGCTGATTACGATTTAAGTACGCTAAGAACAGGTGTTATGGCCGGGTCTAATTGTCCGATTGAAACGATGAAGGCTGTCGTTGACAAAATGGGCATAACGGAAATCACGATTGCTTACGGACAAACGGAAAGTTCGCCGGTCATTACCCAAACAAGGACAGATGACCCGATTGAACTGCGTGTTGCGTCTGTTGGTCGTGCTTTACCGAATGTGGAAGTGAAGATTATTAATCCGGAAAGCGGACAGGCGCTACCTCCAGGGGAGCAAGGAGAATTATGCACGAGAGGCTATCATGTCATGAAAGGCTATTATAAAAATGAAGATGCCACTCGAGAAGCCATTAACGCAGAAGGATGGCTTCGCACAGGAGACTTGGCGGTTATGGATGAAAACGGTTATGTGAAAATTACCGGTCGATTGAAAGACATGATCATTCGTGGAGGTGAAAACATTTATCCACGAGAATTAGAAGAGTTCTTTTATACGCATCCGAATATTCTGGATGTGCAAATCGTCGGTGTGCCTGATCCGAAATATGGAGAAGAAGTCTTTGCATGGATTATTTTGAAAGAGGGTGCGACGGAAACGGAAGCAGATATTCGGGAATATTGCAAAGGGAGAATTGCATTTCATAAAATTCCGCGCTATATCCAATTTGTCGACCAGTATCCGATGACTGCATCAGGAAAAATCCAAAAATTCAAATTGCGTGAACAATCTACATTACTCGTTGAAATGTGAGGTGCAAGGAATGATTAAGAAAATTTTAATTGCCAATCGTGGAGAAATTGCATCGCGGATTAT
>JBJEFL010000002.1:0-4781 GCA_051873995.1 Bacillus sp. (in: firmicutes)
GTTTGTCGTTGTTTCTTTCCGGTTTGAATGATATTCTTTAATCATCAGGGAAACGGGGGGAATACAATGGATTTTTCAAATAAGCAAGGAAGGAGAAAACATAATATCCGATTTCCGATGCCGGATATTCCAAGGGAATTATGGTGTGATTTCCGCATCGATTTTGTTGAAAAGGGTATGACTCTTACGCAGCTGGCAGAGAAATATTACTGTGATCCACGTACGGTGCGAAGCTGTATCCAGCATAATAAATCAAGTTTCCAGCTTGGCAAAAAATCCACGCCTACACGTATTCAGGTATATGAAAAGCAGGTTCGCGAACTGCTTATACACAATCTGAAGGAATTACCACCCCATGTTTCCACAGTATATGGCCTGAGTCACTACCTTTATCCACTTCTGGTGGAAAAAGGATATCAGGGAAGTGAACGAACACTGCGGAACCATCTGCAGAAACAGCCCTACATAAAAGCACTTCTTGAGCAACAGGAAACCTCGACTAAACAATGGTCAGAACAGGAGAATATATGATAAAAATCAATGACACAAATAATATGATCGGAATCACCATTCACGGTGATTATGAAGACCTGAAAACACTTCATCACGCCCTATCTGATTACTTAAGATTTTACTTTGATCATCAGGAAGGCAGCTCTGCTTATTCCTGCTATGAAACGATACTTGGACTCTGCTATGATATCCGACATGCTTATCAGGGTGATCGAAACATCGAAACGGTGAAGAATAATCATGAAAACATAGCCCAGCTTGCAAGCTGCATCTATCAGCTGGATGAAAAATCGATTGAAAAAGAACGGAAGAAATATAAGAACGGAAATCTCTATTTTAATGTAGAAGTGTTATATCCCTGGGCAGTATTTTATCTGTTTGCCCTGCAGGCTGTTGCAGAAGATGTATATCATCATGAATGGTTTGAAAATGATGAATACGGCTATACGGAATATCAGGCAGAAAGCGATCTTGCCCTGATCCAGTATTTTGTACATCTGTTGTGGGGAAGACTCCGCGATCATCTTCCGGAAGATGTGCTGCATGTATTGTGGGATTACACCAGAATATACAACCACGTCGAATACTACTTCGGAATTCCTGATATGTATATGGAATGGTTATGCACTTACTGGATTAATGCATTCTGTAACAAATTGGAACGGCATGATATGCTTCCATTATTATGCCTTGAACTGTCCTCTATCCTGGATGAATATCCGGAAGATCTGGAACCGATTCTGGCAGAAACAGAAAAGCAAAAGAAAAATGCCCCCGGCAAAACCGGAGACATTGATAGAATTGACGATACAATTAATGGCGAAACGGCTGACAGACAGGCCGAACTGGAAAGACAGTTCATTACCCTCCAGGCATCTATCGCCCAGAATACTCTCCAGGGACTTGAGCTTTATGACAAATACTTTGCCTTATATACTGACGGGCAGCCCGGGAATAAAATCAGCTACCTGAGCCAGGATGAATTTATGGGTGTGATCTACAGCTATGTCTGCAAACACGGTCAGTTCACTGAAGAAAGCTATGAAGAATGGCTGGACCAGCAGCTTGGGGAAGTCGATTGGGACAGGTTAGAGTGGTAGGGTGATGAGGTAAATGGTCTAAAAAGTCCATGGACTTTTTAAAGTGATATAGGATTTTGTCTCAAGCTATTATACAGGAAGTAGTATCATGATTCTAGACACAATTTATTTGACGCTTACATATATTTCAAAGATATTGAAGTTCATTCAGATAGCACTAGATTATTTTCTCTATCCATATATAGAAGAAAAAAGTTATTAAATATTTAACATTTTGAGGGGTTCACTTATAAAAAAATGTGCTATAATATAAAAAACTGGTGACGAATCAAGCTGTTTGTAGTATAATTGGCACGTTTTAACTATAAAGGAAGAGTAGGAGGTGTACTATGCAGTATATCGGTGTAGAACTGCAGGATAGAATGAATTTGTTAGGCATTGATGTTTCTACTTTATCTGATATGACTTTCGTGGATGAAGACACAGTAAATGATATCATTGCTAATAAATGCTCTTATGAGAATATCGATGAATTTGATCTGTCTTTAATATGTAGTGCACTTCATTGTGACACTAGATATTTTATTGATAATGAAGTTAGGAATCAGGACTTGCTTATTTCAACAATGAATAGAGGAAAAGATACTATTAAGTCTAAAAATGTAAAGGCAAAAATTCAGGATTTTATGAATGATTTTGCTTTTGTAAATGAAATATTGTTGGAAGACGCAAAGTAACGGAAAGAAGGTATTCTTTTGACAAGAAATGTTCTTGAAGCAGTTAATAAAGCCAGGGAGTCCTTTGAAATAGAAAGCTACCCTGGCGATTTTTTTGCTCAATTAGAAAAAGTAAATTATACAGAAAAATACGGTCTTTTACTGTTTAAAGAAGATATAGACAAACTATCTGGCTTTATTGGATATGGACCTGGTAATATTGCAATCATCTGTGTAAATTATAAACGTTCATACGGACATCAGAATTTTACTTTAGCTCACGAAGTAGGTCATTGGTTTCTTCATAAAGGAACAAGCATTTCTGATGATGATGTTGCGCTGTTTTCAACTGATCTAACTGAAAAAGAAGCAAATGACTTTGCAAAGGAATTGTTGTATCCTGAGGAATTGTCTGTAAAAGACTATTATACAGCGATAGAACAGGAGCTATTTCAGGATACTTCTCGTGACAAATTAGGAAAATATGTTAATACTCTTTGCCATAGATATTGTTTAAGCTTTGATGTTGTTTTAAGAACTTTATTATTCAAACATCATCAAGTTTCTAGCTATAAAGAAATTAGAAAGCAAATTGAAAAGTCTCTTGGCGGGAAAATTTCCGAAGTTTTTGACAAAGATTTTTACGTCCCTAATGACAATCTGATTCACTACCAGCAACTAAAAACGCCTTATGAGATGTTAATTCAAAAAGTCAACTTATTAGTTGACCAAAAAAAAATCGGTAAGGCTACCGGCGAAGCAATTATATTAAGAAACAAAATGGAGAATAAATAATGTACTACCTTGTAGATACCAACGTTTTTCTTCATTCCATTGGTGACAAAATATATGCTGTAGCTAATAAATGCAAGGAAAACTCAACGGATATTACTATAACAGAGACAATTCTAAATGAACTTGAACCTGGTTACTATTTACTACAATCAGATCAAACGGCAAAGGATATTTATAATTCTGTATATAACTTTTCCCATGGCATCATGGGGTTCCACGTTATTCGTCTTATATCGCTTGATGATATCCCAGGTGCTAAGGATGAATTGAAAAAAATCAGAAAACGTTTTTATAGTTGGATGAAAGACCCGGCATATCTAAAAACATTAGTGGATCGTGGAATCATTTCATCTGATGATATAAAAAAGAAAACATTCAGAAATAAAGATTTAGGTGAATGCGAACTTATCGCAATTGCAACTGTAACCAATAATGAATATCAAATAATATCAAACGATAAGGGAAGGGTATTTCTACATCCCGAACAAAATCTATTTGACGATTATGCAAGTGAAATTGGTCTATGCGTGCTTAGTAGCGAAGAATGGCTCACCCAAATTGAATATACTTCATCTTGATCTATGAAACAAATCATGTGACATGAAGCTGTGAAAAAGGTTCTCATGTCACATGGTTCATTTTTAGACAAATACAACTTTGATGATACATCAATAATTTGAAAGAATACTATCGATAATATTTTCTGTCTCATCTTTAGAAAAGGAAACAGAAATAGAATCAAAAACTCTTTCTAATATTCTTTTCTGATCATTAGGGATGTCAGTTCTCATATTTAAAGCAAGGTATTTGGATGATCCGCTTTTTTGGCCGAGAAGCATTTTAAATCGATCCAATAATTCATTACTTGCAACAATACTGGATTCATCAAAACATTCTGTCAATTCCTCATCTTCACCTATGAATGACATATCTTCGAAAATCAGATTGTTCTCATCACTCTCTTCAATGGCCTTTTTCTTGGCTTGCTCCACATTTCTTTCATATGAGATATGACGAATGTCTTTGCTGATTTGAGTCCCCCATTCAAGGAGCTGATTTCTCAAATTAATATATTCCTGAGTATTCTCAAAATCATCTCGCCGTGCGTTTGGAACAAAATTAGCATCAATTATGTATAATTCTCCTAGAAGCCAGCCATTGAATCGATCTTCACGGAAGAACTGATTTGAAGTGGTTTTATCTCCGATCAGGATATTTCCCTGGCGAATTCTAATACCTTTAACTAGCTCATCTAAAATAGTACCACTATAGTCAGTCTTTGCATACCATAAAATGGCAACCATAGACTCTTCAGAATTCTTTAATGAAAGTATTTCTACATCTCGAATACTTTTTTCGAATTTTTTAACCCTATCAGAAATAAATACATCTGCATATGGTTTAAACAACTCTGTTTCTTCATTGCCATCACTAAAAATCACTTTATAACTCGGAATTTTATATCCGACCTTTTTGATTTTTTTCGTGATTAAATCTCCCCACTTAAAATCAGGAGAAAATTTTAACGGCAGATATTGCTGAAAATACTGGATAATTGACTCCTTTTCCAACAATCCAGCTGTATCGTCCACTCCATTTAAATCTACATAGAAATAATGTCTTTTTTCTTTTTCCGGATAGTATTCAACGGTAACAACCGCTTTATAATGGTACCGTAATTTAAGACACTTTTCGAGACATTTTATAATGAATCTGA
>JBJEFL010000003.1:0-4500 GCA_051873995.1 Bacillus sp. (in: firmicutes)
GCCCCTTCTCATCAGAGAGGGGGTTTCTTATGTTTTCAACTATTTCACAAATAGTTCAAGAAGCCTGCATTCCAATAATTATAAAATTATGTAAAATGTATAAAATAGGATGAAAATGGAATGAAGGGAAGTATTTATATGACTTTTGCCTTGACCTTTATGATGATTGCCGCAATGGTCGCGTTATTTTTCTGCGGATATTTTGTGGGTGTCATAAAAGAAAAGTATGGTAAAAATTGGTTGTTTGCTATCCCGATTACAATAGCGATGTTGATGTTCAATATTATATGGGCGCTGATGGAAATGGGGAAATCCGGACGTTGGGGTTGAAATGAGAAGGAAGATTTAATCGTATTGCATTTTTTTCTTCTTATTCGGTTTAAAAGGCACTAAGACTCCCGCTTCAATGCTGCAGCAAAAGAGCAGATGTGTAAGTGGGAGTCTTAGTGCCTATAACAATTCGATTGGTTGATGAGAGATGAAGAAAAAATCTCACCAACCAAAGAGTCACTTTATTTTAAAGCTGTATTAAAATGGGAGCCGCTTTTTAATTCCTCTAGCAGGGAAGCTGTTGAAATAGTGACAGCGCAGCGCCCTGAAGCATAATTTAATGCCATTTTATGCTCTTCTAATGAAAAATCAGCAACGGCGTCGCCTACAAAAAATGGTTGAATGTCTTGCATAAAAGCATCACTTGCTGTTAAAAGACATCCGATATGCGCATAAACACCACAAATGATCAGTTGATCGCGTCCTTGCTGTTGCATGCTTTCTAATAGATTACTTCTTTTGAAAGCACTATAACGCCATTTTGTTAATACGGTATCTTGTTCACTAGGCGCGACTTCTTTAATGATGGTCGTTTGGCTTTCATCATCTTCAAGACCAGGTCCCCAAAAATCAGTCAAAAGTGCTCGATCTTTTTGATCTTGCGCTCCAGGCTGTGCAGTATAGACAATGGGAATGCCCAAGGCCTCACATTCTTTTCTTAAGATTGTAATGTGTCGCACTAACTCAATTAATGGAGATGCATCGGGTGTAAAAGCATTCAAGAAATATTGTTGCATATCATGAATAAGGAGAACCGAACGTCTAGGATCTGCTTTCCATGATACTCGATTCTTTGGAAATTCTGATTGTACTGGCATTACATAAGTTTTGATAGCTGGAATAGCCATCAAATCCCTCCCTTATTTCTTTCAATTTTTAATAAAATGATCATCTGAAGTTTCTGAACTCAATGAAAACTATTGTTTAATCTTTTCGGCTTGGCTTACATTTATATGGATAATTCGTTATTTAGACCGAGTGCCAAGAGCATCGTACGAAATTTAGCCGCTGTTTCCTCTAATTCATGCTCTGCCTTTGATTCTTCAACAATTCCAGCTCCTGCGAATAAGCGCATTTCTTGCCCCTCGACTTCTGCACAACGGATTGTTACAATCCATTCTCCATTCCCATCAGCATCACACCAACCTAACATTCCCGTGAAAAAAGATCGATCAAAAGGCTCGATTTCAGTTATAGCCTGTCTTGCCGACTCTGTCGGTGATCCGCAAACAGCAGGAGTTGGATGAAGAGCGATCGCCAAATCCAAGGAAGTTGTTTGAATATCTGCCAATATTCCTTTTATTTCTGTAGAAAGATGCCACATTGTTTCAGTATGTACTAATGATGGAGTCTCAGGAACCTCCAATATATGACAAAATGGTCGTAAAGCATCAGCGACCTTTTCTACAACAACAGCATGCTCATGTAAATCTTTGGGAGAATTCAATAATTCTTTTGCTCGTCGTTGATCTTCAATGGGATCAACGCTTCGAGGTCTTGATCCCGCCAACGGATTAGCCAACAGCTGATTGCCTGATTTAGACACTAATAATTCTGGACTTGCACCAATTAATGTCTTTTCAGTGTTGGATTTTTCTTTTGAAGAAATAGATAAATCAACAGCAAATGTGTAACCTGTAGCATTATGTCTTGCTAACTGGCGCACTAAAGGGGGAATCTCTATTTCTTTCGATGTCGTTAATTGTAACGAACGAGACAAAACAATCTTATCAAGCTGTCCATTTTTAATCAGTTCAATCCCTTTTTCTACGTTATGTACATATTGTGTCGTTTTGGGTATCGATTGAAGATTAATCACATTTGGCAACGATTCAGCTTTCGTTTCAATCGCATCATGCTGTAAAGGAATTGAGACAATCATTTTTTCGGGTATAATCAGACATTCAGAATTTGTATGATCAAAAGGTATGGCACCTACAACAAAGGGATTCGGCTGTCCCTGTTGTTTCGCTTCACTTAATGAAGCCTTTACTCGTTGTGATAAACTACTTAATTGATTAATTTCTCCATATGAACTAGGTACTTTGGTGAATACCCCTTTACCAAGTAACGTTCTACTTGGTGAGGCTAAGAAAAAATCGCCAGTTTCGTAATCATCTATCACTTGTTTTTGCTCTATTTGAGATGTTGAATATTTAACCATAAATCATATGCTCCTTTGTAAACTTAATAGTATGAATCATTTAAATGTAATTAACTACACGCCTAATGTTGCTCCTCCATCTACACAAAGATTGTTCATCGTAATGTGACTGGCTTGGTCTGACAATAAAAAGAGTACTGCTTTGGCGATGTCTGAAGGTTTCGCCATTTTTTGAAGGGGTATTCCTACTCGAAATTTCTCTAAATCTCCTTTTAGAATAGCCTCGGCATCATTATCACTCTTCCACATTGACACCTGCATTTCTGTTTCAGTTGATCCAGGAGACACAATGTTGCATCGAATATTATAGGGAGCTAATTCCAATCCCAAACATTTCATAAACATCGTTGTTGCTGCTTTTGAAGCTGCATATGCCGCCATTGATATGCGGGGCATACTTGCTGAATTAGAACCGACCGTTACGATAGAACCCGCTTTGCGAGAAATCATCTGTTTGCTAACGGCTCGAGAGACATTAAAAACGCCTGTCGTATTTATAGAAAATGTATCTTCCCAATCTTGATCATTGAATGAGACAATCGGTCCCAATCGCAAAACGCCGGCTACATTAACTAACATATCAATAGGACCTATTGTTTGCTCAATGGTATGAACAATTTGATTGATTGCTTTACTGTCGCTTACATCGGCAGAAAAAGCTGTGACATCATGTCCTTTCATTTTTAACTCTTCGACCAATTGATAAAGCCGATTCTCATTACGGTCTACTACCGCTACCTTGACCATTTTATCGGCTAATCCTCTTACTATAGCTTCGCCAATTCCCTGAGCCCCTCCCGTTACGAGTGCTACTTTTTCTTTAAAATCATTGTCAATCATCTTTCTAAGTCCTTTCTGAGTGATAAGTCATTCGATTACTAATCCTACGTATCTGGTTCTCGCAAATTGGAATGGATGCATAATCAATTTGCGAATGAGAATCATTATCGCAAGGATTGTTTCAAATGATAATCTTTCTCATTGTTAATTTCAATAGCTTTTAGAAAAACGGGGATTATTGCCTATTATATAAAATGACTAAATCTTACACTTATTGCTGTTTCCATTTCGAAGGAAGAGCTGACTTTTTGTCGATTTGAAACAACGTTTAATCCTATGAATCTAATTGTAAGTTCTTAATTATTCAACTAGCAGAAACACATAAGGATTATTGATATAGTTCTAGTATTTTTAACTATTTGTATGAAGTATTTCTGTTACATTAACTAAAATCGTTTTATAGTCTTAAAGTTGTGAAAATAACAAATGTTATTGACCGGGTTCAAAAAAGGGCGTAGGATAAACTGCGATAATGATAATCGTTATCATTTGTTGCGAGGTACAATCGAAGGAGGTTTTAACATGTTGGAAGGATTCACCCCTTGGCCAGAAGAACGCGCATCGTTTTATCGGAAAGTAGGCTGCTGGGAAGGTCTTACGTTTGGACAGATGCTTGAAAATCGGAGTAAACAATATGCAAATAATATTGCGGTGGTGGATTATACAGGGGCATTGACGTATGCAGAATTGCAGGAACGTGTGAATCTGCTTGCAGCAGGATTACAGAAGCTAGGCATTCAAAAAGATGATCGTGTTGTCGTGCAATTACCAAATGCCATTCCTTATGTTGAGGTAATATTTGCGTTATTTAATATTGGGGCTTTGCCGGTTTTTGCATTGCCTTCTCATCGTTATAACGAAATCAGCTATTTTTGTGAGCATGCGGAGGCAAAAGCTTACATCATAATGGACCGTTTTAGTGGATTTGATTATCGTAATTTGGCAAGGCAAGTGAAAGAGAAGGCTTCATCTTTGGAGCACATCATTGTGGTTGGGGATGAAGAAGAATTTATCGATTACTCATCATTATTTATTGATGAACCCATAAAAGATGCGTGTGTACAAGGTAGTGATGTCGCTTTTTTACAGTTGTCGGGAGGAAGCACGGGTTTATCGAAGTTGATTCCACGTACACACGATGAATACATGTATACAATCAAATTGAG
>JBJEFL010000004.1:0-4487 GCA_051873995.1 Bacillus sp. (in: firmicutes)
CTCGTTACATGAAACGTGGCGGTAAAGTTTGGATCAAAATTTTCCCAAGCAAACCATACACTGCTAAACCTCTAGAAGTCCGAATGGGTTCTGGTAAAGGGGCTCCTGAAGGATGGGTAGCTGTTGTAAAACCAGGTAAAGTAATGTTTGAAATCTCTGGTGTATCTGAAGAGGTTGCTCGTGAAGCATTACGTCTTGCATCACACAAACTTCCAGTTAAATGTAAGTTCGTGAAACGAGAAGAAAATGGTGGTGAATCACATGAAAGTTAATGAAATCAAAGACTTAACCACTGCTGAAATTGAACAAAAAGTAAAATCGCTTAAAGAAGAATTATTCAATCTTCGTTTCCAGTTAGCGACTGGACAACTTGAAAACACTGCACGCATCCGTGAAGTGCGCAAATCGATCGCTCGTATGAAAACTGTTGTTCGTCAAAGAGAGATCAGTGCCAACAATTAATAATCGAGAGGAGGTTTGCGAAAATGAGTGAACGCAATCAACGCAAAGTCTACACTGGACGCGTAGTATCTGACAAAATGGATAAAACGATCACAGTTCAAGTAGAAACGTATAAAACGCACAAACTATACGGTAAGCGCGTAAAGTACTCTAAAAAGTTTAAAGCTCACGATGAGCAAAACGCAGCAAAAATCGGCGATATCGTGAAAATCATGGAAACTCGCCCTCTATCTGCAACTAAACGCTTCCGTCTAGTTGAAGTAGTAGAAAAAGCTGTTATCATCTAATTATATTCTGTTCGGATAAAGTAAATTCCGAAAGGAGGTCTCGTACATGATTCAACAAGAATCACGTCTAAAAGTTGCTGACAATTCTGGTGCTCGTGAAGTTTTAACAATCAAAGTTCTTGGCGGTTCAGGCCGTAAGACTGCTAACATCGGTGATATCATCGTATGTACTGTAAAACAAGCAACACCAGGAGGCGTTGTTAAAAAAGGCGATGTAGTTAAAGCTGTAGTTGTACGTACTAAGTCTGGCGTACGTCGTAACGACGGTTCTTACATCAAATTTGATGAGAACGCTTGTGTAATTATCAAAGACGACAAAGGTCCTCGTGGGACTCGTATCTTCGGACCAGTTGCTCGTGAACTTCGTGACAACAACTTCATGAAGATCGTATCACTTGCTCCAGAAGTACTGTAATGTAAAAACCTGTAAAGGCCTTTCAAGGAGGTGCGAAACACATGCATGTTAAAAAAGGTGACAAAGTAGTAGTCATCTCTGGTAAGGATAAAGGCAAACAAGGTGTTATCCTTGAAGCTTACCCGAAGAAAAACCGTGTATTGGTTGAAGGTGTAAATATCGTGAAAAAGCATTCAAAACCTTCTCAAGCTAATCCTCAAGGAGGAATCATTAGCCAAGAAGCTGCTATTCACGTATCAAACGTTATGCCTCTAGATCCTAAAACTGGAGCTCCAACACGTGTTGGCTACAAAACAGTAGACGGTAAAAAAGTACGCGTTTCTGTAAAATCTGGTGAATCCTTAGATAAATAAGTAATTAATGAAGGGAGGTACAATACATGAACCGCCTAAAGGAAAAATATTCAAAAGAAATCGTTCCTGCTCTTATGAGCAAGTTTAATTATACATCTGTAATGCAAGCTCCTAAAGTTGAGAAGATCGTTATCAACATGGGTGTAGGTGATGCTGTAGCAAACGCTAAAGCTCTTGACAATGCAGTGGAAGAATTAAGCCTAGTAACTGGTCAAAAACCAGTTGTAACTAGAGCGAAAAAATCAATTGCTGGCTTCCGTCTTCGTGAAGGCATGCCAATCGGTGCGAAAGTAACTCTTCGCGGTGAGCGCATGTATGAATTCCTAGACAAGTTAGTAACAATTTCTTTACCACGTGTACGTGACTTCCGTGGTGTTTCTAAGAAATCATTCGATGGTCGTGGAAACTACACTCTTGGTGTAAAAGAACAATTAATCTTCCCTGAGATTGACTACGATAAAGTAAGTAAAGTTCGTGGAATGGACATCGTAATCGTTACTACGGCAAACACTGATGAAGAAGCACGTGAATTGCTTACTCAAATCGGAATGCCATTCCAAAAGTAATCAAAAATAAAGGGAGGCGTAAACGTGGCTAAAAAATCTATGGTCGTGAAACAAAAGCGCACACCTAAGTTTAAAGTACAAGAATATACACGTTGTGAGCGCTGTGGTCGCCCGCACTCTGTATACCGTAAATTTAAGCTTTGCCGTATTTGTTTCCGTGAACTTGCATATAAAGGACAAATTCCTGGCGTGAAGAAAGCTAGCTGGTAAAACCCGATTTTGGGAAGGAGGTAAAAATAAATGGTCATGACAGATCCAATTGCAGATATGCTTACTCGCATTCGTAACGCGAACATGGTGCGTCACGAGAAGCTTGAGCTTCCTGCTTCTAAGATTAAAACTGATGTTGCTGAAATCTTAAAACGTGAGGGCTTCATCCGTGATGTAGAACTTATCGAAGACAATAAGCAAGGTATTATCCGTATCTTCTTAAAATACGGTTCAAATAATGAACGTGTAATTACTGGTCTTAAACGTATTAGTAAACCTGGACTACGTGTTTATGCGAAAGCTGGAGAGGTTCCACGCGTATTAAACGGTTTAGGTATCGCTATCGTTTCAACTTCTCAAGGTGTTGTAACTGATAAAGAAGCACGCGCTAAGAAAATTGGCGGAGAAGTACTAGCTTACGTTTGGTAATATATTTTTTCACGAATGGAGGTGCACTAAATGTCTCGTGTAGGTAAAAAACCTATTGAAATTCCATCAGGCGTTACTGTAACAATTGATGCGAACAACAATGTTATCGTTAAAGGACCAAAAGGCGAACTAACTCGTTCTTTCAATCCTGAAATTACTATCACTCAAGAAGAGAACGTGATCACATTATCTCGTCCTTCTGATTCTAAAGAACACCGTACTATCCACGGTACAACTCGTGCTGTACTTGCAAACATGATTGAGGGTGTTTCTAAAGGCTTCGAAAGAGGTCTAGAACTTATCGGTGTAGGTTACCGTGCTCAAAAACAAGGGAACAAATTAGTTCTTAACGTTGGTTACTCTCACCCAGTTGAGATCGAACCAGAAGCAGGAATCGAAATCGAAGTTCCTTCTAATACAAAAATCATCGTAAAAGGTGCGAACAAAGAGCGCGTTGGTGCATTAGCAGCTAATATCCGTGACGTTCGTCCGCCAGAGCCTTACAAAGGTAAAGGTATCCGCTACGAAGGTGAATTCGTACGTCGTAAAGAAGGTAAAACTGGTAAGTAAGTTTGCATAAGTAAATGAAAGGAGTGACGTAAATTGATCACGAAGCTTGATAAAAATGCAGTTCGTCAAAAAAGACACGCACGCGTTCGTGCTAAACTTTCTGGAACTGAAGCTCGTCCTCGTTTAAATGTGTTCCGTTCTAACAAACACATTTACGCGCAATTAATCGACGATGTGAACGGCGTAACTCTTGCAAGTGCATCTACTTTAGATAAAGATCTAGGTGTTGAAAGCACTAGCAACATCGAAGCAGCTCAAAAAGTTGGCGAAACAATTGCTAAACGCGCAGTTGAAAAAGGTTATGCATCTGTGGTATTTGACCGCGGAGGTTACCTTTTCCATGGTCGTGTGAAAGCATTAGCTGATGCTGCTCGCGAAAACGGCTTAGAATTTTAATGGATAAGGAGGGACAAAACAATGCGTCGTATTGATCCTAATAAATTAGAACTAGAAGAACGCGTAGTTACAGTTAACCGTGTAGCTAAAGTTGTGAAAGGTGGACGTCGTTTCCGTTTCACTGCGTTAGTAGTTGTAGGTGACAAAAATGGTCACGTTGGTTTCGGTACTGGTAAAGCTCAAGAAGTACCAGATGCTATCCGCAAAGCTATCGAAGATGCTAAGAAAAACTTAATTACAGTACCAATGGTTAATACAAGTATCCCTCACGAAGTTCTTGGAGGATTCGGTGCAGGTTCTATTCTTTTAAAACCTGCTGCTGAAGGTACAGGAGTTATCGCTGGTGGACCAGTTCGTGCTGTGCTTGAATTAGCTGGTGTAGCTGACATTCTTTCAAAATCACTAGGCTCTAACACGCCTATCAATATGGTTCGTGCTACTATGGACGGATTAAAGCAATTAAAACGTGCTGAAGACGTAGCTAAATTACGTGGTAAATCAGTAGAAGAACTGTTAGGTTAAGGGAGGGAATATCAATGGCAAAGAAATTAGAAATTACCCTTACTCGTAGCTTAATCGGTCGTCCGAACGACCAACGCGTAACAGTAAACACTCTTGGTTTACGTAAAATGCATCAAACAGTTGTTCTAGATGATAATGCTGCTATCCGCGGTATGATTAATAAGGTTTCTCATCTTGTTACTGTCAAAGAACAATAATTAAACTTTTTCTCTTAACAAGGAGGTGCCCAAATGAAACTTCATGAATTAAAACCTGCAGAAGGTTCTCGTCAAGAACG
>JBJEFL010000005.1:0-79206 GCA_051873995.1 Bacillus sp. (in: firmicutes)
TTGATTAGAATTAACGTTGACGTGTTGTCTTGTTTAGTTTTCAAAGAACATTTTTTCGAAACAGCTTTTACAGAATATCACAATCGCCATTTCTTTGTCAACAACTTTTTAAAGCTGTTTATGTTCGTTGCTCAAAAGCGACTTTATCAATATAACATTTCAACATTTCTTCGTCAACAACTTTTTTCTCTTTGTTAAGAAGTAGTTTGTTTATACCGATGTTTTGTCAGCTCTTAGCGACATCTAATACTTTAACATCGGATATATTATTCGTCAATAACTTTTTTAAAAAAGTTTATAGAACCTATGAAAAATTTCATTACCTTTCGTTTCAACACATACTACCCCTACAATTTTCTTTTCAATTAAGTATTCGAGCAGAACCGATAAATCAATGGCATAATGCTTTAACTCTGGATTGACCATCAATTCGGCAATAGTCCAAGGTTCTTCTTTCGTAGATAGAATAGAACGTAAATGCTCCGTTCCTATTTCCATACGAGAATAAATCAAAAATTCAATCGCTAAAAAGAGTAATTCCAATCGTTTCTCCAATGATTCCTCGCTCGTTAGAAGTTCTTCATATAATTTATAAATTTGCGGCTCAATATGTTTCACTTGATCCCAAACGGTCACTTCAGGATAAAAACCTCGTTCAATTATTTCTAAACGTGATAAATGATGAAGTGCATGCACAATATTGTTATAGGCATCTAAATAATGACCCGTATCGAAAAATGACTTCCCATCTGTATATCTGCGAATTAACTTGGCAAATTCCATTCCTTTTTTCAATTTTCGGCCACAAAAAGGGAACTCCAGCACTTCTTGTTTCAGTTCCAATATTTGCTCATTACGGTCAAAAATGATTTTTCCGCTATGTAACCATTCGATTAACCTTCTATTACTGCCAAGCAATAACCATTCACGTACTTTTTCCATTGTAACTGTATAAAGAGCCGCTTTTTTATCTTGATATGCATAATGCTTCACAAAGACAGGTTCATCATTTTTATCTGTGATCACTAATAAAACATAGTCAAATGAATCCGTTAAACTTGATTGTCCTTCTCTCTTTTCAATCAAAAGAATACCTTGTGTAGACTGTTTGCTCGCTCTTTCTTGATATATTGGACGTAATATATCTTCCATAAAATTTATTCCTCCTACAAATTAAATAATTTAAAAAGTTGTTTTCGACACTACTATTATAAATCCTGCTTTTATTTTCAACAAATTTCGACATAATCCTCTAAAACAACACCTCACCATGATTTATTTGTAAAATATGTTATATTTAGTAAATATAAAGGAGGATGTTTATGGCTAAATACAAAAGTAAAATCAATAGAATAAGGACTTTTGCTCTTAGTTTGGTGTTCATCGGAATTCTGATTATGTACGGGGGAATCTTCTTCCAAAGTTCACCTGTCTTAATGGCTATCTTTATGATTCTCGGTGTCCTATGCATCATCGCTAGTACGGCCATTTATTTCTGGATCGGTATGCTATCGACAAAAACGGTCCAAGTGACTTGCCCAACTTGTCAGAAGGTAACCAAAATTCTCGGTCGAGTGGACATGTGCATGTATTGCAATGAACCATTAACACTTGATAAAAATCTAGAAGGCAAAGAATTCAACGCATCCTACAACCGAAAAACAATGCATAAATAAGAAAAGCGCAAGTGCCCGTCTAGCGACGTATGAACTGGAGGCCTCCGACTGAGATAAAGGATACACAAAGAACAAAGTGATTCGATGTTGACTTATCGTAGGGAGGATGTCGAAGTTCACTGGACGCTGGAGCTAGACAGCGTTCAAACTTTAAAATTATATATTTTATTACTCTTTTAGAAAAGCGCAAGCGTCCGTCTAGCACCATATGGGTTTGGAACGAGACACTGATTACACGTCATTTAACGCGATAGCAATGAAGAATTTTATAATTTCATAAACAATAAAAAAGTTGGCGTTTCTTTTCGCCAACTTTTTAATGTGCTTCTTTAGCTGCGCAATCAGGACATTCACCATATACTTCAAGGCGATGTTGATATACTTTAAAGCCTGTGACATGAGAAGCCAATTGCTCAACCTCATCTAACCCCGGATAATGGAAATCCACTATTTTGCCGCATTTCATACAAATCATATGATAATGATCAGAAGTCGTAAAATCGAATCGGCTAGATGAATCACCATACGTTAGTTCTTTTACCAACCCTACTTCTCGAAATACACGAAGGTTATTATAGACAGTCGCCACACTCATATTAGGAAATTTACCTTCAAGCGCTTTGTAAATTTCATCAGCTGTAGGATGGGACATTGAGTCAATCAAATACTCTAGTATTGCGTGTCGTTGAGGTGTAATTCGAACACTTGACTTCTTCAGCATATCTAGCGCATCTTTTAAATGTGTTGTTGACATCTTCATCCACCTCCTTTTTCTCATTTAGAAAATATTATTACTTTATAATATTTATAATTAGTGTAAGCTCTTATTCACGTTTTTGTCAATTATTGCTTTCGTGCAATGTTGGTTCAATACATTTTAATTGATAATTAATGTAGCGTGCCGCTACGAATAAGAAATCTGACAAACGATTTAAATAAGACAACACTAACGGATTAACCCCTTCATCAATCCCTACCGCACAACGCTCCGCTCTTCTTACGATAGTTCGTGCAGAGTGCAAAGCCGCACCACTCGGATGTCCTCCCGGCAACACAAAGTTCGTTAATGCAGGTAGTATACTATCCCATTGATCGATAAGTTGCTCCATGTACTTAACATGCTCTTCTTTTATCTGCCAATGTACTTTTTTGCCTGTTGGAGTAGCTAATTCAGCTCCCACATGGAAAAGTTCCGTTTGGATTTTATGAAAGGCATCCATCACTTCGTTCTTATTGAGAATATCTTCTTGTTTAAGCAAACTTACAGCTAAGCCAATCATCGAATTAGCTTCATCACACGTACCATAAGCCTCTACGCGCATATCATTTTTAGAAACGCGTTCTCCGTACACTAATGATGTTGTCCCCTTATCACCGCTCTTTGTATAGATTTTCATATCTGCAACTCCTTTTTGGATTAATTTTTTAAAAATAAAAATTATTATAAATACTACTCCATCATAGCATCTCTTTAGCTATTTGATAATTATTTACAATCGATAAAGAAAACTTGTCCATTAGTAAGCCTTTAAAGGCGCAGAAAGAAGCCTAGTTAAGCTTGTACTTTACACCTGAAATCGGGCTGCTGGTAACTTATATACGTAAATTGTAAAAAAGATGCCGGTCATAAATAAATGACCCGCATCTAATTAAGAAAATCTGAGAGGAGGTAATGCACATACTTATATATATGAACTAGCTCGTTTTATGTAATGGACACTCGCCTTATCTGACGCTACTTATTGCAAATTTTCCCTTATGAATGATAGTGCTTCTTCAACATGCCCCTTTACTTTGACTTTCCTCCACTCCTTCACCAATACTCCATCTCGATCAATAACAAATGTAGAACGCTCAATTCCCATGTACTCTTTACCGAAGTTCTTCTTCAGCTTCCAGACACCATACGCCGTTGCCGCTTCTTGACTTTCATCAGCCAATAAAACAAAAGGCAAATTATATTTCTCGATAAATTTCTCGTGACGAGCCACCGGATCTGGACTCACACCAATAATGACTGCATTCGCGTCCGAAAAATCTTGATGATAGTCTCGGAAATCACAAGCTTCGGTTGTACATCCTGGTGTCATATCTTTCGGATAAAAGTAAAGTACAATATTTTTCCCTTGATAATCTGTTAATTGAACTTGTTTACCCTCACTAGATAGAAGTGAAAATTG
Organism: Bacillus sp. (in: firmicutes); assembly: GCA_051873995.1. Taxonomy (GTDB): domain Bacteria; phylum Bacillota; class Bacilli; order Bacillales; family DSM-1321; genus Bacillus_AD. Next base: position 3,857 of record JBJEFL010000005.1, read on the forward strand.
CGGTGCTTTCTCTCCAACAACTGCTGTCATTAGTCATTCCTCCATTTCAAGCAATTGCAGCTACACTTTGTATAATTTCACAAAGCTAACTACCCTTTATAAAAATAGTACAAAAAAAAGCAGGAACACACAAACATCCCACTTAGTCATTGCGTACATGATCAAAATCAATGACTGTCCTAACAACAAAAGCAGCCGGCAAAACATAACCAATAAAAGCTTGAATGGTAGCAATGACACGACCAATTCCGATTGGAATCAGCTCTCCATATCCAACGGAAAACATCGTCATCGCACTAAAGTAAAACGATGTTTCCAGTTTCAACAAAAAATTCCCGCTCACTTCTAAGCCATGGTCTAATAAGACACTCGTATTTTGTAACTCAAATAAACAATAAATCAATGCAAAACCGATGCAGATTGTCCCATATAAGTAGACAAGCCATAAAAAATGACTGACAGATATTTTTTGGACACTTTGTTCAATCGGTGTGAAAATGGCTCGAATACTCATGAACATACAAAACAGCACTGCCCCTAGTAAAAAATAAAAGTCCATCAACATCCCCCAATTCAACCCCATACTACAATTTACTCTCACTCTTACCCTTTTATGAATACGGAAAATACAATGTCGGATATTATAGACCAAACCTTGTCATTTGTCGGACATTTTTTAATTTGTTAGTGATACAATATAAAAAGCCAAACACTATCTGGCAAGAACACCCTTCCAAATAGTATGGCACGTATCATTGATGCAAGGACCGACTGAATAGATCCTTTTAAACAATGATCAATATATTTTCATAGACATATAGATTTTTTATTAGGAGAGGATTACAAATGAAGTTCACTAATTCGGAAGCTTTACATAAAGAAGCTCTTGAACATATTGTCGGAGGTGTCAACAGCCCTTCTCGTTCCTATAAAGCAGTAGGCGGCGGTTCGCCTATTACGATGGACAAAGCTGATGGTGCGTATTTTTGGGATGTAGACGGCAACAAATACATTGATTATTTAGCTGCATTCGGACCAATCATCACAGGTTTCAATCACCCTCATATTACAAAAGCCATCACAAAAGCAGCCGAGAACGGTGTCCTCTACGGCACACCGACTCGTCATGAAATTACATTTGCCAAAATGCTGAAAGAAGCTATCCCTGGCATGGAAAAAGTACGATTCATGAACTCCGGTACAGAAGCTGTAATGTCTACAATTCGTGTTGCCCGTGCTTATACAGGTCGCGATAAAGTCATTAAATTTGCCGGTTGTTATCACGGTCATTCTGATTTAGTGCTTGTTGCCGCTGGTTCAGGCCCTTCTACTTTAGGAACACCGGATTCTGCAGGTGTCCCTAAAAGTATCGCTCAAGAAGTGATCACGGTTCCTTTCAATGATATCGAACCTTTCAAAGAAGCATTAGCAAAATGGGGCGATGAAATTGCGGCAGTTCTTGTTGAGCCGATTGTAGGCAACTTCGGCATTGTTGAGCCGAAGCCTGGTTTCTTGCAAGAAGTAAATGACCTAGCGCACGAAGCGGGAGCCCTTGTTATCTATGATGAAGTTATTACAGCTTTTCGTTTCATGTACGGAGGAGCCCAAAACTTATTAGGCGTAACACCTGATTTAACGGCTCTTGGAAAAATCATCGGCGGTGGTCTTCCGATTGGAGCTTACGGAGGAAAGCGTGAAATCATGGATAAAGTGGCACCTTTAGGACCTGCTTACCAAGCTGGTACACATGCCGGAAACCCTGCATCCATCCTAGCTGGAATCGCCTGCCTGGAAGTGCTTCAGCAAGAAGGTGTTTATGACGAATTCGATCGCTTAGGAAAAATGTTAGAGGATGGCATTCTTGCCGCAGCGAAAGCATACGATATGCCAATCACAACAAACCGATTAAAGGGTGCACTGACTTTATACTTCACTACGGAAAAAGTGTATAACTATGAACAAGCTGAAAATACCGATGGAGAGATGTTCGCTAAGTTCTTCAACTTAATGTTGAATCAAGGTATTAACCTGGCACCTTCTAAATATGAAGCTTGGTTCTTAACAACAGCTCATACAGAAGACGACATCAAATATACAATCAAAGCAGTCGAAAATGCCTTTAAATCCTTAAAAGCGGAAATCTAATATACATTTTTTTATGCATCCCCAAGGACAAAAAAAGCCTTGGGGATTCATCCTGAATTAACCGAAAACGTTTACAAAACAATATTTCCCGCTATCCAACTTCCGAAAATTTTATCCATTTTTTTGCATAAATAATTGATTTCTGAAAATTTAGATGATATTATAAAACTATCGCGCTGTTTTTTATTTAAACAGTCTATAAAATAACGTTCATCTTTCTTCTTAACTTTCCGTTGAACCAAAAATTACTATGCACATTATTTTTAGGAGGTGAATGGCAGCCTATAAGGACATTCCTTATATTTGCCGGACATTATGACTCAACAATGGAGCCCAAGTCGTTTTACTAACTTTCAAAAACAAGAACACGATGCTTGTGGAATTGTTTCTTGCATAGAAAAAAAACGAATTCCTACTCGTGAAAATATCTTTGCTTGTATAGATGCTTTAGTTACAATGAACCACCGCGCTGGTTTTATTAACGGTGAAGGCGATGGAGTTGGTATTCACATCGATATTCCACGCACATTATGGAGAAAAAAACTTCAAGAACAAGGTCTTCAGCCAGAATTCGCAGACTCAGAAGGGTTTGTAGTAGGACATCTTTTCCTCAGCCGAAACGAAGATAGCCATAAACTGCAATCAGAAATTAAAGAAAAATTCTTACAAGCAGGTCTCTCTCTCATCTTTGAAAGTGCTTCTGAGCATAACCCAAGTGCTCTTGGACCAATCGCTATTCAAGAGAATCCCATCTTTTTGCAAGTCGCTTGCATCAATGAAGGAACAAGTCAATCAAAACTATCCAACAAACTTTTCAAATTAACTACCGCTATTGAAGAAAACGAACATATCCATGTTGCATCTTTAAGCCAATATCACGCTGTATATAAAGTAATGGGTGCTGGTGATATACTCCCTAAATACTATAAAGATTTAGCTGATCCACTCGTAGCATCAACAATGACCTTAGGACATAATCGATACTCTACTAATACTCTATCTAGTTTTTTCCGTGTGCAACCTTTCAGTGTATTAGGCCATAACGGCGAAATCAACACAATCGCCAAATTACGTGATGAAGCAAAAATGATCGGTGTCCCTTTAGTGAAAGACGGCAGCGACTCACAAGATTTAAGCCGTACTCTAGAAACGTTCATCTGTCAGCATGAATATACATTATTCGAAGCAATAGACGTTGTCTTTCCCCCAATTATTAATGAAATTAAAGCATACTCTAACAAATTAAAAAATCTATACACATATATCCGTGAAGCATGGGGCCACTTTGCTCAAGGTCCAGCAGGAATCATTTCCCGCTTCGGTAATGAAGCTGTCTTTTCGGTAGATGCCTTAGGCTTACGTCCACTATGGAAAATTGAAACAGAAAGCTCATATTTATTCTCATCTGAACCTGGTATCATCCCTTCATCTGAGTATTGCGGAGAACCGAAACCATTTGGTCCAGGAGAAAAAATCGGATTAAAATGGAACGGGGACACTATTCAAGTATACGAATATGCTGAATATCAAGAAGAAGTTTATTCCCGCTTCACAAAACGTTTTTCTCTTTCCGATGATGGAAAAAGATTGGACGGTCCCGTTTTAGAGAAAACTATTTCTGTAACAAACAATCATAAAATTCATAATGGGCAATATAAAGCGATGGGTTGGGAAAGAGAACATATTCAATTCGTTGAACAAATGGCTGAAAGAGGCGTAGAACCGATTCGCTCACTTGGGCATGATTCACCACTTGCCGCTCTTAACCCAGAGAGAAAGAACATCGCTGACTTCATTAAAGAAAGTGTAGCTGTCGTAACGAATCCAGCCATCGACCGCGATCGAGAAACAGAACATTTCTCTACTAGAACAATTATTGGTAAAAGACCATCCCTATTCAAAAAAGAGGAAGCACAGAATGTTGTTGAGTTATTGACTCCTCTACTAATAGAAGAAAAATTCGGTTATGAATGTTCAAAGGAACTAAAACAACCAAATTATGATAGTTTCGTAGCCCATTTTCAAACAAAACAATTAACGCATTTTATTTCAATCACATTTACTGAGGATGAAAGCATCCAAGACGCTTTACAAAGATTGTCCAATGAAGCCATTGAAGCCGTCGATAACGGCAAAGTACTTCTTATTTTAGATGATGCGAAGGCACACCAACCAGGTCATTTATGGCTAGATCCACACCTTGCGACTTCAGCAATCGACCAAGCGTTAGTTCAATCAGGCAAACGAAGAAACTGTTCCATTCTTCTTCGCTCCGCTTCTATTCGTTCACTGCATGACATTATCACAGTCTATGGCCTAGGTGCGAACTTAATCAGTCCATACTATATGTTCTTGACTGTAGCAGACGAAAACAATGCAGTACCAGTAAAGAATTTATATACTGCATTAACTAAAGGCTTAGAAAAGGTTATTTCAACAATCGGTATTCATGAACTACGCGGATACGGCAGATTATTTTCAAGTATCGGGTTAAATGAAGAAGTGGCAAAGACATTGAAAATCGTCAACTTCTTTGGTTCGGACCAATTATCACATAACTTTGCCAAATTAAAAGAAGACGCTAAAAAACGTGCCGAAGATTTCCAAAATGAAAAAGAAAGGGTCGGAAAAACATTCAGCTTGTTCCCACGTATTTGGAAAGCGATCGGTGAGGTAGCAACTACCGGAAATTATGATGCGTATCGCGAAAAAATTTCGGAACAAGAAGAAGCAAACCCAACGACAATCCGACATCTTACAACATTCAAATCAAGCAATAAAGCTATTTCACCGGAAGATGTCTCTATTTCTATAGGAGACCATAGCTTACCGTTCGTTATCGCTTCTATGTCATTCGGGTCACAAAATGAAATCGCATTCCGTGCATATGCTGAAGCTGCTGACCGCTTGAACATGATTAGTTTAAATGGTGAAGGTGGAGAAATTAAAGATATGTTAGGCAAATATCCAAAAACGCGTGGTCAGCAAGTGGCTTCCGGACGTTTTGGTGTAAATGCAGAACTCTTGAATTCCTCTAACCTATTAGAAATCAAAATCGGTCAAGGTGCAAAACCGGGAGAAGGCGGACATTTACCCGGCTCTAAAGTGACGGTGAAAATTGCCGAATCACGAAATGCAACAATCGGCTCAGACTTAATTTCACCTTCAAATAACCATGATATTTATTCGATTGAAGATTTAGCACAAATGGTGCACGAACTGAAAACAGCCAATGATAAAGCAAAAGTTGCCGTAAAAGTACCGATTGTACCAAATATCGGAACAATCGCTGTCGGTGTGGCAAAAGCCGGTGCAGATATTATCACTTTATCAGGCTTTGACGGCGGAACAGGTGCAGCTCGTATCCACGCTCTTCAACATGTTGGATTACCAGTTGAAATCGGTGTAAAAGCCGCACACAATGCTCTTCTTGAAGCAGGCTTACGTGATAGTATCGAAATTTGGGCTGATGGAGGCATTAAAAGTGCAGCTGATGTCATGAAAGTGATGTTACTTGGTGCAAATCGAGTTGGATTCGGTACCCTATCAATGATTGCTGTTGGCTGTACTACATGCCGTGGCTGTCACTTAGACACTTGTCACGTTGGGATCGCTACACAAATCGAATCGGAAGCTCAAGCAAAAGAACACGGCTTAAGACGCTTTGTTCCTAGAAAATTTGATACAGCAGTATCCAATTTAACCAACTTCTTTACAGCATTTGGCACAGAATTAAAAGCATTAACAGCAGCACTTGGCGCAAAAAATCCGCAAGACCTTGTTGGACGTTCTGATTTATTGGAACAAACAAAAGGATTATCACTACTGGATTTAACATACTTACTGAAAACATTAGAAATTAGCCAAATGAACAATCATGAAGCAGCTGCCACTGTCGAAAAAGCTGAATTACAGCTAGCTGTTGGTGCCGAATACTTGGATAGTTCCGTGGAACAGCTTCAGGAATCAAGAGAATTCAGTGCCGTAACGTCTGAACAACGCGTTTTAGGTAGTCGTGTTTCCTGCCACCGCGTTCGCGGAAGACTAGACGGTTCATACAAAAAGCTGCCAAAAGTCTCTTTACTATATAAAGACGGCTCAATTCCAGGTAACGGACTTGGTGCCTATAACAGTACTGGCATCGATATTCAAGTTAACGGGGGCGCACAAGATGGTATCGGGAAAACGTCATTCGGTGGTCAAATTGCCATTTTAAAATCAAAAGGTAAAGACGGAAACTTCTACAATGGTTCTGTCGGAAAAGGTTTCGGTTACGGTGCTCAAAAAGGTTTACTAATCGCACAAGGCAATGCTGATGCTCGTGCGGGAATTCGTCTTTCAGGAGCAGATATAATTATCGGCGGTCAAGTCACGCAACCAATTCCTGCACAAGAACATGGCAATATCGGCGTCCATTCAAACATTAAAGGATTCGCCTTTGAATATATGACAAACGGTCGCGGAATTGTTCTTGGAGATATCGGTCCTTGGGCTTGTGCCGGTATGACAGGTGGCGTCATTTATCAACGCATTCAGCCTGAAATGGGATTAACAAAAGAGGCCATCAACCGTCGTATCGCGATTGGAGCGAAAGTAAATATCGAACCATTGTCATCTCAAGGTATTCAAGATGTCACAGAGCTTCTGACTCAATATTTAGCCCTTCTAAAAGAAAGCGACCAAACAACGGAAGCGGCACAAGTAGAAGCATTATTACAGCATCCGGAAGAACACTTTATCCAAATTGTTCCAACAAAAGAACAAGCGGACCCGTCTATCTCAACAGAATGATGTTATGAAGTATTTAACTTCAAGAAGTTTCTTTCCTTACTGGTTTTTTACCCAAGTAAGGAAAGAAACTTTTTTCTTGTTTCAACCGTATGACAAACTTGTTGTTTTTGTGAATTATGTTTTTCATTTTAAACATTGTTCTTGCTAATGGGGAATTAGTAGGGTATATTACATTATTGTTTGTTTATTTTGAATGCAAATGCAAAAAGTAATACTAACAAATGAATCTTTTCAAGAATCCTTCATTTAATTGCAATTTGCAGACATCATATAGATAAAAGGGAAATACTCTACTAAATGAAGCTGAACGAATACATGTAGAAAGGAACAATTTTTAATATGAAAATTGGTGCCCGCATTTTAAAAACGGGAATTGCAATTATTTTAGCTATCACATTAGCACAATTACTGAATATCCCAGCACCAGCCTTTGCAGCCATTGCGGCCATTTTTGCAATTCAACCGACCATTTTCCGGTCTTATCGCACCGTCATCGAGCAAGTGCAAGCCAACATTATCGGTGCAGGTATCGCCATTCTCTTTGTAATGGTGTTCGGAAATCACGCCTTCCTTATCGGTTTGGCCTGTGTCATTACAATCATCATAAATTTACGTTTGAAAACCGATACAATCACTCTTTCAGTGGTTACCGTCATCGCCATTATGGAGAATCAAAGTGGAAATTTCCTGGATTTTGCTCTGCTACGTTTCTCATCAATTATGATTGGTGTCCTTTCATCCTTTGTCGTGAATTTATTGTTCATGCCTCCTAAGTATGAGACAAAGCTATACTATAAAATAACAAGTATCACGGAAGACATTTATAAATGGATTCGAGTAAGCACAAGACATCTGTCTGAGCCGATTCATTTAAAAAATGAAATTCTCCATACGAAAGAACAACTCATTAATACAGAGCAATTATTCTTAATGTATAAAGAAGATCGTGAGCTATTCAACAAAGCGAAGCATGCAAAAGCTAGAAAACTCGTCGTTTATCGCCAAATGCTGGCGACAACCAGACGTTCGTATGAAATCTTAATTAAGCTGAATAAATATGAAAATCAATATCATCAGATGCCAAAAGATTTTCAGCTAGCTGTCCGAGAACAACTAGATTATTTAATCACACAACATGAACAAATCCATTTGAAGTATTTACGCAAAATAAAAACGGACATCATGATTGAAAACGAACATCATTACACACATTACGAACTATTGACGTTATTTCTCTCTCTTCAAAAACAAGTGGAAGATGAAAATGAACCATATTTATACCATATGATGTCCCTCATTTCAGCCATCATTGAATACGAGGAGCACATTATCCATTTGGAAACGTTAATTAATAGTTTTCAATCCTTCCACAAAGACGACGAAGAAATCAAACCGGAAATAAATCCGGAGACTTAAAAAAGGCTATTTGAAAAGTCATCGAATGACTTTTCAAATTCCCTAATTGCTCGTTTGTCACCCACCAAAGAGGCTGTCTCATAAGTCCCTTTTGGAGTAAATTTTCATGAATTACAAAAGGCAGAAAGGTTGATTTAACAACATTTCTGCCTTTTGTAATTTATTCATTTCTGGCTAACCCCCTTTGGGAACAGCCTCTTGTCCAATTATCAAGAAACGTTTTTTCAACAGGTTGCCAATATTACGGACATCGTTTGAGAAAAGCATATGGCAGGAAGATTTTTTAGGATATCTCTCTCCTTCTTAATGTTTCATTTTCGGATCCAAAGCATCACGTAAACCATCTCCCATCAAATTAAAGCCGAGCACAGTCAACATGATAGCAACGCCAGGAAAAATCATCGTCCAAGGGGCATTTATTAAGAAAGGCTTGGCGTCTGACAGCATTTTCCCCCATTCTGGATTCGGTGCCTGCGCCCCCAATCCCAAGAAACCTAAAGCAGCCGCTTCAATAATCGCTGTAGCAATAGCCAACGTTCCCTGCACAATGATGGGCGCCATGCTATTCGGCAATACATGATGAAAAAGTAAACGTGTATTACTCATTCCGACCGCTTTCGCTGCCATAATGTATTCCTCTTCTTTCACACTTAATACCCTCGACCTAACTAAACGGCCAAATGTAGGAACATTAATAATAGCAATAGCAATTAAAGCATTTTGCAAAGAGGGGCCTAGCACTGCCACAATAGCAATCGCCAATAAAATGCTCGGAAATGCTAATAAAATGTCAAAACTCCTCGAAATAATAGAATCAACCCATTTTCCGTAATAACCTGCAATAATCCCAAGTAAAGTCCCCACTGTGATAGAACCAAGAACAGAAAAGAATCCTACCCATAACGATAACCTTGCTCCATAAATAACCCGCGAAAAAATATCCCTTCCGAAATCATCCGTTCCGAACCAATGCTCCGAAGAAGGCGCAAGCAACCGTTTCGAGAGATCTTGCTCCTTGAAGCTATATGGAGCAATGAGAGGCGCTACAACGGCCAACAAAATGAACAACAAAACAATGACAGTACCCGCAACAGCCATCTTATTTTTCCTAAAGCTTCGCCATGCTTCCATCCAAGGAGAAACCGCTTTTTCACCCGAATGCTGAATTGGAGGCTGTACGTCTTTATTAGTCGATAACTCCATTCGCTCCCCTCCCTTACCTATACTTAATGCGATGATCAACTGCCGCATATAATAAATCGACCACTAAATTAATGAGAACGAATAAAACTGCGATGACCAATATACCTGATTGAATGACTGGATAGTCCCGATAGCCGATGGCCTCATAAATATAGCGACCAATACCCGGCCAACTAAATATCGTTTCCGTTAAAATAGCTCCTCCAAGCAATAATCCTGTTTGTAATCCAATGATAGTCAATACAGGAATAACCGCATTTTTAAAAGCATGCTTATAAATTACCCAGAACATACCCAAGCCTTTCGCTCTAGCCGTACGGATAAAATCAGAACCCAGTACTTCCAACATGGTCGATCGCGTAATCCGAGCAATGATTGCCATAGGAATCGTCGCCAATGCTATGCTTGGCAAGATTAAATGTTTGATTACTTCCACAAATTGATCCATCCGTCCTTGAATAAGAGTATCAATCAAATAAATGTGAGTGATGGATTCAATCGGATTACGGACATTGTTTCTACCACTTGTCGGTAACCAATCTAAATTGATGGCAAATATCCACTGTTCCATTAAACCTAACCAAAAAATCGGCATCGATACGCCAATTAACGCTAAAATCATCGCCATATAATCAAACCAGGAGTTTTGAAACCAAGCGCTGATGATTCCTGCATTTACACCAATCACAATGGCGATAAACATTGCGAAGAAAGCTAGTTCCATTGTCGCCGCTAAGAATGGCCAAATTTCTTCACCTATGGGCGACTTTGTACGAATCGAATCCCCTAAATCCCCCGTCATCAGCCCGCCAACATAATGGAAATACTGTATGTACCAAGGCTCATTCAGCCCCAACGACTCTCTCATTTCGGCTATGGATTCCTTTGTAGCCGCTTGACCTAGAATGGTTTGAGCTGGATCCCCGGGAATCGCCCGAATGATAAAAAAGACAATTAATGATATGCCTATTAATACAGGCACCAGATGAAACAAGCGTTTTACAATATACACAAACATACTCTCACCTCCAGACAATTAACTTATTTACCATCAAACGAATGTATGGTTGTCTACATATAGTGATAAAGAGAAAGGAAGCCAGCGTATGACCTCCTTTCCTTTTGATTATTTAGATAAATACACTTCTTTTAAATCATCTGAGCCTTTAGGGTGTGGAACAAAGTCAGTGACTGATTTACCAGCAGCAAGAAGTGGTTGTGAGTGAACAAGCGGAATCCATGGCGCATCTTCTTTGATTAACACTTGTGCTTCTTCATACAGTTTATTTCGTTCTTCCTGATTGACTGTTGACTGTGCCGCAATCAATAAATCATGCACGTCTTGGTTTTCATAGTACGTATAGTTATTGCTGCCGATACTATCCTGGTCAAGCAAAACGTATAAGAAATTGTCGGCATCTCCATTATCACCCGTCCAGCCCAGTAAGAATGAATCCGCTTCTCCTAAACGAGCCTTATCCAAATACGTAGCCCATTCATACGTAACAATTTTTGTTTTTACGCCGATTTTTTCAAAGTCGGCTTGGAGCGCTTCCGCAATCTTTTGTCCATCTGGCATGTACGGTCTTGCTACTGGCATTGCCCATAGCTCCATTTCAAATCCATCTGCATATCCCGCTTCTGCCAGTAACGCTTTTGCTTTTTCAAGGTCGTATTCATAATCTACAACATCTGGATTATACCCTTCTACTACTGGTGGCATTGGGTTGATTGCCGGCTCCGCTGAACCGGAATAGAAAGCCTCGATTAACGTCTCTTTATTGACAGCATGATTCAGTGCTTGACGTACCAATTTTTCTTTTAACGGTCCGCGAGTCGCTGTTAAGCCTAAATAAGCAACATTCAAAGAAGGACGTTTAATAATTTGTAGCTCACCATTGCTTTCAATGGAAGGGGCATCACTATAATTCACACCATCAATTAAATCCACTTCCCCAGCCATCAAAGCGTTCACACGGGCAGAGTTTTCCGGAATAACACGGAAAATGATTGAATCTAGCTTTGGTAGACCTTCTTGCCAATAATCCGTATTTTTTTCAATCGTAATGATGTCATTTCGTTTCCATTCTTTAAATACAAACGGTCCTGTCCCTACAGGATTATCACTATACTTATCACCATATTTCTCAATCGCGGCTGGACTTGAAATCGCGAATGGTGCCATCGCTAAATTCTTAAAAAACGGTGCAAGCGGTCTTGTTGTCGTAATTTCAACCGTTTTCGCATCGACGACCTTCACTTCCTTAATTAAATCGCCAAATTGTGAATTGTAATAGTAAAATTGTTCCTTATCCCCTGCTTTCCAGCGCTCAAAGTTGAATACAACAGCATCCGCGTTAAAGTCTGTGCCATCATGGAATTTGACACCTTCGCGTAATGTTAATGTATACGTTAGCCCATCCTCAGAGGATGCCCACTCTGTTGCTAATCCTGGTTCAAGGTCCATGTTATCCTTTCCGAATGAAATCAACGTTTCCAAAACATTTTCCGTGACTTTGAATGCTTCACCTTCCGTCGTCATCGCCGGATCTAACGAAGTAGAATCACCGCCACGTCCGAATATCAATGTACCGTCTGTTGCTTCTTCAGTGGAGGCCCCCTTTGAACCACCAGTGTCTTTATCATCCCCATTTGCCTTATCATCGCTGCTGCAGCCTATCAATGCGGCTGAAATAACCATCATTAATACGAGAAATAACAATAAACTACGCTTTTTCATCCTTTTCCCCCTTACGCTCAAATCAGCTAATTTATCATAAATATTGCATATGCTCATTGCTCATATAGATGACATGCAACATAATGACCGTCTTTCCATTCTTTCAATTGAGGCTTCGTCATTTTACAAATATCCATACATTCCTTACATCTTGTGTGAAATGCACAGCCTGATGGAGGATCCGCCGCACTAGGAATATCTCCTGTTAATAATTCGGTTGTGCGTATCACAGTCGGATCTGGTATCGGTACAGAGGCGAGAAGAGCTTGCGTATATGGATGCAAAGGTTCTTCATACAAAGAATCACTCGTACAAATTTCCACTAATCCCCCAAGATACATCACACCGACTCGATCGCTGATGTGACGGACAACACCTAAATCATGTGCGATAAATATGTAGGTCAAACCAAATTCATGCTGTAAATCTTCTAATAAATTTAGCACTTGGGATTGAATGGACACATCGAGTGCGGAAACAGGTTCATCCGCAATAATTAGCTTCGGCTTCGTCATTAAAGCACGGGCAATACCGATTCTTTGCCGTTGGCCGCCACTGAATTGATGAGGATAACGTTTGGCATGGTAAGCGCTGAGTCCGACTGTTTCAAGCATTTCAGCTACCCGTTTCTTTCGTTCTTTACTGTTACCGATGCCATGGACAATTAGCGGTTCTTCTAATATTTTTCCGATGCTATGGCGCGGATTAAGAGAAGCATATGGATCTTGAAAAATCATTTGCAGCTCCCTTCTCATCTTTCTCAAGGCGCCACTCGATAAAGCAGTCAATTCTTGCCCATCAAAGATGACTTTTCCTGCAGTCGGTTCAATAAGGCGCATAATCATTCTGCCTGTCGTAGATTTTCCGCATCCCGATTCACCGACCAATCCTAAGGTCTCCCCTTTTTTGACCGCAAAGCTTATCTTATCAACGGCCTTTACTTCACCTATTTTCTTACCGAATAGGCCACCTGATATCGGAAAATATTTCGTTAAATTTTCAACTTGCAGTAATATTTCAGTCATCCTTCACACCTCCTTGATCATGTAAGAAACAGCGTACAAAATGCCCCTCTTCTTCCGTTTCATATAAAAAGGGATCGTTTTGCAAACATTTATCATGAACAAACTCACAGCGCGCGGCAAATCGGCAACCTGTCCGAATCGAGCCAGGCTTCGGCACATTACCTGGAATAGAATAAAGACGCTCCTTCTTTGCGCGAATATCAGGAACAGATTGTAAAAGACCGACTGTATATGGATGTTTAGGGTTTTGAAAAATCGAGATGACGTTGCCTTCTTCCACAATCTTTCCGGCATACATAACGATGACTCTTTGGCACAATTCAGCAACTACACCTAAATCATGTGTAATCATAATGATGGACGTGCCCAATTTATGATTTAAATCTTTCATTAAGGATAAAATTTGTGCTTGAATGGTTACATCTAAAGCGGTAGTGGGTTCGTCTGCAATGAGCACTCTTGGATGGCATGATAAAGACATGGCAATCATCACTCTCTGTCTCATACCTCCAGAGAGCTGATGGGGGTATTCATTCATAATTTGTTCGGCACGGGGTAGCCCGACAAGCTTCAGCATGTCGACGCCTTGTTGAAAAGCTTCTTTCTTGGAGACACTTGTATGCAAGGTAATAGCTTCTATTATTTGATTACCGATTGTAAAAAGCGGATTTAAGGAGGTCATGGGCTCTTGGAAAATCATCGCTAAATCATTTCCTCTAATTTGCCTCATTCTCTTTTCTGAACTATGTATTATATTTTCTCTGTCCAATAAGATGGAACCTCCAACAATCTTTCCGGGTGGCTGTGGTATTAGCTGCATGATGGAAAGGGAGGTTACGCTTTTTCCACATCCTGATTCTCCTACAATACCGATAATCTCTCCTTTTTTAACAGAGAAACTAATCTCATCCACAGCAGGGATTTCACCTTCATGCGTAAAAAAGGATGTTCGTAATTTCTGTACTTCTAAAATGGAAGTCTGGCTCACAAACTCACGCCTTTCCTACTAGTTAATTACCTAAAAATGGTTTTATGTATTTTTTTACATTTTATATGAAAATAATTATTCCGTCTAGCAATTTTTGGAATAATAAACAAAGAAAAATCACAACTAGCTTACCTTCGACCAGAGGTGTAGTTACACGTATGCTTTCTACTCAAACATGGCAACGGCGCCGCGTTCACTTAATTATAGACTTCCTTAAAGAGCAAATAAAAAGTGTCTCCTCCTGAATGGAAGAAACACTTTCTAATCGTTATTCTAATTGTTGCACTTGAAAAAGCTTAGAATAATTGCCTTCCTGCTTCATCAATTGCTCATGAGTCCCCATTTCAACAATTTCCCCGTGCTCAATCATCACAATACGATCAGCGTGGGTAATAGTCGTTAAACGATGGGCCACAATAAACGTTGTTCGATTTTTCGCCAACAGCTCCAGCGATTCCTGAATCAGATGTTCACTTTCCAAATCCAACGCTGAAGTCGCTTCATCCAAAATCAGTATCGGCGGATTTTTCAAAAAGACACGTGCAATAGCAATCCGTTGCTTTTGCCCTCCAGAAAGCTTCACTCCCCGCTCTCCTACTTTTGTATCATAGCCTTCAGGCAAATTCATAATAAATTCGTGGGCATTCGCCGCCTTTGCCGCTGCTATGACTTCTTCTTTCGTAGCCGAGGGTTTTCCTAGCAAAATATTCGTTTCAACCGATTCACTGAATAAAATATTATCTTGCAGCACCATACCGATGTTATCTCTTAATGACCGCACTTGATAATCTCGTAAATCAATCCCATCTAATAAAATCTTTCCTTCTGTAACATCATAAAAGCGCGGAATTAAACCGACTAATGAAGATTTTCCTCCCCCACTCATTCCGACAAGCGCGACCGTCTCTCCCCTTGTGATGTGTAAATCGATTTTTTGCAGCACGTTCTGTCCATCTTCCTGATAAGCAAAACTGACATGATCAAACACAAAATCGCCTTTCACATTCATACAAGGTATCGCAGTTGATCGATCGACGATATCATATTTTTCATCAATAAACTCAAACACCCGATCCATTGAAGCAATGGACTGCGTTAACGTAGTAGATGAGTTCACTAAACGCCGAAGCGGATTATACAACTTATCTATATAGGCAATGAAGGCAACCATTGTCCCTAATGTCAAATTACCCGCTACCACTTGATAAGCCGAATAACCGATCACAATAATCGGTGCTGCATCTGTGATTGTATTAACAACCGCAAATGATTTCGCATTCCATCTCGTGTGAGTAAGTGCCTTATCTAAAAAATTATGGTTTTGTCTGTTAAAGTTTTTCTGTTCATGCTCCTCAATGGCAAAGCTTTTAATAACTGGCATTCCTTGAACTCTTTCATGCAGATAACTTTGCACTTCCGCCAAGGCTTGTGAACGCTCCCTTGTCAATGCCCGCAATTTTCCGAAAAAATAACGAACGGAAAACGCATAAAAAGGTAGAAGGACAATCGAAACAATCGTCAATTTTACATCCATCGTCATCATGATGACAATCGCAATGACAATCGTAGCAAAATCCAACCAAACATTCATCAACCCTGAAATGACGAAATTCTTCGTCTGCTCAACATCATTAATTACACGTGAAATGACTTCTCCCGATTTCATGTTGCTATAATATTTAAAGCTTAATTTACTGATGTGCGTAAATAATTGATTACGAATATCAAATAGTATTTTACTTCCTGTCCATTGCGCCAAATATTGACGATAATATTCAATCGGTGGTTTCAGCACAACGAATATCCCAAACATTACACTGATGATGATCAATAGCTGCTCTTTCTTTTCAGAAACAGACATTGTTCCCCCGACAATATCATCGACAACATATTTAATTAATAACGGCGTTAACAGCGGAATGGCAAACTTTATTAACCCGATGACGACAGTCCCGATTATAGCCCATTTATATGGTTTCACCCATTGCATGTATCGTCTCATGCTCCCCATAAAAAACACCCTTTTTTCACAATCTTGATTTACTCTCTTTTAAACAACTTTCTTGCATCCTTCAATCACCTATTGTTGCACCTTCCCAAAACGGGTCGGTATAAGTAGGAGTTTCCCCATATACCCTAGAAAAAAGAAAAGCCTGTTGTGCTTTCAACAGGCTTAAATAGAACCTTATCTGTACGTTAAGTACCGTTCATACCAAGAATCAATGAAATCGGCAGAAAAAGGACCCTTTTGCTGACGAATCCAAAATATTAATTGATTTACATTCTTTTTTAAAATGGTATCAATAACTTCCGGATAATTCATCAATTGTCTGTGTCGTTCATATTCATCTTCATCTAGTAGCTGAAAAGTCATGTCCGGAAAAACCTTCACATCTAAATCATAGTCAATATACTTGAGAGCCTCATCATCATAGACATACGGCGAGCTTATATTGCAGTAATAGTAAACACCATCTTCTCGTAGCATCCCGATGACATTGAACCACATCTGTGAATGAAAATAACAAATTGCTGGTTCCCTTGTAATCCAAGAGCGTCCATCTGATTCAGTCACTCGAACACGATCATTCGCTACTATTACGAGGTTTTGTGTTGCTTTTAGTACAGTTGTGTCTTCCCATACGCGATGAAGTTGGCCATTGTGTTTATAGCTATGAATTTGAATAGTGTCTCCTTCCTTAGGTATTCTCATCCTTTTATCCCTACTTTCTCCTTAACACGCAGTGACCTAAATCAGTCAAAATCGCTCAACACATTATTCATTACAATATTAATCTTATTAATATTATAGCGATTATATATTGATTTTAAAACTAAAGCGCAAATAAAATGAAGGAAGTAGAAAAATATACCTTATAATCAGACACCAGATGAAACAGAAAAAAACGATAACCCAAAAAAGGTATGTTGCTATTCTCATCATTCAGAAAGCAACATACCCTTTTAGGCAACGTCAATTAGTCGTTATTGTTGACTATTTTGACCATATTGTCCAGAAGCTTGTGCTTTTTTCGCTTCTGCTTGTTGATTTAATTTTTTAACCTGTGCTGTATCGGTTTGGCTTGAGAACTCTGTACCGTATTGTCCAGAGCTTTGAGCACCAGCTGATTGCACATTTTGTTGTTTAACATGTTGAATATTTGTCCCTGAAGACGTCATATTTTTATTGTTTGTCATTTACTTTCACCTCCACGCTCATTAATATAACCACCAGCATGAATTAATATGAGCGCTAGATAAGATGAAAAAAATGTCAAACTTTTAACGAAATACCACCATCTACAATAATCGTTTGCCCTCGAATCATAGAAGCTTGTTCTGACACTAAAAACATGATGGCATTGACCATATCTTCAATTTCCACAATTCGGCCAGCCGGTGTTTGTGCCGCTGCATCGGCCAAAAGTTCTTCACGATTGGGGAACGATTGTAGTGCTTCCGTATCAACAGCACCACCTGAAACGGCATTTACGCAAATATTCATCGGTGCCAACTCTACGGCCAGAAATCTGGTGAGAGCTTCTAAGCCAGCTTTGGATACACCGACAGCCGTATAATTTTCCAAATATCGAATCGAGCCTAAAGAGCTGATATTCACGATTTTCCCCCCGCCATTCCGACTCATCAGTTTAGCTGCTTCCTGTGCACAGAAAAGAGGGGCTTTACTATTTATATTCATTGTCCAGTCCCAATGGTGCTCCTCTAGTTCCATTGCTGGCTTCTGTACACCAGATGCTGCATTATTCACCAGCACATCCAATCTACCGAATGTTTCGTCAATTTGCCCAAACATTGCTTTCACTTTTTTGACATCGCCAACATTCGCTTTGACTAATAAAACGTTTCGACCTAGTTTTTCAATCTCGTTAACCACTTCCAAAGCGGCCGATTTACTTCTTGCATAATTAATGACGATATCATACCCTTGCTTAGCAAGCGAGATTGCCGTTTGCTTCCCAATTCCTCTGCTACTGCCTGTTACGAGTGCAACTTTCTGAGCCATACCAATCTTCCTTTCCCTAAATGCATAATTTTTCTTTACTAATGAACAATAAAAGAGATTACAATGTGAAGGAGAATGTTTATGTACGTCGGTAGAGATATGACAGAATTATCACTTCTTCAAAAGAAAGACTGGAAAGATAGTGAACTCCAGTATTTTCATCATACTCTTCAACAAATGGTACCTTATCTGAACAGTGAAGGGCAATCGATTCATGCAGAAATTGTCCAAGAAATTATGAAACGTGGCGGCTTATCAAGGAACGAAGCCACGTATACACAAGGAACTACCATCATTTGCGATTGATTGTACAACGAGGGGCTGAATTATTGTTTCCCCTCGTTTATTTTATTTTCATTATTGACTCGTATAAAGCCTAAACATTTTTTGAAATGGGACGGGAAAAGCCAGCTCCTTCATTTCTTCTTCCGTCACCCATTTTAGACGATTACGTTCTAGCGTTTCTTGTGCCATTTCTTCTTGAACAATTCCCGCATACGCTTCGATTTTCCAAACTAAGTGTGAAAACACATGCTGAATCTCACCTAATTTTTCTTTTGATACATAGATTTTAGTATCATATGTGCTCAAGAAATGATCTTCATACATGCTTTTAGTTAACACTTTTTTATTCGAAAAAGTAAAACTTGGGAACTCCCATAAATTTGCCAACAATCCTGTTTCCGGACGTTTTTGGATAAGGTAATCGCCTCGTTGATTGCGGATGACACAAGAAATCAGCGCCACTTTCTTCGTTTTTGTCACTTTTATCTTAATCGGCAATTCCGATTGAACACCTTCTGAGAAAGCCGCACAATGGTCTTGAACTGGACAAAGCATACAAGCTGGTTTCGTCGGTGTGCAAATCATGGCGCCTAATTCCATCAAAGCTTGATTGAAGAACGACGGATTACGATGAGAAATGATGGACCGAACGGCATCCTCGAAAATTTTTCTTGTTTTAGGCTTTGCAATATCTTCTTTAATTAAGAGAATACGCGAAAGGACACGCATCACGTTACCATCTACTGCAGGCTCCGGTTTTCCGTAAGCTATACTGAGAATAGCACCGGCTGTATAGGGTCCTACCCCTTTCAGGCTGATAATGTCTTCCGGCGTATCCGGCACGATTCCTCCGTATTTTTCTTTTACTTCCCGTACCGCACTTTGCAAATTGCGGACACGCGAATAATAGCCCAGCCCTTCCCATGCTTTTAAAATGCGCTCTTCTTCCGCATCCGCAAAGTCATGGAGAGTCGGAAACCATTCAATGAATCGGTTAAAATAAGGTATAACCGTATCCACACGTGTTTGTTGCAACATAATTTCCGATACCCACACTTTATATGGGTCCTGATCTTGTCTCCAAGGCAACGTCCGTTGTTCTTTTTCAAACCATCCAATCAAGTCATCTTGAAATGCTTTTTCATCAAATGACTTTAAAGCTTCAATCTCATACAAAATAGTTCCTCCATAGATGTTACATTTTTATTAAGAATGGGAATACATATAGAAAATGCAATCCTAACATATTCGTTACGTGTTACAATTTATCTAGTGACCATTATACGTCTGTCACGTTATACACATTTGTATTGTATACATAATCTTAATAGGGTTAAACATTTACATTCATTGTAATAAATCCAAGCTATGCTGTTAACTGTAGTGACTTGAAAAATATCGTAAAGCTAGCTTTTCTAAAGGAGGGTGCATCCATTGGATACTGGCACACATGTTGTGATGGGATTCGGAATTGGAGCTTTAGCCACATTGGATCCTGTCGTTGCAGGAAGCTCCATCACCGCTCAAGCAGTTTTAATTGGAACACTTATCGGTTCACAAGCTCCAGATATAGATACAGTCTTAAAAATGAGAAATAATGCTGTTTATATTCGAAATCATCGAGGAGTGACACACTCGATACCGGCTGTTTTATTATGGCCTATTTTAATTTCGCTGGTACTTCATGCCTTTATGCCTTCATCTAATTTGCTGCATTTATGGTTATGGACATTTCTGGCGGTCTTTATTCATGTATTTGTCGATATTTTCAACGCCTACGGAACACAGGCGATTCGACCACTGAGCTCCAGATGGGTTGCACTGGGGGTCATCAACACGTTTGACCCCTTCATCTTCGGCATTCATGTAGTCGGCTTAATTATTTGGGCATTCGGCGGCAATCCCGGATATACATTCATGGCAATCTATCTAATCATTATTCTGTACTACATTGCACGTTTTAAAGAACAACGAATGGTGAAAAATGCCGTACAATTGAAGATTCGTCATACGAGAAAAATTATCCTATCTCCAACAATGCGCTATCGCAAATGGAGAGTTGCGATCTTAACTGAAGATAAATATTATGTCGCTCGATGCGTCAATGGTGAGCTAACAATCGTCGATACCTTCGATCGAATTCCGCTCCCTGACCATCCAGCCATTGATGTAGCCAAAAATGATAAAAATTTAGCCGCCTTCTTGTCATTTTCACCCATTTATCGTTTTGAAATAGAAGAAGGCGATAATTTTTATGAAGTGAAATTCATCGATTTACGATACAGAAACGGCGGTCATTATCCCTTTGTTGCCATCGTAAGAATGGATCACGAATTAAACATTACTAATTCTTACACTGGCTGGATTTTCAGTGAAGAAAAACTGCGAAAAAAACTAAAAGTTGCACCCAATTAACATTGGGTGCTTCAGGTAACATACTTCGGAATGTTACCTTTTTTGATGCCAATTATTGTAGCTGATATTTTCAGACAGAGTCTCCCATACTATAAATAAGTACGCGTCACTTCAACGCGTACAAGCCATCCAGCAAGGAGGAAACCTCCAATATGCGTAACAAAGCAAAAAATTTCCCTAATGCCTTTCGGTTGAATGGTGAACCAAGAGCCAAAGCTGAATACGCTTCTACACGGGCCAACGGCAGTATCAACACTCATCCCCAAGAGCGCATGTATTCATCCTCTCATCGTGAGGATGAATCATAAATTCAGCATACGGAGCGTCTGAAAAGTCATTGAATGACTTTTTAGACGCTCCTACCACTTGTCTTTCCTCGACCAAAGCATAAATTCCAAGCTGCTAAACATCTGGCGGTCGGTTGAGAAAAGCATATTGTAACAAAACACACCAAAAGAAAAGAGACTACAGAGAAAGACTACTCCTTCCTTTAAGAATAATCTTTCTGGATACCTCCCATTCTGTTATGCGTGAATTTGCCCCACCTTCATCAGCAACCCCATAAAAAAACCGACAGAAAATGAATTTTCCTATCGGTTGCATTCCTTATTCTTCTTTTTTCAGTTCTTGTAGCATTGAAATCGGCAAGCCTTCTTCTTCACCTGTTCCGTTCAAACGATAACCCCAGGCAAACACACCGTTCATGTATTCCACTTTGAAATATTTGCCCGGATCGCCGATGATGCTGTAAATCTCACCTACAACGATGTCATCTGGATTGGCCATATAAGCTTTTACCATAATAGCCTTTCTTTCTAATACGGCAAATTCATTCACCATTCCCATTTGCTCCGCTTTACGAGCTTTTTCATGTAAGTAAGCTAGTTCTTCTTGCAGTTCATGAATCGACATTTCGCTATAGCGCTTTTCTACCATCCTTTATTCCTCCATCTGCTGTTCAGTTAAATATCTCTCAATCAGTTCCATTGTAAACCCTTTTCGATATAGTGCGCTTTTCATCCGTTGCTCATATTCATAGCCACTATACTTATTTAAGCGTTTATGCGCTTTTTCCCCATGTTTACAAATAGATTCCCATTCTTGATCTTCATCTTGAGAAAAATCAATATCTCGACATACTACTTCTATTATATAAGATGAAAAGCCTTTTCTAAGGAGAGTTTGCTCAATTTTCCGTTTCAATTCAGAACTGGAAGATTTATTGGCATTTTTCATCAATTTCAGCGCCATCTTTTCAGCATACTGTTGCTGTAGTTCTGTCGTATATAGTTGCAAGGCAGATTCAGCGTGCGGTGATTGAACACCCTTCATCTTCAATTCTTGCGCTACCACATTCGGACCTTTGTCACCTGCATTGATGCGTGTTTGGACGAAAGCCTTCGCGAATTCCTCATCATTGATATAATTCAAGCTGGACAATTTATGTAAAACTTCTTTAATGATATGCTCTTCATATTCTTTTTCTTTCAAAAATGTCACAATTTCAGCTTCAGCACGCATGCGATAGGATAAATAATTCAAGGCATGCGAAAAAGCCTTTTGAATATCTTCTTGATAGGCAATTTCCATTGCATCCAATTGATCAATCGTCTTTCCCTTTTTCAGATCCATTTTGATTAATACATCTTCACTTACGCTGAAACCATATTCTTCGCCATTTCCTTGATCGATAAAAATGTTATAGCGATGTTTATTCTTCTTACCTACTGTGATTTTTGTAATAATCGTCAACATCATCACCTCTTCTTTAACTGTAGCACAAAGTCCTTTTGTCCAAAACTTTATAATAGGATTAAACCATGAGCTTTCTTTATACTATGTAAAAAGACGTCATATCTATATGGAGGGTTAATGATGAAAATTGCCATAGCCGGTGGAAGCGGTTTTGTCGGTCAAGCCATCACACAATTGCTGTTGGCCGAACAACATGACATTTATATATTGACACGCTATATTGCCGAGCAATCCCCTCATGAACAACTCACGTATGTACAATGGTTAAATGAACTCGATCAACCAGAAAAAATGCTCGAACAGACGGATGTTTTTATTAATTTAGCAGGAGAATCATTGAATAGCGGACGTTGGACAGCCCAACGAAAAAAAGACATACTAAACAGCCGATTAGCTGCCACGAAAGAAATCAATCGAATCATCTCTGTTTTAAAGAAAAAGCCTCACACCTTATTAAACGCCAGCGCTGTCGGTTATTACGGGACATCCATCACGGAAACATTTACAGAACAGGATTATCCCCCTCATCAAGATTTTTTGAGTGAGACAGTCACCCGTTGGGAACAAGAGGCTGAAAAAGCCAATCAATACGGGGTACGAACCGTTCTGATGCGTTTTGGTGTCATTTTAGGAAAAGAAGCCGGGGCCCTACCGCGAATGACATTGCCTTATAAGCTGTTCGTCGGAGGAACAATCGGCAGCGGCAAACAATGGTTGTCTTGGATTCATATTGACGATGTCGTAAAGGCCACTTTATATTGTTTGCACACCAAAACCATTCAAGGCCCAGTCAATTTCACAGCACCAGAGCCGGAAACAATGAAGTCTTTCGGAAAGTGTATCAGCACAGTCATGAAAAGACCGCATTATTTCCCCGTTCCTTCTCCTCTTCTTCAGCTTCTTCTTGGTGAAATGAGCATCCTTGTATTAGAAGGGCAAAAAGTATTACCAAAGCAATTGGAGCAGCACGGCTACACATTTTCTTTCCCCGATTTGGTCGGGGCATTGCATGATTTATTCCATTAACTTTTAGAAAAACCGTATGTTTTCTGTTCATTACGGAAAAAATGGGGTATATACCCATTTAAGGAGGAATCATCATGGATAAAAAGAAAAAAGAAAAAATGAAAAAACGATTGAATAGCACACAAGAGATACTGTACTCAAGGGAATTTATGAGTGCCGACCGAGCTGGCGGCTTTGAAAAGAAAAAGTATTAATAGTTAGTGATTTTGAGCTAAATGAAGGCAAAGCAAGACCTCTCAGGAGCATGCGACGAGGAAACTTGCGAACTACCCATGAGAGGCGCAATCATTTTCCTGCATATCAACAGCAAAATAAAATGAGGATTTCTATAAACAGACATCCTCATTATGATGTAATTTTCAACAAAATCTTTTTTCCACTTCATCCCAAGTGGTATAATAATAATACTTATCTTTCACCAATAACCCTACTTCTTTTACTCTACACGCATTCTTCTGTACATACGAACGTTTCTGAATTCGAAAGGAGTCCTGACTTATGAACACTATATATCATATGAATTCTCCCAAACAAATGCTGGCTGTCTTAAACGATCTCGTGTCCATCAAAAGTATCACCTTTGCCGAGGAAGAAAAACATGTACCGCTTAAAGTGAAGCAACATCTCATGCAAATCCCTTACTTCCAAGAGAATCCTAGTTTCATAGAAACGCACTTAACGACCGATAACCGCCTTTTTTTAACAGCACTTTATCAACATAAACAAGCAGTAAAGACGATTGTGCTCATCAGCCACTTTGATGTCGTCAATATTGAAGACTACGGTGAACTGAAGCATTTAGCATTCTCTCCAATCGAATTGACAAAGGAACTCCATCGGCATAAAGATGATTTGCCAAAATTGGCTAAAGATGATTTGGAAAGCGGTGAATGGCTTTTCGGACGTGGAACAATGGACATGAAATGTGGTCTTGTTCAGCATATGTCATTACTCGAAAAAGCGGCAATGGAAGACTGGAAAATCAACCTGCTGCTATTGACCGTACCGGATGAAGAAGTCAACTCTGTCGGGATGCGGGAAGCCGTTCCAAAGTTACTGGAACTAGCGGAACTGCACCATTTGACGTACACTCTATTTCTGAACTCAGAACCAATGTTCACACAAACCCCTGGAGACAATGACTATTATTATTATACAGGCTCTATCGGTAAAATTTTGCCGAGTGCCCTTTGTTTCGGTAAAGAAACACACGTAGGCGAACCTTTTTTGGGGCTGAATGCCGCTTGGATGTCCGCTATTCTTTCACAAGAAATTGAGTGGAACGAAAAGCTATGTGAGCATGTAAACGGAGAAGCTACGCCACCTCCAACACTTCTTTGGCAACGCGATTTAAAAAAGGAATATTCTGTCCAAATTCCCCACCGCTCAGCTAGTATGTACAATTTATTTCTAATGAAAAGAAATCCGGCTGAAGTGATGGCACTTATGAAGGAAATTGCTCAAGATGCTGCACATAAGATGGAGCAGTTCATTCAACAGAAATTCGAACGCTTTCACATTCCACCAACCCAAGCAGAGACTATTACCGTCATAACATATGAAGAGTTACGGCAATATGCCTGCAAAAAGAGCAGTCCAGAGTACATTGCCAGCATTGAAAATGCCGTTGCTAAAGAACGAAAAGGCGATAATCGGATGCAATCATTAACAATTGTCGATCAAATCGCCATGAGCTGTCAGGAATTAGCACCGATGATTGTTTTATATTACGCACCGCCTTATTATCCGGCCGTCAATACAAGGGACCATCCGATGATTGAATCACTGGCGCAATCATTGACCTTATACGTTGAACAAACCTTCTCACATAAGCTGGTACCTATTCAATACTTTAACGGTATTTCCGATTTAAGCTACTGTACATTACAAGCTCCATTATCCAGCATGCAGACATATGATCATAATCTGCCCGGCGATAAGGAACTATATGATATTCCCTTTAATGAGATGTCCCAATTAACAGCGCCTGTCCTTAACGTCGGACCAGTTGGACGCGATGCTCATCAAAAAACAGAAAGGCTTCATCTTCCTTTCGCCTTCGAACAACTGCCGAAAATTTTGGAGCATGTAGTAAAGGCACATAAAGAACAGTAAACATAAAAAACGGCTGATTCCGATCAATCAGCCGTTTTTCATACCTAGTGGTGTACACATACATCCACGAATGAAAATGTTTCTACATCGAACAATCCTTGGTTCGTTAACTTTAAAGAAGGAATGACAGGTAACGCCAAGAAAGAAAGCGTCAATAATGGCGAAAATTCTGTTGTGATTCCTAATACAGCAAGTGCTTGTAATAATTCATGATACGATTCGTTTAATTCTTGAGGAGAAATAGTTGTCATGAGACCACCGATTGGTAAAGCCAATGAAGCAATGACCTTTCCATCACTGACGATTGAAATCCCACCGCCAATTTCCGCCAACTCACGAATAGCAACATCCATATCATCATCATTGACGCCAATACAGATAATATTGTGTGAATCATGCGCAATGGTTGTAGCAATTGCTCCTTTTTGTAATTGGAAACCTTTCACAATTCCTACACCAACACTGCCTGTTCCTTTATGACGTTCTACGACTGCCATTTTGACCAAGTCTTCTTTTTGACAAGGGACAAATAAGCCTTCTTCGACTGAAACGACATGCAAAGAATTTTTAGTTACAATCGAATTTGGGATGATTTCAATGACACGAGCCAAATCATGCTCCATCGGTAATTGAAGCAACGTTTTATCATAATTGCCGAGACAAACAGTGTTATCAAAATGCTCAACCGCTTTTAGCTCTGTTGCTTCTTCGTATTTGCATCCATTGATCCAAACAGATGCAACATCAAATGTACTTACATCATTCAATAAGATGAAATCGGCATCATAGCCTGGCGCAATAGCTCCTTTTCCTTTTAATTGGTAGCATTGTGCCGTATTTAAAGAGGCCATTCGAAGCACTGAAAATATATCAAGACCGGCCTTTAAGCATTCACGAACATGGAAATCGATACTGCCTTCCTCCAATAAGTCATCAATGTGCTTATCATCTGTACAAAACAGTAAACGATGAGAAAATTCTTGGCTGTATCCTTCTAATAATGCATGCAGATTGCGGGCTGCCGATCCTTCACGAAGCATGACGTACATACCACGACGAACACGCTCAATCATTTCCTCCGGTTTCACACATTCATGATCGGTCGTAATACCCGCTGTTAAGTAGGCATTGATATCTTTTCCGCTAAGTCCGGCTCCATGACCATCAATCGGTACACCGTTACGGATTGCCCCTTCAATTTTCTCCATCATGACATCTTGACCTGATAAAACAGCCGGAAAATCCATCACTTCCGCTAATCCTAACACTAATTCCTCTTTGTATAATGGCTCTAAGTCTTCCGCTGTCAATGTCGCACCATTATCTTCAAAGGATGTCGCCGGTACACATGAAGGTAGCTGATAGCGATAATTCAACAAGCAATCCTTGCTATCATTCAACATCCATTGAATGCCATCTTTCCCTGTAACATTGGCAATCTCATGTGGATCAGTAACGACTGTCGTGATTCCTCTTGGAAGGACAATTTTTTGAAACTGTGAAGGAGAGAGCATACTTGATTCGATATGAACATGTGCATCAATCAATCCTGGTACCATTGTATAGCCGGTACCATCAATTTCTTTTTCTCCGTCATAACTTCCCATCCCGACGAATTTTCCGTTATGGATAGCTACATCACATTCTTCAATTTCATCTGTAAATAAGTTGGCAAATGCCACATTTTTAATAACTAGTTCAGGCTTTATTTCATTTCTGGCAGCTTTTATTTGAGTTTTTAATGAGTGTGGGAAATTCATTTTTATTCCTCCTTTAGGATTGCGGCAAGGAAGAATAGCAATAGGATGAGGATACCCTATATTTAGGATTTGCATGAAGACAAATCTGTTTTCTACTATTCTCGTAGCCGAACTATTACATTGGTAGTTTGTAGAGACTTTTGGACCATATTTCCAAAATTATACGAGTTAATATTTTTTCGATATACTATTTTCAAAAATTCTTTTTGATGTTTGTTGCATTGTAACAGTAGAAAAAAAAGTAGTCAATTGAAATATCTTAAATACATGCCACCTTATGCATATTCATAATTATCGTATTATTCAAAGCAAATAGTTCGTTAATAACCATTTCGTTTCTTTTATGAAATTTCCTTCCTTACACACTTATTTTATTCAACAATTTTTACCACTTTTCCTTATCGTTCAAACCTATACATATGTTTTGAATCAGGAAAATTATTACAATATAAAAATTACATTTCGACAATGTAATAATTGTACTAATTCAATATTAGTCAAAAGAAAGTAGAGAAATCCTATTATGTAAACCAAAAAGCCATTTGTAAAAAAGGCTTTTTGTTAGGTTGTCGAGAAACCTTATTTTCAACACAATCCCTTCAGACTGACTTGAAAACGTTTGTCAGTCGAGGCGCGCCAGACCGGCGAAGACGTGAATAGAACATGCGGTTCATGAACGGACGAGCCGGACCAGCAACGAAGAATGCGAGCGTTTTTCAACAGTCTGCCAAAAAGCCATTTGTAAAAAAGGCTTTTTGTTCTTAATAAGGTTCACAAAATGGAAAACAACTAGCTGATCATATGAACAGTTTTAATATGTTGTAAATTCAAATAAAGAATTTTCTCTCTTGCTGTTTCTAGTTCTACCATATTATCAACAACACCATTGAGTTTTCCGATAACCGCACCATTTTCCCCTAAATTGAAGATAACTAATTTATTTTTGAGCTTTTCAATTTGCACTTCAAATGACCTAGCCACCGCTGCACTAATCGGTCGAACCGGAAACTCTTGATTGTTCAACCCGTATGGACGCTGATTCGATTGATATGGTATAAGCCATTTGAAATGATTTAATGGGATATACATGGTCTTGTAAATAGGAGAATAAAAGACGAAATAATTGTTCAATATGCTAGTGATATAACCGTGAATCGCTTCATTCCCCGTCACATACAGCTCCACAAACATCCCTTTTGCATTATTTAACACTTTTCTCAATGATAAATTTTCTTCTAACACAATGCCTGGTAGACTTTCCTGCAGTTCCATATCCATTTCATCTTTTTCTGCAATCCTTATATTTTTCATGTGTAAAAGCGGGATATATATATAGTCTGCTCCCCGACATACTACAATAAGATCTATTCCAATATCCACCACCTTACCGATAACAAAGTGTTTTCCTGATAATTCTAGTCGCGCAAATTCCCCTATTAAATTATGAAAAACTTTATTCACTCTTTTTTCCCCTTTCCGAATAAATCCCCTCGAAATAATGGCTAGGTTGATTAGGAGTAACCCTCCCTTGTCAAATCCGCCAGCATCTTTAAATAGGATTCAATAACTAGGAGTTTACATGCTTGTACACCCGTTAAACTGAAGAAATTTGCCGCTCCTATCTGACCAGAAGCGACAAATTTATAGAAAACCACTTATATTTTCTTCATCACCAAAAAATTCTAAATCTATTGGATTTAGTAGAATGGCCTCTGCGTGATCTTCTTCCTCTTCTGGAACTGGAACTGGAACTAGAACTGGAACTATCATGAGAGCTGCTTTCATCGTTTCTTTGACTCGAACTGCTTTCTGATTGGTTATTCTGCTGGTTTGAACTACTTTCTTCTGACTTATCACTTCTTTCTCTTTGCTGATAGCTGACACTTCGTATATGCTCATTCATGATGCGGACAACTTCATCCTTTGTCACGACAGTAATGAAATCACACCGTACTTCTCTCAAAACCCCTTCCACATGTTCTGGACCACCACGATTTATTTTCACCTTGAAATTCATAAGGCTTCTCAATACATCTTTAAAACTATTTGGTGGCGTAAAAGTAAAATCATTCAAGAAAGCTGAACGGAATGGGAAATCTTTTTTACCATGTTGCGTAATACTTTTAATGTGACGCTGTTGATAAAAAACAATGCCATCTTTTTCTGTCAATAAAGCGATGTAGTCGGATTTCGCTGCCAAGAGTTGTCCTACACGAGATTCCGGCCCACCTCTGTAAACTTTTACGATTTTCCCTGTTAAGGCTTCAAAACTCATACTGTGTGACCTCCTAATAAGATATCTTCACTGTATCTATATGTGTCATGAGGTGACAGAGTACTATGTAAATCGCCCCTTTTACAAAAGAAAAAAGCCATGCATGATACAAGGCTTTTTTACGTTCTATTCGGTTTCATATTGCAGCCATTCAGAGCCTTCGATTTGATTGGATGCATCGATGATTTTTTGTTTAACTCTTTCGGCTTCTGATCCCGTCAAATACATTGGCTGATAATTGTTGCGATGGCTGACTGAAGAAATCGAGAATGGTACCACCCTGATTTCTTTAGTATCCATTAATGTTTCCCCTTTCAAATGAAAGGTTTGCTGAAAGACGAATGTATCCTTATCGGATGGATTCCGGTTTCCCCCAAACATGAAATTACCAAGACTGTACACGATAAATTTATCCTTGTACTCTTCTATACCTTGAACAACATGCGGATGATGCCCTACTATTAAATCCGCTCCGCTATCAATCGTAAATCGCGCCAATGTTTGTTGCGATGCAATCGGCACATATTGTCTCTCTATGCCCCAATGGTAGTGAACAATGATGATTTGGACGCCTTGCTTCCGTAATTGCTGAATATCATTTTCAACGATTGCACGAATTTCCGGTGTATCTTGCCAGCCTTCATATCCTAAGGCTGCAATCTTTATACCATTAATCGTTGTTATGTATTGATCGTCATAACCAAAATAGCCAATATTGTATTGCTTTAACGTATCCAATGTATCCGTATACCCTTTTTCCAAATAATCCATCGTATGATTGTTTGCTAGATTGACTGTTTCAATGCCTGCAATATTGAGAATTCCAGCATATGACGGATCACCCTTAAATCGGAATTTCTTCACGGCTTTTTCAGTTGCATTCGTCAATGTCGTTTCCAAGTTGACCATGGACAAATCATCTTCTTCAAAAATAGCATTTAATTTTTCTGCAAAGTACGATAATCCATTTTTATTTGCTTCATCCAGGAACGAGCCTTGATAGCCAAAGCTTTCATCTGTTCCAAGTGTGAAATCACCGGCTGCACTAATCGTAATCGTGGTCTCCTTTTCCAATTCCTCAATCAACTCCGGATTTTCTTCCGATTCTTCTACTGTCGTTTTTTCATCCGTCGTCGACTCTTTCATGTTGGCATTATAGGTCGCCACACCAACGATTAAAAGGCAAAGCACAAACACCATCAAGATTCCCTTATTCAGCCGCCTCTTTTTCTTGCGTCCACTTCTTCTACTTTCTCCCATGATTGCCGTTCCCCACTTCTAGTAAAAAATGATCATTTTTGTATATATTACCATATTATCCAGAAGATTTTAAATAAAAGAGGGGAATAGCAGGACCAAAGATTCACACACCAAGACGGTAATTATCAAATAATTTCCCAACTTTTAAGAAGTAAATGAAGCGCTTCATCTATTTGGTCTTCCGGTATGCCAGCAAATCCAAGCACAATAGTTGGCTGTATATTTTCTTTTTTGACTAACGTATATGCCGATAAAGGATACACACGTATACCAGCAGCCTCCGCACGTTGAACCAGCTCCTCTTCATCCATACCATTGTTCACGACAAGAACAACATGTAAGCCGGAATTACCGCCAATAATGGTAATTTGATGCGAAAAAGCTTTCAGTATACCGATGACTGTACTTAGCTTTTGACGATACATTTTCCTCATTCTATTCAAATGCTTTTCAAACATACCCTTTTTGATAAATTCAGCCAATATATGCTGGTCAATTCTAGATACTGTTGAATGATAAAACGAAAGTTCCATTTTATAACGTTGTAGTAATGACTGCGGGAGAACCATATAACTCACTCGGATTGAAGGTATAAGCGACTTTGAAAATGAACCTAAATAAATAACTTTTCCGTATTGATCCATGCTTTGTAAGGAAGGAATCGACTTTCCTCTATACCGGAATTCACTATCATAATCATCTTCAATAATATATCTTTTATCCTCAGAAGCAGCCCAATTCAGCAGCTTCATTCGACGATTCACAGGTAAAATGGTGCCATACGGAAAATGATGCGACGGTGTAACATAAGCCACATCAATGTTTGCTTGCTCAAGCCCTTTTAGAATGAGCCCCTCTTCATCTACAGCAAGTGGGTACACTTCTTTCGGATACGTTTGCAAAATGCGATGAATCAAATGAAACCCGGGGTCTTCGACGCCATACACCGTATCTTTCCCCAATAAAACAACTAATTGTTGCAATAACACTTCAACCCCTGCTCCTATGA
This sequence comes from Bacillus sp. (in: firmicutes), assembly GCA_051873995.1. GTDB lineage: Bacteria > Bacillota > Bacilli > Bacillales > DSM-1321 > Bacillus_AD. Next base: position 36,089 of record JBJEFL010000005.1, read on the forward strand.
CGATTTGTTCAGGTGTACAAATTACTCCCCTCGCATGATACAAATAGTTGGCAATTTCGTTTCGTAACTCTTGTTCACCTTGTGGATCCCCCAATAACAGAAGCTCGCTTTTCTGTTCGGATATAAATTGTTTCGATAACTTCCTCCACACTGAAAACGGAAAATTCGTTGTGTCAATCTGACTTGGATGAAAATGAAAAATAATGTCTGACTTTTGTTCTTTTTGTTGATGAAGGGCATCCACTTGAGGGATATATTCTAAATCTTCATAAGGCATGACGAAATAACCTTTTCGAGGAATAACTTCCAAATACCCTTCTGCTGTTAACTGATCATAAGCAGTATCTACTGTATTTTGACTAATTTGAAGAAAATCCGCTAATTTTCTTTTTGATGGCAATTTTGTTTGATACGAAAGGCGTCCTTGAATAATTTCATTTTTTATATATTCATATAATTGTTCATATAAAGGTACATTACTTAATCTATTTAAATCACACGATAACATATCCATTTCTTCATAACCCCTACCTCTCTGACCCTATCATTTTATCAAAAACTGATACTTTTAATACAGTCTGGCTCTTTTTATACTGAAAAACAAGAAATATATAAAAAAACAGAAAGGGTTGAAAACAATGACAAAGACATTAGCAAGCGAAACAGTAAAAAGAGGTATGGCACAAATGCAAAAAGGAGGTGTCATTATGGATGTTGTTAATGCTGAGCAAGCAAGAATTGCGGAGGCGGCAGGAGCAGTAGCGGTTATGGCATTAGAGCGTGTTCCGTCGGATATTCGTGCGGCAGGCGGCGTTGCGCGCATGGCAGATCCTCGCATCGTAGAAGAAGTAATGCAAGCTGTTTCAATTCCGGTTATGGCAAAAGCTCGTATTGGTCATATTGTAGAAGCACGCGTGTTAGAAGCAATGGGCGTTGACTATATCGATGAAAGTGAAGTACTAACTCCCGCAGATGAAGAATTTCATCTTTTAAAAAGTACATTCACTGTTCCATTCGTATGTGGTTGCCGCGATTTAGGAGAAGCCGCACGCCGAATTGGTGAAGGGGCTTCCATGCTTCGTACAAAAGGCGAACCAGGAACTGGAAATATCGTAGAGGCCGTTCGTCATATGCGCAAAGTAAATGCACAAGTTCGCAAAGTCGTAAACATGAGTGAAGATGAATTGATGACTGAAGCGAAAAACTTAGGCGCATCTTTTGAAATCTTAAAACAAATAAAATCTGAAGGTCGTCTTCCAGTCGTGAACTTTGCAGCCGGTGGAATTGCTACACCGGCAGATGCTGCACTAATGATGGAGCTGGGTGCGGATGGTGTTTTTGTAGGATCAGGTATTTTCAAATCAGAAAATCCACAAAAATTCGCTGAAGCTATCGTTCAAGCAACTACATATTATACAGATTACGAATTGATCGGTAAGCTATCCAAAGAACTTGGCTCACCTATGAAAGGCATCGAGATTTCTAACTTACATCCATCTGAAAGAATGCAGGAGCGTGGATGGTAAGATGTTAAAGATTGGCGTATTAGGATTACAAGGGGCCATCCGAGAGCATCTACAACAAATTGAAGCAGTCGGCCATCAAGGACTGCTTATTAAAAGCCCGGGACAATTAACAGACATTGATGGTTTAATTATTCCTGGTGGAGAAAGTACGACAATGCGACGATTTATTGATTTGTATGGCTTCCTTGAACCATTAAAACAATTTGCTCAAACAAAGCCTGTATTTGGAACATGCGCGGGGATGGTTCTTTTAGCTGATTCAATAGCTGAAACCGAAAATTCCCACCTGCAAGCAATAGATGTAAGAGTCAAAAGAAATGCTTTCGGCCGTCAACGTGATAGTTTCGAAGCCCCATTACAAGTGAACGGAATGACAGAACCTTATCCAGCCGTATTCATTCGCGCTCCCTATGTAGAACAAGCAGGGCCAGGCGTTGAAGTACTTGCCACTTACGAAGGTAATATTGTCGCTGCCAAACAAGGAAACATACTCATTACAGCTTTTCATCCAGAACTGACGAATGATCCACGATTCATGAACCTTTTTGTGGAAATGATCGTATCCCATCGTGTCATTGCATAATCTATCAAATAAACTGCACAGGAGAAACATCTTCCAGTGCGGTTTATTTCTTGAAAAAGATTTATTTCTTAATCGTAAACTTCATTTTGATCGGTTGCTTCAATACTTTTCCTGACTTTGATTTGACTGTTTGCTCAACGTACAGAGTATATATTTCTCCTGCTATATATTCCTTTTCAGGCGCTTCCAATTTAATAGATTTTTGATCATCATTAAGTGAAGCTTTCGTTCCTGCAACAAGATTATCATTATGCATAACGTATACGTTTTGATTCGAGATAGATGCTGCATCTAATGCCTGATTGACTACAATTGTCCAATCATGATTTGAATCTACATTCGTTCTCTCTTCCCAATTAAGATAATCTGTTTTTTGCAATATAAGCCGACGAAATATAGCCTGTCATTTTTCCATCGCTAGTTTAAACTGGATACCAAACAAAATGATTTGGACTATTTTCATTTAAATCAAAATGGAAAAACAATAACACTACAAGATGGGGAACATTAACTCCACTGGAATAGAATGATTAGGTAGCAGGTAGGCAGATGTAATGCTTACCTGTTGTTTTTGTTTCTCCCACAACGTAGGCAAAGGTTTGTAGCTTTCTCTGATTCTCTGAATCACGTTAAAGCGAGCCCATCCTTCCAAACTAAAAAACCTAAATTGAAAATAGACATAAAAGTATGCCTCCCTTCAACCTAGGTTACTCTGATTTATTGAGAATTCGCTTGTTGCCATCGATGTCTATTGGCCACACGATGAATATGGATCGTCAAATAGATAAGTTCATCTTTTGAGATTGACCAATTATAGGATTTTTCCATATAAGTAGCAATTTTCATACTGCACTGATAGGCCTCATGATATTTCCGTTGAACTTGCTCAAACAAGAATTCATCAACCTTCTCATCTTCTTTTTGTTCATTACGGGCCATTCGTAATGCAAAAAAGCGTAAGTGCGTAAGAAAGCGTTCATAATTGACGGACGTTTCATCTAAATCCATTTGAAAATGGAACTTTACAATATTCAACACATGATTCACGAGCTTTGTAATGACCACAAGAGACTCTAATCCTTTACCAGACATTTGACTGTTAACCAAATGCATCGCAATCGAGCCTGCTTCATCTTCCTCTAAAGCAATGCCTGTTTCATTTTCAATGATTTTAAGTGCTTGCTGAGCAATAAAAAATTCCTGTTTATAAAATTTCTTAATTTCCCATAACAAAACATTCCGTAGCTGAATGCCCTGATTATGACGCGTAATAGCAAAATGCAAATGATCTGTGAGTGCAACATATAAATAATCATCTAGTTTATTCGGCAGCATCGATTTTGCCAAAGAGATAATCTTATCTGAAAGACTTAAATATTGTTCCGGTACTTCACGCAATAATTCTGCCAACTTATCTGAGATAGAATGATTTTCTAAAACGAAGGTTTTTTCTATTTTCGATGAATCAATTTCATCTCCGACCTTTTTCTGAAAAGCGATACCACAGCCCATTACGACCATTTCCTTTTCAGTGTCTTTCTCTGTCAGCACAACATTATTGTTATATACTTTTTTAATTTTCATCAATTATCGCCCTCGTTGTAAAATTAGTAACCAAATATCTTAAATTGAGATAAGAAAGGTCGGAATGACACTCAATAACTCTATAAATATTGAACAATAAACCTTTAATATAAGCTACTTTTTATTATATTAAAATAATATAATAACAGTAAAATGCATTTTACACCCAAAAAAGAGTAAGAAATTTGCATGAAAATTCCTTACTCCTTTTATATAGATGGCGCTTATCTCTTATAAGCTGTCGCCATTTGTAGCAATTACTTCTTTATACCAATTAAAGCTCTTTTTCTTCGTACGTTTCATTGTGCCGTTGCCTTCATTGTCACGATCCACATAAATGAAGCCGTAACGTTTCTTCAATTCCGCAGTAGAAGCACTTACAAGGTCAATCGGTCCCCAAGATGTATAACCCATTAAGTCAACACCATCAGCAATTGCTTCTCTTACTTCAATTAAATGATCACGCATATATTCAATACGATAATCATCATTAATCGAACCATCTTCCTCCACTACATCAACAGCTCCTAAGCCGTTTTCCACGATGAACAGCGGTTTTTGATAACGGTCATAAAGGGCGTTCAATGTTGTGCGGATTCCTTTCGGATCGATTTGCCAACCCCACTCAGATGCTTTTAAGTATGGATTTTTCACACCATCCAACAAGTTTCCTTTTGCTTTTTCCAACGCTTCAGGATCAGTGCTTGCCACGAATGTCATGTAATAACTGAAACCGATATAATCCACTGTATGTTCTTTCAGAATTTCTTCATCACCTTCAGCCATCTCGATTGTGATGTTGTTTTCACGAAGGAAACGTTTTAAGTAACCAGGGTATTCGCCACGCGCTTGAATATCAGAGAACAATAATGTTTTACGATCTGTTTGCATGGCTTCGAATACATCATTTGGATTGCACGTGAACGGATACGTTGTCATTGATGCAATCATGCAACCAATTTTGAAATCCGGATTGATTTCATGACCTGCTTTGACAGCCAATGCACTTGCGACAAATTGATGATGTGCTGCTTGATACATTACATCGGTTTTATTTTCCCCTTCTTCAAAAATCAATCCGCCACCCGTGAATGGACAGTGAAGCACGACATTGATTTCGTTGAACGTCATCCAATATTTCACTTTGTCTTTATAGCGATTGTAAACCGTTTTTGCATAGTTCAAATAGAAATCGATGACTTTACGATTTCTCCAACCACCATAGTTTTTCACTAAACCAAGCGGCATTTCATAATGAGAAATAGTTACAACTGGTTCGATCTTATACTTGGTTAATTCATCGAATACTTTATCATAGAATTCCAAACCTTTTTCGTTCGGTTCAGCTTCGTCGCCATTCGGAAAAATACGTGTCCAAGCAATCGACAGACGGAATGCCTTAAAGCCCATTTCTGCAAATAACGCGATATCTTCTTTATAGCGGTGGTAGAAATCGATGCCATCATGATACAAGTTTAATTCTTTCATAGAGAAATCCGGTTCAAACATAATGCCATTCGGAGATACATCAGCCGTAGAAAGCCCTTTGCCGTCTACATTATAAGCACCTTCTAATTGGTTGGCGGCAACTGCCCCACCCCATAAAAAACCTTCTGGAAATTTCAGCGTTTGTTTACTCATTGTCATTCTCCTCATTATCTATCTTATAAGCCGCCCTCCATTTGGGACGGCTTTTCTATTTGTTAGACTACCTGTTTTTCCATTTCTTCTTGACTCACTGATAAGAATAAAATCGCATCATTCGGTTCAACATGACCTGTCACGCGTACAGGTGAAATGGCTTCATATTGAGGCGTATTTGTCACGATAACAGGCGTAATCAAATCGTACCCCGCTTTTTGAATAGCATCCATATCAAATGAAATCAGTTTTTGTCCTTGTTCAACACGAGCTCCTTCTTGAACATGTGCTGTAAAATATTGACCATCTAATTGCACTGTATCCAATCCGACATGAATCAGAATTTCTGCTCCGTTATCACTTGTGATTCCCAAAGCATGCTTTGTTTTAAAAATTGTTGTAATTGTACCGTTTACTGGTGATACGACCGTTCCTTCAGTCGGTACGATGGCAACACCCTTACCCATGATTTCTTGTGAGAAAGTCGGATCGTTTACTTCGCTTAAAGGTTTAATTTCCCCAACTAGCGGGCTATGAATTTCTTCTGCATCAAAAGCTGCAACTGTTGCAACTGCTTCTGCTTGTTCTTCTGACTCTTCTTCGACTTCCGCTTCTACATCTTCAAATCCTAAGAAATACGTAATCACTGTACCCGCTACAAAAGAAATTGCCATACCGATCAACGCGTGAACGAAAGTCGGTCCGATGAATACTGGAATACCTGGTAAACCACCGTTACCACCGATAATATATGCTGCTACTCCGAATACTCCGAAATAGGCTCCACCGATTGCACCACCAAGTAATGCTCCGATGAATGGTTTTTTCATGCGCATGTTTACACCATACATAGCCGGTTCCGTAATACCCATTACTGCTGTTAAACTTGTTGTGAATGCTAAAGATTTGAAGCTTGTGTTTTTAGTACGTAAAGCTACTGCTAATGCCGCACCTGCTTGTCCCATGTTTGCAACAAACATTGCAGGGAAGATATAGTCATATCCATTCGTTGCAAGATTGTTGATGATAACTGGTGAAAGTGCATAGTGCATACCTGTCATGATGATTAATGAGAATGTACCGCCAAGTAACATAGAAGCAAAGAATCCCGTATTCTCAAACAAGAAATTTAGACCTACAGATAAATAATCTCCTATAATTGTACCTAATGGTCCAATAGCAACTAATGTTACTGGAACAACCACTAGGATTGTAACTGTTGGCACTACAATTAGTTTCACTGCAGCATGTGTGTATTTATCCACAAATTTCTCAACATATGATGCTACCCAAACCGCTAATAAAATCGGAATGACCGTAGATGAATAGGTTGCTATCGTTACAGGCAATCCTAAAAATGAAATGCTTTCTCCTGCTCCGAATAAAGCCGTTAAGTCAGGATGCAGCAAGGCTGCCGCAATTGTAACGGCTACATATGGATTGCTGCCGAATTTTCTCGCACAGCTAAACGCTAATAGCATAGGTAAAAAATAGAATGCTCCATCACCAATTGCGCTTAAAATGATGTACGTTTGATCTGTAGCTTGCAGCCAACCGAATGTTGCAGCGATTGCTAAAATCCCTTTGATCATACCGGCACCAGCGATTGCCGGCAGAATTGGCGTAAAGCAACTTGCAATTACTTCGAAGGCAGCGCTGATTGGATTTTTCTTTCCTTTTTTCACCTGTTCTTTTCCACCATCTGCTTGTAAGGTGCTATTATTCATTATTTCTTTATAAACTTTCGGAACATCATTTCCAATAATGATTTGGAATTGTTCTCCACTAATATTGACGCCCATTACACCTGGAACTTTTTCAATCTTTTGTTTATTCGCTTTACTATTATCATATAGACTGAATCTTAATCTTGTCATACAGTGAACGACGCTTTGTACGTTTTCTTCACCACCCACTAGTTGCAAGATTTGTTGGGCTGTTTTACTATAGTCCATATAAATACCTCCATTTTTCTCAGGGGAATTTGTATTCGTTAGATGAAGGTGGCCGCCTTCATCTAATTCTTTTGCCTACCCACTTCACTGAAAGCCCTTCAAACGTTCCGAAATCCCCAAAAATGACAAACAAAAAGACCTAAATTACGAAAGCAGTAGGATAGATATAGGTACAGATGTAGATCTGCCTATCCTTACCAAACTTCACGCAACTTAGGTCTTGCCTGCATTACCAGTAACAATCCATCAGTATTGTCATATAGTCGAATTTCATCTCATTTAAGAAGGCTTGTATTAAGCTTGTGACTAAATTCTATCAAACTACATTTTGAATGTCAACGCTTTCACGAAAATGTTTTCATACCAATTTGAACCATCAAATAAACACGAATTGTTATTTTAATAAAAAAATAAAGACATATTGAACCATTATGCTATTTAGTTCTTTTCGGGAATGTCATCCCCAAATGAAAGTCACAACAAAAACGCACAGAAAACCTTTATTTCCTGTGCGTTATCCTACAACCACATTGTTAAAGTAAATTAACGGCTACCTTAACGTCCAACTTATGCTGACTGCCATTATAGACACCCTGCAACGGACTTACATCCGTATAGTCACGCCCTACACACAGCTTGATGTGATTCATCAATGCTTCAACGTTATTCGTCGGATCTAACCCAACCCATCCAATACCAGGCACCATCATTTCTACCCAAGCATGGGACGCATGATTACCGACCATTTGCGAGTCTTCTCCAACATATAAATAACCGCTCACGTAGCGCGCTGGAATCCCTCTGGACCGAAGAATGGTAATCATCACATGTGTATAGTCTTGACATACGCCCCTTTTCCGCACAAAAGCTTCTGCAGCTGTTGTTCCGACATTGGTCGCACCTGGGTCATACGTAAACTCCTGAAACAGGAAATGCATTAATTCAAGGGCAAATTTCATCGGATTATTACCTGTTCCAATAGCCCTGTTCACCTCATCGATTTGCTCCGGATGAAGATATGTATGGCTGGTTGTCTTTAAGAAGGGTAAATAATGCTCATAAAATAAGGACGAATGCCATATTTGTTCCATTTCTGGTGTAAAGGAAACGAAAGGAAGAAAGGATGCTTTTTGAACACTAACAATCGACTTTGTTTTCACTTCCAACACTTGATGTTTTTCCGGTATGAAAAAACTTTCGACATGATTTCCCCAAATATCTACATATTCATTCGTCATGGTCACTGGATTAATTTCCTTTTGAAACAGAAACACTCGCTGAAACTCATCATTTCTTGGCTTTAATCGGCATGTATTTAAACTCTGCTCTGCCGACGCCTCGTAATAAAATGTATTTGTATGCGTAATTTCATACTTCATTGTTCTTCCACTCCCCTGATGCAACAGTTCTCATTGATGGTCAAAAAGAGCGGATGGATGCTCCATACCCTTTCATTCATTAACAACCGCTTCCACTAAATAATACGTTTCCGAAAATACTTTTCCAAATTTAATGCACTTTTCTACAATAGCATCAATGAATGTCTCCGTTTCATGAAAATTCAACTGTTGCATATTAACGGAATTCAACAAAATGATGATGTCATCAAGCGCCACAAACATTTCCCACGAATAGTGCGCCACCTTTTCTCTTTCAATTTCCATGATGACTTTTTTCACATGTTCCATACAATAAAGAACGGAACGTGGAAAGGTGCGATCTGTCAATAGAAATTGAAAAATCCGGTCTGTATCTTGCAGACGGTACTTTCTTGAAAAATCTTCATAGCCGTTGACTAGCTGCAAAGCAAATTTTCCTTCCTTTTCATTGAAATGCTCGGGACCAATTGTTTTCACCCGCTGTAAGAGCACCTGCATAATGCGGGCCGTTTTTTCCGCTCTCTCTAGCCACTTCCCTATTTTCATAAAGTGGTAAGGTAGATCACGCGGCATGGAAGTATGGATAATTCCCGTAGCTGTCATGACTGTCGTTTTAATACGTTGCAGGAAATAATACATATCACGATACAAAAAGTGATGATCCAGCTTCTCTTGCTGCAAAAACCAATAAAAATCATTCCACTCTTCCCACAATTCATGTGGAATGGTATCACGAATCATCCGGGCATTTTCACGTATATAATTAGTTGTATTAGCTAATGAATTTATATTTTTATTTGAGAATGCCAAATATTCGACTGCGTTGTGCGTTGTAAATTCCCCAAAGGACCGTTCAAATTCCTGACTTGAAGCGCAAATATCCAATACGCTTTGCCAATCCAGATGATTATTCTCTTCCCCTGACTCTTCTAGTATTTTCACTAATTGTACTCCAAGAATGTGGGCATTGTCCTTTCTGTCCCACCTTCTTCACCATATACCGTGAAGGTAATGCCTTGTCTTAAAAAACTCGAATTAGCCAAATTGTTCTTTTCCTGAAAATCGGTATTCGACAATTGGTTCAACATAGAATAAAACTGTTCATAATGTTGCTTCGGTTTTCCTTGTTCCAGCATTTCATCAAAATAACAATCTGTTTGATAATCTTTAAACATGCACATTCGCCTCCGATGTTTAAAGAATAATCAAAAGATAATGAATATTTATGTGATAATTAAGACGTATCTATTAAGAAATACGGCATCACATGCTCCGCTTGAACTTTCTTTAACCTTCAGGAATCAATAGCCTTTCGTTAACAAAAATGAGATTAGGATTAGAAATATCATTTAATTGCACTAGTTTCCCTACAGTCGTATTATAACGCTGCGCCAATTCTGATAATGTGTCACCAGCTTTGACTACATAAACAAATACAGACGATTCTCCTACGGGTATTCGAAGGACTTCATTCACATAAATCAAATTCGGATTTTGAATATCGTTTTCTGCCACAATCACAGCTACGGTCGTATTATAACGTTGAGCGATTTCCGACAATGTATCCCCACGTTTAACGATATACTCAATTGTTGTACCATTATTTTGCGATTCCTTAGGGACAATAATAGTCAAAATTTGATTCACATAAATCAAATTCGGGTTCTGAATATTATTTTCTGCCATAATGGCTGCTACGGTTGTATCAAACCTTTGCGCGATTTCTGATAACGTGTCTCCTGCTTGAACGCGGTACGTGATGGTTATTTCTTTGGGATCATGTTCAGAGGGAGGAGGTTCAACCGGTGAAGTGTCTTGCAAAAGCATAGCATCTGTGAAATAGTCCAAATCCACCTCTCCATCAATCCCAGAAACATTGCCTGTATCAGAATATTGCCAGCCTGCCCAAGTTGACCAAATGATGGCATCCGATGGCTCGTCTACCTCATACTGTGCTACCCATAAATCATAATTGGTCAAACTTTCATCAAAAACATTGGTGGCATTATAGACATCGCTATAAATGACAGCCTGCTTCCCGCTCAACTTTTCTACTTCTTGTAAAAAAGCCAATGAAATCTCATTAACTTCTGAACTTGTTAAAGCAGTGAAAGATTCAAAATCCATTGCTAGCTTCCCTTCCACTTCTTTTCCACTAATGGTCGAGACAAAAAATCGAGCTTGTTCCATTGCCTGTTCAACCGTTTCAGCAGTAACAAAATGATAAAATCCGACACGAAGCCCGACCTGCTTAGCCCCTTGATAATGTTGCTCAAAATAAGGATCAACAAAACTAAATCCTTCGCTGGACTTAATGTAGACTACCTCGATGCCATCAGAGACCACTGCCTCAAAATCAATATCGCCTTGATATTCACTCACATCGATTCCTTTATACAAAAGCATACCGGCTGCTTGTAAAGCCAAAGTATGGTGAACGGGTATGAACAACCATATGACCACCAGCAACACGAACGTCACCAAATTGTTTTTCATCGTAAAAAAAACCGCCTTCCCCACATGGGTTACATCCTTCCATATCTTATGCCTGTACCCAACCAATGTGTGCATAGAAAAAAGAGTCACTCATGGAGCAACTCTTCTCTAACTTATGGCAACCGGTTAATAGAATCATTGATTTGTGTAAACCATTTCTCTGTTTCCTCTTCATTTTCCGAATTAATCAGATAATATCTATCCTCTGTCCGGACAAAAATATAAGGAGGATATTTTGTAAACACATGATGCCTTCCCGGTCCTAATTCGTTAGATCGAAATGAACCTAACGACCTCGTTTCAGTCGCAAAACCATTTGCTTTTATCGTGTCATCCGGTAACGTATCCGTTAATTCGATTGTTTGAATATCTTTGATTAAAATCGTATCATCATACATCCCTGACAGTTGAATTTCCTCTGCCGTTATATTCACCTTTGTTGCTTGTGAACCTTGCTTCCAAAGTATCCCCAATCCCCCTACTGTAATGACTGCCGTCACAGAAAGGATGATGATGCTCTGTTTTCTCTTTCGTTTAATATCATGCTTCGCCACATAAAGAGCGCCTGCAAGGCAATATACCAAAAATATTGGCATAAAAACTTCTAAACTATAAGGAACACCAAAACCGACAAACGGGATACTGATTACCCAGAGAATAGCCAATCGCCACATATACCGACCGACTACTTTGTAATATCCGTTCCGCTCGAGCTCTTCTTTTTCTAGCTCTGTATATGAGCCATATCCTGAAAGCCAATAATATTGTTTCTTATTATGAATCAAATAAGCCAATCCGCACATCATCGTACCGCTTAAAACCCAAATAATCGTGACAACACCCATGAAAATCCCCCAATCGTCTTCTCTTTTTATCATTTTCCCATATTATAGAAGAAATTAAAATAGTTGTTCCACCAATCCCCTTTCTAGTGCAAGAATAGCTGATGTCTCTTATGGGTATAAGTAAGAAGACTTTTGAACACTACAATATGACAATGGAGTTGGATTGATTATGAAAAAACTCGTTCTAATCCGGCACGGCGAAAGCTTATGGAATCAAGAAAACAGATTTACTGGTTGGACAGATGTAGACTTATCAGATAACGGATTGAAAGAAGCAAGAGAAGCAGGCCAAATATTGAAAGAAAACGGCTTCTCCTTCAACATTGCCTATACATCCGTTCTGAAGCGTTCCATTCGAACATTGTGGCTCATTTTACATGAAATGGATTTGATGTGGATACCCGTCCACAAACAATGGAAACTGAATGAACGGCATTACGGAGCCTTACAAGGATTAAACAAGCAAGAAACAGCCGACAAATATGGTGAACAACAAGTACACGAGTGGAGACGGTCTGTCGATGTGCGTCCACCGGCATTGACAAAGGATGACCCAAGATATGCCGGTCATGAATACAAATACCATACCTTAACGGAGCAAGAGATCCCATTGACCGAGAATTTGGCAGACACGGAAAAAAGAGTACTAGAAGAATGGAACGCAAGCATTGTTCCACAACTAAAAGCCGATAAAAAAATCATCATCTCCGCTCACGGAAACACATTAAGAGCCTTAGTCCAATACCTAGATAATGTTTCAAGTGATGGTATCACAAGCCTAAATATCCCAACCGGGACACCATTAGTGTATGAGCTGGATGATGACTTAAAACCGATTCGCCATTATTATTTATCCCTGGAAGGCGAGCTCCCAAAAGAAGCCATTCCAAGACATATCGAACACCCTTCATTTCATGAATAAGTACAAAGCCCGCAAACACACAGTACATTTTGCGGGCTTAAATTTTACGATAACATCATGACCACAAAAACACCGGTCAGCAAATCTTTCTTAAATAATTCATTTTTTCTAAAAACCGAACCTTTACTTATGATATATTATTTTCAGTCTACTTAAGAAATTCAACACAAGGAGAAATTAAAATGTGGTTTGGTTTTGCTTTATTAACTGCGCTTGCTTGGGGAGGCGCCGACCTCTTTTATAAGAAAGGATCAGATAGTCACGATTCATATAGTCACCTCAAAATCATCGTTATGGTAGGGCTAGTCATGGGTATTCACGCTTCGCTATATATGATGATAAAGGGGATAAGCTTTCAGCCGACAGATTTGCTTACATACTTACCTGTATCCGCCTTGTACATTCTATCAATGGCCATCGGTTATATCGGGTTACGATACTTAGAGTTATCCATTGCATCACCGATTCAAAATTCATCAGGTGCCGTAACAACTATATTGATTTGTATTTTTTTCACGCATAAGTTGAGCCTACTTGAAATTTTCGGTATCATCATCATTACGTTAGGCGTAATCGGGTTGGCTATATTGGAAAAGAAAGCGGATAGCCAAATAAGCTATGAACCTATTGATCCCAAATATCAAATTGGCTTTCTAGCCATTATTTTTCCTATTTTATATTGTATTATCGATGGACTTGGGACATTTGCTGATGCCATTTATTTAGATGAAATGAAACTGCTCAGTGAAGATGCTGCACTCATTGCCTATGAGTGGACTTTCTTCATCTGCGCGGTGTTATCGTTCCTTTTTCTGAAAGTAATCAAAAAAGAACCTTTTCATTTGTTGAAAGAGCGTGACAAAGGTTTGGCTGCCGTTTTGGAAACAACCGGGCAGTTCTTCTACGTATTTGCGATGTCCAGCAATGCTGTTATTGCTGCACCACTCATCGCTTCTTACAGTATTTTTTCCGTCATTCTGTCACGCATTTTTCTAAAGGAAAAACTGAACAAACAACAATATAGCGTTATTATATTCGTCATAATCGGAATTGCCTTATTAGGTATTGCCGACGAATTGTAAACATAAAAGAAGCCCGAGTCCTGGCTTCTTTTATGTTTGTACACTATATGCTAAATCTTTACGACGATATACACTTAAAAAGATTCCGACAATCATGGCATTTAATAGGGTCGGCATTAAACCATAACTGATAAAAGGCAAAGACATCGAAACCTGCGGCAACCATCCCATCGCCATGCCGATATGATAAATAAATTGCACCGAAAATAGCGTCACTCCACCAACAATGAGCATTTTTCCAAAAGAATCTTTGATATTCTTTAGAACGAATAGCATTCTAATCATAAGCAATGACAACAAAACAATTAAAATCCCCGCTAAAACCCATCCATAGTGATAGGTGAAATTGACGAACACAAAGTTGGTATAAGGGTCAGGCATCGTCTCTACTTTGCTTGCACTACCGAACCAACCGGCATCTAATATCAACTCTTGGGCACGCAAGGTAAGATATCCTAACTCTTCACTATATTTCCCTGGATTTAAAATACTTAAGAGTCTCTCTGTTTGATATGACGACCACATTATAGCAATCAACATCCCTACAAAAGCTAAAAAGGAGAATGTGGCCCCAAGTACCTTTTTAAAACGGATGCCACTCCACCAAATCATCACAAACGCCATAATACTGTACATAAAAGAATCGATAAGGTTAGGGAAAGAAAAAAACATAAATATAGGCAAGAAAAATAACAATATCGTTTTCCATAGATTCATTGTCTTACTTGTAAAGAAGGATGCCAAAAAAAGCAAGAAAAACGGCAATGCCATCGAACTTTCAATGGTCAAAGGACCAACTTTAAAACGAGGAACTCCGTTAATATACACGTTGGAAAAAAATTGAAGAAGCAATAAAATAAACATCCCTAGTGAGAAGAATAACCATTTATATTGTTTTAATTTTCGGTAATCAAAAAACATAAAACTTAAAGTAACACCAATCCCCAATAACATAATGACTATTTTATTCATCAAAAAGTTGCCAAAACCTAAATAATCTAAAGTAAACATCGGCAACAAACCTAAACATAGAATAGCCATTAATAGAATAAACATCATCCAATCCACTTTCGGACGATGAATTTTGTTAAGCTGCACTCCCAATGTAACAGGGCTGCCCATTTGTTCAATAGCTTTATTCTCCGCCTCTTCTTCGGTCAATCCTTTCTTCATCCAAACATTTTTCGTTTCCTGTAAATGATGGTTCAATTCAGCCGAAACATATTTTTTCGCTTCTTTTGAACGAATTTGCTCCGTCACTTTACTTAGGTAGGAACGCCTCTTGTTCTCCACTACTCATCACCCTTCCAACAATCCCTTTAATATCGGCAGTTTCTTTGTTTGTTTCTTTTCAGCTTTTCGCAATAATTTTCTTCCCTTATCATTCAGCTGATAATACTTGATTTCCGTTTCATCCCATCTCGTCTGCAAACAATTCCCATGTTCTAACCGGTGCAACAAGGTGTATAAGAAACCTTCATTATCTTCAAATTTCCGAATGCCTCTTCCTCTTAATAACTGAGCAAGTTCATGACCTGTTTTCTCATGTATAAGCAGCTGCATAACGGCTAACAAAATATCTTCTTCGCTCTCTTTTTGTTCATTAATTTTTTTCAGAATGCTTTTTTGATGCCGCTCTGAAAAGTGGAGCTCATTAAATGTGTTTTTCTCCATAGAGTGTCGCAGTCTCTTAAAACGATCGTCCATTTGCCTATTCCCCCAATCTTTCTTTTAATAGCTCTTTCGCTTTTTTAAGTCTCGTTTTAATCGTATTTTCATTTACTTCTAACACTGCGGAAATTTCCTTTATCGGCAATTCCTCGAAATAAAAGAGAATAATCACTTCTCGATATTTAATCGGCAAGCTCATGACGGCAAAAGCTAAGCGAGCATCTTCATCTTTTTGAATAACAGCCTGTTCGACCGTTTCATTTCGCGACCAATTCTTCGCTGATTCTTCTTCTGCAATCATGACATTTTTGTTATACCAGCTTTTCAAAAAGTCTTTGCAATGATTGATGGCAATTCTCCACAACCATGTTTTAAATGATGATTTACCTGTATACATGTGAAGAGATTTATAACACTTAACAAAGATGTCTTGCGTCAAATCTTCCGCTATCGTTTTATCGTTAACGTAGGAATATACAAGCTGCAGTATATCCTGACCGTATCGTTTCATAATCTCATTCATTACATCTTCAGCCTCTTCGGCTTCCAACCATTCAATTGTCAGTTCATCCACATCCGTCTCTCCTTCCTGATAGATTAGACGACGCACCATTAAAAAAGTTTTTAAAACGAGCAAAAAAATATTGTTTACTCAGAAATGGTCACACATTCATTGAAATTGAATTTTTTCTATAAATAGAGTCAGCCATTTCTCAAAATAACCGTTGTCTTTACACGAAAAAACCTTGAATTTCATTGCTGAATTCAAGGTTTTTTCATGTAAACAACCACATTTTTTACACTTGTGGCGTCTCACTTTCTGCTGAATCTACTACACAATCTTCTGTAGGCTCATCATCTTTCGGTTTCGCATAGTCATCGTAAAATACAGCCATTGATGTCATATAATATGGTGTCACATAAATGCTTATTCCAAACATGGCAACAAGACCGATAAAGAACGATAAAGTTCCCGTTATCATGAGCGCCACCGAACCATCTCCAAACAGTCCTAATACCATCGTAATTAAACCGAATAGGAAAATGGCAATCGGAATGATGACCCAGCCAATGAACGATAACATAAGAAAGAATAAATCCTTTTTCTTGCCGTCCATCATTTTACGACTTTCTGTGATGGCTTCTAGTGCGGATAATTCAGGACGATCTCGTAATATGTATAGTGTCATAGAATACGAAAGACCTTTTATAATACCAGGAATAATCAATAATAACGACCATAATATTACAAAGATAGTCATGAATACAACAGCCAACACATTGCGTATGTAATTCTTGCTGAACCCTTCGAATAACGTTTCTATCTTAGGTTTGGCTAACCTTTTCACATCCAAGTAAAACCAGCTATAGCCAACTGATAATGGAGCCGTCAGGAAAATAAACAACAGCACCGAAGCCCATGCATAATCTTCAGGAATTCCCCCTACGAAACTGCTGATGATAAATTGAATGAAGAAAACACCGATAGCAATTCCCCACTTGTTTTTCAACGCTGCTTTTGCAGCCAATTTATGATCACGTGCTCTCATCTTTCCACTCCTCTCTTTCATTAAGTCCTTTTCTATTATACTATTTTATTCCCTCATCTCTACATACATATTGATAAAAACTCCACTTCATGACCTTGACTTTCTCCAATGTTATTTCTGCTGCTGACAAGTGTATATTTTATACGAAAAGAAAACCTTACAATCGCAAGGCTTTCTTTTCAAAGTCATTATCCGGCATGTGAATAAGATTCTTCTTTTGGTAATTTTGCATATTTTTCATAGAATGCAGCAACTGATGTCATATAATATGGTGTAACATAAAGATTAATTAACACAGATGAGATACTACCAGCAATCAAGAATACGGTTCCTAGTACAGTTAAAGATACTATACCGCTTCCTGCAATGCCGACACCTGTAAAGTACACACCTAAAGCGGTAAGTACATATGGAATAATAACCCATCCAAGGAATGAAAGCATTAAATAAAACAATTCTTTTTTCTTACCCTCCATCATTTTTCGGCTTTCTGTAATCGCGTCTAAAGCAGATAATTCCGGACGATCTCGTAAAATGAAAAAAGTCATAGAATAGGCTAGACCTTTAATAATTCCTGGAATAATGAATAAAAGTGACCATAACGCAACAAAGATAGACATTAATGTACCTGTTGCAACGTTACGGGTATAATTATTCGAAAATCCTTCAAACATTGTACTAATGTTCGCTTTGGAATGTCTAAACAAATCTAAATGAAACCAACTGTATCCCACTGTAATAGGCACGGCAATAAACATTCCGCATAATGTCGAAATCCACCAATACTGAGCCGGCGTTCCATTCGCAAGATAAGAAATTGCACTTATAATGACCGAGTTAATCACCATGGCTCCAATGGCAATTCCCCA
The DNA here is from genome assembly GCA_051873995.1 of Bacillus sp. (in: firmicutes). Lineage (GTDB taxonomy): Bacteria > Bacillota > Bacilli > Bacillales > DSM-1321 > Bacillus_AD. The sequence continues at coordinate 54,192 of JBJEFL010000005.1, forward strand.
ATTATTTTTCAACGATTTTTGGGCTGCTGTTTTGAAATCCCGTGCATGCATGATGTATCCCCCCTTATACGGGGCTATGTTCCTGTTATTTACTCCCTTTATAATCATTCGTTGGAATAAATCATTTTTCTTTGGTAAAAACATTACTATTACTTACTAAAAGCTGATTAACCATTAAACGACAATTGTCTTTTACTTTAAACATGAAAAACACTCGTTTAGAACATAGCCTCTATCATGTTTCAAGCACATTTGTTATTTACCACTCGTTTTTTTGCCTAAACACCTTACCTATTACCAAATCTAACCTATCAACTTCTAAATGATTGTTTTTGCTCATACATATTTTCTAAAAAACTTGCTAACAGTAAAAGAGAACGATTTTTGAGGAGGGATGATATGCCATATTTAAATGAACTAGAATTGCAAAATCTTCGACATTTAATTAGTGCACATGGAACAATTGCCACCAAATTGGATTATTACGCGCAACAATGCACCGACCCGACTATTATCCAAATGCTAAGGAAAGATGCACAGGACGCCCGCAACAATAAACAACGATTAATGAGTTTTTTACAGTAGGAGGGATAATACATGCAAGAGAAGGATATGATGAACGACTATTTAGAAGGACTTAATAGTAGCTTAGCTGGCTATGCCTCCATTATTGCCCAGACAGAAAACGAACAGCTTCGTTCCACGCTTCAACAGCTGAGAAATCAAGATGAACAGCGCCAATACAATCTTTTCAAAAAAGCAAAAGAAAAAGGCTACTACAAGCCGGCACAACCGGCAACACCTAATGAAATCAATATGGTCAAAACTGAACTCATGCAGGGATCATAAACAAAGGAGGAGCTATACAGACAGCTCCTCCTACTTATTTATCCTCCTATTAAACCAAAGGAATGATTACCCCACCATAAACGAAGGCGCATACAATCACAATCGCTGGATGGATTTTGAATTTCCCCAGAGCGAAAAAAGCGAGTACAGCAATGATTAAAGAATGGACAATCCCGATAGATTGCAAAGAATCCACCGCTAAACTATATGTCAGCAGTAACATCATGATGGCAATGACCGGTTGAACGAGCAATGACATTCCTTTGACAACAGGCGATTGTTTATATCGGTGCAGTACTTTCAATAGTAAAATCAATGCAACAGCTGACGGAACGATTGTAGCAACCAAGGCTGCTATAAAACCCGGCCATCCGATTACCTCAAAACCAACAAAAGCCGCAATCTTTGTTGCAATCGGACCGGGGAGAGAATTACCGAGCGCTAACATACTGGAAAATTCCTCATTCCCCATCCAGCCTTTTCGACTGACGATTTGGTCATACATAAGCGGAATAGAAGCTGGACCGCCTCCATAGCCGAGAAGATTGGCAATGAAAAATGCCATGAATACATGATAAATGCTCGCAATCATGAAATAGTCTCCTCCCTTTTTGATTCAATCTCCTCATTTTGTTTCCTTTTCGAACGTCCTTTTAATTTAAAATGAAACGCCCCGTAGAAAAGGAAAATGGCAATGACAATCCCTGGATGAATGGAAACCGTTTGCAAAAGGACAAATGAAAGAATAAATAACATAATACCTAACATCCACCCAAGTCCCTTAACCGCTTTTTCCGCAAATTCATAAGCCATTTGACCAAGCATAACCGCGACAACCGGAATCACTGCCCCAATTATGTTCTGCAATATGACGGAACCACCTAGTTGATTCATAAAAGCTACTAAAAAGACCATCGCCAAGCATGTGGGCAAGACATGTGCCGCTACACTAACGAAAGCCCCTGTCCACCCTTTGACACGATAGCCTAGATATGCAGCCATTTTTGTCGCAATCGGACCAGGCAACGTATTCGCAATCGCCAACGTATCTCCAAATTCATCATCCTCTAGCCAATGATAACGCGAAACCGCTTCGTACCTAATTAACGGAATAACGGATGGTCCGCCCCCAAACCCAAAAATACCGGTACGCATCATCCCTATCGTCAATTCCTTATATGGATTTCCCATGTTGATCCATCCCCTCTTCTCAAAGACAAAATATACCATTAAGGTAACAATATACACATTCGTTTTCAATACATTCGCTTCCCTAAGAAGCTCGCCGATTAATCTGAGGCATCGTAGAACGTATACTTTCCATCTGAAATCGGCAATAACGTCAAGTCCCTTTTATTAATGACAATTCAGCTATTTTCTTAAAGTGTAAGAAAAAAGGTTTCCCAATTATTGAGAAACCCATGTTCCTTTAACTCCCTCGATACACTTGATAGCCGAAAGGTGACACAAGTAACGGCACATGATAATGCGACGAGGCATCTGCTACACCGAAACGAACAGCCACTTCATCCAAAAAAGCCGGATTCGGCAACTCCACTTCTTTCCCTCGAAAATAATCGCCAATATAAAAAATATATTCATATGTTCCGGTCTGTAATCCACTTTGAGGCTGAAAAGGCTGATTCAAACGTCCATCATCATTTGTATAAAATGTTTCAAGCAAGGTACGGTCATTTAGCGCTGTGTAATAAAACAATTCGACTTTCACATTGGCAGCCGGTTGACCGTGCATTAAATCCAAAATATGCGTGCTTAAGCCGCTCATATCCGCTCTCCTTTATGCCCTTATTTTTTGATTGTTTCTGATTGATTGGTTTCTGGTGAATGTTTCAAATGTTCGTGCGTGACGGTAAAGACTTGGAATCCATATGGCGGTCGTGGCTCTGTATAAACTTTCCCTTCCGAATCTGGAATCGAGTCAACAACTGTATCCCACGTATGATTTTGGGATTCAAATGTCACTTGTAGCAATTGCGGGAAACGTTGTAAGATCGTGCGGCCAATTTCATAAATTAAATACTGAATGGATGGTGTTTCCATGTTGTGAAAAATAGAGGTGGCGATATCGATGATTTGCTCTGCAGGAACGTACTTTTCCGGAAAAATTCCGAAAGCATCTTCTTGTTCTTTATACACCCAATGTAAATTCAAATAGACAAACAGAGGTCTGTTGCTATCTTCAGGCAGTGTCGTATATTCATCTCTAACGAAACCGACAAAGGAATTCCCCTTCACTTTGATTAATTGTAAATCCAAAATCGAGCTGCTTTGTTCCGTAATTTCCGTTCCATTTTCTGTACGAACAATTTCAACAGAAGCTCGCGAGCGTTCATTTCGTGATTTTTTAAATACAACATCACTCGCTTGAATCGAAACTTGATTACCTTCTGAAACGACTTCAAAAGGAACGTCCTCCGCTAAAATAGACACGTGATCAACATGTGGGTATTGATTCAAAAATGCTTCAGATACATAAACAGCAAAGCCTTCCAACGTAGAGCCTTTGTATGTACCAAGATGCCTTTGAATGAAATTTTTCATAGAATCCGTGGCGACGACAAGAGAATTATCCCCTTCGATAAAAGACGGAACAAAGGCTTTTCCGCCAATCGATACTTTCACTTTCGTCCCAAAAATCACATTATGTCTGCCCGTAAAAATAGATTCTGGAATTTCCTTGATTCCCGTTAACGGTTCCCCATACGTTCGATAGGCAAATACATCACCTTTACCATAGCATAATGTTTTCTCTGTTAATTTGTTTTCCATCCTAAATTCCCCCTTTTTCTTAATGAATGATTTCGTCTAAACGAAATTGAGCAATTTTATAAATTTCATGGAGTGCCGTTTGAAACTCCACTTCGCTATCATGGTTCAATCTTTCTTGCATAGCGCGGTAAATTTCATCCTTACTCTTTCCACGCACCGCAATGATGAACGGAAAACCAAACTTCTTCATGTATGCTTCATTAATCTGCATAAAATCGGCATATTCCTTTTTATTCAAATTTTGCAACCCTGCCTTCTCCTGCTCCTGAGTTGATGCCGCGCTCATTTTGACCCGATTTCCCAAATTCGGATGGCTTTGAATAAGCTGCAATTGTTGTTCGACAGACGATTGTCGAACAATCGCAATCATCTTATCCTGCAGATCTTTTTTGGATAAAAACGGCTTGGCATGAGCTGCCTTCTGAGCAATCCACGCAGAATGTTCAAAAACATCACCTAAAACAGCTGTGAACTGCTCTACATTACTATTATTGAGTTGCTCTATTGTCAGCATGAAATTCACCTCTTTCTTAACTTTTCACCATGTCAGTTTCCATGACATCCAGCGATGCATCCACTTCTTTTTTCTTTGTCTGCAAAATCAAATTCAACACAATCGCACATAAGCTGCCTGTGATAATACCATCAGCAAAAATAATACGTACCGCCTCCGGTAAGACTGCAAACAGTTCTGGTACAACCGTCGCACCTAGCCCTAATGAAATGGAGCAAGCAATAATCAATAAATTATTGTTATCCGTGAAATCGACCGAACTGATCATATTAATGCCCGACGAAACAACCATCCCGAACATGACGACTGTGGCTCCACCTAATACAGCAGTAGGAATGACGGTAGCCAACGCTGCGATTTTCGGGACTAAACCTAATCCTATTAAAATGAAGCCAGCCGCAATTGTAACCGTTCGTTTTCTCACACCGGATAACTGCACCAATCCGACGTTTTGAGCAAAAGTATTATATGGAAAGGCATTGAAAATACCGCCTAAAATGAACGCAAGGCCTTCTGCTCGATAACCTTTAGCAAAATCATGTTCTGTCAATTCTTTATTGGTGATTTTCCCTAAAGCGAGGAAGGCACCCGTCGATTCAACAATAATAACCGCAGCGACAATCATCATTGTCAAAATCGGGACAAGTTCAAACGTTGGGGTACCAAAATAGAATGGAGTAGGAAAATGCATCCATGATGCTTCCTTCACTTCCGTTAAATCCACTTTTCCCATGAAGGCAGCGGCGATTGTACCGAAAATGATCCCTAACAAAACGGATAAAGCACGCATAAATCCTGTAAAGAAACGATTAATGAGCAAAATGAAGATGAGAACACCGAATGCCAAGATAAGATTCTCAGCTGAACCGAAATCCGGGCTGCTCAATCCACCGCCCATATTTTTAATGCCTGTAGGAATAAGCGAAAGACCAATAATGATAACGACTGTCCCCGTCACGACAGGAGGGAACAATCGAATCAATTTTCCGAAAAATTTAGCAAAAAGAAAGATAAATAACCCCGCAGCAATGATTGCTCCATAAATAGCTGAAATGCCATAATGCGTTCCAATCGAAATCATCGGTGTCACAGCTACAAACGAAGTACCTAACACAACTGGCAAGCCGATGCCGAAATACTTATTGCTCCACGATTGCAATAATGTTGCAATCCCACATGTCAACAAATCAATCGCCACTAAGTAAGCTAACTGCTTCTGTGTAAAGCCCAAGGCTCCTCCAACAATCAATGGAACTAAAATCGCTCCGGCATACATCGCCAACACATGCTGTAACCCTAATGAGAAAAGTTTTGGCCCTCCCACCTTACCATCCATAATACCCCTCCTATTGATAATGTTAGAAAACATTACATTAAATGTTATTGATAGTTACATCATAAAAAAGGTCTATCAAAATGTCATTAGGTAAAATAGACAATTTTTTTAAGGGTTTCTGTTCAACATGCATAAAGTGAGTCGTATGCCCTATCGCTCTCCAGCCAACAACGATTTGATTTTCAAAGCCAAACGAATACGCAATGCCGTCTCACTATCTTTAATCGGTTCTCCGATTAAATCCTCACATTTCTCGAGACGATAGACGACTGTATTCCTGTGAACATACAACCTTTTTGCCGTTTCGGATATTTGACATTGTGTTTCCAAATAAACAGACAGTGTTTGCAGCAATGTCTGTTTCTCTTCCTCTCCCAAACATTCGAAACCACGAAGCGTGTGCCTATAAAAATTCTTCAAATCCTCTTGTGGCACGGCACGTAATAATTCAAAGATATCCTTCATTCGATACTCGTGAATAAAGGACGTTTTCTTCAACTGTCGGCCATCCTTCAAGGCCGCTGTCGCTTCCTTGTAAGCAGTCGGAACATACAGTAAATCCTGACAAGGACTGCTCACGCCAAAAGAAATGGTCATTTGAAAATAAAATGCCATTTTTTTCTGAATTTCTTGAAGAACCAACCCAAAAAACTTGGCACTATCCGCCGAAAATTCTTCTCGTTCCAATAAAAGGATGCACTTTTCACCTTTTGTAAAGTAATGAATGGCCACTTTAGCATCAAGCAATTCTTCTTCAATACATTCAAAAAGCAAGTCTGTCTTTTGCTGCTGTTGCTTATAGCTGTCATTGATCCGATGTTGATCCACTCTGCCGACCGCACATAGAAATTTTTGATTATGATGAAGGGAAAACTCTTTTGCCCGATTAATAATTTCCGTCTCGGAAGAAAAGGTTCCTTCCACAAAATGATGGAAGAACTCATTCCGAACACTTCGATTAAACTGCTTGAGTGCATGCTCCTTCATGAGCGCAAAAGACAGAACATTTGTGGCTTGTTCAATAATTAAAGCCTTCATATTGTTTTCCTCGCGTATCTCTGCCGCAACAATCAGGAAACCGATGTTTCTTTCACTCATGTGAACAGGAAAAGCAGAATATGTTCGTTTTGTTGCCATTATGGAAAAAAGAAAATTAGTTATATTTGTTGAAGGGAACGTGAAGCCTTCTTTTTGTAAGGAAAGAAAAAAAGGAAATAAAGATGCACTGTCACTGGTATAAAAAAGCGGTTTAAATTGTTGATTGATTAAGGCAATTGGACATCCAATCATCTCGGCCAATTTGGCTAGTAACCTATCGATTCCTTTACCACTCATAATCAATTGCGTAAATTGCTTATGAATCTCCATTGCATATGTCAATTCATTCGTCCGCCGATCCAGAATTACCTGCAACGTTTTGTTGACGATATCACCAAGCGATACAGAATCCGGCAACTCAATGAGCGGGAAAGCCAAGTCATCCGCCAACTTAATGATATCTCTCGGGATTTCACCTAGATAACGTTTCGTTTTAATGCCAAGTCCTGCACACCTTTTATTAACCATTGCTTGTACAAGCTCTCTCAACGACTGAGGTTGGTCCTTCATATGATAAGCCGTCGTCACAAGCAATTCATTCGGTTTTAAATAAGGAATAATATCCGGAGCGTCCATCATATTGACCGTCATGATTTCCCGTTGAAGCCCTGCCTCCCCCGCAATAATTTGCATTTCGTCTAACATCGGATTACTAAACAAATCTGCTATTTTCATATAATCCCCCATTTTAGAAAAATATGTATGTAAATCCATCATAGCATATCTCGTTTTTATGAGACAGATTAGTTATATTGCACAAAAACAAAGAAGAAAAAGCACAAAAATGCTAATGAAGTTTTCGACTTCTGAAAGTAAACTAAAGTCACTAAGTATATGTCAGGAAATATGACATAAAAGAAAGGAAAATCGATGATGGCTATTCGTATAGAAAAAAATGATGTAGCCACAATGATCGAGTGGCTTGCGTCAAATGGAAAGACATCTTCAGGAGGCGTGACGAGATTGTTATACTCCCCTGCATGGATGGACGCGCAAAAAGCGTTAAAAAAGAAAATGGAAAGCATCGGTTTGCAAGCTTCCTTTGATCATGTAGGAAACTTATTCGGCAAACTGCAAGGAACAGACCTAACCAGTAAAACGATTTTGACCGGCTCACATGTCGATACAGTCGTCGATGGCGGCAAGTATGACGGCTCCTATGGAATTATTGCTAGTTTACTTGCAGTGGAACGATTAAAGAAACAGTTCGGTAAGCCTAAAAAAACAATTGAAGTTGTATCCCTGTGCGAAGAAGAAGGCAGCAGATTTCCTCTTACCTTTTGGGGTTCGCGTAATATACAAGGAAGCTACAGCTTAGATGATGTAATCGACTTGAAAGATTCAGAAGGTGTTTCTTTTTTAGAAGCAATGACCAATGCCGGTTTTGATTCACACTCTTATAGTCCACCTATTCGTACAGATCTTGAAAGATTTATAGAAGTGCATATCGAACAAGGAATGGTTTTAGAAAATAATCAAAAATCAATCGGAATCGTTACCCATATTGTCGGACAACGCCGCTTCATGATTACGCTCCTTGGTGAAAGCAATCATGTCGGAACAACACCGATGGCTTATCGAAAGGACCCAATGACATTGGCATCTGATTTCATTTGCTATCTGACAAAGAAAGCACAGGAAGTCGATCCTACGTTGGTAGCTTCCATCGGTAAAATCATCGCAAAACCAAATGTGCCGAATGTCATCATCGGCGAACTCGAAATGAGCTTAGACGTTCGTCATCATGACGAATCCACACTGAGTGCTTTCTGTGATATGATTTTTGCCTACTTAAATACGATTGCGAAACAAAGCGCATTTACGGTAAACGTCACACCATGGACAAATGTGAAACCAGTCGAAATGTGCCAAGAAATGAATGCAACCATTGAAGAAATCGTCAAGAACAAGAATATCCCTTATCAATCTATCGTCAGTGGCGCAGGTCACGATTCACAAGTGTTCGGCTCCATCTGCCCTACAAGTCTCATCTTTGTACCTAGTAAGAAAGGCATTAGTCACTCACCTCAAGAACAAACTGATGTGGAGGATTTGGAGCGGGGAATCGACGTTTTAACGGAAATCTTATATCAATTAGCCTATTAAAAGGAGTTGACTGACATGTACTATTCTGAATTACAAACACCATTACGAACCATTATGACGCCAGGTCCTGTAGAAGTAGATCCACGTGTGCTACGGGCGATGACAACACCGATTGTCGGACAATTCGACCCTGCTTTTACCACTATCATGAACGAAGTCATGGACATGCTTCGTCAAGTATTCCAAACAAAAAATCAATGGGCCTTTCCGGTGGACGGAACTTCCCGCTCTGGAATCGAAGCACTCCTATGTAGCATCATCGAACCAAACGACAAAGTTTTAGTCCCAATTTACGGAAGGTTCGGTCATCTACTAACCGAAATTTGCAAACGCTACGGTGCCGATGTATATACAGTCGAATGTCCATGGGGCGAAGTATTCGAACCACAAACCGTCATCAACGAAATGAAGCGAGTTTCACCTAAAATCGTCGCTATGGTACATGGCGAAACCTCGACAGGCTGCCTTCAACCATTAAGCGATATCGGAAAAGCTTGCCGAGAACTGGATATACTTTTCATTGTGGATGCTGTCGCCTCCATCGGCGGAGTGGACGTAAAAGTGGATGAATGGTGTATTGACGGTATAATCGGAGGTACACAAAAATGCTTGTCTGTTCCGTCCGGCATGTCTCCTATCACCTATAACGACCGTATTGAAACCATCCTTCAACGTCGAAAAAAAGTCGAACAAGGAATCGAAACAGAGGAAGACCGCCAAAAGAAACGAAGTGGCTTCATCATCGCAAGCAACTACTTTGACTTAAGTATGCTCCAGGATTATTGGGGTCCTAGACGTTTAAACCATCATACAGAGGCAACTTCCATGCTCTATGCTTTGCGCGAAGGGCTGCGCCTCGTGCTGACAGAAGGGTTAGAGCAACGTTTCCAACGCCATCAATTGCATGAAACGGCTTTAGTCGCTGGTCTCAAAGCAATGGGATTGAACTTGTTCGGCAACAAAGCACATAAGCTCACACCCGTGACATGTGTTGAGATTCCAAATGGTATCGACGGCGACTCTGTCCGTACCATGCTCTTGAATGAATTCGGTATCGAAATCGCCACCTCCTTCGGTCCTCTTCACGGAAAGATTTGGCGTATCGGAACAATGGGCTATTCTTGCCGCAAAGAAAACATTTTAATGGTTCTAGCAGGCCTTGAAGCAATCTTAATCCGACATGGATTCAACGCCAACCGAGGGGAAGCTTTACAAGCGGCACTGAATGTGTACGAAGAAAAAAACTTAACAACAGCCCCTCTTTTATAAACAAATGAATAAAAACGACATTCGGCAGGGGATTTTAAGCATCCTCTGCCGAATAGTATTTGTAATCATGAAACTGTTTAAGAAGGTGGAATTCTATGACTACATTTGATTTGATTATTCGCAATGGCTTTGTCGTATTACCTCATAAAGTGCTTCCGATGGATATTGGCATACAAGACGGTAAAATCGCTGAAATGACCGACCATATTGACGCTACCGGTCTTGAAGAACGCGATGAATCCGGCAACTATATTTTCCCCGGTATGATTGATGTTCATGTTCATTTCAGTGAACCCGGGCGCGCACATTGGGAAGGCTTTGAAACAGGATCACAAATGATGGCTGCCGGTGGCTGTACTACCTATTTCGATATGCCATTGAATGGAATTCCTTCAACCGTCACTAAAGCCGCCCTTCTCGAAAAAGAAAAAATCGGTCTGGAGAAATCATGGGTTGATTTTGGATTATGGGGTGGGCTTGTGCCACAAAATTTGGACCATTTGGAAGAGCTGGCACAAGCTGGTGTAGTTGGCTTCAAAGCCTTCATGTCCTCGTCCGGCAACGATGAGTTTGAACGAGTTGATGATGATACATTGCTGAAAGGGATGAAAAAAATCGCTTCCTTAGGCAAAATACTGGCCCTGCATGCTGAAAGTGCGGCCATTACCGATTTTCTGAAGGAAGAAAAAGAACGTCTCGGACAAATCAGCGCAGATGATTATTTAGAAACACGTCCGATTAAAGCAGAAGCAGAAGCGGTGGAACGTGCCCTGACGTATGCTGACATAACAGGCTGTTCCCTTCACTTCGTCCATATAAGTAGTGCCGCTGCTATTGAAAAAATTACCGCCGCCAAAAATCGCGGTCTGGATGTAACCGTAGAAACCTGCCCGCATTATTTGTTATTCAACCATCATGACCTCATCGAAAAAGGAGCAATCGCCAAATGTGCCCCACCTTTACGAAAAGTGCATGAACAGGAAAAACTCATTTCCCTTTTTTTGAACAATCAATTCGATCTGATTTCATCAGACCATTCCCCCTCTCCCTTTAACATGAAAGACCCTGCTGCACACACACTTTTTCAAGCATGGGGAGGCATTAGTGGCGGACAATTTTCATTATTGGCCATGATTGAACTCGCGCAGAAATATAAATTTTCTTTTTCGAAAATCGCTCAGATGACCGCCCTGACACCCGCTACACGATTCGGGCTATCCGACCAAAAAGGGGAAATAAAAATTGGCTTGGATGCCGATTTTGCCATCGTTTCAACGAAACAAGCACAGACGATCACAGAAGATAATTTTTTTGCTAAACATAAACAAAGCCTGTATATCGGGCACACCTTCCCTTGCAGCATTATGTCCACCATCCAACGTGGAAAAGTCATATTCGAAAATGGCTCACATACGAAACAGTGTGTTTCAAGATTCGTTGTCTAAAAACAGGAGGCGTTATGTAATGAGAAATGAAGCAATTGTCGGAACAAAATCAATGGTCGTAAGCCCTCATTATTTGGCCTCCATGGCAGGAGATGAAATCTTACAAAAAGGCGGGAATGCCTTTGATGCCGCGGTAGCCGTCAGTGCTTGCTTGGCGGTTGTGTACCCGCATATGACCGGTCTTGGTGGGGATTCCTTCTGGTTGATGTATGATGCGAAAGAGCAAAAAGTGGCGTCCTACAACGGCAGCGGCCGCTCAGGTTGTAAAGTGACAAGAGAGCTTTATCAAGGAAAAGACCGCATTCCCTTTCGCGGTATCGAAAGCGTGATAACCGTGCCGGGAATGGTCGACAGTTGGGATGCGATTATCCAAAAATACGGGAAATTAACATTAAATGATGTTCTACAGCCTGCCATTGAGTATGCAGAACATGGTTTTCCTTATTCCAAAGACCAACGAACACATACCGAAAATAATGTTGATTTATTGAACAGCATTCCTGAAACGGCCGACATCTTTCTTCCAAATCAAACGATACCGGAAGTAAATGAAAAGTTTGTACAAACAAAGCTTGCTTGTTCATTGAAATTAATTGCCGCAGAAGGCAGAGATGTTTTTTATAAAGGAGAGCTAGCTGAACAGCTTGTTTCAAGTTTACAGAAAAAAGGTGGGTATTTAACATTAGAAGACTTTGCTGAGCATCACGGCGATTGGACAGATCCGATTCATACAACATATAGAGGCTATACGATGTACCAAGTGCCTCCGAATTCACAAGGCTTCACCGGGTTAATGGCGTTAAACATTCTGGAGAATTTTGATGTGAGGAAAATTCCGCATGGTTCGTCTGAATATTATCATCTCCTTGTTGAATCCTTGAAGCTAAGCTTTCAAGATCGAAATCGGGAGCTGACAGACCCCTCTTTCCATCATATCCCGCTTCAGCGCTTATTAGATAAACAATATGCACATGGTTTATCTGAACAAATTTCTTTTACTCGCGCATTGGATGTGACGACCAATCCAGTTGGAAGTGATACGGCTCACGCAGCAGTAGTGGACAAAGACGGGAATGCTGTTTCGTTCATTCAAAGTTTATATTTCGAATTCGGATCGGCAATGGTAGCAGGTGAAACAGGCATTATCATGCAAAACAGAGGTTCCTTCTTCTCATTGGACCCTTCTGAAGCGAACTGCCTCGAACCAAGAAAACGTTCCTTTCACACCTTAATGCCAGCTATGGCCTGTAAAAACGGAAAACCGGCTGTTGTATACGGAACACAAGGTGGAGAAGGTCAGCCACAAACACAGACTATCATTATTACACGAATGCTCGACTACGGCATGAATCCTCAGCAAGCCATCACCGAACCTCGATTCGTCTGGGGTCGAACATGGGGCGAAGACACACAAGAACTGAAAATGGAAGGACGCATTACAGAAGAAGTAAGCAATCAGTTAATCAAAGCTGGGCACATCGTCAATCGCGTCGACGACTTCCATCTCTCTATGGGGCACGCCAACGCCATCGTTATCGATAAACAGGGCTTCCTGCACGGAGGCACTGACCCAAGAAGCGATGGAGCCGCTATTGGAAGATAACTAAAAAAAGCCTTGGTAATCAAGGCTTTTTCGTTTAACTATCCTGCTTAGACTTCATTCGTCTTTCTGATATTTCATCGCTCATTGCACAATACATGTTTTGAATACCCACACTTGTTGCTTCAAACTCATACGCATTTTCCTTCATAATTCCGATGTTATCCGCTTCTTTCTCCGCATCGATATTCGCCCCGATGAACATAAACTCCCAATTGTATTTTTCTTCTTGATGCTTGATCATTTCTCTTACTTTTTTATGTGTAAATTCACAGCTGGCATTTTCCAGCCCATCCGTCGTAATGACAAATATAACTTTGCCGGGTCTTTCTTCTTCTTTTGTTTGGGATAGCCGATGACCGACGTCCGTGATAGTCTTACCTATTGCGTCAAATAACGCTGTACATCCCCTCACGTAATAGTCCTTATCCGTCAGCTTCACAGTTTTAGCATTCACGCCATTCCATAGCACTTCATACTGATCATCAAAAAGGACAGCCGTCAGCAATGTCTCTCCTTCTAATCGACATTGTTTTTCAACAAGCGAATTAAATCCACCAATCGTGTCACTTTCAAGCCCCGCCATTGACCCACTGCGATCTAGCACAAAAATAATTTCCGTTAGATTTTTATTCATCATAACCATCCTCCTCTTGTTATAATTTTAACTAAGTTCATTCATTAAATGGTCGCCTTAGAAGCGACATTTTAGGAGGCATGCACAATGCTTGACGACAAGCTGCTGTTGGAATTACAGACGTATATCACAAAACACTTACATACCTGTCTGCACATGATAGAAGAATCGACAGAAAGTATGATGCTGGATGACTTGAATGAAAACGAAATCAGTCACTTTATAAATAACCATCGCAAACCGACACTAAACCAAGTCTTATTTCATTTCATAGATAGAACTGGAGAAAATGATGCCGCCATCTATCATCGGGCCGGCATCGATCGAAGACATTTTTCCAAAATACGCTCTAACCCGAATTACACACCAAAGAAAAATACACTGCTCGCTCTGGCCTTGGCTCTTGAATTGAATAAAGACGACACAAATGACCTTTTAAACGCCGCTGGTTACTCTTTATCGGAAAGCGACACAGGTGATCTGATTGTACAGTTTTGTTTAGAAAAACAAATTTATGATATTCATCTTGTCAATCTAGCACTAGATCAATTTCATCTTAAACCTTTGACTAATGCACTTTGAGAAAGGAACAGTAAAATCTCAAAAAGAACATATGAAACAGGTTCAAATAATCATCACTTCAAAATTTCTTAATTGACCTTTTAAAAAATAAGTGATAGAATGCCATTATTATTTCATAAAAGTTCCACAAACATTTTATGATGAACAAGATAAGACAATTTCTGTTACATAATTAAGTTTGTGTACAACTGAACAATAGTAAGCAATGAATGCTATGGATCACACTATAGCAGGAGCAGCTTCTGGAGAGACTGTACAAAGTACAGCGCCGAAGGATTCACAATCTCAGGCAAAAGGACAGAAGAGTAACAAGTGAAAATGTTATTCTTTACCTTACCGAGATTGGGTGCATCCAATCTCGTTTTTTTATGTTTCTTCAACTAATAAAATCAAAAACATCGGTGAGGTGAGCACAAAACATTTAACAATACCCAAAATACAGCCTGTATGACTCATTAGAAGGTATAGCACTATCGCTTTATAATCTATTATTTTCTCAATTTTTAAAACATTAAAAATTGATATTCGTTTTTTTCAACAATGACCATTCACATGGAGGAGGAAGACATTTTGGCACAGCAGGAATTAAAGAGAGATTTAAAAAATCGTCATGTACAACTCATCGCAATAGGAGGAACCATCGGTACGGGGTTGTTTCTAGGTTCCGGTAAATCAATCGCACTGGCTGGTCCATCTATTCTCTTTGCTTATATGTTAATAGGAACTGCCCTATTCTTCGTTATGAGAGCGTTGGGAGAATTGCTTTTATCCAACGCCGGATATACATCGTTTACTGATTTTGCATCAGAATATATTGGTCCTTGGGCTGGATTTGTAACTGGTTGGACGTATTGGTTCTGCTGGATTGTCACAGCAATGGCCGATATTATCGCTGTTGGTGTATATATGCAATATTGGTTCGACATTCCGCAATGGATTCCCGCCCTTGCCTGCCTAATCATTTTATTGGGGTTAAATTTATTGACAGTAAAACTGTTCGGGGAATTGGAATTTTGGTTTGCCATCATCAAGGTTGTGACCATCGTCGCCTTGATTGTAGTAGGGATCATCTTATTAGTTATCGGCTTTAAAACGGACACCGGAACAGTTTCCATGTCAAATATTTGGAGCCACGATGGCATGTTCCCTAACGGTATTTCTGGTTTCTTATTATCTTTACAACTGGTTGTCTTTTCATTTGTTGGTGTGGAATTAGTCGGGGTTTCTGCTGCTGAAACAGCTAACCCGAAAAAAAATATTCCGTCAGCCATCAATAAAATTCCTGTCCGAATTTTACTTTTCTACGTTGGGGCTTTACTTGTCATTTTATGCATCAATCCTTGGACACAATTAAATGCATCAAGCAGCCCGTTCGTGGAAGTGTTTGGATTAATCGGTATTCCGGTCGCTGCCGGGATTATCAATTTCGTTGTCTTAACATCAGCTGCTTCTGCGTGCAATAGCGGTTTATTCTCAACAAGCCGAATTCTATATAACTTAAGTAACAATGACCAAGCACCTAAAAAGCTTGGTAAATTAAATAAAAATGCGGTTCCTAGCAATGCATTGTTCACATCTACCATTGTCATCTCAGCAGCAACATTGCTAAGCTGGCTTTTACCGGGACAAGCGTTTACAATCGTTACAACGATTAGTGCCATCTGCTTCATTTGGGTGTGGAGCATTATACTAATCTCACATATCAAATATATGAAAACGAGACCTGACTTAAGAGCACAATCTACTTTTAAGGCACCATTAACACCATTTATCAATTATATCGTGCTGGGATTATTCGCCTTTATTCTAGTCGTTATGCTATTTGCGGAAGCAACACGTATTCCGTTACTATTGACACCAGTTTGGTTCATTATTTTAATGCTGGTTTATAACTACAAGAAAAAAGAACATGCAGTCGTTGAACCATTGTTCGATCCTGAAAACTAAATACTACTGTTTCCTATTCCTAAAGGAGTTTGTCGGTCACCGGCAAACTCCTTTTCTATTAATAAATACCCTTCCTCAAAATGCTATAAATGAACAAAAGTACACAATTTATATTCTTCTCATATCAGTCCTCTAGTGTTTTTAAGTCTTTTTCTTTTTCCATTACTAAATCTTCATATCGCTCAATTTTAAAATCGAGACGTTCCAATGTTTTTTGCATCTGTTCAATTTTCAGCGCAAGTTCCTGGCGCTGTTCTATGAGCAGTTCCTTTCTTACGTCTAACGTTTCGTCACCTTGCTGGAAAAGGCTCACATACTCAATTAACACTTCCATCGACAAGCCGGCACTTCTCATACATTTGATAAATTCAACCCAACGGCAGGCTTCTTCATCATAATCACGTATTCCACTCTTATTACGCTGTACATGCGGAATAAGACCAATGCGTTCATAATAACGAAGTGTATCTGCTGAAAGATCAAACCTTTCACTCACTTCCATGATCTTCATCTCTCACTGCCTCCTCCACGGCCATCACAACCTGTGTGTTTCTTCACATAAATACTGTATCATTTAGAGTGAGCTCCCAGTTAAGACAGATTTTGTTACACCCCGACATGCTTCAACATCCCGAGTTTGCTTAACCATCTTTCCACATTTTCTTGTGTTGCTTTATTTTCTACAGAACTTCCACGAACCGCAAGACCATTCTTGATTGTCGCATTCGGACAAAGTTGTTTCAGGTCGCTGACACTATGTCCTAAGCCGCTTCCTTCATTCGTACAAAACGGAATGATTATTTTTCCGGAAAAATTATACGCTTCTAAAAACGTACACACAGCCATCGGCATTGTTCCCCACCAGTTTGGATAGCCGACAAACACGACATCATGCTTATCCATATTGTCGCATATTTTCGCTAATGCCGGTCTCGCATTGGCAGCCTGCTCTTTACCCGCTTGATTAACAACCGAATCATAATCAACTGGATATTTTTCTTTCGTCACAATATGAAATAAATCCCCACCCACATGTTCACTAATAAAATTGGCGACAGCTTCCGTATGTCCAGAACGTGTAAAATATGCCACTAAAATGTTACTCATGATTCCTTCCTCCCTTTATATTAATATAATTTCAGCTTAGCACTTCGAGTGAACTCCAAGTCAAACAACTACCTTCTGTTCATTTATAGAGGATTATCCGATGATCGGACAACGCCTTTCAAAAAAAAAGGTAGAACTTACCCTAATGCTTTCCCTTGTTTTAGTTAGACAAAACAAAAGAACCCCCATGAAATCAAGAATCATTTCTTATTTCATGGGGGTATGCTTTAATTGGCATATTCTCTTGTTCAAAAACAAAGGAAAGCTAATGATTCCTGTTCACAATATAGTCTAATAAATGCTTCAGAAAAACGGTATTACGAGGCACCGCTTGCAACGTTTCATTTGCTAGACAATAATGTTCCCACATCTCTTTCTGTGCAACTTCCTGACCTAAGATAGATACAAAAGTTGCATTGTTATTTTCCGCATCTTTACCAGTCATTTTCCCGAGAATAGTATGATCTCCTGCCACATCAAGCAGATCATCCTTAATCTGAAAAGCAATACCAGCATGACGGGCGAATTTTTTTAGAGCTTCCATTTCCGACTCCTCCGCATGAGCAAGAATGGCAGGCATGATAAGAGATGCTTCAAATGCAAGCCCGGTTTTATAAAAGCACAGTGTTTCCAATTGTTCGATGGTCAATATTTTCCCTTTGGAATCCAGGTCCATGGCCTGTCCCCTGCACATATCCATGACAGTTCGAGCCGAATATTGAACCAAGTTCAGCACATCCCTCGGAGCAAAGTGATTAAGAGATGCTTGCTCCTCTATCGCCTTCTGAGTCAGAAAGAGACCCGTTATTTCGGCAATTGCCGTGTTGTATATTTGATGCAATGTTCCTCGTCCTCTACGAATGGACGCATTATCTTGAGCAGGCAAATCATCAAAAATTAAGGACGCGGTATGCATATACTCCAACGACCGTAAAAGAGGGACAATCGCTGACTTATTTAATCCATATCCGTTTACCCCTATAACCCATGTTATGATTGGTCTCAAACGCTTCCCGTCACCTTCGAGACTATAATTGGCCGCCTCGATTACCTTTTCTGTCATTACTGAAACCGAATTACTTTTAGCAATAGGCAATATCGCATTAATTTCATTCCGTACTGTTTCAACCATATCAAAGAACTCTTCCCGATTTTGCCGTTCCTTTTTCAAATTCATCAGCATGTAATCTCGAAGCAGCTTATCCAAGAAATCCACATCATCCGCTTTCTCCACCAAACTTTGTATAGTAGCATTGAATGATGAATCACCAAAAGCCAATATGTCCATGACTTCCTTATATTTCTCCGTTCCCAATCGTTCTTTACACCGTTTCAGACTATTGATGGCACGACTCAAAATGACTTCACAAACTTTAGGTTCTGAGCGATAAACATGACGAATCAAATAACTGATGACCGTCCAGTATAATTCGAAAGGATTAATAAGGTCGCTGCGCTTATCGTGATATTTCATGAAATATGTATAAGGCGTTACTGCACCGATTTTCTGATCCTCAAACATATCCGTAAAGTCATCAGCTAGCTGATTGTAAATGCCATAGAAAAATGTTCGGTTATCAACCCCTTCATCTTCACGCGCACTGATGACCGACCGGATAATTAATCGTGAAGAGGCAGATTTTAAAATAATCGGTATATAGATTTCTTCATTACTGTAAGCACCATAGGATAGATCCTTTTCACGGTCCACTTCCTGAGAATAAAAAAACACATATGATTGCCTAAAAAAATCTTCTCTTGTCCCCGGTCGCTGTTTGATCTTAATATATTCAAAAGCATCCCGAAGTTCACCGTAAATATATTGAATAAAATCCGCGTTTTTCCCAGTCCATTTTCCCATCTTTGGTACAGATCCAGTAATAAGCGTAGTACGTATTAACTCCGTATATTTTTCTTTCTCTGTGGAGGATAGCACTTTGGCATCCAACAAATCATCAATAAAGGGATAGGTCAGCCCATAAGAATACCCTAGTCTGATTGCTTCATCCATTTTCTTGACGCGCTCTTCTTTACATAGATCGTCATCCATCTCTTCCAACGCATGCATGACGACACCGGCTATGATTTTAATCAATTTTCGCTGTGCTTGATCAGCATCCATCTCTTTTGGAATATTAGATGATACCGTCTTGATTTTGTTGATCACCCAAATGATTGTAGATTCAATTCCTTCTTTCTGAGCCCACCTATACAATCCAGCCATGTTAAACGTCTCTGCTATGCCTTTCGCATCCTCTGCCGCCAGCCGCTGCTTCAACTGGTTGACTGTACGCTGAACCCTTTCCTGTGTCTCAGGCGAATCCAACGCTTTTCCAAGGTCCCTCATCAAAATGTAAGCGACACTTCGATCTAGATAACCATCTAATTTACCGGTAGAACTCAGCCATTGTATGTAATTGTAATAGTCCTTAGAATTTGGCTTTCTCTTCCTGCGTGAAAAAAAGGATAATACTGAACGATGAGGCATATGGTTCTGTTGCCACGATTGTAGATTATTGGTTAAAAGCGGTACATAGTTTTTTTGCTGAACATGTTCAGCTAATGTTTGAAAATAATGAGCCGCCTTCTGCTCAGCCTCTCGATAACATTCATCAGCGTTTTTGATTAACTCCTCATTCATATGAACCAATCCCTCTACTTAATGGTCTTGAATATAGATTATGCAAACTTATGAAAATCCATTTTTATTATTAGTTAAAAACTTTACATAATATTCCTGGTAACTCTTATTAATCTCCATTCCTGCTACTGCGCTATGCTCGAATGAAAAGTAGGTTTTGCAAAATAGACTACGTTTCCTTATATAGTCGTTCTACTCGTTATTATGTTTCCTGAAAGCATACTTAATCTCATTTTCCTCACACCGTTTTTTACCTTTCATGTTTATAAGCAAACGACCTTGTTTCCATACTGAAATCGCCTATTTTCTCTTTAAATCTACGAAACACTCCCTTTCCTGCTATAGATTTGTAAAGAGTGTCCTTTGTGCTGCCATCTTCAACAGTTCCTATAAAATCTTCCATAATGGAATACTCATTTATATCAAAGCGATTCGGTCATTCCGCGTAATCAAACCACTATTCTTGTTCAAAGATGCTCGTCAATCACCATCGATTTTTCCCATCTTATCAGCAATAATACCTTCATTGTTTTCCTCCTTTTTCTTACATACCTCTAATATGAATCGATTAATCCGCTCTTTTATGAATTCCATTACTTTACTCATTGCTTAACTATCATGCATATTTTACGGATTAGTATGAAATATACTTTGAAAATGTAAATTGAAGAGGATTGATTCAACACATAAACTTCCTATTGCATGAATCCTTGCTTGACGGTAGAAGGATACACATCGCCTTCATACTATTTCCTTATTATAAACGTCTTCTGAATGATCTTTATGTATGGGGCAATAACACTGGGGACTGATGAGGTTAATATTTAGGCTCGACTCTCCAGAAGAGCCGAGCCTATTTTTATTTCTTCTATTTGTTATGAGATACTGACATTATATAGAACCATTCTTGTTTTCACTTATATTTTTCCAATTCCATATAATCACGTCTAGTTTTCAATTAATGAATATCACGCTTTCTGAAATTACCGCCCTTCACTTCTGCCACGTCATATACCGTAACAAATGCTTTTGGGTCAATATCCTGAATGATTTCTTTCATTTTGCTTTCTTCCAAACGGTTAATGACACACGTAATTTCTTTGAACTGTTCCTTTGAATAGCCACCGTAAACTTCTGTATACGTTGCACTTCGACCTAACCGATCTCGAATTGTCTCTATCATCACTTCAGGTTGTTGTGTGATAATCTTAAATGTTTTCAAACCGCTTAAACCTTCTTCGACAATGTGAATGACCTTAGAAGCAATAAAGTACGCAATTGCCGATAGAATGGCCCCTT
This sequence comes from Bacillus sp. (in: firmicutes), assembly GCA_051873995.1. Lineage (GTDB taxonomy): Bacteria > Bacillota > Bacilli > Bacillales > DSM-1321 > Bacillus_AD. Next base: position 75,412 of record JBJEFL010000005.1, read on the forward strand.
TTAGACCGAATATGGTCGAGACCACAATAAAGACAAACAAGTTTAAGAATAAGATGAGATCACTGGTTCCAAAAGGCAATTTCTTTGATAGTAGTACAGCCAACATATCAATTCCATCTAATGCACCGCCATTACGCAATGCTAGACCCATACCGAAACCAATGATGATACCGCCAACAACAGTAATTAATAAAGTATCACCTTCAATAATCGTTGGGACATGGTGCATCAAGACAGTGCCGACTGCTAGAGAAGCAATACCGATAATCGAATAGATGGCAAAACTTTTCCCGATTTGCTTATAGCCTAGCCAAACAAAAGGGACGTTCAAGATTGCAATCAGAACGCCTAACGGTAATCCAAACAATTTTGAGCCCACGATACTCAGACCAGTTACGCCACCATCCGATACATTGTTCGGGATCAATACAGACTCTAATCCATACGCTGTTATAAAAGCCCCGATCATAATTAATAGTACTCTTGAAATAACCTTCAGTTTACTAGATTTTTGTTTTGTCGTTTTATCCATTTCATTTCCCCATTTTCTAACTAATTTCTCTTTTACTGCTCCTTACATTTGAACCTTCCACATTCCTTGCAAATGACTTTTATAATTGGCTACTTCCATTGATTCTTTATTTAATAGTAACATGAATAAAGCAAATAAACCCAGTATATGAATGTACAAGGTGTCGAGAAACCTTGCTTTCAGCACATTTCCTTCAGACTGAATTGAATCGAGGTACGCTAGACCGGTGAATTTTCGCATATGTTTACTTAGTTTAAGTGAAACCAATTAAACGCTTCCTGTATTCTCATTGACGAGAATAGTGACTTTCCATTTCTCGAATCCGCTCATACAGCTCTTGATTGACAGGTGTGGAAACATGATATTTTTTCCCCAGTTCAATGACTGTGCCGGCAAATAAGCCAACCTCACTGAATCGGCATGCTTCGACATCCTGAGCCATGGATGGTTTTCCATTCGGACTTAATGTTCCTAACACTGTCAGCCAATAACACAAGTCTTCCTCCGTTAACTGAACCCCTTCTCTTTCCGATAAGGCGATGACTTCCCTCATGGCGGCAATCATTGTATCCCTTGCTTTCCCCTCTCTTTGCACTTCGCCGTAATTACTTTTGTACACGGCGACCGTTTGATTGACGCCTACATTCAGCATAAATTTCCCCCATTGCCTTCTATACATATTCGTGTCCAATTCATAAGGTAATTGCACTTGTTCAAAGAATGTCGCCACTGCTTTTGCCTTTTGCGAAATGATACCAGATTCTTTGTCACCGAAGCAAAGCATCCCCATATGGTCATAAGTGAGTGCATTTCCGACCTTAACAGCATCCATTCCCTGTGCAACGCAATATAACACTTTCTCCATCCCAAACGCTCCACCGATTATCCGCTCACTACTGATGCCATTCAGTAAAGAAAGAATGATAGTTTGTTTCCCTACATGTTTCTTCACTGCCTGAATCGCTTTTTCAAGCCCATTGAACTTCACGGAAAAAATCAATAAATCAGCTGGCTCGCAATCTTCTTCCGGTGTCACATAATGAAAATGACACGCTTCCCCATTGCAGTACACTTTTTCGTTTTCATAACGTAAAATTCGCTCCTGATCGGCGATAATTCGTACATCCCCGTTCGGCATTTTCTTCGCTAAATGATTCCCAAACAAAATCCCCAAAGCCCCTAATCCAATAATGGATACCTTTTTGATTGCCATATCTCCGCTATCCCCTTACATTTTTTACTAAGATTTTATCACAACTTCACGTCATGACCGCATATCATGTTTCAGCCCAGCAATCAGGTATAAAAAAGACCCTGATTATTCAAATCAAGGTCTTGCTTGAATACCATTAAATTTTCGCGACAGGCGAACGCTCTGATAGTAGGCATTTTATAATAGCATTCTCAAAAATTTTTCGAAGTTAACTCCTTCTACTTTAGGCGTTTGCCCCAGGGAAGTATCCATAATGGCTGCTGTTAGGAACGCTTCTGCAAGTTGTACAGATTTTTCAAGGTCCTCTCCTCGCATCATGCTTCCCATTATGACAGAGGCAAATAAATCACCCGTGCCAGAATAACTTTTACCATTGTAAGGCATCGAGCCATAAAAGGTTTTATTCCCGTCCAAATACATATTTCCGATGAACTGCTTTTCTGTATCTGCTGACGGCGGATTCACACCCGTGATGATTACCTTCGCTTCCGTTTCTTGCTGCAATGTTTTTCCCGCTTCTTCTAACGCTTTGATAAAATCATTTTCATTTGAATAGTTATGTAGTTTTTCATAAGATAATCCAGTTAATAGACAGCACTCCGTGACATTTGGTGTAATCACATCCGCACATTTCACCAATTCTCTCATTCGCACCAGCAATTCTTCTGTAAAAAGTTTATAGGCCTCACCTACATCCCCCATTACCGGATCAACAAGCACAACGGTTTCTTTTGTATGAAATTTATCTAAAAAACGAAAAATATTATCAATTTGCTCTCGACCAGTCACGAAGCCGGTATAGATTCCATCAAAGGTGACATTAAGCTTGCTCCATTCCTCTTCGAAATAGTGCATTTTGGATGTAAAATCTTCGCAAAAAAAACTCGGAAAATCTGTTTGTGCAGACAAGATAGCAGTCGGTAAAGGACATGCCTGCACCCCCATTACCGAAAGAACCGGAATCGCAGCTGTTAATGAACATTTTCCGAAAGATGATAAATCCTGTATGACAGCGACTTTTTTCATAATACCCTCCATAAAATCTATCCCACTTAAATTTTATTCATCTTACCATAAATAAGAAAAGCGCAAGCGCCCCGTTTAGCGGCGTATGAACTGGAGGCCTCCGACTGAGATAAAGGAAATACGAAGAACGAAGTGATTCGATGTTGACTTATCGTAGGGAGGATGCCGAAGTTCACTAGACGCTGGGCGCTGGAGCTAGACAGCTTTCAAACTTTTAAATTATACACTTTCTTACCTCATAAAGAAAACTCGCTGATTGGCTTGCCTTTTATTCAAAGGCACTAGTTGCACTTACACTTTACACAACTATAGCACTCTTTTGTAACTTAAAATTTTATTTGATTCTGGTTCAACTAGTAACCTTTCATACTTCTCTACACCCCATCATCTGACCCCATAGTTTTTTAATAAATTGACCCTTTTGCACATATCAGTTTTTTGCTAAAGTATTCGGTAAATTCTATATACAGGAGGTTTATAGCTATGCAAAATACACAAAGTTATTCCAAGACACGTCAGCAAACGTTTGATCTTATTCTTACATCCATGCTAGTTGCACTTGTTTTCGTTTCTACTGTCTTTTTGAATATCAAGCTGCCGATTACAGCAAACGGCGGGTTAGTTCACCTAGGAACAGCCATGCTTTTCATTGCCTCTATTTTATTCGGTCCTAAAAAAGGGGCTCTTGCCGGTGCAATCGGAATGGGATTGTTTGATTTAGTTGGAGGCTGGGTATTATGGGCGCCGATCACCATCGTAGCACGCGGCTTGCAAGGCTACATAGTCGGTAAAATTGCTTGGTCAAACGGTCGTAACGGTAACAGCATTGCTTTAAATGTAACGGCAACAATCGTTTCTATTCCATTTATGGTAGCCGTTTATTACATTGGTGAAGGGATTCTATATGCTAACTGGATTGCACCCTTAGCTTCGATACCTGGAGACCTTCTTCAAAATGCATTAGGCGTTATCATCGCCATACCAATTTGTGTTGTTTTGAAAAAAGTGTCTTATTTTAAATAAT
>JBJEFL010000006.1:0-4452 GCA_051873995.1 Bacillus sp. (in: firmicutes)
CAAGATTGCAGAACAAAACAAGATTTTGCCCCGCATAGGGATAATGAGGAATAACAATTTACAAACTTTTAAAACTTTTTATCAAAAAATGTTGTATAAGACCTTCTCCCTTCCCTTATAGGTAGAGGGGCATTTAGAGAATGATTAATTTCATCAAAGCCATTTTCGTTTTGGACATGAATAGAAATCTATATCTCCTCACCGCACCTTGGCAACTTCATAGCTCTTTTGCATGAGGATACCTGCTCTGAATATGCATAGGGGATTTCTTATCCTGCATGTCTGATCAATTCATACGCTTTTGCTTAAAGACTGATGCAGGGAACGCTGAGGTGGAAAAGTGCAATTGTAACTTGTTGATTTAGCAAAGAGGAAAGGAATAAAAAAAGTATAGGAGGATTTATTGGAACTTTTGACATTGGATGAAGAGAAGCTCCTTGTGTGGTTTGGTTGTGAAAAACTGGAATTCACAAAGAGGCGACTCAAAATGGTTGGCTTATATGCAACCGACGAAGATTTTAGAAAATTGGTCTTTGGACTATTGGGAAAATTGAATACGGAAGAATATGCATCAATTTATACAGATATGTTTTGTGACATATGCGCAGAAGACGATGCAAGAAAGGCTGCCAGAGATCAATATCTGGCGGTATTAAGCGACACGACAGGATATGAAGCAGAATGTCTGCTTCGCATTTAGCGAAAGGTTAAAAAGGTGAATTATATGAATAAGGTTCAGTTAATGGGAAGATTAACAAGAAATCCGGAATCAAAATATGTTGGAGGTTCCGGTGACACTCTGATGGTAAAGTATACGCTTGCAGTTGATCGTAGATATCGTGGAAGCAACAGCACCGCATCTGATTTTATCAATTGTGTGGTTTATGGGAAAGGAGCTGAGTTTGCCATGAAGTGGTTGAAGAAGGGAATGAAAATTGCTGTGTGCGGCCGAATCCAGACTGGTAGTTATACCGGGAAGGATGATAGGAAGGTTTATACCACAGAGGTCGTTGTAGATGAGCATTATTTTGCGGAAGGCAAAGCTGCTGAAGCAGATGATGCGCAGGAAACAAAAACAGACAGTGAGGGATTCATGAAAGTTCCGGAAGGTGAGGAATTACCGTTTGAATAATCTCTGAAGCAAGGCTGAAGAGCGCACTTATATACTTTTAGCAAAGTATGTGCGTTCTCCGAAGGAAACCGTTCTGAAAGCTATTTCAGAAAAGGTTTTGCGGATTAGAAATCCGATGAAGAGAAAGGTTTTTAAAGAAAGGTTATTTACATATGGCAAGAAAGAAATCATTTGAAGAGTATCGAGAAGAAAATTTAAGAGAACAGGAAAAAATCAAACATCAGATTGAAGATGCAAGATTAAAGCAGTTGCAGGCAGAGCATTGTATTAAGCGGGCAGAAAATCAGATTGCCTACCAGAGAAAGAAAAAAGATAAGGTCAGAGTACATCGTCTGATCACAAAGGGTGCTGCGATCGAAGCAATTTGCAAAGATACACAGTATCTGATGGAATCGGAGTTTTATGAATTGATGGACGAAGTGTTGCATATTCCGGAGCTGCAGTTTCATTTGCGTGTAGCTGATATGGTACAGGGCAGACAGGAAATTGTAGAGGAGGAGTAATTTGGGGTGTTATCATTTTCATTTAACGCAGCTATCCAGAGGAGATGGACAGTCAGCAATCGCAAGTGCGGTGTATCGTTCCGGTGAAAAACTTTACAGTAGTTATTACGGAGAAACAAGTGACTACACAAGAAAAGGTGGAGTGATTCTTTCAGAAATTCATTTGCCCGATCATGCTCCTGAAAGATTTAAAGACAGAGAAACACTCTGGAATGAACTGGAGTGGGAAGAGTCAAATAAGAAAGCACAGCTGACACACAGTTTTGATATTGCTTTTATTGAAAATCAAGCAGAAAGACTTTGTTGCGAGCAAAAAATCAAAATTGCTTGAAATATAGATACAATGTTTGAAATGTAGCCGAAAACAGAACTACAAAAAAGCAAATAGCAAGAAAAGTCAAGAAAATGTTGACTTCTGGAGTCCTCCTGAATATAATGAAAGTGTATAAGGGAGAATAATACTCTAAATTATGTTGGAGGTAGCTGTGATGGTAAATATGAATGAGATTATCAGTAACAATATTATAAATGTTATGAAGCAGAGTGGAAAAAAGCAGATTGACCTTGCAGGTTATCTAGGTGTGTCTAAGCAGATTGTAAGCAAGATGCTTAGTGGTGCAAGAATAATCAATGCTATTGAACTGCAGAAAATATCAGAATTTCTTGGCGTTTCCATGGAAAGCCTAGTTAAGGTTCCAGAGGTTATTCCGGAAACAAATGCAGTAAAAGCATTTATGGGTAAAGTGGAATCTCGGGAAGCAAAAGAAGGACTGAAAATTGCAGATGAGATTGCAGATCTTATTTGTTTTTATGCACGTACTCGTGAAAATGCTGAGGAAATGATGAAGCCATGGGAGGCGTAAAGTTATGTGCCGGGTTTTGGATAACAGTCTGTTTGTTAGGAACAGAAAAAAATACACAAAAATAAATGAATGTGCAACAAGCTTCAATTCACTTTATAATAAAAATAACATTATCCAGGATGATATTTTTAATGTGTTGGAGAATTATGTGACGCGTCACGATATGCCATTTGATATGTTGAGATATCCGATTGGAGATGTGGAATTATGTGCATGTACATTTATTCGCCAAGGTCGTATGTTTGTAATGATTAATTCATCGTTGCCATTATCGAAACAAATCTTTGCAGCGGCACATGAGTTGTATCATATTTATTGTTATTTTGAAGAAAACGATCCAATTTTGTTGCAATCAGGTTCAATCTTGGAATCTGATACCATAGATGAAGAAGCAAAAGAAATTGAGGATATGGCAGCAAATGCTTTTGCTGCGATTTTATTAGCACCAAAGGATCGCCTTGATGAACAGACAGATGTGTATAATTTATCCTATAAAAACATTTCTGTACAAACAGTTCTTAAAATAATGGATATTTTTGCAATTCCATACAAGGCTGCAGTGCTTCGGCTTTTGGAAGAGGATAAAATTGATATAAAGGTGGCAAGGGCGTTATTGCAGATTGATGTGACAGAAATTGCAAAACAAATAGAACTTACAGGAAAAGCTGCAAGATGGCAGGAAATTCCTAATAATTTCATTAGGTTTGGGAGTTTATCAGAGCTGATGTACGAAGTTGAACAATTTGAAGCAGCCCGTGATGAACGATTAGAGAGTGATAAGACCAGATTAGCCGAAATTGTAAAAAGTTTAAGAAAACAGTGAGGTAATGTCTATGGGAGTTGACAAGAAATATGCCTTGCTGGATACGGACTTTTTGTACAAATCGCATGTAGCAAGAAATGCAGCGAACCATACCTTAACAGATTTTGTAATGGAGTTTACGGATTATGAGTTTTTCTGTCACGAAATGATTAAAGAGGAACTGACTAGACACGAAGTGGTTCCTGATCCGAACCCTTGGCTCGAAGATAAAATTCAGAGTGGAACAGTAAAAATATATTCAGACCGTGACATGATAACAGAACTTGGAAAAATATATGGCACATCTGCAACAAGCATGTATCTAACATTGTTACAGACAAGTTGTGATACATTTAATACGGGATTTTTCGAAAAATACTATGGCTCGATGAGTGATATAGATAATTTGGAAGATGTGGAAATATTTCTTGCAGTATTAAAAACATGCGATGACGGTGTTCCTTCTCAGAATGGCTTGGGAGAGAAAAAGACTTTCGTACTAATCCAAATGATGGAGATGCTTCATAGTAATCGGGTATATGTATTTTGTTCTGACGATTTCAGAGCAAGGCAAAGTATAGCCAGTTTAACAAAGCCTGTTCATTGTATTAGTATTTTAGGAGTTTTTTATAAGTTGATGAAGATGGGTCATGGCAAATCCGAAATGCAGGAATATTACAATAGGTTATCTGCCTTTTTGAAGAATCAGGTGGAGTATAGGGTTTGGTCTGCATCAGGGCATCAACGTATAAGAGTGCCTATACAGCAGGTGTTTGATGATCTATATGATGGAAAATTTCAAATGTTAAGAAATGGAGATCTGCAATACATAGAGTAATTCCAATGGCTGATGATGAGTATGAGCGCTTTGAACGTATTTTATCTAATAGGAAGAAACCAAAGATTGAACCAATGATAGATGGGAAAAGTGGGGTCTTGTATTTGGATAAAATGATATGCCAATGGTGACTCAAAATAATTTAGTTTGTGCCAAATATTGTGCCAAACGGTTAAAAAGATATAAGAATTTATGATAATATATAAGAGATAATGGTTTTCTTGAATATCCGATAAAGCGTGAATTTAAAGGGGTTTAAGAAAATCTAAGAGGTTATAAGAATATGATAAAAGTATTATTCATTTGCCACGGCA
>JBJEFL010000007.1:0-18832 GCA_051873995.1 Bacillus sp. (in: firmicutes)
CTTGGACAAAGTATGTTCGCATCTATAGAAAAAGAGTAATACTTTAGACAAAACATCCAAAAGTTAGTTTTTTACTCTAACCTTTGAGGTGCGGGAGCAGCGGGACAGGTGAAACCCCGTAGGTGCTATGCGCTCCAGGATGCTCACCTCCCGCCCCGCGGAAAGCGAGCATCCTGGAGCGGAATTTCATCTATACCCTACTTATTCATGGACAACAAAGTTTTCGAAAACAACCATAAACAAAGCCCTATAAAATCTTAGTGAATTCCCAAGATTTTATAGGGCTAAACTAGCAAACTTTTCATTCAATCCATTTCAGTCGAAGATGATTCGGTTTCCGGTTCGCTCGGTTGTCCGATGACAAACTCTTTTTTCGGCATTGCATGCATATCTTTTGCCGTTACATGAGCGTATACATAGTATGTACCTTCTTCAGTGAAGGCTTTTTCTAATTTGTAAATGCCATCTGCTTCATGTTCGACAAGAATTTGTTCATGTTCTGAATCATTGGCGCGCCATATTTCATACTTTACTTCGTCTGCATCAGTTACAGGCTTATCACCGTACGACACAGCCGCTTCAAACAAAATCGTCTCATTTGGTTGTGAAGAAGCAGGTGATATAGTCAGCTCCACTTCCAAAAAAGCCAGTTCTTCCCCTTGACTGACCGTTTGCGATTCATTGCTGCAAGCAGTCAATAACACAAGCACCACCATCAGTGCCACCCCTATATTTCTCATCCCTTTATTCCCCTTTATATCGAAAATACCTTAAAATTATTATGATGGACAAATATCAGTCCAAAACTCTCTTAACTAACTTTTTCGTCCTCACAACCTTTTAACTCACATTGCAGTATAGGAAATTGCAAGTTGACGATAGTACCCACATGCAATTCACTATGAATGGTCATCTTCCCGCCATGCAGATCCATTAATCGTTCAACAATAGACAGACCGATACCAGTTCCAGTCTCATAACGCGACGTTATTTTTTTCTCGCGTATAAATCGATTCGTTATAATTTCTAGGTTCTCTTTGCTGATTCCAATACCATTATCCATGATGGATAATAGACAGTTTTCTCCTTGATCGACTAACGTAACCGTGATTACTCCTCCCTCCCTACTGTATTGAATCGCATTCTGGATGATATTTTGTATGATTTGCTCTAATCGTTCTTCGTCTCCATCAATAATAATACCGTAATTTACCATTACATTTAAACTTAAATTTTTTTCCACCAAAATAGGTTCAAATTTACACATCAACTCTTCTATCAATTGCACAAAAACAATCGGTTGATTTTGTAAGACGACAGAGTTCGCATTAAGCTTAGCTAAATCAAGTAGATTTTGAACTAAATTTTGTAGCCGCTTCGTTTCTCGAGCAATAAGTTTCACACATTTTTCTTTTTCGGTTTCATCTGTCACAAGGTTATCCATCAACACTCGGCTATAACTATCAATATATGTTAATGGTGTTTTCATTTCATGTGAAAGATTGAAAATAAAATCACTGATTCGTTGCCGATCATCACGGATTGCCTCAGACATTGTGTTAAATGCAGCCGTTATCTCACCGATTTCATCCATATTATCATTTTTAATTTTCGTATCATAATCCCCTTTTGAGACACGAACAGCAGCTGTTTCTATCGTTTTTAATCGTTCAAACATTTTTGCCCAAACGTTTTTGCTGGATATCAACAAGCTAATCAGTAATAGGAATACAGTCACAAACAGTACTAACGAGAAAAATTTCTCTTTGACAGGCACATAACCTGTAGGCAAGTAAATAAAGAGAAAACTATTGTCCTGAAGTGGATAGACTACCGTTTGAATATCACAGTCAAATTCCTCAGCATATATCTTTTTAGTTACCGGTTCACCTGACAATAATTGTTCAGCCTCACTGCTTGAAATCAATTCAGATGTAATGGCACTCATATTATTATCCTCATTCAATTCTTCTATACTATTAAACCTGTATAAATTAATATTAAATGTTTTAGATAGCCAACTTATTTTCTCATTCACATCTGAACCAACATATTCCTCTAATTCAGGATCTTCCGCCACACTTTCTGTCAGTTCAAGCAATGTTTGACTTAAAAGTCGCGGATGGATAGATCGAATAAAGCAAACTCATTAACCCAAGTGTTAACAACAGGCTGATTAGTATGATGCCGAATATCGACATATACGTCTTTTGTTTCAAATTAAATTCTTCAATTTTCATCTACTGCCTCAATTTTATAACCGATTCCCCATACCGTTTGAATATAATCCGCTTTTTTCAATTTCATACGTAATGTCTTGACATGCGTATCAACAGTTCGAAGTGAACCATTATAGTCATTGCCCCATATATGTTCCAATAATTGCTCACGACTTAGTACTTGGTTTTCGTGTTCTATTAGGAAATTTAAAAGTTCATATTCTTTTAGTGTCAATGTGATGATTTCATCATATACTGTCACACGTCTTGCCGTTTTATTAATTAAAATGTCTTTAAACTTTACTTGATTTGCATCTGATGATTTCTTTATACCTTTATGGCTCCTTCTTAAAATAGCTTCAATCCTTGCTACCAACTCACCTGGATTAAACGGTTTGACCACATAATCATCCCCGCCTAATTTCAACGCTTTTACTTTATCCCATTCTTCACCTTTCGCACTCAGAAAAATAATCGGCACATCGGATTTCTCTCGTATTTTCTCACAAAGCTGAAATCCATCGCACATAGGCATCATGATATCCAATAAGACCAAATCGATTTTTTCTGTTTCAATTATATCCAACACGACATCACTTTGATCTGTCTGAAGACAACCGTACCCTGCATTTAATAAATACATTTCAACTAAATTTCTCATATCCTCTTCATCGTCAATAACCAATACTTTATATTCTGTCATATTCATCTCTTCTCCTTACATTCTTTTTTATAACTTAGCGTTTAATGCCATTTATCGTATTTAAACAACTCATCATCATCCTTCATAGCAATGCTTTATTCTCCGAGAGGAAATTCGATGATAACTGTTGTTCCAACATTGAGTTTGCTCTGGATTTTGATGCTTCCTCCATGCAATTTGATTAATTGCTCTGCAATTGTCAGTCCAATCCCTGCCCCGCCATCTAATCTGGTGCGAGCATCATTGACACGATAAAAACACTCTTTTATTTTGCATAAATGCTCTTCTGACATTCCCACGCCATTATCAGTAATACTCAATGTACAAAATCCTATTTTAGCTTCCGACAAAATATCAATCTGACCATCTTGTTTCGAATATCGAAGCGCATTTTCAAATATGTTCTCAATAATTTGTTTAATCCTTTGTTCATCACCTTCTATAATGACTTCAGGATCTAAATCCACATTTAATTGAAGATTTTTTTCACACAGTAAAATTTTATACTTATCCAACACGTCTATTACGCACTGAGAAAAAACAAGTGGTTGTTTGTCCAAAATTAGGATGTTGGATTCTAATTTGGTTAAGTCCAATAAATCTTGAACAAGCATTTGTAATCGGTTTGTTTCTTGTGAAATGATCTGCAAATATTTCTTCATCTCTTGCGGCTCAGTAACCAAACCATCCAACAACGCATTTGTATATCCTTTCACATAACTAAGCGGTGTCCGTAGTTCATGAGAAATATCAGCTATAAATTTAATTCTACTTTCATCCTCTTTTCTAATCGTTGCAGACATTTGATTAAACGCCTTCGCTATCCGAGTGATTTCCTCTATACCATTGACTGGAATAACTGCCGAATGCGAACCCTCAGTCATTTTAATGACACCTTTCTCCAGTTCTTCTAAAGGTGTTAACAACTTCTTCTGTAAGAAAACAAAATTATAGATGAAGAAAATCACCGTAATGGTAACAGCCAAAAACAACCCTATCATGCTCCTTACAGTTGTATTTTTATATGTCCCCAATCGTTCGGCAGCAACTAGATATCCATCTATCTTTGAATTTTTCTGTAACGGAGAAATGACCAAAATCGTACTGTCTTCAAATTTCGATACGTTACCAAGTGCAGTAATTGTTTCTCCACGTCGTAAGTTCTCTGCTTCTTCGTCTGAAAACAACGGATCTTTCACTTCATCGTCCGAATCTGAAGAAATGAATTCCGTTACATCATCAGTAACCCATACAAGAAAATTTGCATTCCGCGAATACCAATCAACCATTTCTTCATATTGCTCAAGATTGGTCGCATCTGCGTAATTTTCTGCCAGATTAATGGATTGCTCTCTCAACACATCAGTCTTATAGTATAAATAAAACTTTCCATCGAGACCTATAAAAATCAAACACGTACTTACGATACTAATAAATACGAGAGCAAGGGAATATAGTCGAAATCTATGTTTCAATTTAAATGGTTTTTGTTTCATTTGCATCCCCAAGTCTATAACCTACTCCCGCTACTGTTCTAATGTAATCAGCATGTTTCAGCTTCATTCGTATCGTTCTCATATGTGTATCCACTGTTTGTAACGAGCCATTGTAATGAACGCCCCATACCTGCTCTAACAATTGCTCTCTGCTTAGTACTTGATTAGGGTGCAAAAGGAAAAATTTTAAGAGCTCGTATTCTTTTTCTGTTAAAGAAACCACCTGATCATATACGCACACTTTTCTCGCTATCTCATTGATTTTGATCTCTTTGTAAACAATTTGGTGATTTTCTTCAAATTGCTTATGATTGCTCTGCATTCTTCCTAAAATCATTTTAATTCTTGCCATTAATTCGCTTGGATTAAACGGTTTAACGACATAATCATTTCCTCCAAGCTTCATTGCTTTCACTCTGTCCAATTCATCTCCTCTAGCACTAACAAATATGATTGGCACTTGCGATATTTCCCGAATACTTTCGCAAATGACAAATCCATCATGCCCAGGCATCATTACATCCAATAACACCATATCCACAGATTCATTTACTACTGCTTTTAAGGCTTCCTCTTTACTACTCGCTTGGATACAAAGGTAACCTTCGTTCAATAAATACATTTCAATTAAATTACGCATATCCTCTTCATCATCTATAACTAAAACCTTATAGCCTGCCATGCTCACTTATTCTCCAATCACATTAAAAGCCTCTTTATTTTCACTTTTATGCAAAGCTCAACTTATTCTTATCTATCCGTTATTAAAACGTTATTAATCCTTATGAAACAACCGGAAAACGTAAAATGACTTTCGTTCCGACAGATTGTTCGCTTGCAAAGGACATTTCCCCGCCATGCATGTTTATCAGCTTTTCCACTATCGAAAGACCGATCCCACTCCCCCCGGCACATCTCGTTTCCGCTTGTTTCACTCGATAGAAACGTTCTTTCACTCTTAGCAATTCTTCCTCTGTCATACCCATTCCTTGATCAGCAATCATTAACGTGCAATATTCATTACAGCGCTCCAAATCAACTTTGATTTGTGTTCCGGCATCTGAATAACGGATTGCATTTTCCAAGAGATTTCTAATAATCTGTTCAATTCTGGACTCATTGCCATTAATAATGACATCAAAATCTAAACTCATTTCTAATTCTAAGTTTTTGTTTTGGAATATATATTCATATTTAGTCATTACATCTTCCACACATTGTGCCAATGATAACGGGTACAACTCAAAATCAAATGCACCGGAATCAAGCTTAGTTAAATCCAATACATCTCCCACTAATTTCTGCAATTGATCGGTTTCTTTGATGATTAATTCCAAATGTTTCTTTTGCTCATCCTTTTTTGTAATGACCCCATCGAGCAAAGCATGAGAATAACCTTTTACATAAGTTAGGGGAGTACGGAGTTCATGTGAAAGATCCCCTAAAAAATTACGTTGTTGTTTCTCTTGTTCCTGTAATGCATATGTCATTTGATTAAACGCTTGTGTGTATGTTTTAAATTCATCTTTTGAATTGCTTTCAATAATCGCATCATAATTTCCGACCGAAACATTTAGCGCTGCCTGCTTCATCTTTTCTAACGGCTGGATTACATTTTCCATCAATTTTGATGAGATATAAATGATAATAAACATAAAGAAAGTGAAAACTAGCATCCAATAAAGATGAAATTTATTTATGTATTGGTGCAGTTCGGTCAAATTTCGATATGAATAGAACAAACCTTTTATTTCATCATCTTCCATGATTAGTTGATATACAACTAGAACCTCATAACCAAGATTTTGATCAAAAGCAAATTTAGTAATGGGTTGACCATCAGTCAAATCTTGTAAATCCTCTTCCGTAATAAAGTTAATTTTCACCTCATTAAGCGCATAAATACCTTCATTTTCAGGCACCATAAACATACCGAACTCCGTATTTGAAATAGAATTGTACCATTTAATATATTCCTCTATCTCATTCAATGACATGCCATCTTGATAATGCTGAATAACCTTTTCGGTTTGACTTATGAGAAGATTCGTCACATCATCGATATAGTACCTTTTATACATATAGTCACTAGTAAAATACACAATCCCCATACTTACTATTAAAATGAAATAAGTAATGATTTTTAGCTTTTTTTGAATATTCAATTGTCTTAAAAACATGATAGCGAACCTCTGACTGTCACCTGTTTACGCCTTACTACAAAAAGTAAAAGTGGGGAATACGAAAAAAAAAGACTTCCATCTTTTATCTGTTTGTTTTTGTGCAATCGACCTTCGTTTTGTAAATATCTTATTGTCAGTAGTATAAGCGCCATAATATTGCAACACTGTCCAGATCAATCCCCTTATATATATTCCAAGAAAAAATAAACTTATATATCCTTTCTCTTCAATAGAAAAGATACGACAAGTTATTCTTACTCTTTTACAAGAATACAGAAAAAATATGAACTAAATGTGAGATGTTTTTGAATAAATAATCCAAAATTCATCATTTTGTCTTATCATACATAATTATGCATAACTTGTGAAATATATAAATATAATTTATAAAAGGAGCACTGCTATGAGCACTGTTTATCGATGCCCGAATTGCAAAACAAACAAAACAAGATTTAATTTATTGGAGCAGATTGTCCATCCTGTAAAAAAGGATCCTCAAACAGGAGAAATCATACATGAATACAGCAAAAATCTACTCGAACCGTATCATCTTCCTTACAACGGCCCGACTTTACGCGTGCAATGTGCTACATGTGGTTTAATAGAGGATGAAAAATCATTTACTGCATACGGAAATATTTAATGAAATAACACTGAGTTTTATTTTATTTCAACATAATTATTTTATAGTTTTTATCTTTATAAATAAAATTTGTTTTACCTATAAACCACTAAATGTATTATCCGTTCTTAGTTAACCATTACATTTCATAACAAGAAAACAAAAAAAGAACAAGTGTTGAACTTGTTCTTTTGAGGGTGTCGAGAAACCTTATTTTCAATACATTTCTTCAGACTGACTTGAAAGCGCTTGTCAGTCGAGCTGGATCAGCAACGAAGAATGCGAGCGGTTAAAGCATCCGAAAAATCATAAAATGACTTTTCAGACACCTCCTCTTACATCCGCGCTTCTTTTTCCAATTCACTTAATTGCCCAATGATCTCATCCTTATTTAGATGTTGTCCAATAATGACTATATTCAAAGGCATTTTCATTAACTCCTGTACCATGACGGGTGTGCCATAAGAATATTGAAATAAATATGGGTATTGAGAGTGGCTAAACCCGATATAGCCTTTGATACGATATACCGTCTCCGGCAATTTTCTCAACCATTTTTCAAATGATTCATAGGAAATGGATGTTTCAAATGTGTAAAGAATCGTCTGCAATTGCAAATCGGCAATACTGTGAGATGTTGATGTCACTTTTTTCCTAGTAGGCAGACTTCTTTTTTGAAAGTTATTTAAACTGATTTGCGCTTGATCAGTAAATAAACATAATGCTTCATTATTCAAAGCTTGAATCTCAAAAAGGGCACTACTACTTTCCTTTTCAGTCACTTTATCCGCTTTATTCAGCAAAATCGTATCTGCATGTACAATTTGCTCAACCATCAACTGACGAATTTGCGGAGAAAATGTTGCTCGATCTTTCCAACGAGACAAATCTACAACCGTAATAATTCCTCTAAAAGATAATTGATCAGCCAATAACGGGGACATAATACTATCCACAACTTCCACTGGATGTGCCGCTCCTGTCGTTTCGATATAAATGGCGTCTAAATTATTTTCACGCAACAAAGCATCCAGCTGTGCTTCTAGCTTTTCCGAAATCGTACAGCAAATACAGCCATCAAACAATTCTTTAAAAGGAACTCCTTCACCTTCTATAATGGCCGAATCAATCGAAATACTGCCTAACTCGTTCATAAGGACCGCAATCTTTCTTCCGGCCTCTTTTTCCTGTCGCATAATATGCTGCAGTAACGTAGTTTTACCGCTGCCAAGAAAACCACCTATAATATATACTTCTATTTGTTTCATATGTACGCTCCTCTTCTTTCGCTTACTATGTTCAAACATAGTAACATAAAACAAATGATCATGCATAATCCAAAATACGCTTTTCTACTCTTTAATGAATGATTTTATTCTTTCTTACATATTTGTGCCACAAATATTATACTTATAAATAAAGATTATTGTATTCACTTACTCATCCTTTTGAACATTATTGAACAGAAGACTTCGTATCTAAAAGCAATGTAATGAATAAGCAATGCAGTTACATGAAAAGGGAAACATCTCCCTCTAATCAATCCAAATAAGTACGATTATAACTCAAGACTCAACCAACAGCGTATTACGCAATAAAGACAAAAAACGGAGAGGTTGCACATGTTTTATTCGAAAATATACCCGATTGCTTTAAGACAATTTATGCTTGATCCAACGAATGAAAATTTGAAAGAAGTTTTATTGCAAAATACCGGTGAAACGGATTTCTTGGATTTCAAAACCAAATGGATTGAAATGACAAAGTTAGCTAAACATATCCTTGCTATTTCAAATTCCGGTGGAGGCTGTATCATTGTCGGCGTTAATCAATTAGATGATGGTACACCCGTTTTAGACGGACTGCAACCAGAAGATATTTTGGATAAAGCGGATATCGATAATAAACTAGAACATCTGTTGCCGAAGTATTTGAAATACCGGACAGAAGATTTTATTTTTTCCAAAAGAACGCATACTAAACTCCAAGGGAAAACGTTTCAAGTTCTTATTATTGAATACGACCCTAGATATGTACCTTATACGTCAGTTGTTAATCAAGGAGAATTAAAGTACGGAGCAATCTATATCCGGCAAGGGACAAAATCAATTGAAGCTAGCTATGACAAATTAGTAGAAATTATTTTGCGAAAAGTGGAATCTGGGGGATCGAGCTTTGAGGGATTTGACTTACGCGAACACCTACAGCATCTACAAACATTGTTTGAGGAACTGCAAAGTACTGATAATGAATCCTACAAACAATTTCTCAGTGAATTGATTGAAGAGAAGAAAAAAAGTATCCGACATCAATTACAAATACATACGTAATGCCACACGTTCTTTCAAACAACAAATGTATGCATTCATCAAAAAAGGCACAAAAAGGCGAAATGGATACAGCAACCTACTGTTAATCCGCTTCGCCTTTTCTTTCAATCATTTTCAGTGATCATTACACTGCTTCCGATTCTTTTCTTTTTTCTTGTTCAGAAATCATTAATGCACAAGCCGCATCGCCTGTAATGTTTACAGCCGTTCTTGTCATATCAAGAAGACGGTCAATACCGATAATTAAAGCTATTCCTTCTACCGGTAAGCCGACTGACGTCAATACCATTGCCAGCATAATTAAACCGACACCTGGCACTCCCGCCGTACCGATACTTGCCAATACTGCTGTCAATACAACTGTAACTAATGCGCCAAAGCTTAAATCTATTCCGTATACTTGAGCAATAAAAATTGTCGCAACACCTTGCATGATTGCCGTTCCATCCATATTGATTGTTGCGCCAAGCGGCTGAACAAAACTACTGATGGATTTCTTAACACCTAAATTGTCTTGAGCCGCTTCCATCGAAACCGGTAAAGTCGCATTACTACTAGACGTACTGAACGCCACTCCTAGAGCAGGAGCAAAGCCTTTAAAGAACCATAGAGGACTTTTCTTGGCAAATAACAATACCGTGCCACCATATACAATAATGGAATGCAAGAAAAGACCTAATACAACAACAATCATATATAACCCCATTGCTTTCATCGCACTCAATCCTTGGCTACCGACCGCTGTTGCAATTAAACCGAATGTTCCGTAAGGCGCAAGCTTCATGACTAGATGCACTAAATACATCATGACGTCATTTCCTTGTTCAACCAAATTGACAATTCCTTGTGTTTTTTTACCTAAAGCAATTAATGCAAATCCAATCAAAACACCGATTACAATAATTTGCAGCATATCGCCATTCGCTAAAGACGCAAATGGATTTGTTGGAATGATATTTAATAATGTCTCTGAAATGGAAGGAGCATCTTCAACCGTATAGTTTGCTGTTTCAACATTGAATTCACCCTTATTTCCTGGTTCAATAATGAGAGCTAATGACATTGCCAAAGCAATAGCAAACCCTGTTGTAATCAAAAAGTAAACAACCGTTTTCAAACCGATACTTCCTAGTTTTTTCGGATCCCCTAAACCAACTGTCCCTAAAATGATTGAGAACAGCACCATCGGAACAACAAGCAGTTTAATTAAGTTGATAAAAATCGTGCCCAGAGGCACAAATACATAACTATTTAAATACGGAAACACATCTGGCGCGAAAATATTCAGACCTAATCCAACTAACGCCCCTATTACAAGTGCAATAAGAATTTTTGTTGTCAATTTCACTCGCATCTACCCCTTTGTCGATTCTTGTTGTGCAAACCCTTTCATAACTGTATTTTAATAAAATACAGTTTACTAAAAGTTGATTAATTCCAAAAACTACAAGTATACAAAACTACCAAATAATGACTATACACTCTTTTTATTACATTCCCATCCTGAGTTTTCATTATACAAAAATAATTCAAAATATGATAATATTTCGTCTTGAAAATGAACTTTTTTTGAACAAAACAGACATTATCCGTATTAAGCAGCATTTATTCATTAAAAAAAGCTAGCTGATCTATCATCAACTAGCTTTTTTCTTTATTTTAACTTTTCCAATAAAACGTCTGTCGCTTTTTGTAACTGCGTATCATTATTGGCAATTTGTTCACTCAATTTACTCATTAACGTAAGAGTCGTATCTCCAGTTAAAATACCGGTCACTTCTAACCCGTTATCAGTTTGAAGCTGTTCCACTGCTTTTTCAGTATTTTCATCGTAAGTGCTATTCACTTCTCCTGGATTATAACCGATTGCTTCTAACATTTTTTCAGCCACTTCTACCTCAGAAGCTGTTGAACCAGTTTTATATGTTTCATCTGGCGATATATATGTTAGTTGCGCATATGAAGGCAAGGATACAGAAATATCAGGCTCAACACCTTTTTCATTAATCCAATTACCATTTGGCGTTAGCCATTTTGCAGTTGTGTACTTGATTGTAGAATCATCTTCCAATTCTTTCGCTGTTTGAACAGTGCCTTTACCGTACGATGTTTCCCCAATGACGGTGATTCCCGCTGATTCTTGTACAGCTGCCGCTACAATCTCTGATGCACTTGCACTACCACTATCAATTAAGACAACAACCGGTACATCAACTTTTTCCGTACTATCAGAAGTATATGCTTGCCTATTGCCGTCTCGATCTTCTACTTGGAATAAAATTTCTCCTTCTGGTACAAACATACTGGCTATATTGATTGCTTGCTCCATAATACCGCCCGGATTACCTCGCAAATCCAATACAAGACCTTTCATGCCTTCAGTAGTCATCTCTTGAAGAGCACTTTTTAATTCTTCTGTCGTATTTGTAGAGAAACTTGTCACTTGGATATGGGCAATTTTATTCTCATCCATTTCTGCATAAACTGTTTCAATCGGAATTGTATCTCTCGTAATGGTCACAGTAAATGGCTCTGCTTCACCACGTTGGATGACTAGCTTCACATCTGTTCCCTTTTTACCTTTGATTAATTTAACTGCTTCCGACGAACTTAATCCTTGAAGACTTGTCCCATCTACACTGACTATGATGTCATTCGCCTGCAGTCCAGCCTTTTCAGCCGGTGAACCTTTAATCGGCGAAACAATCACAATTTGCGAGTCTTCCTGTTGAATCTCAGCACCGATTCCTTCAAATGAAGAAGAAATTTGGTCATTAAAGCTGCTTGATTCATCCGCATCCAAGTAATCTGAATATGGATCATCCAACGCCTCAAACATGCCATTTAAGGCTCCATTAATCAATACATCTTCATCAACATCCGTATAATATTCATTTTGAATTGTATCAAATGCCTCATAAAGGGTCTCGAATTCCTCTCGGTCCGTCAATTTCACAGGTTGTACTTTTTCCTCTCCGACAAGCAACGCCACTGCTGTTACACCTACCGACAAGAAAATAATTAGAAAAACACCCATGATGAAGTGAAATTTTTTAAAACGAATATACTTAGAGGATTTCCCTTCTTGCTCTTTTTTTTCTTCCTGCATGATTTCACCTCATTCACCATTGACTATACTTGTAATATACTGAACCATTCAATCAATAACCTTCAATCCCCTTACAACCGACTGGCTGTTGGTCGAATGCTATTTAAATATTCCGCCAAACGTTTACATGCGTGCTGAAAACGATTAAATTTCTTTAACAATATTAAAGAATTCCTCTAAAGTCAAATCATTCTCATAAATGACTTGTGCATATTCTTCTCCTACATAGCGGAAATGCCAAGGTTCGAATTTGTAGCCGGTAATCTCTTCTTTCCCCTTTGGATA
The DNA here is from genome assembly GCA_051873995.1 of Bacillus sp. (in: firmicutes). Classification (GTDB taxonomy): domain Bacteria; phylum Bacillota; class Bacilli; order Bacillales; family DSM-1321; genus Bacillus_AD. Next base: position 12,948 of record JBJEFL010000007.1, read on the forward strand.
ACGAAGGATAAAACCATATTTATGAGCATTTTCAGCTAACCATTGACCTTCCACGGTAGGTTCAAAATCTTGAGTTAACTCAAGAGAAACTGAACGAGCTGATATATCCATCGCTAAACCTGTTTGATGCTCACTTGAACCTGGAACTGCTACAGCTGCTGCCGCAGCCTCTTGCCCATTCACCGCTACCTCCGCATTAAAAACCACCTGCTGACGTTCATACGAACGATAACCAGAAACGGCATACAATTCGATTCCTTCACTTTCGGCAGCTTGGAACATTTGTTCAAGTGCAGATGCAGCTTCACTTCTCAATAAGGCTTTTTCCACTTGTTCATCACCGAAAGAGTAATTCACATTTGCCCTCATAAGATCGCTAGGAGCATACGTATCAGGTAGATAATATTCTTTATTCACTAATGCCAATGTATTTTCGTAATTTTGAATCACCTTTTTACCATCCGTTTCCGTCACTTGATTGAAAAACTCAGACGGTAAAGTGAAATCATTTTCGATTTGATTATCATCTATTTCTTCTTCATTCGTTGCTTGTCCATCTTGTTCTACATTTTCAGCAGCTTGATCATTGACAGATGCATGATTATCTTCATCTGTAAAATTAAACTGCAAAGATTGGCAGCCGCTCAATAGGAATACAGAAGCGATAATCAATGATAGTCTTTTAGTCATGTGCACAGGCTTCCCCTCTGTGGATTTTCTTAAAGGCAGAGGAAAAAAGAATGTCCAGCCCTCAACCTGTCTACTTATTCAAAAGGTAAAGTGACTGAAACATTCTTTCTTCATCTTCCATGTATTACTCTTGAATAGCCGCTTCTAACGCAACTTCAATCATTTCGTTGAATGTTGTTTGTCTTTCTTCTGCAGTAGTTTCTTCACCTGTAATGATGTGATCACTGACAGTCAATACAGACAGTGCTTTTCTGCCATATTTTGCCGCGATTGTATATAATGCTGAAGATTCCATTTCAATTGCTAAAATTTGATATTTAGCCCATTTTTCATGGTCTGCATTATCATTATAGAAAGAATCTGCTGTAAAGATATTCCCTACTTTCAATTGTAGGCCTTTGTTAACACCTGCATCATATGCTTTCTTCAACAAATCAAAATCAGCTGTCGGTGCATAATCGATTCCATTAAACGTAAGCTGGTTCATTCTAGAATCTGTCGATGCTGACATACCCAGGATAACATCTCTTACTTTCACGTCTTTTTGAATGGCACCACAAGTACCAACACGGATTAAATTCTTCACATCATAGCTTTGAATTAACTCATTCACATAAATTGAAATAGATGGTGCTCCCATTCCTGTTCCTTGCACGGAAATTCGCTTACCTTTATAAGTACCTGTGTAACCAAGCATTCCTCTAACTTCATTATAACAAACAGGATTTTCCAAAAAAGTTTCTGCAATATATTTTGCTCTTAACGGATCTCCAGGAAGTAAGACTGTTTCTGCAATTTCACCTGGTTTAGCTCCAATATGTACACTCATGTTATGTATCCTCCTAAAACAAATTCCACTAACTACTATAACATATCTTTTGGGGAATTTTAAATCGTTATCTAATTTTTGTTTATTTTAATAACTGCTTCAATCCCCTATTATTGCCTAAATACAGCTATAGGAATCCATTTCATGGAAAAAAGGTTGTCCAAAATAAACTCTTCGGAACAACCCTTTGGAGATTAAGCATATTTACTGATAATATTCGATAAAACACTTTTCATATTTGGTATATCATCTTCACTGATCATCAGACGAACTTTCGTTTCATCTAAATCCAGCGCTTCCGCAAATAAACCGGAAAAGCCGCGTGCTCGACGATCGATTTCAAGTAACACTTCCGCTTGATCGGCGCTTGATTGAAAGAAAGTGAACTCTAATTCATCCAATTTTCCTCTATATGCTCCGCTGTATGGAACGAATTCAAATTCTTGTATAAATGGCACGCGTTTTCGCAAATGATAAGAGGCTTCCTCACATTCCGCATTCCGCAGTTTAAAGCCTAATTCCGTCAATGCCAGAAAAGCGGAATGAATAAGTGGAGTCGGTACAACCTTCAAATAATCTTCATCGGTTGGATCAATGGCATTTCGAATATCCAAATTAGTTGCAATCCATACTTTAATACGTCCATAGGTTAATGGTGCATCGAGCGGCAACTGAAAAGAAAAGGGGATTTCTCGCGTCCCATTCGACGCAATGACAAACGGTTCGTTCAGCCGAATACGCTCAATAACGGCTGTTTTCTCATATTTTTTATCATCACTCTCTTTTATATAGCGTGTATGAAGCGAAAGATAGATTTCTTCAATTTGCTGTTCTACTGCTCCTCCCTTCACTTCCACAATCCCACGAATATACTCGCCAGGCATATATGTCTCTTTTTCTACTTTTGTATCTACTTTCGCACTGCCAATTCCTATACTTGCTAACATTTTATTAAAAACAGACATCCTCTATTCCCCCATTGATCAGTTTCAGAAGTTCTTCGCGTGCTGCAATTGCACTCGGAAACACCGGCTGTAACCATAATAGTCTTTCGATAAAATTTTTTACTTGCTCAGGAATCTGCAATTCTTCTTGCCAACTTTTTTCTTTTTTCCGGACCGGCGTATAGGTTGAATATAATAAATAAAGAAGAAAATGACCGATATAATATAAATCACTTGCATGATTTTCCACTTTTTTCGGATTACGTACTTGGTCCATGTCAATATCTTCTTTAATCATTGTTGCCAATCCAAAATCGATTACATATAATTTACCATCCTTCATAAGAATATTCGGAATCCGTAAATCGCGATGCACAACGCCTTTATCATGAATAGCAACGATAATATCCAGCAATTCCTTTACGATGGACAACGCTTGTTGAACGGTAAATTGTTTACCTTCTTCAAAAATTAGCTGTTCAAACGTCACACCATTTACATGTTCCATCATATAATAAGGAAGATTGGCGATTTCACCTTCATCAAGCACAGAAGGAAGATTAGGATGCATGTTCATTTTCAAGAAAGAAATTTCTTGTTGAAATTGAGTCCTCACCTTCTTTTTACGTTTATGCTTGGCACGTAAATGTTTCAGCACCACTCTTTCTGATGCTTCCGGTTGTTGCAGCGCATATGCTACACCATATGAACCACTGCCCAAAACCTTTTCAACTTTAAAGCCCGTGCCATTCCGGATATACTCGTGCACTAATGCATGCTGTTTTCTTTCTTGAAAAAAATTTAGAAGCATATATCTGCACCTTCTTAGCTGCTAAAAAAACTACGAGAGCTGAAAAAGCTTTTCTTATGCCCTTTTTTATAATGTTTGTGACCATAATAGTTATGTTTATGAGAATGATACTTTTTCCTGCTTGAAGAAGAGTAATGCTTATATTTCGAGCTTCCGCTGTTTAACATAGATTTTAAAAATTTCTTTAACATAACAGTCTCCCCTTTAGTTCTTATTTATCAGTGTCAACTTTTTAAGAAGCAATCGGCCATTCAACAATCACCTTTTGACTTCCAAGTTTACTTACATACATATACGGCTTCAAACACTGAAAGGTTTCAAATAAAATTCCATATAAAAACGACGGTATAAACCGCCGTCCTATCTACAACTTAATTGTCATTCTTCCATATCTTCATCAATAATGCATTTATCCAATAAATAATCAAAAGTAATGTCTGCAATCTCCTCGAGTTCCTCAATTGAAGGTACATATCCTCTCTTCATTAACTCCCGAAAGAAAAAATCTGCAATTTCTTCAGTATCAATTACAACCTCAATTTCACGCAAAAAGATCGCCTCCTTTTTTCACCACAATGCATGCACATGTTCTTGCATGCACTAAAAAATTTTATGTGGTTATTTGAAATAATATTACATTTTTTAACATAAGTAAAACTATTATGATTTATTTTTGAATAATTTTTCGGCATTCTATCTTCTCGAACTGTTTTTCTTATTTTCTACTGATATTTTTTTCAATTTCAGTAAAGCCAGAAGCGTTACTTTTTTATATTCTTCATCTTGGAAAAGGTCATATAAGAAATTATAATCATTATATAAATCTAACAGATGATCAATCATTTCTTTTCGTTCTTTATGTTCTTGAAGAGCTTTCCACTCTGCCCTTCTCATCGAATTATGCAATTTTGCCTCTTTGCTCGTCCCCGTATTTTTATAAGGATAAATAAAGCCTAATTTTTGAAAATATACATCCGCATTTTCCGCATCTGCGACGAGGATCAATTCATCTTCATGCGCCTCAAGCCATTCCCCATCCGTCAATCGCGACAGTTCATACACTACATCTTCCCAGGCATTTTCTTTATAGCGCCATATTTCTGTCCGAAAACCGACCACTTTGTAATATTCCTCCGGGTACCCTTCCAACTGAACGAGATCACCGAAGAAAAATTTATATTCGATATTGATTTGCTCTTGCTCTTGAAGAAGATTTCCTTCGTATTCACTCAAGGGAACTAAAAGCGCTTCCATGTATAATCCGTCACTGTAGTTCACTTCATATACATATGAGCCTTCTAGAAGCTTAACATCTGTTAATGCTCTATTTTTATCGGCATATAGTTAATCGCTATTTTTCATCCATCATTTCGTTTGCTGTATAAAAATAAAAAAGAAGATAAAAAATCTAATCAGACTTTTTACCCTCTTTTTTATTTTCTTTCTTCATTTTATTGGCTAATTCAACAAGCCCTTTCGCCGCTTTCGTCGCATTAAATGTACCGATTTCTTCATAGTTGAAATTCATCGTAATCACCTCATTAATAACGATATGCTCATCATGAATTTGAGGTTCTTACCGAAAAACAACAGACAATTTATATGTCTTTACAATTATAAACTTCATCCGCATGATAAATTCCTTAAATTCCGCAATCGATTCTGCAATGTTTTTTGAAAATGACAGACCGTTTACGGTGGTAATCTTCAGACTAAATGTATCGGCTACTTTTTTCACCAAATCATTAACAGCGAAATAACCTTTCTTGATATAGTCGTAAAGATTCTGCGTAAATGATTTTGCTTTATTGGGATTCAATACTATCTCGGAGCGATTACAAAAACTATTTACAATCCATTCCACATTTTTATTATAAAAGTACATAAGCTTAAGCCATTTGAGGAATGATTTTAATAAATAGATTGAGGGGATCAAACAAATGGAACGTAAACCGAAAAAGTGGTTTGTATTAACTGCTGACTCCCTGTTAATGGGTATGCTTTTAGCCTTGGTCGGCGGATTTTTGGATGCTTATACATACATTACAAGAGATGGCGTATTTGCGACGGCGCAAACTGGCAATACGGTATTATTTGCGGTGAGAGCGGCTAGTACCGAATATAATGGAGCCATTCAAAACGTGCCTCCTTTTATCGCTTTTATCGCCGGTGTCCTGGTAGCGGCACATATGAAGGAGCGATTAGAAAAACATCGACGGGTTGTCTTGGCATTGGAGTGTATCATTTTATTTATCGTCGGCTTGTTGCCAGCAAGCGTTCCTAACATGATTGTCACCATGACAATAGCATTCGTGTCTTCCTTGCAAATCGCAACTTTCAACAAACTGGAAAATTGGAGCTACAACTCCACTATCACAACCGGAAATTTACGAACCGCTGCCCAAGCTTCCTATGGAGCCTTCGCCAATCACGATCCGGAAGAAATGAGGAAATTCAAAAGTTTCTCTTTCATCATTCTGTCCTTCATTGGCGGAGCACTACTCGGCACACTTTCCAGCACCTTTTTAGGAAATATATCCATCTGGATTGCGGCAGGAATCATACTGGGAACAGTCATCCTCTACAAAAAAAGCCACAAATACATCAACAA
>JBJEFL010000007.1:18932-22962 GCA_051873995.1 Bacillus sp. (in: firmicutes)
CAACAAGAAACCTTGAATGATAAATAGTCATTCAAGGTTCTGCTAATACGGTGTTCTAAGTGTTATTATTTTTCTTCTTTATACGCTAAGGAAATCTCCACCACTTCCTCTGAAGATAAATCCTCATCATTCCAAAAAATTAAGTCACTAGGAGCAGGGGGAGGAACATTTTCTTCTAAAATTTCTATATATTCACTTACCTCTTCATCAGACAGCTTAGGATTACATATTTTATTTACTAGTTCAACTAATTCCTTAAAAGTTAGTTTTTTATAAATAATTGTGTACTTACCCTTGTTGAAATATTCGACACTAAATGAAATGCTATCTTTTCAGTCTCAAATTCCCTATTAATTCTTGAATATTCTCAGCAATATGCTCAAATGTACCTCTTTCAAAATCTTCTAATTGTATTATTCCACTATTGTTCTCAATAACCACCAACAAACCATTCCCCTCAATCCCAATAGGTATCTTCTTTAAACTATCACCATGATTTTCTTTATATCCTTTCAATGACTCTCGGAATGAACTTATCTCACTATTCGGTAGGACAGGCTCTAATGTAATATAGTGTTCTTGATAAAATCCATCTAAATCTGCAAACCAATATGAGTTAAAATATTCCACTATTGTTTTATGCAATTTTATATCAAATTCATCTTCTAAACTTGTAAAGTCTTGTGAAACAGTTATTTCTACAGGTTTCCATGAGATATATTCATCCTCATCAACTTCACCATCATAAATTATTAGGTTATCTTCACTACTAATTGGTGTTTTAAATAAAAAATCTAAACCTTCATTAGCCATCTCTTTTCTCATTTGAAAGTATATCTGCATTGCTTTTTTTATTGACAAAGTTATCACCCTTTACTTATTTGAAAATTTTTCAAGTAATTCAGCATACTCACTATCATTTCCCCAAACACCTGCAGCTTTTTACGCATTATGTATACCACCTGTTCCTGGGTGTAGCTTTGAAGGCACTGCAACTGCTTGACCACCCCCACCTACGTGATGATGGATTAATTTATCATTATATAATTCCTTTATATCATATTGAGGGAAATGTTCTCTAAATGTCTTATCATTTATCGGAGAGAAACCCAATTGAATTTTTTGTTTATTTGCTTTACTTAAACTTTCTGGATGTTGGTTCATTATTTCTTTCCAATAAAAGTCTTTATCACGTAACCAACCTTCTGAATTGGTTCCTGGTTTACCCTTACCCCACATAAGGCATTTCTACTGTAATTCTTGGATCTGCAGTATATTTTTCTTCTAATTTTTTCAAATCAGCATTCCTATAAGTTCTTATAGGATGATTAACATTATCTATACCCTTACCCGAAACACTCTCTTTCACCTTCCCAGCCATCTGCATGACGGATTCTTTCGCTTCTGTCATCGATTCACCAATGGTTTTGGTGACAGACATACCGTTTGCAGTGACAAGAATTGAGCTGAATGGCATTGGTAGATCGGCCACTTTTTTGACTAAATCTTTAAATGCGGAAGCACCTTTTTGAATGCTTTTTTGGATGTAGTCATCATAAAAATCCTTCGCCAGTGATTTCACTTTGTTTGGATGAAGTACATTCTTCACTTTTAGCAGCTGCTTCATGGCTGCTTTTCCTACTACTTGTGCACCTTTGACAATTGGACCGCCTAGTATGGCAGCTGCTAATACAGCTCGCTCGACATCGCCAATTTCTCTTCCCGTAATAAGATCCTCACCGCTGAATGCTTCTATAGCCGCTTTAATATTCGATAGTATCGGAATAAAGTCAGGAATAAAGGAAACTACTTCTGAACCAACTTCTTTCTCCTCACCAGTTTGATCTTCTGGAATGCTCTCCACGTACTCATACTTGTAAGCACCCGTTGCATCATAGTATTGACGAAAAATTTTGACATCACCTAACAAATACACAAAAAGTTAAGGTATTTGAGTCCCACTCAATACAAATTAAAACACTAAAAAAATTATTTAATTTTTTGTTGCCATTCATTTTGTATTTGTTTTATAAATAGTTAATAACAGTAATCCAATGTCGTCTAAAGTTTAAATTTTTCACAAAAAAGAAACCTTGAAAGGCAGTTCATAGCCAATCAAGGTCCATTGATTTTTACTTTTTCTACCAATTAAGCCTAATCCTCAATTAAATCTATACAATATTCATTATTATTGAGAAACTTTTTAAAAAAATCCTCTAACGATTCAGCTATTTGAATATCGAAATAATATATTGGATTATTAACTAATTGTAAATCTAATGAAATATAAACACCCTCGTTTACTTCAAAAAAAATAAGTTTATCTTCATCGTCAAAAAGTTCATCTAAATCTGGGTCAAATTCAAAAACACCTTCTCTTAATCTAATATCTGCTACAGCCCCTGGTCCCAATATTCTATTTATTGCATTAGCACTTTGACCTTTAATAAAACCATAACCAACTTCTAAATATAACTGTTTTAAATCATTTGGAAAACTGATGTCCATTCTTTGTTCAGCTTTTAAAATATCATCTTCAGATACCTTGTAAGTTTTATTTCCTAGTTCATTAATAAATTCAAAATCAGCCATATGCTATTTCACCTCCTTGGAAATAGTTTACCTGATGGAGCTCCCTTTCCATGTATCCCTGCTTGGTGTTCGTTAGGATATTTTTCTGGATGAATATTCCACCACTCATGAGGGCCACCAAAGTTGTTCTCTATGATATGATGGGCATCATACGGTTGACCAATACTCCGAGCAACCTCTCCATTCTTATCGAGCACTTCTTCTGTATATCTTGGCCACTTTTTGGTTGGTTTTTTCTTCCCATTCTGCAATCAATTTATCTTTCAAGCTCGATGTAAATTTGCTTCTATGCTTAGCTGTCTCTTTTGGTGTCAATTTTTCATAGTTTTTGTTTCTCAAGGTTTCTTTTATAAGATGAATCTGCTCTTTATTAACCTTTCGTCCAGTTTTAGCCTCTATATCCCTCAGATAAACTTTTGCTAAATCCTTATTAAATTTACCCGTACCCTTAGGAATATCTAGTAATGTACTTTATGTAAGGATGGTAGTTTGTTAAACCACCACCCTTTTTATTTAACTTACTTTGGATTGTCAACACTAAACTGGACAAAAATTATAAGGTCTGTTGCTTGAATTCCACGGGTGTTAAATAGCCCAATGTTCCGTGAATTCGAATGTTATTGAACCAATGAACATAATCATCAAGTTCAAGAGTGAGCTGTTCAAGAGAAGTAAAATGAGCTCCATTAGCGAATTCGTTTTTAAATACCTTAAACGTGGCTTCAGCCACAGCGTTGTCATAAGGGCATCCTTTCATGCTCAGTGATCGTTGAATACCGAATGCTTCAAGACTCTCTGAAATTAGTTTGTTATCAAACTCTTTTCCTCGGTCTGTATGAAACATTTTGACATCGTTTAAATTGCCATGGATGCTTGCGATTGCTTGATACACAAGTTCCGCGCTTTTATTTGCACCAGCACGATGACCAATGATTTCGCGATTAAAAAGGTCGACAAATAGACATACATAATGCCACTTTTTTCCGGCACGAACGTATGTTAAATCACTGACAATGACAACCAATTCCTTGTCCTGTTTAAATTCACGTTGAAGTTCATTGCGGACAGGTGCTTCATTACAACTTGAATGATGTGGCTTAAATTGCGCTACTGTATAGTTGGATACAAGCCCTAATTCTTTCATGAGCCGCCCAATTCGACGACGTGATACGTATTTTGGCTCTGGTAATTTACTCAATTCTTTCTTGATTTTACGCGTACCATAATTATTCCGACTTTCTTTGAAAATACGGGCGATTTCTTTAGAAATCTCTTTATCTTCCAGTTTAAATGTACGTTTACCAGACAAATCGGCATGATAGTAATAGGTGCTTTTTGGAATATGGAGGACGTCACACATTGCTGATACTGAATATTTGTGAGCGTTATTTCGAATCACATCTATTTTCGTCCCATGATCAGCGCTGCTTGCTTTAAA
>JBJEFL010000008.1:0-4417 GCA_051873995.1 Bacillus sp. (in: firmicutes)
CAGCAAATAGCAATCCAAGAATTAATGATTTCAGGAAAGTTAGATAAAAGAAATGGTAAGAAACATATTGAGCGAATTCAAAGAGAAATCCTGGATAAAGATGCCTATAAATTGCTTGACTTGAAAGAGAATGTACTAGATGATGCACAAATAGACGGAGAGATTGAGAAAGAACTTTCCTTTTTGAAGATGAATGATTCTTCACCCAATTTGTAAAGGCCTTTAATACTTTGTATAAGACAGGCGACTGCGGTGTGAACGAGGGGAAAAGGGAGCGATCACTTCAAACCCTTACCTATTCGTATAAAATAGTAGAGAGTTCGGTTTTATCTCAGCTAATTCGATTATTGGAGTAATGGAGCAGTTTCGCTGATTCATAGTTTCTTTTGCATTTTTTACGGTAAAATATTATTAAAGAATAATAATGTCCGAAGAAATGGAGGTCTTTTCTTGATGGAACCATATCAGCATGTATATGATGTCTTACATAAAATGAATATTCCATATGAAGTTGTTGAACACCCTCCTGCTTTAACAACAGAAGAAGCAGACAGCTATATTGTAGGCAAAGAAGGTGTACGTACGAAAACACTTTTTCTTACCAACAAAAAAAAGACTGCATACTATTTAGTGGTTATGGATGATGAAAAGCGACTTGATATGGAGCATCTTGCGGAAATGCTTAATGAAAAACGCATAAGCTTTGGTTCACCAGAAAGATTGATGAAAAAAATGGCACTAAAGCCTGGTGCGGTTTCCATTTTTGGCTTGCTGAACAATGATGAACACGACATAAAAGTCTATTTAGATAAAGAAATGCTCTCTGAAAAATTGATTAGCTTTCATGCGAATGACAATACGAAGACTCTTTTTATTTCCATCGAAGATATGTATAAATTTCTTACCGCAATAGGTTATGAATACGCTATTGTGGAACTTTAATCTTAAGAAACATAGACATTCTTTCATTTACTAGACCTACTTGGTGTTATGAAACAATATTTTGGATAGATAGCGTGTGTATCTATCCTTTTCATTTATCCCTATTTCAAGGCTGTACGGCGAAATGAAAAGAAGGATGCCCAAGAATGGGACACCCTATTTAAAATAGATGATTATTTTAAGAAATCAGGATCTGCATATTTTGGATTAGGATAGTCGTAGAAACCTTTGCCGTTTTGAATACCAAGTCTTCCTTTATCAAGGAATTCTGTTTTTAAGTATTCAGCGATTTTAGCAGCTTGCAGATCTCCTGCTTGTGCACGAGCAACAGACAGGTTATATGGTGTGTTAATACCGACAATATCAAGGATCGCGAAAGGTCCTCTTGGTGCTCCAGTAGCAATCATCCACGTTTTATCGACTGTCTCTGGGTCAGTGATACCGTTCACGACTAAGGATTGAGCTGCGTTTAGGAATGGAACAAGCAAAGAATTTAAGATATAACCAGGTTGTTCTTTGTGTAGTGGTAAAGCGACCATTCCAATTGCTTTAGCGAATTCAACAACCTCATCAAATACTGTCATATCGGTACCAGGATGTTTCATAATCTCAGCAGTGTTGTTCTTCCAGATTTGATTGGCAAAATGTAGAGCTAAGAACTTTTCAGGGCGACCAGTGAATTCAGCGAATTGACTTGGAAGCATTGTAGAAGAGTTTGTAGCAAATACCGTTTTTTCAGGAGCAACTTCACTTAATTGCGTATAAAAAGTTTGTTTAATACTAATTAATTCAGGAACAGCTTCGATTACAAGGTCAGCATCTTTGACCGCTTCAGCCAAATCGGTATGGAATGAAAGGCGAGCATAAGCTGCATCAACTTGTTCTTGAGTTGCACCTACATCTTGTTTGTAAAGTTCTTTCAATTTATGAAAGCGCTCTTTTGCAATCTCTAAAGCATTGTCATTAATATCATAAACAGAAACGTTGAAGTTGAAGAAAGCTGTTTGGAAAGCAATTTGACTTCCTAAAACACCGCTACCGGCTACAGTAATATTTTGATAGTTCATATTGAAAAATCCCCCTTTGTGAGTAAGAGATACCCCTACTATTATTATACCAGAAAAACGAAATATTTAGAAATTTATGGTTTTACATCATAGCTTTCGTGATTATGTATCGTTTATAAGTCTTTTATGTTGAAGTCCTTGTTCAACAAACAGGGCAGGAGAATGGAATTCGAGTTGTTGATATGTTTCTTTTTATTCCCACGTGTAAATGAGGGCAAATTTAGAAAGAATGAGAACAATACTTGTAGAAAAGGAAGATTGTTCTTATGTCTAATAGAATGCCGAGAGAAGAAGGATTGGACCATAGCTTTAGTTTGATGAGGGAAGGCTATCTGTTTATTGCGAATAGACGTCATAGTTTTCAGTCAGATGTGTTTGAGACGCGAATTCTTGGGAAGAAAGCGATTTGTATGGGAGGTAGGGAAGCTGCTGAGCTTTTTTACGATAATGATAAGTTTATCCGAAAAGGGGCAGCGCCGCATCGGGTTGTGCAGACTTTGTTTGGAAAAAATGGTGTACAGGCGCTCGATGGGCAGGCGCATGTACATCGCAAGGGGATGTTTATGGCACTGATGTCTCCCAAAGGGCTACAAAATTTGACCGATATCGCGACAGAACAATGGGAAGTGGTGGTTCGTAAATGGGAAGGGCAGAAAACGGTTGTCCTCTATGAAGAAGTGAAGGAATTGCTGTGTCGTATTGCCTGTCGGTGGGCAGGCGTGCCGTTAAAGGAAGAGGAAATGAAAAGGCGGACAAAAGATTTGAGTGCGATGTTTGAGTCTCCTGCTGCGATTGGTCCGGCTCATTGGCTAGGCAGATTGGCACGAAATCGAACAGAAATGTGGATTGAGGGACTGATCCATGATGTTCGTAATGGAAGCTTACAGCCGCCGGAACATACAGCCTTACATCACTTTTCATGGCATCGTGATTTAAATGGAAAGCTGTTGGATGTGAAGACGGTTGCTGTAGAAGTCATCAATATTTTGCGGCCAATTGTAGCAATAGCGATTTTCATTGATTTTACAGCGCTTGCCATTCACCAGTTTCCTGAAAAAGCGAAGAAACTGATGGATGGTGATGACGCTTACATGCAAATGTTTGTGCAGGAAGTGCGTCGTTATTTTCCGTTTTTCCCGTTTGTCACAGCAAAAGTGAAAAGCGATTTTATGTGGCATGATTTTTATTTTAAAAAAGGGACATTAACGCTATTGGATTTGTACGGTACGAATCATGACCCGAAAATTTGGCATCACCCGGAAATGTTCAGTCCGGAACGGTTTGCGAAGTGGGAGGGAAGTCCTTTCTCCTTCATTCCGCAAGGTGGTGGCGATTATTTTCTCGGCCATCGTTGTGCCGGTGAGTGGGTGACGGTTGAATTGATGAAAGTGAGCCTTCATTATTTGATGAATGAAATAGATTACGTGATGCCTAAGCAGGATTTGAGCTACAGCCTGGTCAGTGTGCCAAGCATTCCTCACAGCAAAATCGTGATAGAACAGGTGACGCGTAGGGAGATATAGAGTAGGAAGGCATAACAGATTGAAGCGACAAGTGCATGAGCGTAGAATCAGAACTGGCAAAAGTCAGTTCTTTTTTGTGGTAAAATAATACAGAAACTAAGGGAGGAGATAAAATGGAGAAAATTTTAGTAAAAACGGCCATTTATACATGTATTGTTTCTTTTTCATTATTGTTCGTTTTCGTACCTAGAACGTGGCTAACAACAGATGTAAATGGAATGTCTTCAAGTGCAGCTTATACGTATCCAGAATATTTCTTCATGCTTGCAAGATACTCAATCATGATTACTTTTATTGTAGTGATCGGTTTATTTCTGATTAAATATTACAAAGAAAGGAAAGAGAAGAAGCATTTATAAATACCGACCCTCAATGACAAGGGGAGGAACAACATTCTATAGTGAAGGGGGAAGTACTTTGGAACATCATTTAGCTTTTCATATAGCCACTTATACAGAAGATGATTCAACCTTTCCAAAGCCATTGAACGGAAACTATAACTATTGGACTGCGTTAATCAAATATTACTTATCAAAGGCAGATACGGTTGACATTCATTGTTGGAATGAAGAAGTTGAGACTATTGAAGAAATAGCCTTACTACATAAACAAACAATGAACATTACTTATGAAGAAAATATGACTATCTTTCAAGGAAATGTTACGTCTTCTCTGAAAGAGTATTTATTGTACAGCAATTTGAATATATGTGGAGGGTTAAAGTGGTTCGCAGTTCATTTAGATAAAGGGAAGGAGTCTGTTTTTCAATCAGGACATTGGGGAACGGAGTTTTTTGTACCTAATGTTTTGGAAGAAGAAATTGCCGTTATTAAGAAGATCGTGCCAGATGAAACGGAATTTCATCCGTTTTCATAGGTTCGGAGT
>JBJEFL010000009.1:0-4406 GCA_051873995.1 Bacillus sp. (in: firmicutes)
AATGCCGGATAGGAAGGAGAAGCAGGATGAAAGCCATACGTTTAATTTTGAAAATCATGTTCCTGCCTGTGATGGCTGCTCTGACAGTAATAAGACTGTTTGTGGAGTTCTTATCTGGAATATCAGCAGTTATCTTCCGGGTAATTGGAGGAATTTTTCTTCTGACCGCCCTGCTAAGCTATGGCTTTGGGCTGGAAAGTTCCGGGGAATACCTGAAAATGGTATTGGCTGGTTTCCTGTTTTATCTCCTGCCATGTACGGTTGAAATTGTGATTGCAGGAATCATCTTTTTGGAAGAATGGATTCGCTCTTTTACATAGGAAGAGGGCAGAAAGGGACACGATTATGAAAAGAGAATTAGTGGAAAGCTACTTCGACTGGAATGAGATCAGGCTTGAGGCATATTTACGGATTGATCCTCAGCTGATTGAACTGGAAGGGGAATGCGAAAAAACGATGGATGAATTAAAGCCATACATTGAGAAATATGGTCATGAATTCTGGACGATCATTGACCGAATCATATCGGCAAGACACGCAGTAGAAGCCTATATCAGCCGGGAAATGTATATCCGGGGATTTCTGGATTATGAACGTCTGGTGTGTGAGATAGAAAGGAATGTATGAGGATGAAAGAGGAAGCATTAAAGGAATTTGTGGATTTTATCATTCAGGAACGGATGCAGAAAGCATTCAGCGAGATGAAAGCAGGGAAAGAGCCGGGCAGAGAAGACGAGATTGAACGGAAGTATCAGGAAGCGGTGGCCTTGCTTCCAGAGGAGAAGCAACAGGCAGTCCGGGCATACTGTGATGCTATTTTTGACAGCGGTGCGGATGCTGAGCAGTTCTTTTATCGGTTAGGGCTAAGTGATGGACTATGTTTGAAAAAACTGGTGAAAAAAATACTCTTGTCTTTATCTCAAAATAAATAAGAGCGTGAAACGGTAAATGTTACTCTGAAAGTGATATTTACCGTTTCTTTGGTTGGCATGGTAGATGTAATTTTATTGAAGTATTCAAAAAAGAAGAATTATGCTATAATTTCAATGTGTGGAGATAAAACACTCTAACAGGTAATATGGCGATATATAATGAATTTGGATACATCACAATAGATGATGCCAGAATTGATGAAACATGCAATGCCTATTTCAAATGGAAAGATTTGAATACTTATATTTCCAATAACAGCCATAGGGGAATTAATATGCCGGATGCAATTAGTGAACCAATGGGTTGTTATTGTATGGGATATTTGTGGAATCGTGGAGATGAAGTAGGTGATGCAACTGATCCTAGAACAGGAAAAAAGATTGAATTCAAAGCCACTTCCCGCTTTGAAGGAGATTTATCCTCTTTTGGACCAAAATGTGTCTTTGATGATCTGGTATTTTTGAGATTCAAATTGGATGATAATTTATTGTATATTTACGATTTAAAAATCAATTCCGAGGAATTTGGAAAATATCCGGCAAACAAGACTCAAACGATTCAAGAACAAAAGAATCAGGGAAGAAGACCACATGTAAGTCTGCAAACACTGTTTGTAGATGCACAGAACTTAGAGCCTGATGTTATCTTTGATATTAGAAGATGCAAGGCTTATGACAGAGTATCAGAATACTACCAAAGATTAATCGGTAAATAATACGAAAGGCAGAGTGTTTTATCTCTGCTTTTTAAAAGACCATATTGCGGCGCGCCGCATTTTATGATAAGATTTACACATTATGAACGAGGAGACAAGAGAAAAATGTATAGTATAGCATCATTTTTTGCTGGAGTAGGCGGAATAGATTTGGGATTTGAACAAACAGGCGAATTTCAAACAGTTTATGCAAACGAATTTGATCCGTATGCAAGTGAAACTTTTGAGTTAAATTATCCTAAAGTTGTTGTAGATCAAAGAGATATACATATAGTGCCTACTGAAGATGTTCCTAAAACGGATGTGATAATTGGTGGATTTCCGTGTCAGGCATTTTCTATCGCAGGATATAGACAGGGGTTTGAAGATAAAAAAGGTCGAGGAGAATTATTCTTTGAGTTGATGAGAATGATGGAATCCAAAAGACCAAGAGTTGCTTTGTTTGAAAATGTGAAAAATTTAGTTGGACATGATAATGGAAATACATTCCGGGTGATATGTGAGCAATTAGATTTACTTGGTTATCATTATACATATCAGGTTTTAAATGCAATGAATTATGGAAATATGGCTCAAAATAGAGAACGTATTTATATCGTAGCATTTAGAGATGAAGCAGACTATAATAAATTCCATTGGCCGCTGTCCGTTCCATTAACGACAACAGTAAAAGATATTATTGATTTTGATAATAAAGTTGATGATAAATACTATTATACTGAAGGAAAATATAAAGGAGATATTTATAAGTTGCTTGTTGAAGCAACAAAGGATGATAATATAAATAATCCAGCCATATACCAGTGGAGAAGAAAATATGTGAGACAGAACAAAAGCGGTGTAGTTCCTACCTTAACAGCTAATCAGGGGGAAGGAGGACATAACGTTTGTATAATCAAAACGAAATACGGATTGCGTAAAATGACACCGAGAGAGTGTTTTAATACACAGGGATTTCCAAAAGATTATAAATTACCGAAAAACCAAAGCGATGGACGACTATATAAACAGGCTGGAAACTCGGTATGTGTTCCAGTGATAAATAGAATCGCAATGAACATATTAGAGGCAATAAAATAGTGGTAAAGCTGGCTCGTTGAGTCAGCTTTTTCTGGAGATAATCATGGCAGATAATTTAACAGCTGAACAAAGGAAAAAAAATATGCAACATATCAAGAGTAAAGATACGAAAATTGAAGTGTTGTTACGAAGAGAGTTATGGAGAAGGGGATATCGTTACAGAAAAAATTATTCGGGACTACCGGGAAAACCAGACATTGTTTTTACTAAATATAAAATTGCTATATTCTGCGATAGTGAGTTCTTTCATGGAAAAGATTGGGAAGTGCTTAAACCAAGATTAGAAAAGGGAAATAATAGTGATTATTGGCTAAAAAAAATCTCTAGGAACAGGGAGAGGGATGATGAAATAAATAAGCAACTACTATTTCAAGGTTGGACAGTAATTAGATTTTGGGGAAAAGATATTTTGAAAAATCTTGATGAATGTGTAAAGGTTGTTGAAGAAACTATTTTTGATTCAAAAATGCAAAAATTTTCTTTGGATGAAGATATTGAATGGAATGACATGAATTTAGATGAAGTTGAAAATGAAAAGGAGAATATATGAGTTCAGAGCAGATAAATGAAATATTAAAATTATTACATATCATAGCTGATAGTTCAGTTGCAAATAAAATTGCATTGATTTCTGTAGTGATTTCAGGTGTGGCAGTATTAAGTAGCATTTATTTTAGTCATCGAACCCGAGTTCAATATATTGATGGATTAAGTCCGTTACTTTCCTTTCATCTGTTTAAAAAGGAAGGATTCTTATATATGACTATTGCTAATACTGGACATTCAGAAGCTGATGAAATAGAAATCAATTTTGAGGAATTAAAGAAAAATGGAGAGCAGAATAAATTTGTAATTGCTGATATTTTCAAAAACACATTGACTTTATATCCAAATGAACAGATAACAGGATGTGTGGCAATATCTGGAGCAAATATAGTAACTTCTATTGCTCCCATGGTTAAAGTACATATTTCCTACCGAAAGGGAAATACCAAAAAGAAAGAAAAATATTGTAGATGGATTTGTTTTTCCGAAAAACCAAATGAACAAATTATGATTGAACAAAATCTTAAGGATATTGCTGGAAAACTAAACGAAATTTCTTATTCAAATAACAGAATGGCGAATTATTTTAGTGGTACATGGCTGTTAAAGAATGACGAAGTTAATGTGCAACCACAACGGACATTTCATCAAGATATAAAGGATGCTGTTAATAATATTGATCGTGGTGACGAACAACTTATAGGGAGAGACAAAACAGGAAAACTAAATTTATAATGTAATGAGTAACCCAAAGGGCATCAACCGTAAAAAAGTTAGTGCCTTTTGTTTTGCTCATTAATGCTCAGAGAGGATGCGATAGAAAAACTGAATATGACCGATAAGGTCAAATATGAGAGCCGATGCAATTGGACTTTTTCCCAAAAAAGTGACAAAGTGTCGGCTCTTATTTTTTGAGAAAATCCGATTTGAGGATTTTTGAAAAACCGGGCGAGATGGAAATTCCGACAGATGGGACAGTGTCGGAAATTACATTTTGTCCGGCGGGTGTACAGAGGGCGGAGCCCTTTGTGCAGGGAATGCAAAGGGGCGGCAGCTCCATGCTGGGGTTAAGGGGCAAAGCCCATTATCGGGTCAAGGGTGAAACGCCTTGCCCAGTGATTTGATGCCTGCG
>JBJEFL010000010.1:0-4404 GCA_051873995.1 Bacillus sp. (in: firmicutes)
GTATACGGTAAATCCTTAATCCCAGGTGTAACGACCATATAAAGCCCCCAATCGTTTTTTCTATAACTTATTTATTGGGAGCAATTTATATGCGACTGTTCTTAACATGACTAAAAGGAGAGGATTAGAAAAATCATCCTCGCCTCTTTTTTAGTAGGTAGTTCCTCTTGTGCTATCGTTTATTTTCCTTGCAAGATGCTTTTCCTCAAACGACCGCACCCCTTTAGCGGCAATCGTTGCAGAAACGAAAAGATAACAAAAGAAACAATCTGGCACCTTTCTCGTGTTTCGAGGATCAACAAGAGGTTGGACAGCTTCATTTTGTATATCTTTATGAAACGCCTCAATTTATCTCAATTACTTTAGATTAACTTCATTTTTTCTAGATCATCAATAATTCTCGAATATCCTCTTCTGTCAATGTGGATGAAATATGTTCATCCGGGTCGATGATTTCTTCAATTAAATGTCGTTTCTTTTCTTGCAATTCATTCATTTTCTCTTCGATGGTGCCGCGTGTAACGAGTTTAATAACTTGAACAACGTTCTTTTGCCCGATGCGGTGAGCTCTGTCCATTGCTTGTTCTTCCACCGCAGGGTTCCACCATAAATCATACAGAATCACTGTGTCAGCACCCGTCAGATTAAGACCGGTACCACCTGCCTTCAATGAAATCAAAAATAGGCTTCGTTCCCCTCCATTGAATCGATCACATATATTTACTCGATCAGCTACTGATGTTTGACCATCCAAATAGAAGAAAGATAAGCCTTGATTGACTAATTCTTTTCCAATAAGCTGAAGCATGCTCGTAAATTGAGAAAAAATCAGCACTCTTCTTCCTGCCATTTGTGACTCTTCAATAATTTGCAGTAACTGTTCAAATTTTGCTGATTTTCCTTTGTAACCATCCACAAATAATGAAGGGTGACAGCAAATTTGACGTAAGCGCGTTAACCCAGCTAAAATACGGATACGATTTTTGCGGAAAGTATCTTTATCCAAATGCTTAAACGTATCTTCTCTTAGCTTAGCCAAGTAAGCACCATAAAGCTTTTTCTGCTCTGGTAAAAGTTCAACCATTTCAAGCGTTTCAACTTTTTCTGGGAGTTCCTTTACCACATCTTCCTTCAATCTTCTCAATAAGAATGGACGACTTCTGCGAGAAATGGTTTGTCTCGAAAGCTTACTATACTCTTTTAAGCCAAGGAATAATTCCGGAAACACAACATGAAAAATAGACCACAGCTCTTCAATCGAATTTTCCACAGGTGTACCTGTTAACGCAAACTTATTCGTAGCCTGTATTTTCTTCGCCGCTTTTGCTGTTTGTGTGACGGGATTTTTAAAAGCTTGGGCCTCATCAAAAAAGACTGTATGAAATGACTGTTTTTCGTACCATTTCAAATCATTGCGTAGCAGCTGATAGGATGTAATGATTATATCTTTATCTCCTATATCCCGCTGCTTTTTCAATCGTTCTTCTTTCGTTCCGTCCATGATGACCGCACAAAATTCAGGCGCAAATTTCTTTATTTCATTGAGCCAATTATACGTAAGGGAAGACGGACAAACAATCAGTGCAGGCTGTTTTTGATGACGAATGTTTGTAAGCTCGGATGACAGAAAAGCAATGCTTTGAAGTGTTTTCCCCAATCCCATATCATCTGCCAAAATACCTCCAAACCGGTAATGTGCCATTGTTTTCATCCATTTAAAACCTTGAATTTGATAAGGGCGTAAAATGGACAACAAATGACTTGGTACTTCATAGTTCAACTGTTCAGGATGCTGAATGCCATCAAGAAATTGGCGAAATGATTGTTCCAAATAAAAACGATCATTCTGTTCAGCACTACTCAACAGTCGCATTCCTTCAATAAGTGGGACTTCAAATCTGCTTTCAATGTCTTCCTTTTGAACAGGTACTGCCCGTAAAAATCGTTCAATCTCTCTGAATTCTTTATCCTCCAAAGAAAGAAGAGAACCATTGCGCAAGCGATAATACTTTCTTTTTTCCTCCAACGCTTGAAGGACTTCACCTATTTCACGATCAGCAATCCCAGTCATTTCGAACTTGAATTCCAACCAGTTCGTTCTTTCCTTCTTCAGTTTTACCCTTATTTGCGGTTGTGTCTTTTCGCGAAAGATACGATTGCGTACAGCGGTCGTTGCATACACTTGCAAAAGCTTTTGAAGTTTTGGCAAGATATGATATAAAAAATGATATTCCAATTTTTCATTCTGTAAATAATATCCTGCATCTGTTTCGGTAAAGTCACTTTCCTTCATAAGCTGTAAAATAGTAGCTTCCTTTTCTGTATCTCTTATCAATACACGATGAGTTCGGCTATCTTCTAATGGGTTAATAACGACATGCTCATACTGAAATTCCAGACCCGCTAGCAAACGATCCTTCACACGATCCAAATATAACTTAGCCACCAACGGCGTTTTAACAAATTGAGAACCCGAGAACTGTACATGTCCAATCTGTTGTAAGCCCGGCATGACCTTTTCCATAAAAAAATGGAGTTGATCATGGGCAATTGGAATGCTATTTGTCTTTGATGAAACAAGCATCTCTTGTAAATTTGCTAATCGTTTGCAATCTACTTCCGATAATATATATATAAATCCTTGTGATAACACGCAGTTATAAGAATCCATCACCATTACCTGATTTAATCCAGTCACTTGCAAATGGTATTTTCTTTCCTTGATTTCAGTTAAACAGAAAGATAAAGGTAATTTTTCATTTGCTTTTTGCACAAAATCATAGGAATTTCCGTTATATTCAAGCTTCACTGATGACGTTTCTAAAAGTAATGCGACAATTCTATTCCAAAAAGAAGAAGGGATAATGAATAGATCCTCGTCTTCCCGAATCAGACTGCTCACTTTCAACAACTCTTCTAAAACTAAATAGGTTTGTCGCTCAAAGCAGTGAAAACGAGGATCATACGTGAACTTCTGTGATACCTCACTACTGTTACCTCTCATTATATCTTGTAAAAAGGTTTGTATATGAGGCACCTTTGTTTGTCCAATCAGTATATCGATTCCAAATAAGTGGTGATTTTCTTTATTTTTAATAGCTTTGCATACAAAGGTGACAGAGAGCACTGCGCGATTTTCAAAATGCTTTTGATAAGCACTTGAGCGTCTAGGCTGATCAACAAAAATGGATAATAAAGCTTCCGCTTGAGAAGAAGATTGCTGCTTGTAAAGTGATAAAAGAACAGCTGCCACATGCTGACATTCCTTCTGAAAGGAAACAATACTTGGACAGGTGCATGTTGTAGTGAATTCTCCATCCTTCTCTTTCTTCACTGTGACTATGAAGTCTTCACTACTTGACACCTTTGCCTCACATTCATCTTCACAATGATAATGGAATGTCACTTTATTTTGATTGCAAAACGATTCTCCTTTTTTGAAAGCGATTGTTCCACATCTATCTTGAATCATTTTTCTATTTATTACGATGTTCAAGGACTTGCAACTCCTTCAATACTCAAATGCATAGTGTTTCTCGCTTAATAATGCATTGTTTATTTTATCATATGGAGTTGCTTATCGGTTGATTTGTCAAAACGATATTTAAATGAAGATAGACATATCACACTCTAAAGCGAGGTTAATCGGAGGAAATACAATTATAGAAATAATAGAAGCATATTATTACATGAAAAACGGATTCTTTGCGGTGGTTAAAAACGAAGGGCTTAAAATGAAACATCCTAAAAAATGATCATCAAAGGTTTTGAATATCGCACATCAAAACATCTTTTTTCCACTTCTCCAATGTGGATGGATATCTATTATTATAATAAGGAAGCACCCAAGAAATGCCTTCATTCTTGCCTTCTTTAGTAAAATGTTTTCCAAGCAAGTACCGATCGGTAGAAGCGGCATATACAATCAAATCCCCATATTTCCCTTCACGATAAAAATGAATATCCATATTTTATACCCCTTTCTCATTCAATTATTGATAACTATTCTTCTATTCTTTTCCTGTGGATGTGAAAAATAGGTTAATTTGGAATGTCTGATTGTAAATAAATCCCTTTTATTGAATAGAATACGCCATTTTGTGCATAAATTCCTGCATGTTGACCAAAATGACTTTGTTAAAAAAGAACATTCGTTTGAAGGGCTTGAAATGAGGCTAAGAGAATTAATTGTAGAGATTAAAAAATTACATTTAGTAGAGCAATATCGTTTAAAAGAATTCTTTATTCATTCAATTACTTTATTAATGATCCTACTAATTTATATTTGTGTCGGTTTCATTTTTTAGCAATAGTTAAACTTCGAAATGAGAATGAATCAATCGGTAAAGAATAGAATAAAGTTGTTTATTTCCTGTGTTCTAAAAGATTATTGTTTTTAAATAG
>JBJEFL010000011.1:0-22780 GCA_051873995.1 Bacillus sp. (in: firmicutes)
AATGTCCCTGCGCTTTTTTGTATGGAAAACATTCATTAACTCCTTTTGATCGTGATTCCCCAAAGATAAAAGTATGATTCCACTTTTACTCATACGGAAAATACTCATCTTCCTTTTCCTTATTCTCTTTTTTAAATTCTTCAGGACGTTGTGTTAAATTATTTAAAAGTCCGATGATCATAATGCACTCCGAACTTTCATCTTTAATGCTAGAAGAAATTATACGTCTTTCTTCATCAGTTGCATTAATCCAATAAGCTTGAAATTCTTTTAGTCCTTGTACAGCCTTTTTGACATTTTCCATTTGTACCCCTCCTGATAGATTGGATTATTATCTTTTCTTAATTTGTATGTAAAAGTCTGATGAAAATGACTACAAAATATTGATAATATTCAACTATTGTTCCGTTTCAAAGAAAATGATTGATGGCAAGTGCTGAACAAACATCACAAGCGACAATACAAATTACGTCCTCTGTTCAAGACATTGCAAGTAGTTCGGAAACACAAGGGATGAGTGCGACAGAAAGTGCAAAAGCACTGCAACAAATGGTAGTGGGCATGCAGAAAATGGTCGATGCCACTTCAACAGTTGCTGAGAAAACAGAAGAAACGACTCATGAAACAACATTAGGCAATACGTCCATTCAAAAAGTGGTTGATCAAATGGATAAAATTCATTCATCCGTCGAACACACAACATCTGTTATTCAACAATTAGAAAACCATTCAAAAGAAATAGGAAAAATTATCGAAGTCATTTCAAGTATCTCCAATCAAACAAATTTGCTGGCTCTAAATGCAGCCATTGAAGCAGCTCGTGCTGGCGAACATGGGAAAGGCTTTGCTGTAGTCGCCAATGAAGTAAGACAATTAGCTTCAATGGAAGAAATCATAGCCTCCGCTTCCTCACTGGCAAAAGTGTCGGAGGATTTATTAAGCCAAATCAAACAATTTAAAGTATAACTATCTTACGTAAATGAAATAAGGAGCGCCTGAAAGTCTTCGAATGACTTTTCGGGCGCTCCTAACGCTTGTTTGTCCTCGACTAAAGTGACAATTCCAAGCTGTTTCTCTCGCAAAATAAGAAAGTATATAATTGTAAACTTTGATAAACGTCTTGCTTCACCATCTATTTATTTTTCATAAAAAACATTCTCGAAATCCCTACTCCAATGCCACCAATAATAAGAAACAGAAACGCTCTAACCGTTAAACTAACCAACTGTAAATCAAATAAAAATAATTTTCCAACAGTAATGCACAGAACAAACAGACCGATATATGTGAGTTCATATCGAGTGAAAATTTGTTGAATAACCTTGTTTCGTCCGTACCAAATCAAGCATGATGCATAAATCATCCAAACAAATGAAATAACTAAACTATTAATGTCTCCATAATCTGATAAAGCTCCGGCCAATTTAGTAAGAGAAAAAAACAACACCACGAGAAAAACATACACAGAAACTCGATAGCCATTTGGTGTAACTGCATAAATGATCGCTTTTCCTTTATAAATGATCGCAAACATCGTTACAATCAGAATGACCTGTGAAAGCGCCTCGATGGTAAATACATAATAGATAGGAGTGGTCATAGTCAGAAGTGCTCCTAAACTATAAATGGTCAGACCAATTGCCGCCTTATATTGATTTTTGAGTACATATGCCACATAAAGTGATAAGACCCCTTGAAACAATAACAATACACTGATGATGGAACTATTAAATACATCCATAATAACGACAGCCAACGTAAAAGCAGCCAATCCAAAAGCTACACTCGATAACAATGATTGCGAATCTTTTTTAGCCGCTGCAGAAGTAATAATTACATAAACAATGGCACTCAGTAATAAACAGGTGATGCTAAAATGATCGAGGCTAAACAGATTGAATAAAAGCAGCGAACCATTAACCGTAAATAAGCTTAATCGCTGTTTATAAATAAATTGGGTATCTTTCAGTACATGCACATATAAACCAATTTGCCAGACGGCATACAGTATACATAATTCAATACTTAATGAAGTAAACGGTGATAATATAGTAAAAATCAATAAAACAAGCTGTGCTACTGCATACGTAACGAAATATAAATAAGGAAATAAGTTTTTCCCCGCAAAATAAAGCAGGCTCATTACCAATAACAAAATGTAACCGACAAACACAATGGCATTAGGTTCTGCACTTTGAATTAAAAACGGGACAAAAAATGCACTGATGGATACAAAAATAGCCAAGTATTCCGATTTGTGACGATTAGCAAAATAAATCCCCAACAAAATCCATAAGATATTTAAAATAAAGGCAAATGCAGATGTCATATAATGATACAAATAATGTGCCGCAAACGTCGTTACGACTATACTCGCAATACTTCCGCCCAAAAGAACCAAACCTAAAGCATGATGATTCGCTTTCATTTGTTTTTCTCCGAATACAACTAAACCGATAGATAAGAGCACTCCAAATGCAATTCGAATAGGCGGCTGCAACAGTCCATTATCCATCCCAGCCTTGAAAAGCCACACTACCCCAAGCAATAAGATACCGACAAAGATTCTTGGCAGCCAAATTTGGCAAAATGCAAAAATATCGAACTTTTCTTCTTGTTTGTTTTGTAATTGTTTCTTATTGGACGGAATCGATTGTTGTGGTTTTTCAGGTACGCTCGGTGCAACATGTAACGCCTTTTTTTCCGTAACCTGTTGATGTAAAGCTGCACTCGTTATCTGTGGCTTATTGTTGTCGACTTGTTGTTTCTTTAAATCGCGCAGAACGGCTTGAAGTGTTGTAATCGCCTCTTCCACATTCTTAATTCTTGCCTGAAGCTGTCGTTCGTCCATCTAACTCCCCCCTCACCAGAAAAACATAGTTATATATTCCATCCATTATCATATCAAAAGTTTAATATAAATTATTTAATTTTTTAAAAAATAAAAAAACTTAAATGATGAATAGGAGATTACCATTCATCATTTAAGCTCTTATTTTCAACTTGAATGATTTTGTTGTTGGGGTTGAGGAGGTTGTTTAACTGGTTTTGCTTTAGCCGTTTTTTCACTCCACTTGAATATTTTATCCAAGAGTAAATAGATTCGTTTTGACTCTTTCGTCAATAGTGGTCCTAAAATGGCTAGTATTAATACATATAATGCAGCGAATGGCTGAATGATTGGCATTAAGCTTCCCATAAGTGCCAAATTGGCCAAAATGATTGAGAATTCTCCTCGAGAAACAATCGTCAATCCAATATTGGATGAAGCTTTATGGGATAAACCGGCTCTTCTTCCGGCAATCAAACCTGCCACAAAATTCCCCAAAATTGTAATGGCCACAGCTCCAAGCACAAGCCAGACAGCATTTCCTAATGTAAAAGGATCGATGCTTAATCCGAAGCTGAAGAAGAAAATGGCTCCGAAGAAATCCCTGAAAGGTACAACAAGATGTTCAATCCGGTCGCTATGTTCAGTTTCCGAGAAAACAAGTCCTAGTAATAAAGCTCCAATTGCTTCTGCCACGTGAATTGTTTCGGAAAATCCGGAAATGAAAAAGAGTGCTGCAAATATTACAATAATGAAAATTTCATCTGAGGCAATATTTAAAACTTTATTCAAAAAAGGTGTCGCTTTACGTGCAATGACGAAAAACAAGAGTATATATCCTAAGGAAATACCAATAGATATTAATGTTTCAAACAATGAGGATGTGTTACCTAATATTAAGCCTGAAACGACTGACAGATAGACAGCCAAAACGATGTCTTCGAACATAATTATGCCTAAAATCAGTTCCGTCTCTTTGTTACCTGTTCTTCGTAAATCAACCAAAACTTTGGCGACAATGGCACTAGAAGAAAAGGTCGTAATCCCCGCAATGATCAATGTTTCCAGTAACGGAAATCCCGTCACCCATCCATAAAATAATCCTGCTGCAAAATTGATGGCGATATAGATGCTGCCACCAATGACGATGTTTTTCCCTGAACGCTCTAATTTCTTTACAGAGAATTCCAAACCTAGATAAAACAATAGGAACAAAACACCTATCCTGCCTAAAAATTCAATTATTTCTCTACTTTCAGAAAACGTGAGGTCGATGATTCCCCATGTCGGGGCATGATCACCAACAAGCATCCCTAGAATAATCAAAAAAGGAATGATGGAAAACTTGAATTTCCCGGCAAGAAATGCTGCGACTGCCACCAATACTAGAGCAGTGCCAACTTCTAATACTAAATGGTTAGTCATTACACATCACCCTTTTTTGAAAGTAATTCGTACACAAACTTTTCTACTTCTTGTCTCTCCCCCGAAACTACTAATGTATCCCCTACTCCAATCAATGAATCGGGACCTGGTGTAAATAGCTTTTTCATATTCTTTTTCAGTACGGCTACAACATTCACGTTATATATTTTTCGAATCCCTAAATCACCAATCGTTTTGCCTTCTGCTGACGAATTTGATTCTACTTTGAACCATTTAATAACCAAACCTTCAAATGCCATCTCGATTTTTTCCAACGCTTTTGGCTCATAAGCCATTCCACCAAGGATTGCCCCTATTTTTCTAGCTTCTGGATCAGATAATGTCACACTGGAAATACTTTCTTCATGGTCTTCATCAAAATGATATAATTCACGTTTTCCATCATCATGGATGACAATAACAATTTTCTCATTATCTTTTGTAACTATTTCAAATTTACACCCAATACCTGGTAGTTCGCTTTCTCGAATATTCATTACTTTTCATCCCCTTTGATTTGCTTTTATGTAACCGACATAAGGTTTTTATAAATTGACATCAATTTCAGTTAAAATGACTTCATCTTTATCAATTCCGAGATATTTTAATGTCTCTGAACGAGATGTATGATGAAAAAACTTTTGTAACAATGAAATAGCCACTCCTTTTTTATAAGCATGATAGCCAAAGGTTTTACGCATAGAGTTGGTTCCTATTTTTCCTTCTATCCCGGCTTCAACGGCGGCATCGTGAATGACTCTGTATGCTTGTTGACGACTTATTGGCTGTTTTGTTTTGATTGAACTAAATAAATAATCTTTTGATTGCAGTTGCTTTTCTTTAATAAAATGACGAACTGCCTTTTTTACTTGATTATTGATGAACACTCGTTTACTTTCACAGCCTTCTTTCGCTTCAATAAGCAAGAATTTCTTCATATTACCTTTGTCATCTTGAATATCCATCACCTGAAGATTCAACATTTCTGTCAATTTCAATCCTG
The DNA here is from genome assembly GCA_051873995.1 of Bacillus sp. (in: firmicutes). GTDB lineage: Bacteria > Bacillota > Bacilli > Bacillales > DSM-1321 > Bacillus_AD. Next base: position 5,259 of record JBJEFL010000011.1, read on the forward strand.
TATTAATCCCTACAACAAACAAGACATAATCTCTCTCGGAATGTTTCTTTAATACTTTTTTCATCTCATTGATATCTTTCATATCTTTTAGAGCTTCTACATATTCCATGAATAAATCTCCTTACACCTATGTTACATAACCTTATTATAAACAAGTATTATGTAACATGGTACTTATTTGCTCAAATTTACAAAAAATATTTTCTGTTCAAAAAATAAACCCGAAACATGATGTTTCGGGTTTATTTTGATACCTCTATCGCTTATAAAGTGCGATGTCCTCTTAATTTAATACAGGAACCTCATTATGCTCAAATTTCTTAATTAATTGTCTTGGAATGCGAATGCCGTCATGAATATCCACTTGCAATAAAGGTTTACCTGTAAAACGACTAAGATCTACTTCTCGATCAGTCGCAATGATCACTCCATCCGCATTTTTGATATCTTCTTCTGTTAATTCACTTTCTGTGCCAAATGTACCTTGCATTTCAATCTTCATATCGACATCCAATTGAAAAGCTGCTCGCAACAGATTTTCTGCAGCCATATATGTAAAAGCGACACCATTATGACAAGATGTTACACCTACTAGTTTCATAATCAATTCCCCCTAATATTATGCATTAATTTGTTATACCTTCTCTACACTTAAATAAGCCTTACTTTATATGAATCACTCTTTGATTAGAGCAAGTAATTCACTAGGATTTTCAAACACATAATCCGCATTAAAACCTTCCATGGAATGTGCCCCCCAATATGCCAGGCCGAATTTCACCCCAGCAGCTGTTGCACATTGATTATCATAAATCGTATCGCCAATATAAATTGCCTCACTAGGTGAGATACCTAATTTCTTCAAACAATACAGCAATGGTTCTGGATTCGGTTTATGTTGGCTTGTATCATCAGCAACAACGACCTCATCAAAATAAGCACTGATCTTCAAATCAACAAAATAATTATTATATTCCTGACGAGATTTGGATGTTACTATTCCAGTTTTACATGTCGAATCAGCAATCTGAGCTACAACTTCTTCCATATTGGAAAATAGTTTCGCTTCTTTCGAGTACTCCGCTTCTTTCTTCACCCATTTTTCCCTAACTTTTTCAGGATGCGTAACAGGAAAGTACTCTAATGATTTCTCACTCGGTATCCCAAAGACAAAACGCAATTCTTCTATTGTATAGGTTAAGCCTTCTACTTCCTGCAAGGATTCTTTCAATGCTGTCATTGCGTTCTGTTCTGTATCTATTAAAGTTCCATCGATATCAAAAACAATGGCTTTTAACATGCATTTCTCCTTTCGAATACATTCTCTCCTTCTATTAAAAGTATAATACTCACAATTTATTATTCTGAGAAAATTTTTAGAACAATTTATTAATTTTTTATGAGAAAAACGAAAGCGCCCGTTTAGTGACGTATGAGACTCTTAAGATGAGAGTTGACTTATCATAGCTAGATACTGGTGTCAGAAATTTTCCCTATATGCTTTCTATTTTCAAACAAAAAGAAAAACATCACTCATTTTCAGAGTGATGCCTTTCCTGATCTTTTTTTGCGACTCTCGTATTTTTCCATCGCTAAATTATAATGATATTTCTCTTCTTCCGTTTCTGGGATGACTGCTGGAATAGGTGTCGGTCTACCATCTTCACCAATCGCAATCATCGTTAAATATGCTTTGGATGTCAGCTTTTTCTCACCTGTCATTAAATTTTCCGAATGTATTTCTACAAATACTTCCATTGAAGTCCTGTGTGCGCAAATTACACTTGCTTCCACACAAATGGCTTCTCCCGCTTTAATTGGTGCATGAAATGTAAATGAATCACTTTTTGCCGTTACAACCGGTTTTCGGCAATGACGCATTGCTGCAATAGCTGCAATTTTATCGGCATATGCCATTACCTTTCCGCCGAATATCGTATCATACTGATTCGTATCATTTGGAAAGACGATGTCGACAAGCTTCGCTCGAGACTCGCTCACCAATTTCGGCTGCAAATATCCTAGTGGTTGTTGTTCAATCACTTGATGTTTATCCCCTTTCGTTCGAACCAGCTTCGCTTCTTATTTAGATATTTGTAGAACAGCTTCCTTTTATTCAGCAAACTTTAATACTTCTAATATCTGTCATAATGAAGCAACCGTTTCCCCTTCTTTTCTCGTTTTCCAATCATCATATAGATTTAACGATCTTCCATTCTATCTTAAGTATTTTACTATAATCTTTTGAATATCTTCAACTAAAGATACTCGAAAACACTCAACCTTTTGGCTGAATAAACGTGAAAAAAGACCACCAATTAAGCGGTCTTCCTTACCATTAAAAAGGCAATAAATCATCCGACAACGAACATGTTTCTTGTATTGTTGCACGATTGCCGCATTGCGGACAGTATATATGTACCTCATTCATCTCATATGTATATGTATCTGCTTGAATACACCGAATGACGGACTTACTGATAGTAAAAACATAATTACAGGCTTCACATATATAATTTATCTCTTCATTTTTCTTATCGCTCATTTTTCTTCAACGTCACTTCTTCATAAAATTTGGTCTTTAACCGAATGAAACGTTCGATTTCATTCATAAAAATCAATAACGCCGCTCTCGTTTCAAACTCCTCGCGTGATTGCGGCAGAGCCATATTGGCAAAAGTCGCTTTTAATTCTCGAAAATTCTCCAATAAATCCAATGCCGGATTTTCTTCTGCCAAACGAAGTCCCAAGTTTTCAACAAAATTAGCAACCATTTCATTTTGTTCGAAAGTAGAAGGCAAATGTAGGATGGATGGAATGACACGCTGAATAATATCTACTTGTTGCGATCTCATTTTAAAATATTCCACATAATAATCTTCTTTACGGAAAAAAGTATTTTCTATTGAACGTTTTGCCACTTCCGAGCCTTTTTGAATGCTTTCCACCGTTTTAATAGCAAAAGCATCATTCCAAATAGGTTCTTTTTTATGAATAAATCGTGATAACTGCAGCAATAAAAGCTTCAAGTTCTCCTCAGTTTCAACCGCTAAATCCTTCAGCTGCTTTTCATTACTCGGCATATACAAATTAACGATTAAGGCCACTAAAATGCCTATTGTTATGATGGCTACTTCATTCATGATGAAATCAAGCGTGGCATGACCCTGTATATATATTTGCATCACAATCACAAATCCTGGGACGATACCATCTTGTAAACGTAGCTTTGCCATCAGCGGAATATATATACATACCATCACACCAATAGCCAATGGGGTATAAGCCGTACCTTCAAACAAAAAGGTAGCCAAGAAAATCCCGCTTATCCCTGCCAAAAATCTCCGCAAAGCAATGATGACCGATTGCATTTTCGTACTTTGAACACTAAGAAGCGTAATAACGGCAGTCGTGCTGGCATTATCCAATGATAATAATTGAGCAATCACCAACGACACCATTACTCCAATTGCCGTCTTCACTGTTCGTGAACCAATTCTAAACAAATAAAAACTCCCCTCACTATCACTGTCTTCATCAAGTGAAAACAATTATACAACTATATGTATATAATAATCCAAATTCATCTCATTTACGTACACTTTTTTCATGTTTTTACTGAACTCATTTCACGAGGGAAAGAAATTTCATCAAGAAAAATCCACCTGCCCCTGTACATATCCTTGCAGCTAAAAACGACTGAGTATAAAAACAGCTATTCAGAAGAGGGATCTCTTGTAAATAGCTGTTTTATCTGTTTGTTATAAATTCGGTAAAACCGTATATGTGTTGGATTGACCGATTCCTACTATATTGTAATACGTCGTTTTATTAGTAGGAAATTTTACTGCATAAGAGATTCCTCCACCATTATCGTGGACGCCAGTGATGGTAACTGTGCTTGGAACAGGAATGCTGATTGCTGCTGCATTATGAGTCAGAATTAACTTCTCTTTTACAGGCACGCCATCCACTAGCACGGAAATTTCATCTAAATCTTCGGCATTAAAGTCCCATATGAGCATTCGTGCTTCTCCCCCATCAGGTCCCGCATTACTCACTTTGAAATCTCTCGCTTCAATGTTCGCATATGACTCATCCAAAATGACTTGTTCCCCGGCACTTGTGGATGTACTGATTCGATTGGCAACCACTTCTTCAGCCGTTCCATCCTCTTGCGAATCAGTTACGATGAAACTAGTTACTATTCCAACGACTAAACAAAAGATGGATATCCACTTGATTGAATTTTTCAGTTGCGATTGATGTGGGACTAATTCCACTTCTTGTTCTGATTCGTCTATTTCCAATGATTTCATTTGTCTTGTATGACTCTTTTTATTTATTTGTTTATCTTGCATCATTTATCACCTTTACAATTTGTGTACTTTATAGCTAATAGGATATTTGTAATACCAATACGATAAATAAGCTCTCGCTACCACAATACTGATAATGGATAGTGTTATGGCAATGCCTTTATTGAAGGTTTGGTTATCTGCCCATAAGTTCGCACATAATAGAGCCATTTCAATCCCCACTAACATAACCAAACACATTTGTAAAAATGGAATAAGAACAGGAAATTTTCGGTACAACCATTCAAGTCGCGAATATTTGAATGATAAAAATAACAAAAAACCAATGAAACAAGTGGTGCCTATTCCAAGTGCAGTTCTTGGCGCATTATACTTATATACGTCCATCAACACATCAAACTCCATTAACGGTCCCATAATGATAATTAGTAAAATCATTGGGTAAAGGAAATAATACAAAATCGTACCAGCGATAGCAAATAATTTCTTCATGTTCAATTCCCTGCTTTCTCGAAATCTTCAGGACTAATGGTTGTCAATTGTTGGACAGAAGGATGATTGATTTGACTGACTCGCAATGCATGTTCACGAATTGCTGCTTCACATACATTCCGTGCAAATCGACCGTTCCCTGCATTATCGACTTTCATACCTGCTTCGAAAATAGCTTGCAATGTTTCTTCAACTTCGGGCGATAAATGAAAGCCTTTTTTCGTTAAGAATTGGAAACTGATCTGCACCAGTTCTTTTGCACTATAATCTGGAAATTCGATAATATTCGGAAAGCGGGAACGAAGACCAGCATTCGATTCTAAAAACCTCTCCATATCTTCGCTGTATCCTGCTAAAATAACAATCATGTTATCCCGATGATCGTCCATGAATTTCACAATCGTATCAATCGCTTCTTGTCCAAAATCATTACTGCTTCCCATTAAAGCATACGCCTCATCAATAAATAAGACACCCCCTAATGCACTTTCCAATACTTCTCTCGTTTTTAAAGCGGTTTGTCCTACATAACCTGCGACCAAACCGGAACGATCCGTTTCCACCACATGATCGAGCTTAATCACACCTAATTCTTTCAATCGTTTCGCCAAAATACGAGCAACCATTGTTTTTCCTGTCCCCGGATTTCCTTTAAAAATCATATGCAGCGATTGAGAGCCCAAACTTGGCAATGATAATTGTTTACGCATGTTTTCAATTTCTACTTGGGCTGATAATGTTCGGACAAACTTCTTAACCTCTTCCATTCCAATCACTGTATCCAATTCGTTGAGCGCATTTGTTTCCTCTTTAACAGGTTGTAAATGAAAATCTTCCACTGTTAATAAAGTCAACTTTTCAACCGGCAAATCAGGATTTTCCACAATGCGAATCGATTGATTTCGAATCGCTTCTTCTAACGTATTACGCACTAAACGTCCATTTCCGCTATCATTTTTCCCTGGGATTTGTTTTTCTTCATAATACGGTTTTAAGGCTGCTAATACAGATTCATCTAGCATAAACCCTTTTGAACGAGCTTGAATGTCCGTCATTTTCGCCAGTTGATCCGCTGTATAATCTGGAAATTCAATATTCAGTGGAAAACGAGAAGATAATCCTGGATTGACTTTCATGAACTGTTTCATTTCATCTGTATAACCAGCTATGATGACAACAAGATTTTCTCGATGATTTTCAATCAAGCGAATCAATGTATCAATTGCTTCTTTTCCGAACCCACCTTGTCCTTCTTCTACTAATGTGTAAGCTTCATCGATAAATAAGACGCCTCCTAACGCACTTTCCACGACTTCCGTTGTCTTGGCTGCAGTCTGTCCCACATATTCGGCGACTAGATGCGTCCGATCCACTTCTACCAAATGCCCTTTTTTCAAAATACCCATTGATTTCAGCATGCTTGCCAGCAGACGGGCGATTGTGGTCTTACCTGTCCCTGGATTACCCGAAAAGACCATATTTAAAGTTTGTTCGTTTTTCGTTTGAATGCCAGCTTCTTTGCGACGTTGATTGGCCAGTAGTTGTTTTTCTAACGTAAAAACAAAATTCTTCACGTTATCCAATCCGATAATGCCTGAAAAAGCATCTTCCAAATTGAACACTGCTTTGCTGCCGATTCCAAAATCAATCGCCATTAACTTATTCGAGTCTTGAGAATCCGCTTCCATGATACGTGTAGATTGTTTTCGAATCGCTTCTTCCAATAGATTTCGAACAAGTCTACCATTTCCGCTATCATTTCTTCCTGGAATTTGTTTTGTTTCAAAAAGTTCCAGTAGTCCTTCGTGTGCCGCTGCGTCAATCGTATAATCACGTTGCTTCGCTTGCAGTTGCATCATCTGTAACATATCCTTCGGCGTATAATCCGGAAATTCTACAATCAAAGGAAATCTGGAACGCAAACCTGGATTTGACTTAAGAAAGGTTTCCATTTCATTCGTATATCCTGCTAAAATGACCACTGTATCCTCACGATGATCTTCCATTCCTTTTACCAATGTATCGATTGCTTCTTGCCCAAAACTATCATGCTTGTTACGAGAAAGGGTATATGCCTCATCAATAAATAAGACCCCACCCAATGCTTGTTGGATTTTCTCATTGGTTTTAGGTGCTGTGGAACCTACATATTGCCCAACAAGATCTTGTCTTGCCACTTCAACCAATTGCCCTTGAGACAGCAAACCCATCGCTTTCAAAATGCGAGAAATCATCCGAGCAACCGTTGTCTTCCCTGTACCAGGATTCCCCGTAAACACCATATGCAATGTCATTGGTGCCGTTTTATCTCCTTGCGCTTTTCGTTTCTCTTGCAGCGTAACAGTTTTTAATAATTCATGAATAAAATCTTTAACGGAATCTAATCCTATTAAACTATTCAACTCGTTCATTACATCCTCTACTGTTTCTTCTTGAACGAGAGCAATTGATTTTAATAGAATAGGTCCCTTGTTACTGTAAGCCAGTAAATCATTTTGTTCCATTTTCACTACTACAGTATCACCACTTGAAAGCTCGCCTCTAGCTCGAGCATCTAACAATAAATCAAAAAATTCTTTTTCCACTAATTCTTCAATAGCTTCACCGTATCGCTTCGTCGGTAAAATCCGATTGGCAAGCTCAATGAACACCTGAGGTTCAAAATCAATCGTTACTTGAGCTTGGGCAGAAAGTCTATTTGCGGCCTGTGATAGCTGTGCGTAAAGAATGCTACTTAACGTATCGACATCCAATGCATCTGTAATCGCAAAAGAACGGATTTCTCTTAGTAAAGCCGGTGAAATCGTATCAGCGATGGACGTTGGAATTTGTCGATTCACAATCTTTTCTTTCGTATCGCAATCGCTATATAGCAGTAAAAAGTAATCTGAAGCACTTACTACGATTCCTTGAGATGTTCTAAAATACCCGTCCTTAAAAAGTTTTGTTACATAATGTAAAATTTCCGATTGTGCTTTTTCAAAACCAGTAAAACAAACCGTACCAATTCCATAACTGAAAGCCGCTGAACAATCGACAATAAAATTCGTATGGACATCTTTTTCTCCATAGTGACTTAAATCAATCATGGAAAAACGTTTATACGGAATCAATTTTTTTCGGTACAATTCATTGATTAGGATCGTGATACTTCGTTTTTTCCCTGTACCGGCAGGACCGGCCAACAAAATGGTGTTCTGAACCATTCCTTTTTCTCTTGCTAGAAAAGCCGTTTTAAAACCGACGAGTAAATCATCAACATATCGCTCTTGAGAAAATACCTTTCGATTAAGTTCGATTTTAATGTCCTCGAAAATGGTATCTAATTCATCATTCGTTTGATGTAAACTTAGATTTTTTATGCCTTTTTTCGTGTCTTGAATCACTTCTTGCATGGCACCGGTTGTCTGTGGAAGATGATTGCTATTAGAACCCGGGATATTAGGTCCCAAAACAGGAGAAGAAACAGCTCCACCTCGATTTGTTTGAAACGTCGCTGTTTGTTGTTGTTGATTTCTTTTAAAACCTTGTGCCTTTATAAAATCAAATAATTGGACTTCCGGAAAAATAATCCGTAGCCACTTTTGAATATTCATTACATCACCCTATCTCTACTATTCATACTGATGAAGCACTTAAAAATAAACACTAATATCCTAGTGTATCATAAAATAACATTATCAAAATTCACGAATAAAATCTTACTCTACAACTAGCTCAAAATCAATACTGGAATGTAACAAAGCCAACGTATAAAAAGACCCCGCTTCCGAAGAGTCTATCAACATTGAAGAAATCAAAAAAAGAGGTTGACCCTCAAAAAGGTCGTTGATCCAACGACCTTTTGGGTCAGCCTCTTACTTTTTTACGTTCGTTCTCCATATGAAGCAAATACGCTCGAATATGAAAATACGTAATATAATCCGGTAACTTTTCTTTGATAGCTTTGATTCCTAACTTTGCATAGTTCGTTTCTTCTGCTGTTTTTTGAAGTAATACATAATGTTCTGCTGGATAATAATTTTCCCAAGGTACGTCCATTCCTTCATTATGGCAAGTGACTAAATGGCGCTCTACCGTAGATAAGGACAATTGTCTAATTTCGGCAATCTCAGCTAAAGTTTTGCCTTCCTTCGTCAGTTCAAAGGTAATGGTATGTGATTTTTCCTTATTTGTGCCTTTTTTAACTCGTTTCGACGATATAGGTTGCAGTTTTCCTTCCCCATATTCCGACAACACATGTAAAAATGCTTCACCAAATTTATCCTTTTTCAATTCACCAATTCCTTTTACTTTCGTCATGTCATCCAACGTTTTCGGCAATTTCATACACATATCTTTCAATGTTTCATCAGAAAAAATGACAAATGGAGGCACATCTTCTTTCAACGCCAGTTCTTTCCGCAGTTTTCGCAACTGTTCAAATAAGAAATCATCCTTTAAAACGGCTTTAATGCTAACATTTTCTTTTTTCCAAACCGTTTCATTATTTTTCAATACATTCAGTCCAAGAGGCGTCACTTCTAAGAACGGATACGTACTTGCACGCAAATATAAGTAATTATGCGCAATTAAATACTCGATTAATTGATTGATTTCTTCCACACTATAATTTCCTAATAGATTATACGTGGATAATTTATCAAAATTATAGGCTAGCACTTTTTTATTTTTTGAACCGGTCAAGATTTGCGAGATCATCGTTTTTCCAAAGCGTTGTCCCGTTCTAATCACACAGGACAAAATCATTTGCGCTTCTTTTGTGATGTCGACACTTTGTCGTTCATCTTTACAATTGCTGCATCGATTGCAATCCTCTTTAGGCTGCTCACCGAAATATTCCAAAATGTAAGATTGCAGGCATTTTTCCGTATGACAATAATCTACCATATGTTGCAGTTTCTCATATTCATTTTCCAAACGAATAATATCCGTTGAATTTTGAATTAAGAACTTTTGCACCTGTACATCCTGCGCACTGAAAAGTAAAATACAATCACTTTCCAGTCCATCACGTCCCGCTCGTCCGGCCTCTTGATAGTAGCTTTCTAAATTTTTTGGGATTTGGTAATGAATAACATATCTTACATTGGATTTATCGATCCCCATTCCGAAGGCATTCGTTGCTACCATTACCTGTACTTCATCGTGTAAAAACGCTTCTTGCTGCATCATACGTTCTTCCGCTGATAAACCACCATGATATAGGGCAGCTTTGATATTTTGTTTTAGTAGCTTTTGATAAATCTGTTCTCCATTTTTACGCGTTGCAACATAAATAATCCCTGTTTCATTAGGATTGCTTTTTATATAATCCAAAACGTATTTATCATAGTCCTGACCCTTAATAATGGAAAAAGATAAATTCGGGCGCTCAAAAGTCGTCATAACCGTATGGTCTTTCGGGATTTGCAACAATTGCAAAATATCCTCCTGCACATTCGGCGTAGCCGTCGCTGTTAAAGCCAGCACGGTCGGTTTCACTTTCAAATCAGAAATGAACGAATAAATATGCTTATAGCTCGGTCGAAAATCATGTCCCCATTGTGAGATACAATGTGCTTCGTCAATTGCTACAAGTGGAATGTTCATAAACTTAATCATCTGTAAAAATTCTTCTGATTGCAGGCGCTCAGGAGATATGTAGAGAAGTTTATATTGTCCATTCTGAGCTTCTTTCATTGTTTCTCTTAATTCAACATTTGTCATCGTACTATTTATATATGTAGCAGAAATCCCCAGCTGTCTAAGTTGATCTACTTGATCTTTCATTAAAGAAATAAGCGGCGTAATAACAATCGTTGTTCCTTCTAGTACTAAAGAAGGAATTTGATAGCAAATAGATTTCCCACCACCGGTAGGCATCATACATAACGTATCCTGCTTATTTAACACTTGTGTAATGACTTTTTTTTGTCCATCACGAAATGTATCGTATCCAAAATAATTTGCTAATATTTTTTCCGCCTTTTGTATCATAATCCTCACCTACTTTTAATTAGATATACTTAATTCTAACACACACATAGTGTTAATTCAGAATATAAAGTCTTGAAAAATTAACCATTTATTCAAAATGTACTGTATCTTATTAAAAAGTTCAGATTGTACGCATTTTAATGATAAATTCCCAGTTCACTTATCCTCTTTATATTAATCTACCATTTTTTTACATCATTTCCAATAGTTTTAAGTAGTTTGCTTTATAATCATACTATAGCACTTCTTAAAGGTTACTTAAAAAATATAAAGTAGTACTAATTACGGGATTTCTATTTCATTAAGGTATATAGTATTGCACCTATATACCTATTTGTTAAATTTTAAAAATTGTTAAATAAAACAAAAAGTACGATTCACAAGCACAGTTTTTGTTTTATTTCTTCCTTAAATCCCCAATTGTTTAAGAACACAACAAACGGGTATAACATCACTAAACACTTATCCTATTTTATGAATGTGATATTCGTACAAGGAGTGGATTTAATTGAAGATCAAAGCAGGACTTTGGAACAGATTAAGTCATTATGACAAAAACATACTTTTACGAAATATATGCAATTCAAAGTAGGAAAACAACGTTACATACTGTATACGCATAAAGACACCATTTCCGATCAAGCGAATGGTGCCTTTATGCGTATACTTTTTTTAAACTAACGGACGACTACTCACAACTACCCCATCTTCATCACAATAAGCAAAGTGACCATTCTTCCATCTGATTCCTCCGAACACAACCGTTACATCCCGGTCACCTTCACCACGTTTGATGCTCTTCAATGGCATCGTTCCAATCGCCAAGACACCAATGTTCATTTTGGATAGCTCCGCACTATCACGAACACAACCATTAATAATGACCCCCGACAGTTTACGATCTTGAGCGATTTTTCCTAACATATCGCCCATTAATGCGCATTTACGTGACCCCCCACCATCCACAACAAGAACAGAGCCTTCTTCTATCGTCTGTAAAGCTTCCTTCACTAAGACATTATCTTCAAAAACACGAACTGTTCGAATAGGCCCGGAAAAACTGCTTTTCCCTCCATATGATTTCAATTCCAACTCACAAATTAATAGCTCTTCGCTATAGTCATCACATAAATCTGCTGTCTTAAAATCCGACATAATCCTTCTCCCCTTTTCTTATGTATCAACCTAAGGTCTTCTATATACAAATTCAAAAATCCTTTTTATTTTTCAAAATTTAGTATAATTTGTCATTTTTGAGATAAACTTTTCTTTTTATCAAGCCAATCTCTAAGCTTTTGTTGATCATTTGCAATCAACTCTCTTAATGTAGGATTATAAAAAACAGCAGCAGGGTGAAAAGTCGGAAACAAATAATATTTCTGTTCCGACCAATTGAATGAATCTTGTTCATTGAGCTGTAAGATAGGCCGGTGCAATATTTGTCCGTGTACCGCCGATACATTCATTTCTTTCCCAATTAACCGGTACAATCCGATATTTCCTAAAGTAACAATAATCGGGGCACAAACATGCTGTATTTCATAATCAAGAATCGGAGCATGCGCCAGGATTTCTGCCGATGTAGGTGGACGATTGTATTTTTTCATTTCCACATTTCCTTGCCGATTTCGTTTTTCTTTCCATTTATATGGTCTGCTTCGTACTGTACTTGTAATATACACATCTTCTCTCGTTAAACCGAGACCTTCTAGGAACTCCATCAGTTTTTTTCCCGCTCGTCCGCTAAACGGAATACCGTTGTGAATTTCCGTTTCACCAGGCGCTTCTCCGACCAGCATCAATGCTGGTTGTTCAGGTCCTGCCCCATACACAAAACCTTCAACAGCGTGTCCATTCATTCTCTGCTTACCTAATTCAGCAAGTTCTTCTGGAATTTTCATTACATTTCCCCTTTACGTTTTTTCATAGTATTTCCCGCAATATTTTTCAACTAACACATGTATTTTTACGAAAAAATGGTACAATTTTGACAAAAGGAGCGATAAAAATGAGCGAGTTATTATTAGAACAGCAATATCCATTAATTCGACAACTCCAGCTGACGGAAGAACTCTTATGGATTAATCCCCAAAAAGTACCCTTTCATCAAGCCATAATGGAGTGTACATTAACTATAGATGACATAAAAGATGCGGAAGCACGATTACTCCGTTTCGCCCCCTTCATTGCAAAAGTTTTCCCAGAAACACAAGTAATGAACGGCATCATTGAGTCTCCATTTCTGCCTATTCCACGTATGAAAGCGGAAATGGAAGCACGTCACCAACAACCGATTGAAGGAACATTATGGCTGAAATGTGATAGCCATTTGCCGATTTCAGGATCAATCAAAGCCCGAGGCGGGATTTATGAAATATTGAAACATGCCGAAACGTTGGCTTTTCAGCATCAATTAATCACGATTCATGACGATTATTCCCTATTTGATAGTGACACATTCCGTTCTTTCTTTTCTCAATTCAGCATTGCCGTTGGTTCAACTGGAAACTTAGGACTCAGCATCGGTATCATTAGTGCCAAACTAGGCTTTTCGGTCACTGTTCATATGTCCGCTGATGCAAAAGAATGGAAAAAAGACTTACTTCGTGCAAACAATGTAACGGTCATTGAGTATGACGAAGATTATAGTGCTGCTGTTGAACAAGGTCGTAAGCAAGCGGCAAACGATCCGAGCTGCCACTTTGTTGATGATGAACAATCCCTTGATTTATTTCTCGGTTATGCAGTAGCTGCCTTTCGGTTGCAGCAGCAATTAGTAGAACAGAAGATTACCATTGATGAAAACCACCCTCTCTTTGTTTACTTACCTTGTGGCGTGGGAGGTGGTCCAGGTGGCGTCGCCTTCGGATTGAAATTACTCTTCCAAGATCATGTACATTGTTTCTTTGCCGAGCCTACCCATTCACCTTGCATGCTGCTTGGGATGATGACCCATTTACATGACACAATCAGTGTGCAAGACATCGGACTAGATAATATCACTGCCGCTGACGGACTGGCTGTCGGCAGACCTTCCGGCTTTGTCGGCAAAACGATAGAGCCCTTCTTAAGCGGCTGCTATACCATAAATGATGAACGACTTTTCCATCTACTGAAACATTTGGCTGATTCAGAAAATCTTTTTTTGGAGCCATCTGCTTTAGCTGGTATGTATGGACCAGTACAGCTATTTCAACAAGGAAAAGATTATCTTGAACAACATCAACTAACAGAAAAAATGAACACAGCCACACATATTGTTTGGGGAACTGGAGGAAGTATGGTGCCTGAAGAAATGATGAAAGAATATTATCAAAGAGGAAATTAAATAGGATTGTGCAACAAGACGCTGAAATGGTTAAATGTCCAACTTACGCTTGTTGCACAAAAAACGAACAAGGCTTGATTACTTAGGGTAAAACTCATTGACAAGTTTACGATATTCCTGGAAGAATTCAGGTTCATCCTGATTCTCTCCTAAAGCTTCCATTACCGAACGATTATACCAGGACTGCTGCTCACGGTCTCTTTTAAAAGCATCCCAAACTTTTTCACCCATTACATCGTGTTGCTCTTTAATTGACTGTAAGTTATCCAGCTTATCGGCAATGATTAACGCTTTCACATCAAATGGAGCTACTTTCAAGCTATCGATTGTATGCTGTTTTCGATCTTCCCATGAAAGTGTTTTATCTTCCGTATGATAAGCGACAATATCGGCTACATCCGCTCCGAATTTCTCTCTAATATCTTGAATAGTATATGGTGTATCTTCCACTACATCATGCAGTAAACCGGCCATCACCACTTCTTCTCGAAATCCGGCTTTTTGCAAAGTAGCCGCCACTCTTTTAGGATGCTCAATATAAGGCTCAGTAGAATTTTTCCTAGTTTGTCCATTATGTGCCACCGTTGCCAATTGTAATGCTTCATTATATCTGTCCATAGCATTAACCTCCTGTCTTATATTAAGCGTAACACACCTAACATCTTAAAGTAACGTAGAAGGAATCTAAATCATTCTTATTGCAAGATTAAAAATTAAATCCCATTCTTCCTGTCTCTGTCTTCCAAGAACGGCTATTTGCCTTTTGATTATCACTTCGCAATTCCTTGCAAATTGTTTGAATATCGACAGCGTGTTCATAATGCCATTGCAGAACCAATGAATTATACACTTCATTTAAATCAGCAAACGAGAAACGATCCGTCTGATCAGCAAGCAAATGTAAATCTTCTTCAGTAATAATTTCAGGCAATTTCTTTCTTCTTAAATAGTCCAATCTCATTTCTTTAGTTGGCACTGGTATTTCATAAGCTCGGTCAAATCGCCCCGACCGATTGATAAGAGCTGGATCGATTTTCTCAGGATAGTTTGTAGTGCCAATCAGGAATATCCCTTCTTTCGATGTGGCTCCATCCAACGTATTCAAGAAGAATGAGCGTACCTCCTCCGGCATGGAATCAATATCTTCAATTACAAGAACCATCGGTGCCATTTTGGCAACTGTCGAAAATACTTCATTAATGGAATAACTCGACGTATATTCGGTAATCTGCCAGTAAGCAACAGGCGCGGATATACTATTGGCAATCGACTTCACTAATGTCGTCTTTCCATTACCCGGGTCACCATATAAGAGAATGCCTCGTTTGTACGGAATATTATATGTTTTGAAAAACTCGCCATTATTTGTGAAAAATTCATCGATTGAACGATATATTTGTTTTTTCATATCTTCTTCTAAAAAAACTTCTTCTCGTTTTACTAAATTTGTGATTTTTTCTTTTTCTGTTTCCACATCACCGTCTTGGTCAACGAACACGGTTACATAGTCTTTAATATATTCTCTTTTTCTTTTCAGCACATATTGCAAATATCGCTCCATATGTTCGTTGCTCGGAGCAAGAATATAATCCTTATCATAATCCTCATGCGTTTTAAAAACAGGCATTTTCGCCAAAGCAACTTTGAATTCCGGGTAATAAAACAAGTTATTTGAAATGTTCGGCTTTATGATTAGTTCCATTTTTTTATCAGTATGATTAGAAGAAATACTAGCTGTCTCTACACAATCATAGATGGGTTTCAATAATTGGACAGCGTCACTCTTAAATTGCAAATCTTCTTCAAGCACATCCCATATTTCATTTGTTGTTTCACTGTCAGAAAAGATGATAAATTCTTCCCCCGTTTGTTCAATCAAATAATTTTTCACTTCATGTATAGCCGCTGCATAATCCACAAACATCGGCATTTTATTTCTTTTAATCTGCGAAAATTCAATAATACTCTTCATTTAGTCAATCCCTTTACTTTCGAAATATTCATTCAACTATTGTATTATATCACGTTTCAAAACCCTCAAATAGTTTTTACCTTGTCGAAGACAGTGTTCAAATTGCCTGACATATTGGAAATGATTATCGTCCACACTTCATTGACTTTATCTATATTTTCTTACTATACTTCAAGAAGGAACTTATAGAATTTAGGTGAATACATATGGACTTTGGTATCCTTTATCTTTCTTTTTACGTCATCAATATGGACAGTGAAGAAAGCAGTAAAACAATTAAACATTATCAAACATTAAATAAGGAAGAATTTGAAAACAGCTCGCTTAATGACTTTTTAAGCGGCGAATTGAAAAAAATTGCTAAACGTAAAGTTGAACGTCACCCGAAAGCGGAAAACGTTCCGACTAAGCTTGGATATTTTGTCGTGGAACAAGGACATGAACTTTCATCCAACCCAAACTTTGTTCTCTTCAATAAAGCATGTTTTTCGGAAACAAAAGAAGAATTTCATGAACATGCAGAAAAATTCGTACAATTGTATGCCGATACAAGTAGTGTACGGGGCGGTGTGTTCATCGTTGCCTCCGCTAAGCTCAACAAATATTTCGATGAACCATTCCTATTCATTTTAAAATGCGACTTCGAACCGAAAGTGGCATCCATTTCAGACGAAAAGACCATGATCAAAACTGTTGAATTGGCCATCACAACGAAAAATATGAAAAGCATCATGTACCCCCACATGCCCGAGGAAGGCATGGTCGAGGATGGCGAGCTGAAAATCCACCAAGCATCGCATGCCCGCTACTTCGAGGACTTCTTAAAATATGTCGACTACAACGAGCCAATGCCGGAAATTATGAAAGCACAAGTGGCGGAAATGGTAACAGAACATATTTTGGAATCATTAGAAGACGAAAGCGAGGAGTTCAAGCAATTCGAACAAGAGATGGAAATTTGGTCGTGCAGCGACAAACGGGAAATCTCCGAACGACTCGATTCCCATCAGGTCATCGAAGCAGCCGCTCATATTGTCGAGCACACACCAGAAGCGGAATTGAAAATGAAGCTTGGCGATACCGACATTAAAGGCTATTTGAGTGATTTCGGTGAGAATATTCATTTGGCGAAAGTGAATGGCCGTTATGTGGCGTTGATTGAAGCGGATACGATTCTGTTCGAAAAAGGCGTTTCTCCGATTGAGTTTCATAAGCCAGAGGAATTGCAGGCAGTTGTGGATTTGATTGTGAAGAAGAGTCGGGGGTAAAAAAACGAGTAAATTTTGGTTATTTAGTGACAAAAAAATGCTCTTAGACTGTATCTGAGTTTCTTTATTAATAAATTAAAACCAGTGGAAAATTAAATTCGCTGGTTTTGAACTTTTAAAACATGGATTAACGATTTTAATTCACGAAAAATATTAAACGTGAA
>JBJEFL010000012.1:0-4398 GCA_051873995.1 Bacillus sp. (in: firmicutes)
TTTTTATAAGATTCATCCGTAATGGCACGTAGGATAAAATCAGCCACATCTGCGCGGGAAATGCTGCGTCCTTTGTCCGGAATGCCTGTTTTCGCTTCGCGGTAAGCCCCTGTAAATGTGTTATCTGTTAATCCCATTGGTCTGACGATTGTATAGTGTGAAATGTTTTCTTTAATGACCTGTACGGCATTCCGGTGATCTTCCAGTACATTGGCGAGTGTTTTCATTACGATTTTACCTGAGATGCCGGGGATTTCTCGATCAATTCCAGCGGAAGCTACATAAATGATTCGAGAGATGTTATGCGCTTTCATTCCATTGACAATATTGGCAGTCATTTCGTAAAGGACAGTCGTTTTGCCGAGCCCGTTATTGGCACCTAGACATGAAATAACCAAATCTTGACCTTTCAGTGCGTTACGGATAGCCTCTTGATTCGTTGCATCTCCTTGGATGATAGTTAAATGATTGTGTGTGATTGGAAGTTTGCCTGTATCTCTGACAAAGGCTGTTACTTCATATCCGTTTTGGAGTGCTTCATTTACTACTAGTCTTCCAGTTTTACCTGAAGCGCCAAATACAATAATTTTCATGATTAAATCCATCCTTATTTTTTAAAAATTAAGTAATTTAAGTATACCTTAATCCTCCTTGTTTAGGAAAATTAAGGTGTTGAGTGTTAGGTTGTGAATAATTTTCAGAAAAATAATAAAACTTATTTGATTTTTCTGAAAAGAAATGATAATATGCCAATATAATATTTGGTTGAAATTAAGTTTATTTTCAATGTTAGGAGGGTAACATAAAAGTTTTATATTGTTTACTTTGGAGTTATACAAGATAATCTTATTGTTATTATTTAGAAATAACAGATACATTATATTCCATCGAATTGAATTTTCTGAATATTTGAAATTATACATTAAAATAGGAGTGACAGAGATTTATGAGCAGAAAAGAACATTTCATCGAACTTTTATATAAGGCTTCAACTGGTATTGCGAATGCGGTATTAGTCACTCTTGGTATTGGCTTGTTATTTGAATCAATCGGTGGCTATTTAGGTTGGGAAGCCTTTTTGACCATTGGAGGAGCGGCCAAAATGTTATTGGCACCCGCGTTGGGTGCGGGAATTGCCTATCAATTAGGCGGTAATTCACTAGTTATTTTTAGTGCGATGGCTTCTAGTGCGGTCGGTGGAGCGGCCATTCAAAAAACAGCCGAAGGTTATTTTACCATTGTGACGGGGCAGCCTATTTCAGCTGTATTAGCAGGAGCGATTGCGACGTATGTTGGTATAAAGCTGACAGGTAAAACGAAGCTGGATATTATGGCGATTCCATTAGGTGCTATTTTAGTAGGTGGCGTTGCAGGTGTTGGATTAGCTGCTGTTACAACACCTTTATTAACGGCATTAAGTGCGCAAATTACCGCATCTGTACAAGGTTCTCCGATTTTAGGGTCAATCGTTATTGCGCTTGTTTGGAGTGCTTTGTTAATGACACCGGCATCTTCTGCAGCGCTTGCTATTGCTTTACAATTGGACCCGGTTTCAAGTGCAGCGGCTTTAATTGGATGCACGGTCCAATTTGTTGGATTTACGGTTATGTCTCATAAAGATAATGATTTCGGCGGTTTTTTAGCTCAATTTATTGTGACACCAAAAGTGCAGTTTCCAAATCTTATTAAGAAACCGTTATATATTATTCCTCCGTTTGTGGCGGCAGCTGTTTGCGCTCCGATTGCGACTATCTTATTCGAATTTCAAGTGCCATATGAGCTTGGGGGAATGGGGCTAAGCTCAATGATCGCACCAATCAGCATTGCAACTTCACAAGGATTATCTGCATTTTTAATCTATGTAGGTTTCGGGATGATTTTACCGGCATTCATCACGCTTGCACTGCATAAAGGATTGAAGATGATGGGAAAAGTACAAGTCGGAGACCTTCATTTAAAAGTTCAATAATTATATATCATCGTTTTTCATTGACCCAAAAGAAAGGTGCTAGTTTGTTTCTTTTGGGTCTTTTAGTCTCTATAACGATTGTCGCTAAAGGATTGTGATGGTATGGAGAAAGTAGCTTGTAAGATAACCAACAAGAGGGAATCGCTACATAATTGTCGGACAGGAACATAAAGTTATAAAAGAAATGATGTTAAAGGTGGTGAAGTATGCGGAGTGTGTATGTAAATGAATATGAAGTGTTTCTCCGTTATTATGAGAGACCTTTTTGGATGATGCTGTTGGTGGGTTTCATTTGTTCGGTTGGTACGTATTATGTTGGCTTGCAGTTTCCGGAAGTGGCAAAGCAATTATCGGCAGCAATTGCTGATTCCATGGATGAACAAGGCAGTATGCAACCTCCGCCTTTTCAAGATTTTCTTTCGATTTTATCGAATAATCTTTTAGTGGGTTTTATGATTATTCTGTTGGGGTTCATTCCGATTTATGGGGTACCGTTCATCTATGGAATCATATCGTTTACAGCTATCGGCGTATTGCTTAGCTTCGGGAAGTTAATGGGACTGGATGTAATGAAGCTATTTTTCGCGGCTTTTGTTCCACATGGGGTGATTGAAGTGATTCCCATTTGTTATTGTGTGGCCGTCGGTATGTTTATCAATCAGCAAATAATCAAGAAACTGTTCTTTCGGAAAAAACAGACGCTGACAATTAACATGATGATTGTATGCAGTGTGCGCAGTTATGTATATGTCATCTTACCATTCTTTATGTTGGCGGCATTTGTAGAAGCGTATATTACTGCTTATCTGAGTAAAGTTTTCTTATAAGAAAATGATTATCTTGAAACATATGGGTTGTCGGTAATCCAAAATCTCCATGGATAGTCTTTTGCTTCACCGGAATTTTGAATGCCGATGCGTGTTCCTTCGGAGATTGCCTTTGGTGTGAAGCCTTGTTGAATGGTAAGGGATGAATCATAAAATGTATGTCCGTAGTCGCTCATTGTAATATTCATCGCTTTCGTCAATTTTCCAGGACCGTTCGTTAAATTTTTTATTTGCTCGATGCCTCGGCGCTGTTTCATTAGCTCAATTCCGTCAACCGGTTCAATCGCACGAATGAGTATGGCTTCGGGGATGTCAATCGTATTGCTGACCACGTTGACGAGACAGTGAGTATGCATGACATACGTGTAAATATGACCGGCTGTAGCAAACATGATTTCCGTTCGTTTTGTTCTACGATTATTAAAACTGTGGGCAGCTCGGTCTTGAGGCCCCATATAGGCTTCCGTTTCGACAATGTAACCCGAGGTTAAGCCGCTCTCACTTTCTTTTACTAATAAGCAACCTAGTAACTCTTTAGCTAATTGCAGTGTTGGTTTATTGAAGAATTCTTTCGGTAAAATTGGAGAGCTGTCCTTCATCGTCATCACCCTTTAATCGTTTTGTTTGTTATTGTATCTCTTTCATTGGGTAAATATTAGAAAAGCACGACTTATCGCCCCTAATGGCGAAAGTCGATGTCTTTTCTTATACTTTAATCCTAGAGAAAAGTTAAACTTTCTTAAAGTACAAAAAAGAGCCGGGAAACTTCCCAGCTCTTTTGAAGATGCATTAGTCGTTTAAGTGCATCATTTTTGTTAATTTTTTCGAGAATGCAAGTAGGATTAATCCTAAAACGATTGCTAGACCACCGATTACAGCGAATACCTCGAAGTAACCTAAAGATTGTGTTACAGAAGCAAGTTGACCAGCTAAAATGTTAGCTACACCAGAACTTGCTAACCAAACACCCATTAATAATGAAGCTAGTTTTAATGGAGCAAGTCGTGTTACTGTAGATAATCCGACTGGTGATAAGAATAATTCACCAAGTGTATGGAATAGGTATGTTAAAACGATAAAAATGATATGCGCTTTATTGACAACTGCATCTGCATTGTTTCCAGTTTGAAGAATCGCAATTAATAGAATCAAGAAACCTGAACCTAATAAAATCATACCAAGTGCCATTTTTGTTGGTGAACTGAAATCACCACGTTTTGAATTTCCAAGTTTTGTCCAGAACATAGACACAACTGGAGCTAATAGTACGATGAATAATGGGTTAACAGATTGGAACCAAGCTGTCGGAATTTCGAATCCGAAAATTGTACGGTCAACGAAATCTCTTGTGTAAAGTGTTAAAGAGCTACCAGCTTGTTCGAATCCTGCCCAGAAGAACACAACGAAACATGCAAGAATAAGGATAACGATTGTGCGTTCTTTTTCTTTTTTCGTTAATGGTTTATTGGCAACGTCACCAGTGTTTGTTTTTGTACGGCCTGTTGGTTTTTTACCAAGGTCACCTAAATATTTGTTGCCAAGAGTGTTAAATAAAACTTGTCCGATGATCATACCGATAGATGAAGCAAGGAAGCCCCATTT
>JBJEFL010000013.1:0-4375 GCA_051873995.1 Bacillus sp. (in: firmicutes)
GTGACTTGTCGCCAGTTTCCTAACTTGACATTCGCTCCACGGAAAACCTGCCATAATCGGGCAGCAACCTCACGCTTCATTGCTATCATGTCACAGCTTTTTCAGTATATCTTATATGTTTCAATATTTCAACCCTTTTTTGAGGAATATTGTTCTTTTTTTAATACAATTTTTATTTTTTCTCTTGTCTATCATTTCTGTCAACTATATAATAGAAGAAACATTCCTTTTATCGTTTTTATTACATTCTCAACCGGAACTTCCCGGGACTATAATTTGCAAAGGATTTTACATATGAAAAAAATAAACGTCCAATTACTATTGTTGATTTTTTTTACTTTAGGAGCCACTTTTTTTACCGCAATGACACTTAAGGCAGGTATCGGCACTTATGCTTGCTGGGATGCACTCAGTGCAAATGTTGCACAACTAACTGGATTGAAAGTGGCAAATTTTAGTATTTTTATGAATTTAATTTGTGTTATTCTGCAGATTTTCATGCTTGGAAAGAATTTCCGTCCGATTATGCTGCTTCAGATTCCCTTTGTTATTATATTTGGCATGTTAGTCAATTTTTTCTATTATAACATAATCACTTTTGAACTGCAGAATTATTTCATTCGTTTTATAATATGTATTTTATCTATTACAGGCGTATCCTTCTTTTTAGGAGCACTTACTTCTCTTAATCTAGTTTCATTATCTGTTGAAACTTCCTGCAATATTGCCAGTGGAAAATATTCGATTGATTACGCAGTTTTACGAGTTGGTATTGATGCCTTTTGCATTGTAACTTCTATTATATTATCTTTCGTATTTCATCTGACCTTTACAATTCGCGAAGGCACTTTTATCGCTATGCTTATGCTTGGTCCTTTAGAAAAGAAATTCATGATTGTATTCCGATCGCTCGCAAAGCAAATCCAAAAGCTTTAACAGTGTTTGTATAGAAGTTTTTCATCGTCAGCACTCTCGTAAGCGCTGACCTTTTTTTGCTTTTTTTGATTTTTTTTAATAAAATCTTGTAATATTTTTTCTTTTCCGCTACTATAAGTCCATCAATATTAAGACATCGGAGGAACTGGCTATGGATATCAAGAAATGGAAAGTTATGCTTGCCGTTGATGATTACGGCAGCTTCACCCGAGCCGGAGAAGAGCTGGGTTATACTCAGTCTGGAATCACACAAATGATGAAAGCTTTAGAGAAGGAAGTAGGATTCCCTCTGTTCATCAAAGCTAATCATGGCGTAACCCTTACTAGCGAAGCGAAATCTTTAATCCCCTCTATCCGGGCATTGTTAAATGCCGAGGAAGTAGTTTCCCAGGACATCGCATTTCTGAAAGGCGCTCAAAAAGGAACCATTAAAATCGGAACGTATCTGAGTTGTTCCATTCACTGGATTCCAAAAATCATTCGTGAATTCCAGCGCCAATATCCTGAAATTCTGTTCAAAGTGATTGAAGGGAATGAAGTCGATCTGGCAGATTGGATTCAGGAACGTCGGGTAGACATTGGATTTATTAGTTATCAAAAAGGCCAACACTATCATTTTCTTCCCGCCATGGACGATGAACTGTATGCTGTACTTCCCAAAGGCCATCCTTTTACTGCATATGACGAGATCCCGCTGGATTGGTTTCAGAATACTCCATTTATTATTACTGAATATTCTCCTGGAAACGATGTTCATCGAATATTGAATCAATATAACATAAAACCGGATATCCGTTATATTACGATCAGTGAATTTTCTTCTCTTTCTATGGTGGAACATGAACTTGGACTTACGATTCTTCCCGGACTACTACTCCGTGGACAATCAGGAAATTTCGAAACACGTCCTCTCGCTCCCAGGGCATATCGTCAATTAGGTTTGGCTTTTTGTTCACAAGATGCACTTTCACCTGCTACTGTTATTTTTTTAAAATATGCAAAGGACTTTCTGCTGGACGATTGATCGTCCAGTTTTTTATAGCTTGTCATAAGTAAGTTTAATGTCATCTATTAGTTCGTCTTATTTCTATGTTGACTTTTCACTATTCCCAATGTATACTTGTATTATAAAAATACATAGTAACATCAATAATCAATAGCGTTTCAAAATAAGAGATGTTGCGATGCCAGCTTGACAATTGCCGTATTACGGATCCTGACAAGGAGATCCTTGATGAATTTGAAAAGGCCACACACCCTATTGAATAGGCTGTCAGATTCTATATATCATCAGCTTATTCCAAAAGAAGCCACATCTCCATGGATGTGGCTTCCTTCTATTATTAATATATTACAGGTGCAGGTGAACCTCCTCAAACTTCTTCTCTGCAGCATTCTGAATAAACTCACGAAATTCCTCCGGATTTCCCCTGGTAAAGGAATCTTTCGGAATGATAAACAGATCACTGTCTTCCATACGCAGATAGAACATCTCCGAATCCTCATATAACGCTTCGATCAGATGATACTTATATGTATTTTTTTCTTCCCCCTTCACCTCAAACGCAGGAAGTCCAAAAGACATCGTAATTTCAATTCTTTCCTTATAATATTTATCCTTTTGAAGTAAATCGACATATGTAAACCAGTTTCTAAAGATTGCCAAAATCACAATCAAAATTCCCATAATCCAGCAGACTACATACCCACCTCTCGCCACATTCAGTGCTTTGGGGGTCATAAAAAACAATCCAGCCAGAATCACATAACGCATCATAATTTTCATTCTGTCTCCTCTTGTTTTATCATTCAATTTCACAAATGCCTTTAAGACCTTGTCAGTATGTCCAGTCTTTACTTCATATAAAATTGTCATATCCGCTCTCCTTTTTCTTTCGATTTTATTATCTTTTTTTCATTATAAAATGTACACATCTACACCGCAAGCACATTATTCTATATATTCTTCTTTTTAAGTCCAATTTTTATTCACTTTATCTAAAGAATTTACAATCTATTGTATTTTTTAGTTGAACTTTCCCAATAGAAATGATACACTTATAACAAATAAAGAATGTTTTCCTGGCTGCAATCGGGGGCAGCCGTTGAGTCGACATTCTTAAATTTACAATTTAATATTTTATCTGGAGGTATGATTTATGGCAATGTACATTATGAAGGGTCTTTGTATCGTAGGTATTATTCTTAACGTTGCATTAATGCTTAAGAAGAATAAAGAGATGCGTGCAAATCCTGCAAAAGACGAAGTCATTGGTATGACCGGTGAAGAGATGTGGCAAGAGCAGAAAAAACACAGAATAGCAACTGCTATTATTGGATTTTTTGCTAACTTCTTTGACACATTAGGAATTGGTTCTTTCGCTCCATCATCCGCAGCATTTAAAATGACAAAATCTGTCGATGACGTATTGGTTCCTGGAACTCTGAATGTAGGTGATACAGTTCCTGTATGTGTTGAGGCTTTCCTTTTCTTCGGAATTGTAGAGATGGATGTGCTTACGCTTGCTTTGATGATTATTGCTTCTGTAGCTGGTTCTATTTTAATGGCAGGTGTTGTATCTAAATTTGACAGAAAGAAAGTTCGTTTTGCAATGTTTATTGGTCTTTTCCTTCTTGCAACTATTATGCTTTGCAAGGTTTTGGGCGTTGGACCATTTGGTATCGTTGGTGAAGAACTTGGTTTAAGAGGTATTAAACTTATCATTGCAGTAGTTGTAAACTTTATTCTTGGTGCTCTGATGAGTATTGGTGTAGGTCTTTACGCACCTTGTATGGCTCTTTGTGCACTGTTAGGATTAAATGTATCTTGTGCCTTCCCAGCTATGATGGGATCTTGTGCTTACTTGATGGCATTCGGTAACGGTCCGAAATTCATCCAGGAAGGACGTTATGATATGTATGCGTCTTTAATGCAGGCACTTTTCGGAGCACTCGGTGTAGTTTGTGCTTATGTATTTGTTAAGAGTTTGCCTATTGCAACGCTTACAAAACTGGTTGTTATCGTTGTATACATTACTTCATTCTTATTCCTTCGTGATGGTATCAAGAAAGGATCTGCAGCTTAATATTTTATATATTAAGTTATGTTAAATAGTGAAAAACAAAAGAACGTTTGTGTTATTTTACTCATAACTTATAACGCAAACGTTCTTTTTTGTGTTATTTTTTTAATTTTTTCCATAATAAAGTCATACGATTCACAATAATACACAAATATTTCTTTTTTTGCTTTACCTTGTTGACACGCTAAAGCAAAAGTGATATATTAGTATCAGCTTAATCAATGACAGCCAAGGGTGGTTTCTCAGAATGCATATAGGGAAACTGCCATTTTTTAGATATCTGATTAAGCAAAACCGTTTATGGTTGTTATTGCAGTTATGCCAAAGCCGATCGTTTCCCCCAAGAATGGTCTTGC
>JBJEFL010000014.1:0-71553 GCA_051873995.1 Bacillus sp. (in: firmicutes)
GATTTGTTTACCACCAGTTTCGATAATTGCGTACATACTTGCACCTCCTCATAATAGTTAAGACTCGCCTATCACAGGTGATTTATCCGAAAATAAATGCTTACGACCTGATCTGTGCGGTTGTAGCTACGGTGCGCTACAAACATAACATAGAGAATATTATCATGAAAATAGGAGACATGTCAATGTCTATTTCAATTGCTTCACATAGAAATAAGGCTGTTCTCGTTCTACAACTTCAAAGTGCAGTTGTAAGCCTGTATCTTTTTCCAACCTTTTGCAAAACACTTGATTTTCGCCCGTGAACCACTGTAACACATCTTTCGTCAATTCAATCACAACAGAATGATAATCACCATTTCGGTGTTGCAACAGTTCACGTTCTAAGCGGAAAGCTGCCGCCTGTGCACTTTCTACACGACCCGCACCTTGACAAGTAGGACATACGGTAGTCGCATATTGTCCAAGTGACGGAGACGTTACTTTCCTTGTCAGCTGTAAAATGCCCAGTTCCGTAAAACCAATTATTTGAACAGTCATCGCATCTTTTTTCACATATTCCCGAACCGTTTTAAGGATTGCTTCTTGATGGTTACTATTAATAAAATCGATGAGAATCATTCCGCTAATATTTCGCAACTTGATTTGACGCATCGATTCGATGGCTGCCAGCTTATTTGTTTCCGTAACCGTCTGATTTTTCTCCGCTTTCCCTGTAAACTTCCCTGTATTCACATCAATCGTTGTCATCGCTTCTCCTTCTTCGATGACCAAAAATCCACCGTTATCCAACCAAACAATCCGTTTATGCAATCGGTTCAACTGCTGTTCGATATTCATTGCCGCAAAAATATTATCTCGCTCCCGATAATACACGAACTCCCATTGTGATGGCTCTTTTTGTAAAGCTTGATACAGAGCAAAATCATCGATATAGACTGTACCATGCCCATTTTTCATTTCACGCTGCAATGTCTGGAGCAAATGGTTTTGTTTAACTAGCACACTCGGTGCCTTCGCTGTATTCCTTTTTGCTTCTAACGCTTTATACGCTTCTCGGCACGCCTCTAATTCTTGCATAAAAAACGCTTCGTCTTTCGTGCCCATTTCTGTCCGAATAAGCATTCCTTCTTGTTGCACTTGTTGATGTTCAGCAAATCGTTTCCACTGTTCACGCTGTTTATGAGGCATCTTTTTCGAAACCGCAATATAATTTTGACATGGCGTATAGACCATATACGGAGTCGAGATTTCCACAAATCCAGTTACCCTCGCCCCTTTATGTTCAGTCTCATCACGAATGACCTGGACCAATATTTTTTCACCTTGTGTGACTAGCTGCGAAATGGGTGTTCCCTTCGGCTTCAAACGTGATGAAAGGATATCTTCCTTATGAAGAAATCCATTTCGACTTCCACCATAATTAACAAAAGCAGCATCCATTCCAGGTACAATTTGATCGACCCTTGCCACATAAACATTTCCGACAAGACTTTCATCATGGCTATTCATCAGATGAAGATGTTCAAGCTGTCCTTCTTCCAAAACAGCGATTCGCTGTTCTCGTGACAAACTGTTCACTACTATTTTTCTCATAAAAAAATCCTTCCTTGCTGCCGCTTGTTTCAAGCTATTTCTGAAGAAAGGATAACATATTTAATACGAATAGAGTAAGTCACCAATTTTGACGCTTGTCAATTTATCAGTGAAATATGCATGCAAAATTTCATTTTCATCGAGGGATCCTCTCTCTTTACCATTTTTCGTCACAATAACTGGATGTTTGTATCCTCGTTGAAACAGCTGGAGAATGGTCTGTATCTGGACATTTTCATCGACCGTAATTGGTTTCAATTTTATTACATCCAATTTCCTCCCATAATGGCGCTCTAACAAAAAACGCATAAAGACATAATGTCGTTGCCTCCATTCCATTACAATGGAAAACAAAATGAAAGCTAAAATGACAGTTATATTCAAACTAAACTGACCTAACACAATAACGGCAAGCAAAAACAAACCAGCAACCACACATGAGCATTGAAGCGCCAACTGATGGCTTCGAATAAAAGAATACTTCAATGAAAACCATAAAAATAATAGTTTGCCCCCATCAAGCGGCCAAATCGGCAATAAATTAAACAAGCAGACGGCTCCATTCATGTAAACAAAAGTAGCGAATGTCTGATTCTCTATCAGACCGATAAGATTCAATAAATAAGCAGCAAAAAAGAGCCATAAGTGTTGCAACGGACCCGCTATGGTTACAATCAGATCTTCTTTCATCGTGCGATTGCCATACTCTTCTGTCTCTACCATGCCACCAAACGGCAACAAGGTAACAGATTTAATTCGCCATTTATAATAAGCAGCTCCGAAAGCATGCCCCATTTCATGAACAAAGACAATCATCAATAACATGAACATCGCTTGAAAATGAGCTGTTATTACAGCAATCCCCACAACCAGCCAAGTCGTAGGATGTATCCTCACTTTGTTCAATATGCCCATATATTTATTCAAAGGAAATCACCTGGTTCGGATCTACATATATTCCATCTTTTCTGAACGCGAAAAATAAAACACTCGTTCCTGTATCTTCACTTTGCGAAACATTCCCGATTTTTTCTCCATTTTCTACATAGTCGTATTGTTTCACGTCCATCGTTTGCAGATTGCCGTACGATGATTCACTTCCGTCACGATGTTGGATGATGATTGTATTGCCCGTTGTGTCTTTTTTTCCCGCAAAAATAACGACCCCTTCTTGAATGGCCCCAATTTTGACATTCGGCTCCGTTTCCACTTTCACCCCTTCTCCATTACTCGCAAATGTTTCAATAATTGTTCCACTCGCCGGAATGACATATTCAGCCGTCACTTGTTCCACATTGGTTGTTTCCTTTGGCAAATCAGACGGCAAAAAAGCAAGCGGCTTTCCGAAGGTTTCTTCATACCAATCCGACACGAACGCAAATTGCATTTCTTCTTCAAATGCCGAGGATACCGCACTTCTCACCGGCTCAAGCTGATTAGAAGGATGTTTATAGATAATCGCAATAGCAACAAACAAAGCAGCTGACAGAAGCACTTTAAGCAAAAAAACATTCTTCTCGAAAAGAGGGTGATTACGTTCTTCTTTTCCCTCATATGTGGCAACATAAGAAGACTTATTGAACTCATCGCGTCCGGCAAAACTTTTCTGTTGTCTATCCTTTATTTTCTTTCTTTTCTTAATCCGATTTTGGATTTCTCTCCTTCTATTATCATTCATCACTCTGTCGTACCCCTTTACAAACAAAATGTTACTTTCAATATATGAACATCTTGTCCAAACTATGAGTCGGATTTTAAACAAAGGGAAATAAAGAGGAAGTAAGAAAACGCGAAGATTGACTCGCCTGTCAGCCAAAAACGAAGTTCACCAGATACTGAGGTATTGGAGCTAAACACGACGACACTTCATTCAAAGCGATTCACAAATCAAGAATTTTATCATTTCCTAAGCCATCAAAAAACACCCATTCCTTATTGGACGGGTGTTCTCTCTTCATCAGCGTACGCCGAAGAGTTTTTTTATTTTTGCAAACATACCTGGTTGGCTACTTTCAAGCGGCTTTAAAGGAATCGATTCGCCCAAAATACGACGACCGATATTACGGTAAGCGATGGCAGCACTATTACTTGAATCCAATGCAATCGGTTTCCCTTCATTGGACGCCTTAATGACACTATCGTCATCGACAACAATTCCAATTAAATCGATGGACAGATGTGTTGTGATTTCATCAATATCAAGCATTTCACCATTATCGATCATATGACTGCGAATACGGTTAATAACTAATTTCGGCGCTTCGATGTTCACTTCTTTTTCCAGCAAACCAATAATGCGATCAGCATCACGAACAGCCGTTTTCTCTGGCGTTGTCACAACAATCGCCTTATCCGCCCCTGCAACCGCATTTCGATAACCATGCTCAATACCCGCTGGACAGTCAATGATGACATAATCAAACTCCTGCTTTAAATCTGTAATAAGCTGTAACATTTGTTCTGGTTGCACTGACGTTTTATCACTCGTTTGTGCAGCTGGTAATAAAAACAACAATCCATCGAAACGTTTATCTTTAACAAGGGCTTGATGCATCCTGCATCTTCCCTCGATTACGTCCACCAAATCATAGATAATACGGTTTTCCAACCCCATCATAACATCCAAATTGCGTAAACCGATATCTGTATCCACTAGACAAACTTTTTTCCCTAAGAGGGCCAGTGAAGTTCCAAGATTTGCAGTGGTTGTTGTTTTTCCCACTCCGCCTTTACCAGACGTAATGACGATTGCCTCACCCATGGATTAGATTCCCCCTTCTAATCTAGTTAAATTAGGTCTAAGATGTTTTAATAATTGAATTCGATCAAAGCTAATCTCATCTTGTTCATTTATGTATGCACAATTCATGTGCAGTATTTCCTCTGCTGCTGAATTAGCCGTTGTTGTTATCACACCAGCAATGCTAATTTGCGCCGAGGTCATCATGCTGGCTGCCACAACTGCTTTTTTGTCTCCTTGACAACCGGCATGCACACTTCCTCTGACATTTCCGACAATAAATATATTTCCGTCCGCCTTAATTACTCCACCAGGATTTACATCTCCAATCAAAAGAAGATCCCCTGTTACTTCGAGAACTTGTCCAGACCGTATCATTCCAACTATGGACTTTATTTCTGTTTCATTAATTAATCGTTTTGCTTCTTGTAAAGGCATAACATTCGATAGGATTCGATCAACAATCAGCTTATGGTTGTTTTCAATCACAGATATGATTTGTTGTTGTTCATCTTGGGAAAATTGTCTATTTCCAGTATGAACATTCACTTTCATGGCAGGATCATCATTTTGCAACCTATTCGAAATCGTTAATTTTCCTTTTAATTCTTCGATAATATTTTCAAAAGAACTTGAATCATCGAGATGTAGTGTTAGCCCTTCCTTGGTGCCTTTGATCATAACATTTTGCATATTTCTATTATTTATCACGAACTTCACACCTCAACAATTAAATATTCTACACAATCTTTCTCGATTCCTTTTTTTCATAAAATAAAGTAGTAATTTACGACCGTTTTCTAAAAAGTACATCTTTACTATCTTCTGTTGAATATTTGACAATTACTTGTTTAAATGGATAAGCAAAAATAATAATAGCAACTAAATTTAATAACAGTGTCGGCAGCAAGCGAATAGTACTAAATACTTGCAAAGACATCGGAGCAAAACCAAGAATGGCATTCACAAAATAAACAATGACTTCTGTCAAGGCAATGGCCACTAAAGCAATGACAGACACCATGAATATGTTATTTTGCAAAATTTTCATTGCCTTGCATACCAAATAAGTAACTACCGGAAAAACAAACATATAGATGCCCAAAATTTCCGTATAGACAATATCAAAAAGCAATCCGACAACCATACTATACCAAATTGCACTGCGGTTGTTACCATAAACAGCAAAAAAGGTAAAAAATATTATTAAAAAGCGAGGAACATAAATTCTCTCGCTATGAAACAATTGAGCTGACAGGATATTAACAAACAGACTTTCTAGAATGAAAAGACCAAGCACAACTAAAGGAATGTAAAATTTCTTCACAGGCCAGCCCCCTTCAAATCAGAATCCTCCAAGTCCTTCGTTACTTTTGCTTTATCCAAATCAGGTGATACGACCATGACGTTAGAAATATCATACAAATCTGCGAACGGTTTCACATAAGCTGTCTGCGTCAATCCATACTGATCGACTTCGACTTCCTCTACAGTTCCAATGATTAAACCTTTCGGAAATACCTGCCCAAGTCCAGAAGTGATGACATTAGAGCCAATTTCAATTTCTTCATCATATGGTATTTTTTCCAATAATAGCATTTCTTTTTCCGTGTCGTAACCTTCTATTAACCCAAACACATTACTGCCGCCATTTTGGATAAGAGCCGAAATTCGGTACTTAGAATCGGTTGTACTCATTAGCTGCACTGTTGAAGAAAATGAATTGGTAGATTTTATTTTTCCAATCAGACCATTTGCCGTAATAACAGCCATATCCTTCTCAATACCGTGCATGCTTCCCTTATTAATGATCAAAATTTCTTGCCATCTTTCAGGATTTCTTCCAATTACAGTTGCTTGAATGGATGTATACTCACCCAAGTCATCTTGCTTATCTAAAACTTCTCGTAGCTCTTCATTTTCTTTCTCCAAATCTTGAACTTCCGTTTTCAATTTCACGTATTCGTCCAAGCGAGCTTTTAGCTTTTCATTTTCTTTATATGTATTTTGAAGATCACGCAGATCCTCTAATGCATTAGAAATAAACTGTACTGGTGTATGAACAATTTGTTGGACAATAGCAGCACTATCTTTCACGAACTGTTCCGGCCAACTTACATTTTCTTTATCTCTCAATGAAAAGCCAATCAATGCCACGAGAATAATAATACTTATCAACAATATTATAAGCTTTTTATTTAAAAAGAATTGTGGCATGACAACACCTCTATTTGTAAGTTGAATTAGGATTTCTTATCTCTTCACATTCACCGATGACAGCGAATGTGAAGAGATGATTATTTCTTATAGTTTTGCACGATTTCTGAATTCGTGAATGTGGTCGAGCGCTTTACCTGTTCCGATTGCTACACAATCAAGTGGATTTTCAGCAATCCAGACCGGCATTTTCGTTTCTTCGCTAATCACTTTATCTAAATTGCGAAGTAATCCGCCGCCACCTGTTAAGACGATTCCGCGATCCATAATATCTGCTGCTAGTTCAGGCGGAGTTTTTTCTAATGTATTTTTTACCGAGTCAACGATTGCAGAAACCGTGTCATGAAGCGCCTCAGAAATTTCTTCCGCAGTAATCTCGATTGTTTTTGGTAATCCCGTCAATAAATCACGACCGCGAATTTCCATATTTTCAATACCTTCAGTATCTCCAGCAGAACCGATTTCCAACTTGATTGCCTCAGCAGTACGTTCACCGATCATCAAATTATACGTTTTGCGGATGTAGTTAACAATCGACTCATCCATTTCGTCACCGGCAACACGAACCGATTGACTGGTAACAATTCCACCTAGTGAAATAATGGCTACTTCTGTTGTACCGCCGCCGATATCAACAACCATGCTTCCTGTCGGTTCCCAAACCGGCAAATCTGCCCCAATAGCCGCAGCAAATGGTTCTTCAATCGTATAAGCATCACGTGCACCCGCTTGTCTTGTCGCATCAATAACCGCACGCTTCTCAACCGCAGTGATACCTGATGGAACACAAACCATCACATAAGGATTTCGGGCAAAAACACCTTTTTTCTGTGCTTGGTTCATGTAATACTTCACCATTTCTTTTGTTGTTTCATAATCAGCAATAACGCCGTCTTTCATCGGACGAAGCGCCACAACGTTACCCGGTGTACGACCAATCATATTCTTCGCGTCGTTGCCGACCGCCACAATCGCTTTTGAGTCCGTGTGAAAAGCCACTACTGACGGCTCACGCACAACAATTCCTTTGCCTTTAACATAAACTAATGTATTTGCAGTACCTAAATCGATACCTAAATCTTTTGTTCCAATTCCAAACATGATTTGTATCTCCCTTTCTGAAAATCGATTAAAAGTAAGTTAAAGTACCCTCATTCTTTCTGTACAACTTACCGCCCATATTTAACATAAATAACCCAAACTTCCGGTCACTAAATTGCATTTTTCATTTTAGTATTTCATTTTCTTCCATAAAAAATCATAAATAATATTATATTACAATATTCAGCATTATGATAGTGTCATAAATATCCTTTTTCCTTTAAGCTAACGTATTTCTTCTCCCCGATAATGAGGTGATCCAATACCTCAATGCCTATAATTTTACCACACTCTAGCAATCTCTTAGTAACTTCAATATCTTCCTTACTAGGTGTCGGGTCACCAGATGGATGATTATGAAGACAAATAATCGAGGCGGCTGATCGGCGGAATGCTTCTTTAAACACTTCGCGCGGATGAACAATCGATGCATTCAAACTGCCGATGAACACAGTTTGCTTATGCAACACTTGATTTTTCGTGTTCAAGTATACACAAACAAAGTGTTCCTGTGTTAAAAAACGCATATCATTCATGCAATAATTCGCACAATCTTCAGGGGAACGAATAACATATCGATCCGTATAACAAAGGTTATTGATTCTTCTCCCGATTTCAACTGCCGCCAATAATTGAATAGCTTTTGCTTCCCCTATCCCATTAATGGCCTTCATTTCTTCCACGGACGCATCCTTAAGCATACGCAGTCCGTCAAAGTGAGCAATCAGTCTTTCCGAAAGTTGTAATACCGATTCATTCTTCGTCCCTGTTCTTAGCAATAAAGCTATTAATTCTTGATTTGCCAGGCCTTGTGCTCCCTCACGGATAAACCGCTCTCTCGGTCGTTCACTGGCTGGGTAATCGCGAATCATAAATGTTTCGCTCATCCTCATAACTCCCTTTCTTTTTTGATTATTCGTCACGAAAAAAGAAAGCTAATGAAAGAGTGCGTCAGCGAAAATTAGACAACTCCCGAGACAATCGTGAAACCGGCAATCCTACTACATTAAAGTAATCGCCTTGTATTCCTTTAACAAAAAGAGCAGCTCTTCCTTGAATGCCGTATGAACCGGCTTTATCGAACGGCTCGCCACTGTCAATATACGCATTTATGTCTTGCTGATTTAGCTTCCAAAACGTCACGCTTGTCACTTCATGAAATACGACGGTCTTATGCTCAGACATGATACATACACCCGTGTAAACAGCATGAGTGTGATTGGAAAGCTGTGATAACATCGAGAAAGCTTCTTCACGATCAATCGGTTTTCCCAATATGTTACCGTTGTGCACAACTATTGTATCACACCCAATGACAATTGCTTGCTTATTCGCATTAAAAACGGCTTGTGCTTTTTTGTGCGCCAACTGTTCAACAGCTACTTCAGGCGTCATATAAGGAGGAATTGTTTCATCAATATCTGCGGAATATGTTTTGAAGGGTATATCCAGAAGAGTAAGTAGTTCTTTCCTGCGAGGAGATGCAGAAGCTAATATTAGAGATTTCATGTTGTTCACCTTAACCTTTTTCTTTCAATTTCAAAATAGGAGATACATGTATATACTATCAAAATCATTTATAATTCACAATAATCAAACAGATAATGAACCGCCTCCAAATAAGAAGGATTAGATACCCATTTATTCAAGAAAATGATAGTTACATTTCAAACCTTATAATTTTACACATTTAAAACTTTTTTACTATTATGAATAAGATCGTTCTTGTTCTTTCTTAATTCATGCTATCCATTTTAACATACTGTGCTCATTCACAGGTACCTCCATACAAACAGGGAGACTTTTTTCTAGTATAAACAACTAAAGGAGTGTAGCAACATGGAAACGTTTCTCATCACCATCATCCTGTCAACAGCGGTTTTATCCGTTGTCTTTCTCATACTAGCGCTACTGTCATTGTTCAAGAAAAACAAAAAAAATAAATGGTATTTCCTCTTTTGCTTCATCTCCCTTTTAGTTTGCATCGGAAGTTTAGCTTCTTTGCCACTGAGTGGATACCCATCCTCCTTACCCGAAACGGAGACAACAGCATCTATCACTCTTGATGAATTACCGGAAACCGTCCCTTTGGCACAAGGAAGCATCACCATTAAAGGTTCCGTTCAAAACGCTGACCAACTAGTATTGAACAATAAAATAATCACCCTTAAATCCGATCAAACCTTCACCGCTAACATTTCATTAAGAGAAGGGAAAAATCGATTGAAATTGATCGCTTCACATAGTGAAAATCATTCAATAAAGGAAGCAACCAAAATCGTGACCATTACACGAAACAACCCAACTGCACAATTAACCTTAAAAAGTAAAGATGAAGCAACAACCGACCACTATACCATTAGCGGTACAGCACAACTTGGGGCAAACGTGACTGTTTATAAAAATGGCGTAAAAATAGGGCATACACAAGCAAATAGCAGCGCGGGATGGTTCGACGTAATCGTCGAGACAAAAGAAATCGGACCTCATTACTTTACTATTGAGGTTACGAAACAAAACTATAAATCTTCCCAGCAAGAAATTGTCATTGAACGAAAATATAGTAAAGCCGAACAAATAATGATTAATAAAAAACAGGCGCAGTCGTTAGACTATAAACAATTCAGCAAAAATCCTGAACGTTTTGCAGGAAAATACGTTTATTATACTGGGCAAATCATGGAGATACAAGAAGATAGCGAGCACACGAATATCCGATTATCAGTCACTCAAACAGAGGA
This sequence comes from Bacillus sp. (in: firmicutes), assembly GCA_051873995.1. GTDB lineage: Bacteria > Bacillota > Bacilli > Bacillales > DSM-1321 > Bacillus_AD. The sequence continues at coordinate 10,396 of JBJEFL010000014.1, forward strand.
CGGTTGGGATTATAATGATTGCATCTGGATTCAATATAATGGACATACCCACTTTATTGAAGATGATGTAATTACTATTTATGGCGTTGTTCACGGGCAACACTCTTATATTTCCAAAACCGGCTGGAACACTACATTACCTGCAATTATGGCAGATATTGTGGAGCCGGCATCTGTCTCTTCCAAGTCCTAAAATAAGTCTAATTTCATTCATTCTAGAAAACCGACAGTTATTTAGACTATCGGTTTTCCCTCTTTATCACACGAAAATTGTCTTATTTCCTGGAAAATATTTTTAAGCATCGACAAATGTCTTATATAAAACGACAAACTGCAATAATTGTTGCTGTAACAGTTTACTTTTTTCTTCATTTTCTGACTTTCCTTTTGTAATTGCTACCGCATTTGATAAAGTCGATACCATCGATTCCATGTTTTTCTCTTCCTCACTTTTGCTTTTTATGGTGGATAATGCTTCATCCAATGAACCTGCCTGCACACTATCGGGTGCACTGACCGCAGCTACCAACTGTTTATAAAGGGCTTGAGCAGCAGTTAACGTCTCCATTTCATTTTGCGTAAGCTTTTTATCCCCACCAATTTGCAGCTCTTTCCAAAACGCGTCAATTCCATCTTCCCGATATTGAAGGGAAACGACTTTCGCATTGTCTAACGAATCACTAATGGCCAAGAGTGTATAATATTGATTCTCCACAGGCAACACAACCGATGAAACATTTTGATCTATCAATGAGGTTTGCAAATGCTCGGCCGATTCTTTGTTATTAAAGACACCTGCTTGAACGACTGTCACACTCATATTTGGGATTGATATTGTAGTACTCGGCGATGTTGGACTAGTTGTATGACTGTTAGGTTCGACTGTCGGGACAGTGCTGGTCGGTTCCGCTTTTTCCGTAATCGTTTGCCACACAACAAAACCGAAACCAGACCCAAGTAGGACGGCAACAATAATGGAAATAAGTAAATTGCGTAAATTTCGTTCCTGCCGAAGCGTTTTTTGCTTAACACTGGCTTTTTTCGAAACAAATAATCCATTTTTCTGCGCTTGTTCGACTTTTTTTTCCGGCAGCACCCACTCAAAACTTTCCTCTTCCTGTGTCGCTGCTGTTTCAATAATCGTTTCTTCCTCATTCACCGGTTCTGTTGTTGCTTTTTTTTCGATTCCCTCCTCTTTTTTTTGACTTATTTCCTCTTTTTCTTCCTTTTTCAGTTCATCTATGTATGCTTTGTCATTATTATTGATTTTAATCGTAATTGTATTCTTTTTTCGGTCGAGCTTGTCCATTGAAAGCTGCCCCCTTCTCGACTTTTGTTACATCCTAACATAGCGAAAAAAAAAAAGAACAAGACTTTTGTCGTCTTGTCCTAAATAGCTTTCGTCAAATTTCTCACAAAGGGTATTTATGTTATAAAATAATATCTTCTTCTGCACTTTCTACTATCAATCAAAAAGAAAGATCCGCACTAATTATGTAAATACTCCAAAATACCAGTATATAAGCCTCTCGGAAAAATAATAGGTTGTGAGTGCGCCCAGTGCGATAAATGGACCAAACGGAACAGGCTGCCTCCGTTTCACAACACCCATCACAATTAATAGAACGCCAACAGCCGTTCCAAAGAAAACAGAAAAAAAGAGCGTTAACAACACTTGTTTCACACCTAAAATAAAGCCGAGCAGCGCAAATAATTTTATATCTCCGCCCCCCATACCGCCTTTACTAACTAGCGCAATACCGAGCAATAACCCAAAGCCAATCACTGCACCAAATATAAGATCAAGCCAGTCCGGTTCACGGATCGTAAGCTGTAACACTAAAAAAATGACGGCAAAAACAATCAATATTTTATCAGGGATAACCATATATGCTAAATCAGATACTGTAATAATCACTAATAACGATATAAGAGCATAACAAAACACCAATTCATTCCCCCATCCTACAAGCAACGGAGAAACAGCAAACAAAATCCCCGTTACGAGCTCCATAATCGGATAAACAGGAGAAATTGACGCCTGACATCCTCTACACTTCCCTTTTTGGAAAAGATAAGAAAAGACCGGTATTAATTCTAAAGGTGTAAGGACTTTGTTGCAATTTGCACAAGATGAACGCGGTATGATCACGGATTGCTCTAACGGTATGCGTAATCCAACTACATTATAAAATGAACCTAGAATAAAACCTAAAATAGTTAAATAGATTGATAGCAGTAACTGCATAATCTAGCTCCTTTACGAGCAGACAATGGTACCCTTCATTTATCCATCATCCCCAGCAATTTTATTGAAAGTCTCTTGCACATCATTATACCAATAATTAACATAACATTACATATCTATTATTCTAAAGGAAACTCATCTTTTAAACAGAGATGTAGTTGTACGTCTACTTCACACCCACTTCACTGCTGACAATTTATATACTTTCTGATGCAAAAAAGCCAAGATTAGATAAAAAACACTTCCTTTCTATCTAATCTTGGCTTATCATTCTTTTTTGCCTATTTGTGTAATTTCTCCATCACATAAGGTCTCACAAAACCTAAAAAATAGAGAGAGCCTGTGATGACAAGCAAGGTATTATCGTCGGCCCTCTTCAAGCCGAGATCAACGGCTTCTTGCCAATCCGTTACGATGCTATATGCATTTTTATGGCAATGGGAGGCTAAGTCGGATGCCGACAAAGCACGGTCACTTTCAAATTGTGTGCAAATGATATGAGATGATATTGTTTCTAGCTTGCCAATCATGGATGCTACATCTTTATCCGATAAAGCAGCCGTTACAAAGATAATATTTTTGTCATGATAGCGCGTTTGCAATGTGGTTAGCAGCGTATTCATACCTTCTTCATTATGCGAGCCGTCCACGATGATATGCGGATTCGTCGAAAGTGTTTCTAAGCGACCTTTCCAAACCGCTTTTTCCAAACCTGTACGAATGCTACTTTCAGACAATCGATACCCGTAATTATCTTGCAAGACTAATGCCGCTGTAATCGCTAAGGATGCGTTATCCACCTGATGGTGCCCTAGCATAGAAATGTGCATGTCCTTGTATTGACGCTCACCGAAGGAATACGAAAAAACTTCCCCTGTTTCCGGAGATTCTTTTTGTTCTGCTTCAAATTGCTCACCTAATACAAATAGTTCATTGTTTCTTAATTTCGCGTATTCGGAAATGACAGCTAATGCAACTTCATCCTTTGCACCTGTAATCGTATATTTATTGTCTTTAATAATACCTGCTTTTTCTTGAGCAATATATTTAATTTCGTTCCCTAGAATATTCGTATGATCTAACGAAACATTCGTAATGATGGACATCAATGGCGTAATGACATTCGTCGAATCCAAATTACCCCCTAAGCCTGTTTCCATTAAGACAAAATCAGGGCGCTTTTCTTGAAAATATAATAAAGAAATAATGGTCAACAGTTCAAATTGGGTCGGATACATATTGTCCTGCTCCATATTTTCCACTGTATGCATCACCTTGTTGCACAGACGAAGCAAATCTGCTTCTGCAATTTCTTCATCATTGATGGTCATTCTTTCTTCTAATCGTTCGATATGAGGAGAAATGAACGCACCGACACTATAACCTTCTTCGATTAAAATATTTTTCAAATAATGAAGCGTCGATCCTTTCCCGTTTGTTCCCGCTAAATGAATGAAGTTCAACCCATCCATAGAAACGTGAAGTTCATCCAATAGTTCATGCATTCTTTCCAAACCGAATTTCATGCCAAACTTCTTCTCACGCGATAAAAAATACGTATATACGTCGTTAATATCTTTAAACATGCTGATTCTCCTCATCACTGCCAAAATAAAATTCTATCTCTAATCATATATGATTGCATTGTTCAAAGACAATTTAAAAACCATCCAAAATCGGATGGCTTTTAAATTATCTTCTTATAGTTGTTGTAATTCTTGAATACGACGTACAACAGCGTCACGTTTTTCGCTGTAATCTTTCTCTTTTGCACGTTCTTCTTCGATTACTTTTTCTGGTGCTTTCTTCACGAAGCCTTCGTTGCTTAGTTTCTTCTGCACGCGCTCAACTTCTTTGTTCAGTTTGTCTAGTTCTTTTTCTAGACGTTTTACTTCTTCTTCAACGTTGATTAATCCTAGCAATGGAAGAACCACTTCTACACCCGTAATGACAGCTGTCATTGCTTGGCTAGGTTCTTCAACATTCGTACCGATTGTCAATTCTTCTGGATTACAGAAGCGTTCGATATAGCCTCGGTTTTCGTTTAAGCTAGTTGCGATTGTTTCATCCTTCGCTTTTAAAATCAAGTTGATTTTTTTGCTTAGTGGTGTGTTCACTTCCGCACGGATATTACGTACTGAGCGGATGATTTCCACTAGCATTTTCATCTCTTCTGCTGCTTTCTCATCGGTAAATGCAGGATTCACTGTCGGCCAAGCTGCCGTTGTAATTGATTCACCTTGATGAGGAAGATTTTGCCAAATCTCTTCCGTAATGAATGGCATGAATGGGTGCAGCAATCTCATTGTATTGTCTAGAACGTAAGCAAGGATTGAACGAGTTGTTTTCTTCGCTGCTTCGTCTTCTCCGTAAAGAGGTAGCTTCGCCATTTCGATATACCAGTCACAGAAGTCATCCCAGATGAAGTTATAAAGCACACGACCTACTTCACCGAATTCATATTTATCAGCAAGACGAGTCACTGTATCAATCGTTTCATTCAGACGTGTTAAAATCCATTTATCCGCAACTGATTTTTCACCAGTCAGATCGATTTCTTCATATTTCATGCCGTCCATGTTCATTAATGCGAAACGAGATGCATTCCAAATTTTATTAGCAAAGTTCCATACAGATTCTACTTTTTCGATAGAGAAACGTAAATCCTGTCCTGGTGAGCTTCCTGTTGATAAGAAGTAACGCAATGAGTCAGCGCCGTATTTCTCGATTACTTCCATCGGATCGACACCGTTACCAAGTGACTTACTCATTTTTCGTCCTTCACTATCACGTACTAAACCATGAATTAGAACGTCTTTGAATGGGCGCTCACTAGTGAATTCGATTCCTTGGAAAATCATACGAGATACCCAGAAGAAAATGATATCATAACCTGTTACTAACGCTGCTGTTGGATAGTAACGTTTGAAGTCAACATTTTCTGTATCAGGCCAGCCCATTGTTGAGAACGGCCATAACGCTGAACTGAACCACGTATCTAGAACGTCTGTATCTTGTGTCCAATTTTCTACGTCAGCAGGTGCTTCTTTTCCTACATACACTTCACCTGTTTCATTATGATACCAAGCTGGAATACGGTGTCCCCACCATAATTGACGAGAAATACACCAGTCACGGATGTTTTCCATCCAACGTAAATATGTTTTCTCAAAACGTTCAGGAACGAAGTTTACTTTTTCTTCTTCTTTTTGCTGAAGCGCGATTGCTGCATCCGCTAATGGCTGCATTTTAACGAACCATTGTGTTGAAAGATATGGTTCAACAACTGCGCCACTGCGCTCAGAGTGTCCCACTGAATGAAGATGCTCTTCAATTTTGAACAACACACCTTGCTCTTGAAGATCTTTAACGATTTGCTTACGGCATTCGAAGCGATCCATACCTTCATACTTGCCTGCTTTGGCATTCATCGTACCATCTTCGTTCATAACCAAAATGCGCTCTAAGTTATGACGGTTCCCTACTTCAAAGTCATTTGGGTCATGAGCTGGTGTCATTTTAACGACTCCTGTACCAAACTCCATATCCACATAGTCATCCGCTACGATTGGGATTTCGCGGCCTACGATCGGAAGAATGACTTTTTTGCCGATTAAATGTTTATAGCGCTCATCTTCTGGATGAACAGCAACACCTGAATCCCCTAGCATTGTTTCTGGACGAGTAGTCGCAACTTCCACATAACCAGAACCGTCCGCTAACGGATATTTCATATGATAGAAAGCACCTTGAACATCTTTGTAAATTACCTCGATGTCAGACAAAGCTGTTTTTGTTGAAGGATCCCAGTTGATGATATATTCACCGCGGTAAATAAGGCCTTTATTGTAAAGAGAAACGAATACTTCATTAACCGCTTTTGATAAGCCTTCATCCAATGTGAAACGCTCACGAGAATAATCTAAGCCTAGGCCCATTTTCGCCCATTGCTGGCGGATATGTCCTGCGTACTCTTCTTTCCATTTCCATGTTTCTTCAACGAATGCTTCACGACCAAGGTCATAACGGCTTTTGCCTTCATTGCGTAGTTTTTCTTCTACTTTCGCTTGTGTAGCGATACCAGCGTGGTCCATACCAGGTAACCATAATACGTCATACCCTTGCATACGTTTCATACGCGTTAAAATATCTTGTAAAGTCGTATCCCAAGCATGCCCTAAGTGCAGCTTCCCTGTTACGTTTGGCGGCGGAATGACAATTGTGTAAGGTTCTTTTCCTTCTTCACTTTTCGCTTGAAAAAATCCACCGTTTACCCACCAATCGTAGCGACCTTGCTCAATACTTTGCGGGTCATACTTCGTTGGCATCGATAATTCTTTTTGATCCATTTGATAATCCTCCCGTATGTTTTGCTTTTTTGCATAATAAAAACTCTCTTCCTAATGAAAAGGACGAAGAGAGTTGATTCGCGGTACCACCTTTTTTCCAAAGAACGCTGCATATGTATCTTTGGCGCTTATATAAATAACGGCTCTACACCGGCTTTTACTACTACTCTGTTCATAAAAGCAGCTCCTGGGCTACTTCTGTTCGCTCTTACTTAAAAAGCCTCGCAGCTATTGGCTTTTCTCTCTTAAAGCAGAATTCAAACGTACTACTCCCATTCCACGCTGATGTGCTTATTCAATTATTACTATAGTACAAAAAAAATGGATTGGTAGTCAATCATTCTCGTCACTTTTCTGAAGAATATACCTATCAATAAAAAACATTCGATTGATACGTTATCACAAATTTGAAAATGTCCCATACATTAATTAAAAACAGGGAGACTCAAACAATTATGAAGAAAAGATTTAATCCTTATAATTCCCCTACTTGGTTTAACAACATAAAAATGCTGTGCGCGCCATTTATTGTGCCGATTTGTATTTTTCAAGGCATTCGTACATTGTTCTTTCCGACGATTTTTGACGTATTACTGCTAATAGTATTAATCGGACTTACCGTTAGTATTCGTTTTAATGCTTTCTGACCAACCTTGCCTCATTTAGGATTTAGGAAACACCACTGATGCCTTCAATATGATGTATTCTAAAAAGAGGGTGCCCAAAAGTAGTTTTGGGTACCCTCTTAGTTATTCGCTTGATTTTCGGTTGCTTTTTTGGCCGCCTTTTTCTGTCCTTCGATTTCTTCAATTTTCATTACGAAATATTCGACATTTTTCAGCTGCCAATACTGCCTTTGCAAGAGATTCACGTACTGATATTCTGTTTTCATTTCATATTTTTTATTATTATATGTTTCGAGCAGGTCAAGGAGGTTTGCTGGATAAGCCAAATAGCTCGTGAATAACGTCATTTCCTCTTCTCTCATCGGGAAAAATTTATTGTAATGGTAAAACCATTCCACACATTCGTCACAACGGGTCGGATACGTGAAACAATATTTGACGAAAAACGGCAGCAAATCAAAATGCTGAGGAACAATCCGCGCATTTTCAAGATTGATGAAGTAGCCGTAACCTCTTTCATCAAATAAGAAATGCTTTACCGATAGCTTTCCATGCGTCACAACCGTTCGAATTTCTTCCTGCTCTTTTGTTTCTTCATACCATTCTTCAAACTTGCGAAGCGAAAACGTAACCGCCTGAAATACATCATAATAATACGAACAAAATAATAATTCAAACGGAGACATATACCATTTCTTTTCGCACCGTTCAACAAACTCATCCAAAAACTCCTTTTGCCGTTCCCAAGCATCTTTCGTCTTTTCATAATGAACTTCTCGTTCTTCTTTATTCACTTCCATTTTTTTGGCTGTTAACGAATGAACCCGGGCCAGCTCCCGAAACATTTGTTTATGTTTTTCATTACGTTCTCCTGTTTCATCATTCGAAAACCACGGCATCAAATAATACAATGTTTGTTTAGATAAAACACCAAATCGTCCATCATGCGTCATAAAAATTGGAACGAGGCGGTTATATCCACGTTGATATAATTGTTGAACATGTTTGATGAAATCCATACTATGCTCTGGAGCAATGGCTTTCAACGCAAATATCCCTTGATCTGTATATATTTTACGAAGACGCCCGAAGCTTTCCGAATATTGGACCCGAAGCCGATAATGATCCATAATTTCTTGTACATCAACGGAATGGTTTTCGCTTCTTCCCATAGTATTCACTCACTTTCGCGGCGTCGACGATTATTTGTGAATCGTTTTACTCGGAATATATAAAACTTGCCCTTCATACACATCATTCCCACTATCCAAGTCATTGTACGAGAGAAGGTCCAACTGATTAACACTATATCGAGTAGCCACATCCGCAAGACTTTCACCATTTTGAACGATGCACACTTTTAGCCTTGAATGCGATTGTGATTCCTTCTTCCCAAAGAAATCCGTCAAACTAATGAATGCTTTTGCCGGTTCTCTTTCCTTTTCAGTTTCCTGATTTTCAGATGTATACACCTTTCGATTACTCTCATTTAAATAAATCACTTCCGGTATTGATTCCGTACTTTCTTCGACCGCCTCCTCCTCATACTCTTCCTGCCTTACTTCAACAGTAGGAGGCTCATCATACACACTTTCCTCTTCCACATGGATACTTTCTTCTTTAGCCCGGTTCACTATAGGAATAGGAACCTCTTCCTTTTCTTCTCTTGTCAATACGGCTTCTTTTGCGCTTTCCTCCTCCACACGGATGCTTTCTTCTTCAGCCTGATTTACTACAGGAATAGGAACCTCTTCCTTTTCTTCTCTTGTCAATACGGCTTCTTTTGCGCTTTCCTCCTCCACACGGATACTTTCTTCTTTAGCCCGGTTCACTATAGGAATAGGAACCTCTTCCTTTTCTTCTCTTGTCAATACGGCTTCTTTTGCGCTTTCCTCCTCCACACGGATGCTTTCTTCTTCAGCTTGATTTACTACAGGAATAGGGCCCTCTTCCTTTTCCTCTCTTGTCAGTACGGCTTCTTTCTTGCTTTCCTCCACTTTTTCGTCGGCTGCCATTGGTATTTCAGGGGAACCCTCCTGTTCTTCATCATACGAAAAATCATTTAATGTCGTAGGAAAGGTAGGAATGGGCATTGAGAAATTAGGCTGGCTGTCAGATAAAGGTGATTGTTGAAAGTCTTGCGGCAATGGCATTTCATTCATTTTTCGCTCTTGTACATCATCTTCCCGTGGTACAGCAAACGCTTCAGCGGAAAACGATTCAAAGTCATCCTGCCGAATAGATAAAAAAGGTTCCATTTCTTCTGTTTCCTGCGGTTCTTCGATTTTTTCATCTAAGCGAGCTTGGTCTTCATATTCATACTCGATTGGCGTATAAAATGGCATACTCTCTTCTATCTCTTCCTGTGACTCAACGATATCTTCCTCACGTTCCATAACTTCCCCATAAATTCCTGTAATCAGCAACTCCGCAGAGAGCTTAATGCATCTATTCTCCGGTAGATTATAATCCAAGTTTGATACTTCTACTTCAATAGTCTCACGATTGTCGACCCGATTGGCTGGTATACTAATGTTAACAGGGAAACGATGATTAAATAAATACAGACCATCTTCGGCTCTTTGCGCAACATTATGCACATAGTTTTCTTCATCATTCAATTCATCGTCCAAATCCGCCTCTTCCTCTAACTGTAATTGTATTCCCCTGTATTCGCCCGAAACTTGCAAAAATCCATCAATGACAATATATTGATTTTGCTCGCTAATATAAACATCAGGATCGATTGAAAGAGTCAATAATTCTGCCACTTCCTGCCCTTCTTCAAACCAGATGGATTCTTCTAATGAAAATCGCAAAGACGATTGATTTTGATAATCCAAACATACTCCTCCTCTCAGTCACTAAAAAACGTACCTATCTTTATTACACTATGACGCAGCAAGGTCATTTAGTACGAGAAAACAGCAAAAACACCCCATTCATCAAGAATGAGGTGTTTACCTTTAACCGATATCTTCGACGAAATTGCCGTCAGAGAATTGGCTATTGTATAAATCCGCATAGAAGCCGCCTTTTTCCAATAGCTGCTCATGATTACCTTGTTCGATGACCGTCCCTTGGTTCATCACCAGAATTAAATCGGCATCTTTAATTGTGGAAAGTCGATGCGCAATAACAAAGCTTGTACGGCCTTTCATCAATTCGTTCATCGCTTTTTGAATATATACTTCTGTTCTTGTATCGACACTGCTTGTCGCTTCATCCAAAATTAAGATAGATGGATTGGCCAAAATAGCACGAGCAATGGTCAGCAATTGTTTTTGCCCTTGGGAAATATTTGTCCCTTCTTCATTCAATTCGGTTTGATAGCCTTCCGGAAGTGTGCGAATGAAGTGATCGGCATGTGCAGCCTTAGCCGCCTGCACGATTTCTTCTTTCGTTGCCCCTTCACGGCCATAGCCGATATTGTCTTCAATACTGCCATTGAATAACCATGTATCCTGTAAAACCATGCCAAACATGCTGTGTAAATCACCGCGTTTCATATCGGTAATATCAACACCATCTATTTTAATGCTACCACCATTTATCTCATAGAAGCGCATTAATAAGTTAATCAATGTTGTTTTGCCAGCACCCGTCGGTCCGACAATCGCAATCATTTGTCCAGGTTGTACGTCAATGTTCATATCTTTAATCAACAGTTGATCGGCTTTATAACCGAAATCCACATGTTCAAAAGATACACGTCCTTTCGGATAGTCGATGACTTTCGCATCTTCAACCTCTGGTATTTCTTCTTCCTCATCCAATAATTCAAACATACGCTCAGCCGAAGCAATTGTCGATTGAATGATATTCGCAATATTGGCTGTTTGCGTAATCGGTTGAGAGAATTGACGTGCGTATTGAATAAACGCTTGAATATCTCCGACAGTAATATAGGATTTTGTAACAAAAATCCCACCAACGACACTAATCAATACATATCCAAAGTTGTTCACAAAATTCATTAACGGCATGATAACACCCGAAACGAACTGCGCTTTCCAGCTAGACTCGTATAATTTTTCGTTGATTTCCGTGAATTCTTCCATCGCTTTCTTTTCATGACCAAAAGCTTTTACTACTTCATGGCCTGTATATATTTCTTCTACATGTCCACTTAAATTACCCAAAGATTTTTGCTGGCCACCAAAGTACCCTTGAGATTTCTTTGCCACTTTCACAGCAATTAGCGCACTTAATGGCAATGTACATAATAAAATTATTGTCATGACCGGGCTGATGGTCAACATCATAACGGTTACTCCGATGACAGTCACAATCGATGTAATAAGCTGCGTTAAGCTTTGTTGCAGCGTCGTACTAATATTATCTACGTCATTTACAACACGGCTTAATGTTTCACCTGTTGTCGTCCCATCAAAATACTTTAAAGGCAGACGCGAAATCTTCTCTTCTGCTTGTTCACGCAATGTAAACACTGTTCTTTGGGCCACACTCGCCATCACAAATTGCTGAATGAACGAGAATAATGCACTGATGAGATATAAACCAATCAGAATGAGAACAATGCGGAATATATACCCAAAATCAATACTTGCCCCAGGTATACCGGCCATTTTCATCGATACACCCTCAAAAATTTTCGTCGTTGCCTTACCCAAAATCTTTGGTCCCAAAATAGTAAAGATTGTACTTAAAATCGCCGCAATAAAAACAGTTAATAAGCGTACTTTATACGGCTTTAAGTAGCCGATCAATCGCTTCAATGTCCCTTTAAAGTCTTTTGCTTTTTGAATAGGGGCACCTGCTCCGCCAGGAGGTCCAAACCCTGGCCCTTTTGGTCCTTGATTTCTACTCATGCAATCTCCTCCTCTGAAAGCTGAGAAGATACAATTTCCTTGTAAACGTCACATGTATCCATTAGCTCTTGATGTGTTCCGATGCCGGCTACTACCCCTTCATCCAAAACAATGATGCGATCGGCATCCATAACAGTCGACACACGCTGGGCTACAATCAACACTGTCGAATCTGTCGTTTCTTCTTTCAACGCGGCACGTAGCTTAGCATCCGTTTTAAAATCCAAAGCAGAAAAACTATCGTCAAATAAATAAATTTCAGCTTTTCTAACCAGTGCTCTCGCAATCGAAAGGCGTTGCTTTTGACCACCTGACACGTTTGTTCCACCCTGAGATATAGCGGAATCAAAGCCTTCCTTCATATTGGATACAAAATCATATGCTTGTGCCACTTTTGCCGCATGAATGACTTCCGCTTCTGTCGCCTGTTCGTTTCCGAAAAGGATATTTTCCTTTACACTGCCTGTGAATAACACAGCCTTTTGTGGAACCAAACCGATTTTTTCACGCAACGTCTCAGTCGACATCTCCTTTACATTGACACCATCTACAAGGACAGCACCTAAATCAACATCATAAAAACGGGATACCAATTTCAATAGAGAGGATTTGCCGGAACCTGTTCCTCCAATGATAGCTGTAACCTCACCGGGAGCAGCAGTAAATGAAAGGTTTTTCAGCGCCGGTTCTTCCGCTCCTGGATAACTGAATGTCACATCACGGAATTCTAAATATCCTTTTTTAGAGAATGTTACTTCTTTTTTATGCTCATGTGTGATTGTCGGTTGTATCGCCAGCACTTCATTAATACGAGCAGCAGATGCTGAAGCACGCGGAATCAAAACAAACATCATGGACAGCATCACCATCGAGAACATAATTTGCATAGCGTATTGGATGAAAGCCATTAAGTCCCCAACTTGCATATCACCGGCATCAATGCGAATCGCACCGAACCAAACAACCGCAATTTGCGTTAAGTTCATGATTAACATCATTGCAGGCATCATAAATGCCATAATCTTATTAACTTTAATGGTTGTCTCTGTTAAATCAGCGTTTGCCCCTCTAAATCGCTTTTTCTCAAAATTAATGCGGTTAAAAGAGCGAATGACACGTACACCAGTCAAATTCTCGCGCATAACGCGATTCACTCGATCCAGACGTACCTGAACCTGCTTAAACAACGGAACTGCCTTACGGACAATCATAAAAATGACCAATATCAAAATCGGTACCGCAATAATGATTACCCATGACAGACCCGGATTTTTGCTCAATGCCATGATGATACCACCAATCGCCATTAATGGCGCCATAACCATCATACGCAAAATCATGTTCAATACAAGCTGTACTTGTGTCACGTCATTTGTTGTTCGTGTAATTAACGAAGCTGTTCCCACTTCGGTAAACTCTTGCAGCGAAAAATTTTCTACATGAGTGAATATTCTTTGGCGAAGATCCTTACCAAAAGACATGGATACTTTCGCGCTATAAAAACTGGCTATAACTGCCGCTATCGTTCCAATTAAGGTTACAAGCAACATAAAGCCGCCTATTTTCCAAATATACGGAATATCTTGATTGATAACACCTTTATCAATAATATCTGACATTAATGTCGGCAAATACAACTCGGATAATGTCTGTATAAATACAAAACCAATAATACAAATAATCGGAATTTTATACGGTGTTAAATAACGAAACAATTTGCGCATTCCTGAACCTCCATTACACTTCTTTCTCCATGAAGAAAGTATATACTTTCTGTAGTAGCCTTGTTAAATCCTCTACATCCCGGTTACCTAAATAAGCTTCCATTCTTGTGAACATCTCTACAAAGTCCTGTTTTCCTTTTTGAGCAATCCCTTCCCCTTTTGCCGTCAATCGAACGAAAACGACTCTCCGGTCCTTTTCATCCATTCTTCGCTCCACAAGTCCCTCTTTCTCAAGCTTATTGAGCAATTGTGTCACGGAAGGCGTCGTAACCTTCAACGTCTTACTGATTTCCGACACCTTCAAACCAGAATTAACACTACCAGATTGTTCTCCTATACAAATTAATAATCGTACCTCACTCGGCTTGTAACCATCTATTGCTTTCCGTTCCCAGTTCACCTTATTAAACTGCATGAATGCTCGTATCAACTCTTCCGTTCGACTGTTAATATGCGGATGCACTATGCCATCCCCCTACAATACTTAATTAAGTTAATAATTAGGTAACTTAACAATTAACAAACTTAAATTATATCTAGATAATTTTTTTCGTCAATGCTCTTCTTTTTACCAAATCAGTGAAAAAAGTGAGATTCGGTAAAGAATAATTTCGACACAAAAAAGGCTAACAACTAGTACTCCTAGTGTTAGCCGAATAAATTATTTTAATGTAGCAAATGCTTTTTCAACCGCCTGTATTGTTTTGGCAATGTCCTCATCGCTATGTGCAGTCGATAAAAACAGCCCTTCAAATTGAGATGGCGGTAAAAACACACCTTCATTTGCCATTTCACGATAATAAGCAGCAAAGAAATCTAAATTTGACCCTTTTGCTGTTTCGTAATTGATAACTTTTTCATCTGTAAAGAAGAAGCCAATCATGGAACCAGCACGATTGAATGAACATGGCACGCCATATTTCTTAGCCGCTTGCGTAATGCCTTCTTCCAGTAAATCACCTTTTCGTTTGAACTCCACATAATCTGCTGGCGTCAACTGATTTAATGTCACATATCCCGCTGTCATCGCCATCGGATTCCCTGATAGCGTTCCCGCTTGATAGATTGGTCCGCTTGGTGCCATTTGCTTCATGATTTCTTCTTTTCCGCCGTATGCACCTACAGGCAATCCACCGCCGACTACTTTACCTAAACAAGTAATATCAGGGTCAATGCCATAATAACCGCTTGCGCAATGATAATCGACTCGGAAGCCTGTCATTACTTCATCAAAGATAAGCAATGAGCCATATTGATTCGTAATATCGCGCAAACCTTGTAAAAAGCCTGGCAATGTCGGTACTACGCCCATATTGCCGGCAACAGGTTCTACAATGACACAAGCGATGTCTTCACCATATTGCTCAAAGGCATAACGCACACTTTCAAGGTCATTGTATGGAACAGTTATTGTATTCGCTGCTACACCTTCAGGAACACCCGGACTATCAGGCAAGCCTAATGTCGCCACACCCGAACCAGCCTTAATCAACAATGAATCGCCATGTCCGTGATAGCATCCTTCAAACTTCAAAATTTTATTTCGTCCCGTATATCCTCGAGCCAAACGTAGAGCACTCATCGTTGCCTCTGTCCCTGATGATACCATTCGCACAATCTCCATCGAAGGGATACGATCGATAATCAATTGAGCCAATTTATTCTCCATCAGCGTCGGAGCTCCGAAGCTCGTTCCTGTTTCAGCCACTTTTTTCAATGCTTCCACAACTTCTGGATGGCTATGACCCAGAATAAGAGGACCCCATGATAAAACGTAATCTATGTATTCATTTCCATCGATATCATAAATTTTCGACCCGTTTCCTCTTTCCATGAAAATCGGATTCATATTTACCGATTTAAAAGCACGCACTGGACTATTTACTCCACCTGGCATAAGCTTCACAGCTTCTTGGAAAGCCGCTTTTGATTTGTCATAACTGCGCATCTGTCCGTCTCCTTTACTAGAAAAACCACTATCGGTCCCTTAATGTCTTTCGGTATGAGAAAGCCTCCTTCATCCTCTGTTCGATCATTGATTCCACATGAGATAAAGGAGCCCATTCTCTCCCTATTTCTCTTCTTGTAACCAACGGGCTACATCTTTAGCAAAATACGTAATAATCAAATCTGATCCAGCACGCTTTAAGCCTGTCAGCGTTTCAAGGACAATTTGCTTTTCATTAATCCATCCATTGACCGCCCCAGCTTTAATCATGCTGTATTCTCCACTCACATTATACGCTACAATCGGGAGATTTACATTATTCTTAACATCACGAATAATATCCATATAGGCCAGTGCTGGTTTGACAATCAAGAAATCCGCACCCTCCAACAAATCTGATTCCGCCTCACGCAACGCTTCCATTCGATTAGCCGGATCCATTTGATAGGTTTTTCGATCACCAAATTGCGGTGCACCATTCGCTGCGTCTCGGAATGGTCCATAGAAAGCGGATGCATATTTCACAGAATAAGACATAATCGGAATATGCGTATACCCTGCCTCATCTAGCCCCGCACGTATAGCAGCCACAAAACCATCCATCATATTCGATGGAGCGATTATATCCGCACCTGCCTCCGCTTGACTGATAGCTGTTTTCACTAAATAATCCAGCGATTCATCATTCACTATTTCACCATCATGAACAATACCGCAATGACCATGATCTGTATATTCACAAAGACATGTATCAGCCACCACCAACAATTCCGGATATTTTTCTTTGATGAGTCTTGTCGCTTGTTGAACCAAACCGTTATGACTGAAAGCCCCCGTACCGCAAGCATCCTTCTCTTCTTCAAAAGGAACACCAAATAAAATCACTGCTTTAATGCCAAGCGCCACTGATTCCTCTACTTCGGTTAACAGATTATCAAGCGACAGCTGATAAATCCCCGGCATCGAATGAATTTCATTTTTCACATTCTCACCAGCCATTACGAAAAGCGGATAAATTAAATCTTCTGTCCGTAAAAAAGTTTCTCTTACTAAAGCACGCATGCCCGCACTTTGTCTTAAACGTCTATGACGTGAAAATTGAATATTATTCATCATCAAGCCCTCTTTCTATTAATGTTGAAAAGCAATTAACCCCTGCAGCAATCCATCCATCGTAAACGGCTCAGCACATATATCCACAGACAGTCCATATTGCTCTGCCGTTTTCTTCGCTACAGGACCGATACACGCATAGGTCAAATGTTCAATATGTTTCTGTAAATGATGTGCCTTCACCACCTGCATAAAGTGATGCACCGTTGAAGAGCTGGAGAAAGTGACGACATCAATTTGCTTTGTTTGCAATGCTTGTTGTAGTCTTGCTTCGCTTTCGATCGGTAGTTGATTTTCATAAAGAATGATTTCCTGACACCGACGTCCGCTTACCTCAAGCCTTTCCTTAATAAGCGAACGAGCGAGATTTCCTTTGACAACCAATACACTCGCCTTTTCTTCGATGAACGGAATAAATTCTTCAACAAATGTTTCAGCAACGAATTGAGAGGGTACAAAAGATGGCTTATACCCATGCTTCTCAAGCGCCTCCATCGTCTTTGTGCCAATCACGGCTATGTGTGGTAACTTTTTCTCCTTGTATTGCTGAAAAAAATATTCCACACCATTTTTACTAGTAAACACGAGCCAATCAAACTCATTTATTGTCCTTAATAATTGTCTGTCTGCAGCAGTTAAATCACATGCTTGAAATCCAATCAGCGGAATAGCGACAGGCTTTCCTCCATAACGGGCAATACTGTCGGCAAACGAGCGGCTATCACGTTCCGGTCGGGTAATTAGAACCTTCTTTCCTCGCAGAAAGGTGTGTCCCTCCATTAATGACTGGACTCCTCTTTTGCATCATCGATTATTTTTTGTCCGCCTCGTTCCTGAATTAAAGCAGCCGCTTGCTTTCCAACACTTTCAGCATCCATGCCCGTTACTTGCTCCTTCAAGACGATGGTTCCATCTGGTGAAGCAACTAAAGCTGTTAAGGTGACTTCGCCTTGTGCGTTGACCGTACCATAACCGGCAATCGGCACTTGGCAGCCACCTTGCATTTCATTCAAAAAGGCTCTTTCGGCTAAAACCGCTTTTTCCGTCGCAGCACACGTAAACTCTCTTAATCCTTGCAGCAAGTCCTTATCATCGCTGCGACACTCGATTGATAGCGCCCCCTGGCCTACAGCCGGTATACACATTTGTTCATCCAAATATTGCGTTACCACTTCAGAACTCCAACCTAATCTCGATAAACCTGCAGCTGCTAGAATAATTGCATCATAGTCTTCCTCTTGTAATTTCTTTACGCGTGTATCGATATTGCCACGAATCCATTTAATTTGTAAATCCGGTCGTTTTGCCAATAGTTGTGCGCTTCTGCGTAAACTGCTTGTCCCAACAATAGCTCCAGTCTTTAACTGTTCCAATGTTTCACCATTTTTAGAGATTAAAACATCTCGATGATCTTCACGAACTGGAATGCAACCGATTGTCAGCCCCTCTGGTAAAATAGCCGGCATATCTTTCATACTATGTACAGCCATATCAATCTCTTTTGATAATAAGGCTTCTTCAATTTCTTTCACGAACAAGCCCTTCCCGCCTACCTTGGACAATGTCACATCCAGGATGCGATCGCCTTTTGTCACGATTTCTTTCACTTCAAATTCAAACGGCAGATTAAGATCCTTCAACTGCTGAATCACCCAATTTGTTTGCGTAAGAGCAAGTTTACTTCTTCTTGAACCGACAATAATTTTTCTCATGATATCCTCCTATGTATTCCAATAGTGAAAGTTAGAAAAGCTGTTAAATAAAAACAAATTGATAAAAACGATCAAAAAAGAAGCAATATTTATATAGGCCAATTGTTTGCCGAACATTTGCTTTCGTAGCTTCAAAAAGATGAACAAGCTATATAAAAAGAGGACGATGAAAGAACCGATGATTTTTAAATCAAACCAACTGACACCAGGTAGCTTCCAATTGGCCCATAATAATCCGAGCACTAGCGCACAAAACAGGAGTGGTACGCCAGTAACATTGAGCTTATACGACCAATTTTCCATCTTAGCTAAATCACCTAAGCGAATTAAGCGCTTTCCCCATTTCTTTTGCTTCAGTAAATTATACTGAATAAGATATAAAATAGAAAAAACAAATGATAGCGTAAATGCACTGTATGCCAGAAAAGCAATTAAAATATGAATAAATAATAATTCAGAAATCAACTGCTCCGCAACTACTTGCGAGCTAGCTTGTACAGGTGCAAACGTATGTATAGCCATTAAGATAAAACCGAAAATATTCGTAAAAAAAACAATAAAATCAGTTGCCATCACTTTATTAATGAACAATGATAACGTGATTAATATCCACACATAAAAATATAAACCTTCGAAAATCGTTAAAACCGGAAAACGTCCTGCCTTCATCATATACAGACACAAAAAGATTGTTTGTAATAACCAAACAATCGACAAAGCCAAGAAGGCAAATTGTTTCGCCTTCTTGTTATGATGAAGAAAATCAATAAAATATAAAAGGACACTTATTGCATACAATACAACCGTGACTTCATGCAACCTTGTCAGTGAAATATCAACCATGTGAATATCTCCTTTTATACTTCAACAGTTAACACATTGATTTCATTCTCTTTGACCGTTTGCACTCTCTGTTGCTTATTTTTTTGTTCCTTCACTAATTCTGCAATATTGAAAGTCTGTACAAAATTCTGTAAAGCATCTTCACGGTTTTTTTGTCCAGCCAACTCTTTCGCATATAAAACGGGATCCTTCAACATTTGATTAATGATGCTCTTCGTGTGCTTACTAATAATTTTTCGGTCACGATCCGATAACTGCGGCAATTTTCTTTCCAAACTTTCCATTGTTTGTGCTTGAATACTCATCGCCTTATCGCGTAAAGCGGAAATAACCGGTACAACACCAAGCATGCTCAACCAATTATTAAACTCGACAAGCTCTTCCTCAATCATTATATAAATCGCTTCTGCTGCAATGCGCCGTTCTTGAATATTAGCTTCCACAATGCCTTCCAAATCATCTATATCATATAAAAAGACGCTCTCCAACTGATCTAGAGCCGGATCCAAATCTCTCGGAACAGCAATATCCACCATAAAGATTGGCCGCCCTTTCCGTAAGTGGTTCACATCATTCATCAGTTCTTTTGTCACTACATATTCTTTTGCACCAGTTGATGAAATAACAATATCCGCATCTAACAGGGCACATTGAAGTTCACGAAGCTCAATTGCTTTACCCGAAAACTTCTCTGCCAAAACAATGGCCTTTTCATGGGTACGATTAATGACCGTCACTTTTTTCGCACCAGCACTGTATAGATTTTGAATAGCAAGTTCCCCCATCTTACCTGCCCCGATGACCAGCACATTTTTATCTGTTAAACTACCGAAAATCTTCTTAGCCAATTCAACAGCCGCATAACTGACGGACACTGCATTCGTATTGATTTCCGTTTCCGAATGTGCCCTTTTGGCTAACGTAATAGCTTGTTTGAACAAATAATTGAATACGGTACCAATCGTTCCATCGTTTTGAGCAGACAAATAACTTGTACGAACTTGACCCAGAATTTGCGTTTCACCCAAAATCATGGAATCAAGCCCACAACTCACTTGATACAAGTGCTCCACCGCACGATCTCCACTGTGAATAAAAAGAAAAGGAGAGAAATCTTCCATCGGCAATTCAAACCATTGCGATAAAAATTCTTTAATATAATAACGCCCTGTATGAACTTGATCGACCACTGCATATATCTCTGTGCGATTACACGTAGAAATAATAATGTTTTCTAAGACGCTCTTCTTTTCTTGTAACGCTTTCATCGCATTCACAATTTCTGTTTCGCTAAACGATAATCGTTCGCGAATCTCAACAGGGGCCGTTTTATAATTTAATCCAACCGCTAGTATATGCATCCCTTTGTTTACACCCCCACGAACATCACATAATTTCCTACCATAAATTATACCATGCATTTCCATTTTATCTCGTTGAACTTTTGAACATACAATGTCCTTTCATGACTTGCCTTTATTTTTTAAAAATTTAACGAAGGAAATAAAAAAATTATAGAAACTTTCTCTCTCCTTTTGTAAGCTTAATCAATGGGGACATATTTTCTCAAAAAATATGAGCATGCTAACCAGGATTTACTTATTTTTGTTTTACACTATATTATCTTTATTTAGAATTATTACTATTTAATAATGTACCAACCTTAAGCCAATTCTTCAAGTAATCTGTTCAGAAAGAAGGAAAAGATATGAAAGCTCAAAATCTATTTTCTAGCATCATCCTAATTGGAATAGGTCTGTATTTCTTCCTAAGTCAATCAGACATTATTAACTTGTTTAACGGCTTCTATTCATGGCCGACATTACTTTGCATAGTGGGAATCGCTTTTTTGTTTCAAGCGTTTAAAGCTCATGTAAACGAAGCCATTTTACCCGGTGTCATTCTCTTGGGATTCGGCATTCACTTCCATGTGACACAATCATTCAACTTGTGGCCTAACGAATTCGGCGTATTTCTTCTGATTATCGCTATAGGCTTATTTATACAAGCACGAAAAGCAAAAACAAGTTTGTGGAGTAGCATTCTTTTGTTCGTCATTTCTGTCTATTTATTGTTTCAACCACAATTCTTAAATACAACTAATATCTTAGGAGATGGATTTCACCAAATACTATCCTTTTGGCCTTTCCTATTAATCGGAATCGGAATCATTCTCTTGCTCAAAAAAAAATAACCAATTGGATAGAAACCAAAATCATAGTCTCTGAATATACATAGAAAAAGGTGTTCTACATTCGGAGGATGATACAATGAAAAGAGAAACACAGAAAATAAACTGTATTCTTTTCAATTCAATCCTAGGATTATCAGCGTTACTCTGGCTGTTCACATCACAACAAACGTGGAATGAAGTCATTTTCCTATTAATTGTCTTTGCCTTTTTCATTACTTTCAGCAGTTTATCCATCATTGCTTATGATTCATATACCATGCAATTCTATCGGAAAATGGTACTGGCAACGTTATTAAACTTGCTTGCACTCCTCTTTCTGATGTTTTAAGAACATATACGCTACTCAATTTATATAAGAACAATAAAACCCACAGAAAAGATATGCTCTGTGGGTTTTATTTACTTTACGATTACATATAACTACAAATGGCCTTCCATGCTTCCTCTTTGCCATAACCTGTTTCAGACGAGAAAAGAATCAATTGATCGCCTTTTTCCACATCTAATGTTTCACGCGTCACTTTCAAATGCTTTTGCCATTTCCCTTTTGGAATCTTGTCACATTTCGTCGCGACAATAATGCAAGGAATTTCATAATGTTTAAAGAAATCATACATCATCACATCATCCTTGGTCGGAGCATGTCGTAAGTCGACAATTAATAATGCCGCCTTTAATTGCTCCCTTTGCGTCAAATACGTTTCAATCATCTTCCCCCAAGCAGCTCGCTCAGATTTAGACACTTTCGCGTATCCATATCCAGGTACATCAACAAAATGAAATTCTTCATTAATGATAAAGAAATTCAACGTTTGTGTTTTCCCTGGCTTTGATGACGTTCTCGCCAAGCTTTTGCGATTCAGCATTTTATTGATAAATGATGATTTACCCACATTTGATCGTCCTGCTAAAGCAAATTCCGGCAAATCACCTTCAGGATATTGCTCAGGTTTAACAGCGCTAATGACGATATCTGCGCTTGTTATTTTCATATTAAATTCCACCTACCAATGCTAGCTCTAATACTTCTTCAATTGTTGAAACAGGATAGAAAGTCAATTCTTTGCGAATGCTTTCCGGAATATCCTCAATGTCTTTTTCATTCTCTTTAGGTAGAATAATAGTCGTTAGCCCTGCACGATGGGCGCTTAACGTTTTTTCTTTCAGGCCGCCAATCGGCAATACACGGCCTCTCAAGGTAATTTCACCCGTCATACCTACTTCTTTTCGAATCGGCTTTCCTGTCAAAGCAGAAATAATGGCTGTAGCCATTGTTATACCAGCTGAAGGACCATCTTTCGGTACGGCACCTTCAGGAACGTGAATATGAATATCTGTTTTTTCATAGAAATTCTCTTCTATACCAAGAAGTTTGGCTTTCGAACGTACACATGTAAGAGCAATTTGAGCGGACTCTTTCATGACATCTCCAAGCTTCCCTGTTAAAGAAATCTTACCCTTACCTGATGATAAAGACACTTCGATTTGCAACGTATCCCCGCCTACCGTTGTGTAGGCAAGACCAGTCGCAACTCCTACTGTATCATCTTTTTCAGCTTGTCCATAGCGAAATTTCTTTTTACCTAAAAATTCCTCTATGTTTTTCGAAGAAACAATTACTCGTTTCCTTTCTCCGGATACAATTATTTTAGCTGTTTTACGACAAATACTTGCCAATTGTCTTTCTAAACTTCTCACACCTGCTTCACGCGTATAATAGCGAACGATATCCATTAACGCTTCGTCTTTCACTTGCAGCTGTGTTTTCTTCATGCCATGTTCTTGAATTTGTTTAGGCAATAAATGTTCTTTCGCAATATGCATCTTTTCTTGCTCGGTATAGCCAGCAATTGTGATAATTTCCATTCGGTCACGAAGTGGTCCAGGAATGGTTGCTAAATTATTCGCCGTCGCAATAAACATGACTTTTGATAAATCATACGTTTCTTCAATATAATGATCACTGAAATTATGATTTTGCTCTGGGTCCAATACTTCCAGCATCGCTGCGGATGGATCGCCTCTAAAATCATTCGACATTTTATCAATTTCATCCAATAAGAAGACAGGGTTAATGGAACCTGCTTTTTTCATTCCTTGAATGATACGACCAGGCATAGCCCCCACATACGTTCTGCGATGACCTCGAATTTCTGATTCATCGCGGACGCCTCCAAGCGATACACGAACAAAGTTACGATTCAATGATGTAGCAATTGATTTAGCCAAACTTGTTTTACCAACGCCAGGAGGTCCAGCCAGACAGAGGATCGGACCTTTCAAAGAGTTTGTTAATTGCTGAACAGCCAAGTATTCAAGAACACGTTCTTTCACTTTCTCAAGCCCGTAATGTTCTTCATTTAAAATACGCTCCGCTTTACGCAAATTATGATCGTCTTCCGTTTCCTTCGACCAAGGCAGTGCAATCAGCCAATCGATATAGTTACGAATGACAGAGCTTTCTGCCGAACTAGAAGGAACCTTTTCATACCGGTCTAATTCTTTCAAAGCAGTCTTTTCGACATGCTCCGGCATACCTGCTTCTTGAATCTTATCCGCTAGCATACTCACTTCGCCTGTTTTTCCTTCTTTATCTCCAAGCTCTTTCTGAATAGCCTTCATTTGTTCACGCAAATAATATTCTTTTTGCGTTCTTTCCATAGAACGTTTGACACGCTCTCCAATTTTCTTTTCTAATTGAAGAATTTCTCGTTCATTGTTAATGTAATCAATAACAATACCTAAACGCTCTTTCACATCGATTGCTTCTAAAATTTCTTGTTTCCCTTTTAACTGAAGGGGCAAATGGGAAGCAACGATATCTGCCAATCTACCTGGCTCCTCGATATCTTCTGTCGCTGAATACGTATCAGCTCCATTTTTTTTCGCCATTTTTATGTATTGCTTAAAAGAAGCTAATAATGTACGCATCAACGCTTCATGCTCGGCATCTTTTTCCGGAGAATCTTCAAATGTTTTCAAAGAAGCTGCCATATATGTATCTCGGTCAAGAAAAGAAATTACTTCCGCTCTTTTTAATCCTTCAACCAGCACTCTGATTGTGCCGTTCGGAAGCTTTAACATTTGTTTAACCTTCGTTAAAGTTCCCATCTTATATACATCATCTTCTTCAGGCTCCGCTACAGATGTATCTATTTGTGTCGTGAGAAAAATCAAATTGTCTTCCACCATTGCCTTTTCCAAAGCTTGAATCGATTTATCTCGTCCAACATCTAAATGTAGAACCATCGTCGGATAGACAATTAAACCTCTTAATGGAAGGAGGGGGACAATGGTTTCACTATTACTACTCATGCTTGACACCTCCAATTAGTGTGTTCCTTATTCTACGTTCTGTCCAAATTAACAGCCTTTTAACAATTCTAACTTATTTACTAAAACGTGTCTATTAGTTACTATTAACCGTTCTTCACACAATGCAAACCTTTTCTTACTCGTAAAATAAATCGCCACACTAACTGTTGGGCCACCTCCATAGGTCCTCATCGCAAACGAGGCTGATTCAACATCCGAACCAACCTCCATTCATCTTATAGCATATTTTTCTTAGGCAAAATGTCCAGTTCTTCTAACTCATCTTTTTCCATAACATCTCGTTTCAAGGCAAACTCTAATACTTCTTTTAAATGAGTAACAGGTACAATTTCAATATCTTGGAATGCACTCAACATACTTTGCATATTTTCTTGTGGAATAATCACCGTTTTGGCACCCGCTTGTTGAGCAGCCTTCACTTTCGGATAAATCCCGCCAATCGGCTTCACTTCTCCATGAATGCTGATTTCGCCTGTCATAGCCACTGTATTGTAGATCGGTATTTTGTAAATGGCCGAATAAATCCCCGTTGCCATGGCTATTCCAGCAGACGGGCCATCAATCGGTGTGCCTCCCGGAAAATTGACATGAATATCAAAAGCATCGGCCGGTACACCCATCGATCGCAAAACAGTTATGACATTTTCAATCGAACCTTTTGCCATACTTTTACGACGGATTGACTTTCCGCTTCCCCCAATGCTTTCTTCTTCAACAATGCCTGTAATCGTAATATTTCCTTTGTCTTTCGCCGGGATGACCGTCACTTCAATTTCTAATAACGCGCCACTATTAGGGCCATAGACCGCCAATCCATTCACCAATCCGACTTTGGACTGACTGCCAATTTTTTTATCCATCCGCGGGATTAGTTGACTACTGTGAACAATCCACTCTATTTCATCATCATGAATGACTGTCCGTTTTTCGGTGATGGCCAGACCTGCAGCAATTTGCACCATATTAACCGCTTCCCGCCCATTCCGTGCATATTTCGCTAAATGCCGCAAACTGTTTTCACTCATTTCTAACCCTACTTTTTGCACTGCATTATGAGCTACTGTAATCACTTCATCTTGCTCCAGTTCTCGGAAAAACACTTCCATACAACGTGAACGAATTGCTGGTGGAATTTCATTTGGTGTTCTTGTTGTCGCCCCAATCAAACGAAAATCAGCCGGCAAGCCATTTTTGAAGATATCGTGAATATGAGTGGGGATTTGCTGATTTTCTTCCGAATAATAGGCGCTTTCAAAAAATACTTTGCGATCCTCCAATACTTTCAATAATTTATTCATTTGAATTGGATGAAGCTCTCCAATTTCATCGATAAATAGAACTCCACCATGAGCATTTGAAACGGCTCCTTGCTTCGGCTGTGGAATCCCTGCTTGCCCCATCGCACCTGCTCCTTGATAAATCGGATCATGCACAGAACCAATCAGCGGATCGGCAATCCCCCTTTCATCGAAGCGAGCCGTTGTCGCATCCAATTCCACAAACACTGCACCTTTTTTAAAAGAGGAAAGCTCTGTTTTTTTCGCCTCTTCTAAGACTAGGCGAGCAGCTGCCGTTTTCCCTACCCCTGGCGGACCATAAATGATGACATGCTGCGGATTAGGTCCACATAATGCCGCCCTAAGAGCTTTAATGCCGTCTTGTTGACCTACTATCTCTTGAAAGGAAGTCGGTCTTACTTTTTCCGCCAACGGCTCCGTCAAAGAGATGGCTCTCATTTTCCTTAAATGCTCCATCTCTTTTTTGGATTCACGATCTATAGTTACTTTTTGGGCTCTTTGACCTCTTAAAAGATTGAGAAAATACATCCCGATTACAATCCCAAAAAACACTTGTACAAATACGATTAAGCTTGTCCAGCTCATTTCCTTCCCTCCTGAATACATCCGATTATAACTATACTTTTTAGTATCACCCTTACATGTAAAAAATAACCGTAAAAGAGAAAGAGAGAGCTGTTATTTTCAACTCCAATAACCTTTGCCACTTTCTAAACAAGAACAAAAGCACATGCCCCTCGTTTAGCACCATATGGGACTGGAGGCTCTCAGGATGAGAGTCATAAGGACGTGGCGAGCTTAGTTGTTGTTCCTTACTATTCGACGGAGATAAAAGGACACACGAAGAACGAAGTGATTCACAAGTCGAGAATTTTACAATTTCCTGGTCACTAAAAAGAGACATACCATAATTGGCATGTCTCTTTAACCGAATACATCACTTTGAACTTTGACAGTTCAAACAGGAACTATAGGACTGTTACGCAGACGTTTTACTTTCTGACGTTGCAACAGAACCGTCCTTCAAAAGTAATTTTGGAGGCTTGTTTTCTAGTACTGTTTCTTTCGTGATGATACATTTTTGTACATCATCGCGAGATGGTAAATCAAACATTAGTTCAAGCATGATTCCTTCAATAATAGAACGAAGTCCACGCGCACCTGTTTTTCTTTCAATTGCTTTTTTCGCAATTTCTTCAAGCGCTTCAGGTTCAAATTCTAATTCTACATCATCAAGCTCTAACATTTTTTGATATTGCTTAACAAGGGCATTTTTAGGTTTTGTTAAAATTTCAACAAGTGCTGCTTCATCCAGCTGTTCCAGATTCGCAATAACCGGAAGACGACCGATGAATTCAGGAATTAAACCGAATCGTAATAAGTCTTCAGGTAACACTTTTGACAATAAATCTTTATCAGCGATATCTGCATTTTTATTATCCGCACCAAAACCAATGACTTTTTGTCCTAAACGACGTTTAATGATTGGCTCGATTCCATCAAATGCTCCACCACAAATGAACAAGATATTAGTCGTGTCGATTTGAATGAATTCTTGATGTGGATGTTTACGCCCACCTTGAGGCGGTACGCTAGCTACTGTACCTTCCAAGATTTTCAACAATGCTTGTTGAACACCTTCACCTGATACGTCACGTGTAATCGATGGGTTTTCAGATTTACGAGCCACTTTATCGATTTCATCAATATAAATAATTCCTTTTTCCGCTTTCTCTACATCATAATCAGCTGCTTGGATAAGCTTCAATAGGATATTCTCTACATCTTCTCCCACATAACCTGCTTCTGTTAATGACGTCGCATCCGCAATAGCAAACGGTGCATTTAACAGGCGCGCTAAAGTTTGTGCAAGTAATGTTTTCCCACTACCTGTTGGTCCAATCAAACAAATATTACTTTTAGAAAGCTCTACATCATCAATTTTGCTATTGGAATTGATGCGTTTGTAATGATTGTAAACAGCTACTGCCAAAGATTTCTTCGCTTGGCTTTGGCCGATTACATATTCATCTAGAATCTCTCTAATTTCATGAGGCTTTGGAATATCTTTGAACTCAACTTCTTCCTCAGTCCCTAATTCTTCTTCAACAATTTCTGTGCAAAGCTCAATACACTCATCGCAAATGTAAACGCCAGGTCCAGCAACTAGTTTACGGACTTGTTCCTGCGTTTTTCCACAAAAAGAACACTTCAGATGCCCTTTCTCATCATTAAATTTAAACATTTACTTCACCCCTTCTAGAGATCATAAAAAACTTCGTATGAAAGCTTTGCTGTTCAATTCACTAGCAGCCTCATTATGTATTTCGTTTCTACACAGGTGGTATTGTATTATTTTACCATTTTATGCTGGTCTGTACATAGAAACTATAAACAAAACTTCCCTATAATTATGTATGCCCTGAATAAAAAGCAATCAAACTTCATTCTGTAGAGAAACCTTGAATTATGTATATGCATTGTTAAAAATAATCTACA
Source organism: Bacillus sp. (in: firmicutes) (assembly GCA_051873995.1). Classification (GTDB taxonomy): domain Bacteria; phylum Bacillota; class Bacilli; order Bacillales; family DSM-1321; genus Bacillus_AD. Next base: position 39,118 of record JBJEFL010000014.1, read on the forward strand.
CTTATTACGAAAAAAAAGCAATAAAGAAACATCATTCAACCATCTTTCTCTACCCGCTTTGATTTTGTAATGAGAATTCTATTATATACGATTTAGAGGATAATAAACAAGGCACGAATAATTCGCGCCTTGTTTATCGATTTATCTATTATAAAATTAAGCTTGTTTGCTGTTTTCAGCTAAGAATTCAATCGCTTTACGGAAAGCAAGGTCAGATTTAACACCTTCTAAGTTTCCTAGAGCAGCTTTGATTTGTTCAACTTCCATGTTGTACATTTCAGCCATTTTAGCGATTTCTTCGTTTACTTCTTCATCAGAAACTTCTAAGTTTTCTGTTGCAATGATTGCTTCAAGAACAAGGTTAGTGCGAACGCGTTTTTCAGCATCTTCTTTCATTTGTCCTTTTAAAGCAGCTTCATCTTGACCAGAGAATTGGAAGTATAACTCAAGGTTTAAGCCTTGCATTGATAAACGTTGTTCGAATTCTTGAAGCATACGGTCAAGTTCAGTTTCAACCATTACTTCCGGAATTTCGATTTCAGCGTTAGCAGTTGCTTTTTCGATTACAGCTTCACGAAGTGCATTTTCAGCTTCGTTCTTTTTGCTTTCTTCAAGAGATTTTTGTGTTTTCTCTTTTAATTCAGCAAGTGTTTCTACTTCTTCATCAGCATCTTTTGCAAATTCATCATCTAATTCAGGAAGTTGCTTCGTTTTGATTTCATGAAGTTTGATTTTGAATACTGCAGGTTTTCCAGCAAGTTCAGCAGCGTGGTATTCTTCTGGGAAAGAAACCTCGATGTCTTTTTCTTGGCCAGCTTCTAAACCGACAACTTGCTCTTCAAAACCAGGAATGAAAGAGTTAGAACCTAATTCAAGAGAATAGTTCTCACCTTTTCCACCTTCGAATGCTACGCCATCAACGAATCCTTCGAAGTCGATTACAGCTGTATCGCCGTTTTCTGCTTGTCCTTCTTCTTTTACTACTAACTCAGCGAAACGCTCTTGCATACGAGCTAATTCGTTGTTTACGTCTTCTTCAGTAACTTCTGTACTTACAGCTTCCACTTCTAAGCCTTTGTACTCACCTAATTTAACTTCTGGCTTAACTGTTACAGTAGCTTTGAAGATTAAAGTTTGGCCTTTTTCCATTTGCTCAACGTCGATTTCAGGACGATCTACAGGATCGATACCCGCTTCTTCAACAGCAGCAGCATAAGCTTCTGGAAGAATGAAATCTAAAGCATCTTGGTAAAGAGCTTCTACACCAAAACGTTTTTCGAACATTGCACGAGGCATTTTCCCTTTACGGAATCCCGGTACATTGATTTGTTTAACAACTTTGTTGAAAGCTGCGTCTAATCCTTTACCAACTGTTTCAGCATCAACTTCAACAGTAAGGACTCCACGGTTAGCTTCTTGTTTTTCCCATTTAGCAGACATGAGTTTCCCTCCAAAACATCTATTGTATAGTTCTTTTAAAACACATTTTTGTTAAGACTATGTAAAACAATAGTCCTTTTCTATACCAATAACACCTACGGTAAATATTGGCTTCAAATAATCGCATGATTACAACCATTACATTATATCACAGCTTTAATTTCTTTCAACAGCTTAAACCTAAATATTATTATATAGTAGAAATTTCTTCTATTTGTTGAATAATCTGTAGGGCCTTACTCACATTTCTACTTTCACTCTTATACAATTCAGCAATATGCTCTTCATCCACTTCAAATCCTTGATATTGTTCAGCCAGCACATGAAAAGCCGCTGCCCAGCAATCAAATTGACCTTCCGGCTCCATCGGAAACAACAGAAAATGATGTCTTTCCAGCAATTGATGCGCTAATTCATATAAAGAAGGATTTTCTTGACCAAGTACATTCTCTAGATAAGTAACCGTTTCTCGATAAAAAGCCCGCATTTGAATTTCTTCCAAATGAATAGGCACTACCGTCTTATGCTGCAAAAATTTCTCCACATCACATGTCTCCATAACCTCTTGTTCCTTCAACAGCAACAACAGCATCGTTTTCACGAAAGGATGACCCTCTGGTGACTGTAAATAGTTCTGTATTTCACTTATGTACTTTCGAACGTTTTGCTCTTTGATTTTGGAAATGATTAATAATTGTTCTTCCGTAGACTTGGTTAGCAGTTGGAGACTTTCTTGTTCCTCTTGCAAAATAGGAAATTCCATCTTTTCCTTCGACATTTTACGGCTGAATTGAAGCATATTTTCAAAATGCTCCTCCTTATCAGCCGAAATTTGCCCTTCATCCATTAATGCATGGATGGTCGCTTCCATCTCTTCATATTCATTCAGCTGCAGCAAAATCATGATATACATTTCCATTGTCTTAAAGTAATCTCCAATACCTAATTGAAGTATACGTTGACAATGTTCTTTAGCGTCCTGATATTTCCCTAATTCCACTAACGCAACAATTAAGCCGAACCGAGCATTATAATGCTCCCCATTCATGCTCACTGCTTGTGTCAACAGCTCCGCAGCTTCTCGGAAACTTTTCTCGACTATAGCATCTAACCCTTTTTCCACAAGTCGTTCACTCAACCCTGGAAAGGCTATGACATTATTCGTACTTTTTTTCTCCTTCATATCTTCCATTCCGCCTTGATTTCACTTTTACAAAATAGTGTAACACTTTCTTTTCTTGATTACAAAATAGGACGGAAAATGTAAGACCATGGCTACTGATTGGAGTTTCTGCTTATGCGAATGATTACCTTTTGATACCTTTCTTACTGAAAAGATTCAAATCAAAAAGGAGCCCGAATTCGACTCCTTTCTACACATGCATAGACAAAAGATTACCCGAAAATTCTTATTTGATTGTCACTGCTTCTGATTGACTTTCATATTGCTTAATTTTTTCATCATACTGCAATGTGATGGAAATTTCATCCCAACCATTTACCAGCATCTCTTTCCAATATGGATGAATATCAAATATTGCTTGAAAGCCTGAACTATCTTGCAATGTCTGATTCGGAAGATCCACTTGTAATTGATATTCTTCCGTTTGTTCAGCATTTTTCATCAATGTCGCTACTTCAGCTTCGCTCAACTTAATAGGAAGAATGCCATTTTTTAAGCAGTTTTGATGAAAAATATCCGCAAAAGAAGAAGAGATAACAATTTTGAAACCATAATCCAATAAAGACCACGGCGCATGTTCACGCGAAGATCCGCATCCAAAATTATCGCCCGCTACAAGAATGCTTGCCCCTTTTGCCGCTGGTTTATTTAATTCAAAATTCGGATTTTCTGTGCCATCTTCATTGAATCGCCAGTTATAAAATAAAAATTGTCCAAATCCCGTTCTTTCAATACGTTTTAAAAACTGCTTTGGAATGATTTGGTCAGTATCCACATTCATCCGATTAAGTACCGCTACTTTTCCTTTATATACAGTAATTGGTTCCATAAGACACCTCCAAAAAATTATCTCACACGAATTGTGAAGAGCTTTCTAAATTACGGACATCTACAAATTTTCCGAAAACTGCCGCTGCAGCTGCCATAGACGGGCTTACAAGGTGCGTTCTAGCTCCTTGTCCTTGTCTTCCCTCGAAATTCCGATTCGACGTTGACGCACAATGCTCGCCAGGAGGAACAACATCCGGATTCATACTTAAGCACATACTGCAACCTGACTCACGCCATTCAAAGCCCGCATTTGTGAAGATTTCCGCTAAACCTTCTTCCTCTGCTTGCTTCTTCACTTTTTGAGAACCTGGAACCACCATTGCCCTTACTGTTTCTTTCACTTTACGTCCTTTCACGACTTCAGCCGCCGCACGTAAATCTTCAATTCTGGAATTTGTACATGAACCGATGAATACATGCTGAACATGAATATCCGTAATTGGCATCCCTTCTTGCAAGCCCATATAAGCCAACGCTCTTTCCAGTTCATCTCGTTTTGCCTCTGACTCTTGTTCATCCAATAACGGAACATTGGCAGTGACCGCACTACACATTCCCGGGTTTGTTCCCCAGCTGACCATTGGCGAGATATCTTCCCCTTTAATAGTCAGTACCATATCATAGGTAGCATCTGCATCACTTGCTAAAGCACGCCATTTTGCTTCATATTTCGCAAATTCCTCGGAACTCGGTGCATACTTTCTTCCTTTTAAATAAGAAAAAGTCGTTTCATCAGGGCTCACAAGTCCCGCTCTCGCTCCACCTTCGATAGACATATTACAAATCGTCATTCGTTCTTCCATACTTAAATTTCGAATAACTTCACCACAATATTCGATTACATGACCTGTTCCAAAGTTTACACCGAACTTTGAAATCACATATAAAATGATATCCTTTGCCGTCACACCTTCTCCTAGCTTGCCTGTTACTTCTAACTTCAACGTTTTTGGTGTTGTTTGCCAAAGTGTTTGTGTCGCAAGTACGTGTTCTACTTCACTAGTACCAATACCAAATGCCAATGCCCCAAACGCTCCATGCGTAGAAGTATGGCTATCTCCACAAACAATGGTCATTCCCGGCTGCGTGATACCAAGCTCCGGCCCGATTACATGGACAATCCCTTGCTCAGGGCTGCTTAAATCAGCTAAAGAAATCCCGAATTCTTTACAGTTTTTCTCTAAAGCTTCTAATTGATTTCTAGCAATTTCATCTTGAATGAAATACTTATTGACTGTCGGTACGTTATGATCCATGGTAGCAAATGTTTTATCTGGTCGACGAACCGTACGATTTTTCACTCGAAGCCCCTCAAATGCTTGTGGTGACGTTACTTCATGAATATATTGCATATCGATATACAGTAAATCCGGCTTATCACTTTCACGACTTACGATATGATTATCCCAGATTTTCTCAATAATTGACTTCCCCACAACGTTTCCCCCTCTTACTTATCGGCTCTGTTATGTCTTGCTGTTGATATCCGCAAAATAACTCTGTGTTCCTCCCGTAGGAGCTCCGTCATTTTCGCTATACTTTCAAATCAACAATGAAATGTAACATAGCCCGCTTAATTAAAAGTGCCTACATTTTAAAAAACATTTCCCAATCTTTCACTCTTGCCAGATTTAATCCGTCTTATAATCATGCATTCTCTTGTTTTGTAAGAAAAGACACGCTCATCATGTCGTGTCTTTTCAATACTCCAATCATCCAACTATCGAATACCCACTTCAAAAGCTGGATTATGAATAAGCTTTCATAATGCTAGAGATTGCCTCTTGGTCATGAATAACCGCTTTTACTTCCTCAACCATTTCATCCGTCGATAAAATTTTCGCATCGGAAGCAGCGATATCTCTTGTTCTGAAGCCTAATTCCAGCACTTTATCGACCGCTTTTTCCACTGCTTCTGCTTCTTCATATAAACCGAACGACTCTCTCAACAAAGAGGCTGCCGACAAAATAGTCGCTAGTGGATTGGCAATATTTTGTCCAGCAATATCCGGTGCAGAACCATGAATCGGTTCATATAAATTCAAGCCTGTTTGCGATAAACTAGCAGATGGTAACATACCTAATGAACCCGTCAACATAGACGCTTCATCACTTAAAATATCGCCAAACATATTTTCCGTCACGATGACATCAAATCGCTTTGGTGCACGAACCAATTGCATAGCTGCATTATCAACCAACATATGCTCAAGCTCAACATCCGGGAAATCTGTCGCGACTTCCTCTGCAACTTCTCTCCATAATTTGCTGGATGCCAATACATTGGCTTTATCCACAGAGGTCACTTTCTTTTTACGCTTACTAGCCAGTTCAAACGCAAGCGTAATGATGTTTTTCATTTCTTCTCTCGTATAGAAAAGGGTATCAATCGCCGCTTCTTTACCATCGCGTACAACTCGTTCACTAGGCGTACCGAAGTAAATACCTCCCGTCAACTCTCGGACGATTACTAAATCGACACCTTCAATGACTTCCGGTTTAATTGGTGAGGCTTCTGCTAAACTTTTAAAATACGTAATCGGTCGTAAATTAGCATATAATTGCAGCTCTTTTCGTATTTTCAATAATCCAGCTTCAGGTCGTAAATGTGAAGGATTTTGATCCCATTTCGGTCCTCCTACCGCACCTAATAAAATGGCATCACTGCGTCGGCAAACATCTAACGTCTCATCTGGCAGCGGTGTTCCTGCTTCATCAACTGCCGTTCCCCCGATTAATCCATATTCAAACTGAAAGGAATGTCCATATCTTTCTGCTACTGCCTTGAGAACCTCCACAGCTCCTTTAGTGATTTCTTTCCCTATTCCATCACCAGGCAAAACTGCAATTACTTTATCCATGCAGAATACCTCCTCATTAATGTATCGTCACTTATATTGATACCTTTGCATGCTCCTTTAAGTAAATCACACGGTTCACAGCATTCAAGTATGCTTTCGCCGAAGCCTCTAGCACGTCTTGCGCTAATCCGCGTCCACTCGTTTCTACATCTTGGTATTTCATTTTGACAAATACTTGAGCAAGTGCATCTCTTCCTGCCCCTACAGATTGAATACGATAATCTAAAAGCTCTACTTTACCCTGAATGCTCTTTTCTAAAGTATTGTAGATAGCTTCTATACTACCAGCACCTGTTCCTGCTTCCTGAACGACTTCATTATCCGGGCCAGAAAGCGTTACCGTAGCTGTCGGCACTTGGTTCGTTCCATATTGAATTTGAATAGAAGTCAGATCGAAAAACTTCTCATTCGTTGAAAGTTTTTCTTCCAACACTAATGCAACTAAGTCATCATCTGTCATTTCTTTCTTCTTATCCGATAATTCTTTGAAAGTTACGAACAATTTTTTCATTTCTTCTTCTGTTACTTTAAGACCTAACTCTTCTAATCGCGTCTTAAATGCATGACGCCCCGAATGCTTACCTAAGTACATATTATGAATCTTGAAGCCGACTACTTCAGGATTGATAATTTCATAAGTAGATTTTTCTTTTAATACACCATCCTGGTGAATACCAGATTCATGCACATATGCATTATTTCCTACTACCGCTTTATTACCCGGAACAACCATACCTGTCAATCTACTGATTAAATCACTTGTGCGCTTAATTTCACTAAGCGTGATATCAGTGTAAGCATTGTAATGATCTTTTCTTGTATATAAAGCAAGAATGACTTCTTCAAGAGCTGTATTTCCTGCTCTTTCCCCAATTCCATTAAATGTTCCTTCAACTTGTGTTGCACCAGCCAACACGGCAGCTAACGAATTAGCTGTCGCCATCCCTAAATCATCATGGCAATGTGTAGACAATTGCACCTTATCAATGGAAGGTACATTCTCTTTTAAATATCGGAAAATATTCGCATACTCAATAGGTGTTGTATTCCCTACTGTATCCGGAATATTAATGACTTTCGCACCAGCTTGAATGACTTTTTCCACAATATGAGCTAAATAATCAAGCTCTGTTCGCGATGCATCTTCCGCTGACCACTGAACAACCGGAAACTTCGCCGCCGCATACTTCACACTCTGAACAGCTGCTTCGACTACTTCTTCTTTGGTCATGCGCAATTTGTATTGGCGATGAATAGGAGATGTTGCAATAAACACATGTAGTCTTGGTTCCGCACTTACCTTCAGAGCCTCCCACGCAATATCCATATCACTTTGCACCGAACGCGATAAGCCAGTAACAGAAGAGCCTTTTACAATGGAAGCAATTTCTTTTACAGAAGCCGCATCGCCAGGTGAAGCGGCTGGAAATCCAGCCTCAATCACACTGACATTTAACTTCTCAAGTTGTTTGGCAATTTCAAGTTTCTCTGTGTTATTCAGATTCACACCTGGTGATTGCTCACCATCACGTAGCGTTGTGTCAAAAATATTAATTTTTTGCAACTGTCGCCACTTCCTTCTGTTTTTGTGGTTGTACAAACGGCATCATTTTACGTAGTTCACGACCAACAACTTCAATCGGATGTTCATTTTCTCTTCTATTAATAGCAGTGAATTCTGGACGATTTGCTTGGTTTTCAAGAATCCAACCTTTTGCAAAACGACCTTCTTGAATATCCGTTAAAATATTTTTCATTTCCGCTTTTACTGAATCAGTGATGACACGTGGCCCCGCAACGAAGTCACCCCACTGTGCTGTATCAGAGATTGAATATCTCATATTTTCAAGTCCACCTTCATACATAAGGTCAACGATTAATTTCAATTCGTGTAAACATTCGAAGTAAGCAAGTTCTGGTTTATAACCAGCTTCTGTTAATGTTTCGAAGCCCGCTTTTACAAGTGCACTTAAACCACCACATAATACCGCTTGTTCTCCGAATAGATCTGTTTCTGTTTCTTCTCTGAATGTCGTTTCAAGTGCGCCTGCACGAAGAGATCCGATACCGTGAGCGTAAGATAGCGCTAGCTCAGTCGCTTCGCCTGTCACATCTTGATAGATTGCGAACAATGCCGGTACACCCGCACCTTGCTCATATGTTCTGCGTACAAGATGACCAGGACCTTTTGGTGCAACTAATAGAACATCTACATCACTTGGAGGAACGATTTGAGCGAAATGTACATTAAATCCATGTGCAAACATTAACGCTTTACCAGCTGTTAACCCTGGTTGAATTTCTTCATGATATACTTTTGGTTGCATTTCATCTGGAAGAAGGATTTGGATAACATCCGCTTTTTCTACCGCTTCTTTAACAGAATATACGTCAAATCCGTCTGCTACTGCTTTATTCCAAGATCCGCCTTGACGAAGACCGATAATTACATTTACGCCACTATCACGAAGGTTTTGTGCATGAGCATGCCCTTGAGAACCGTATCCTACGATTGCAACTGTTTTCTCTTTTAAATAGTTTGGATTAGCATCATTGTTATAGTACATTTTAGTTGTCATTGTTATAAAACTCCCTTAATTTTTGAATTTTTAGTTTTTATATGAAACATTGTTCCTACAATGTTTTACACAATTGAGAAATTATTAAACCCGTAAGTATTTTTTTGTGTGCCTCTTGGGAATGCCGTTGTACCAGTACGGGATAATTCTTTGATTCCATATGGCTTAACCAATTCCACGAAAGCTTCGATTTTCTCTGCTTCCCCAGTAATCTGGAAAACGATACTATCCTTACTTACATCGATGATTGAAGCCCTAAAGGGTTCAACTAAAGACGTAATCTCACTTCGATTTTGCGCTGTAACAGCTACCTTTACAAGGGCCAGCTCCCTCGCTACGATTGACTGACTAGTCATTTCTGTCACTTTCAAAACATCAATCTGCTTATTCAATTGCTTTGTAATTTGTTCTAAAACTCTTTCGTCATCCACATTTACAACAACTGTCATACGTGAGACGCCTTCTTGTTCCGAATGACCTACCGAAATACTTTCAATATTATAGTTTCTCTTAGAAAAAAGATTCGTAATACGATTCAGCACACCCGGTCGATTCATAACTGTCAATGAAATGATGCCCTTCATTTTTAAATCCCCTCCATTTCATGAAGACCTTTGCCAGGGGCAACCATTGGATACACATTTTCTTTTGGTTCTACTCTGAAATCCATCAGAACTGGCTCTGGACTTAAAAATGCCTCTTTAATAATTTTTCTCGCTTCATCATTTGTACTAGCTTGATATGCTTTAATATCATACGCATCAGCCAATTTAACGAAGGAAGGTTGAGCTTGCAATAAGCTGTGAGAATAACGCTCTTCATAGAACAGCTCTTGCCATTGACGAACCATACCAAGTGCTCCGTTATTGACGATAGCTATCTTAATCGGTAAGTTCATTTCTTTAATAACCATCAATTCTTGTGAAGTCATCTGGAAACCAGCATCTCCTACCACAGCAATAACGGTCTTTTTCGGTTCAGCCAATTGCGCCCCGATTGCCGCCGGCACACAGAAGCCCATTGTGCCTAAACCACCGGAAGTAACCCATGTATCAGGTTTGTTCAGACTATAATATTGAGCCGCCCACATTTGATGTTGCCCTACATCCGTTACGACAATCGCTTCTCCTTCAGATAGTTCATGAAGCAACTCCATTACTTTCTGCGGTTTTAACACCTCATTGTTGTCACGATCATAACGTAGTGGATATTGCTGTTGCCAGTTTTTGATTCGGTCAATCCATTCTTGACATTGCGCCGGCTTTCCATCTTGTTGAACAAGTGCTTTCAGTGCTTCTTTTGCATCTCCAACTACCGGAATAGCTGTCGGTACATTCTTTCCGATTTCAGCAGGATCAATATCAATGTGAGCAATGGTAGCATTTGGAGCAAACGTTTTTAAGTTTCCAGTAACCCGATCATCAAAACGGGCTCCGATGCTAATAAGCAAATCGCATTCATAAATAGCCATGTTAGCAGCGTATACTCCGTGCATGCCCGCCATTCCTACAAACAACGGGTGATTAGCCGGAAAGCCACCTAATCCTAATAGCGTGTGAATAACAGGAATTCCTTGCTGTTCCACATACGCCAACAGTTCCGCTGAAGCATTTGCGTGCATGACGCCCGCTCCGGCTAGAATCACAGGTTTCTTCGCCGCGCTAACCGCTTCTATCAATTTTCTGATTTGCAGATGATTCGGTTTGAGAGTCGGCTGATAACCCGGTAAATTCAATTCCGGATCTTCCGATGCTTCTCCTTCCATCGCTGCAATGTCTTTCGGAATATCAATCAAAACCGGCCCCGGTCTGCCAGTAGAAGCTATGTAAAAGGCCTCTTTCATAATGCGCGGCAGATCTTCTACTTTTCTCACTTGATAATTGTGCTTCGTAATTGGCGTTGTAATTCCCAACACATCCGCTTCTTGGAACGCGTCCGAACCGATAACGCTCGTTGCAACTTGCCCTGTAATAACTACTAATGGCAACGAATCAATCATGGCATCAGCCAGGCCAGTGACGATATTTGTCGCACCTGGACCCGATGTGGCGATTACCACACCCGGTTTTCCTGTAATTCTTGCATATCCTTCTGCCGCATGGATCGCTCCTTGCTCATGGCGTGTTAAAACATGTTTAATTCCCGCATCATAAACTTTGTCATAAATCGGTAAAACGGCCCCACCTGGGTATCCAAACATAACTTCTACCTTTTGCTGCTTAAGAGCACTCAGTAGAAATTCAGCACCTGTTTTTTTCGTCAATACTTTCTTCTGAGCCGGCATCGCTGTTTTTTGTGCCACACCATTAACCTCCCTATACGTTTTTATACCCTTTGACACTGACGGATACAGTTGATGACATGCATAAAAGCCCCTACACCCACACATGCCTCATAAACAATCGGCTAAGGGGTGAAGAGGCTTTGGAAACCAATCCACGGTACCACCCTTATTCGCACAATCTCGTGCGCACTAGTTTTATTTGATAACGAGTGCTGGTAACACCCGTTCAGCTCTAATCCTATCCTGTTTCAAGCTGACGCTCAGAGGTGAGTTCACTTTATATTGATCATACTGGTTTCCACCCTCCCAGCTCTCTGAAATGTCATATATAAAGCTAATTGTCCTCATCAACGCTTATGAATATTAAATTTTTTGAAAATTTGTTTTTTTATTTGTGGATTATAATACGCTGTTTTCGATGACCCGTCAATAGGTTTGTTTATAAAAAATTTAGATAATTTAGATTTTTTGCTTTTCAGACACATTTACCTCTGGAAAAAGAGAGATTCAATACGACGATGTTTTTTCCACTTACACCCTTCCCAATAAATGACCTTGTCACCTCAAACCACAAAATGTCTCCTGTATTCCAAAATATTCATAATCTCACTTTTAAAATCGTCTCCTGCATACTAGAGAATCCTTTTGGACATTCTTAAATTATAAAATTAAAAGGGGGGATAAGTTGTCACATTCAGCTAAAAAACCAAATCAAACTGCATCGTTAATCGGTGGCATCTTATTTACTTTATTTATTTCATTTTTAGGGTTTTTACTTGCCAAAATCCCCGGAATTTCAATGATTGGACAAATGGGCTGCGCTATAATTCTCGCCGTTATTTATAGACAAGTATGGGAATACCCTACGATTTTCAAAGCAGGCATTCAATTTTCTTCAAAAATCTTATTACGCGTGGCCATCATACTATATGGATTAAAACTAGATATGGCTGTTCTCTTTTCAGAAGGTCCGGTTCTCTTATTGAAGGATATCGTCGTCATCGCCTTTTCGATTTTTATCATGCTATGGTTAGCTAAGTTTTTTAAGGGAAATGACAAAATTTCTTTACTGTTAGGAATCGGCACAGGTATTTGTGGTGCTGCAGCAATTGCAGCAGTAGCACCCATACTGAAGTCAGATGATGACGAAACCGCTATTAGTGTAGGAATCATCGCCCTTGTCGGAACCATTTTTGCTATCGTTTATACGCTACTTTTCCCTGTATTGCCAATCGATTCATTACAATACGCTATTTGGGGAGGGCTTAGCCTTCATGAACTTGGACATGTTGCTCTGGCTGCGGCTCCAGCCGGGGAGGACCCATTAGCTATGGCATTACTAGCAAAGCTTGGACGCGTCTTCTTTCTCGTTCCACTCTGCTTTATTTTAATGGCTGTCATGAGTCGTAAAAACAGCCATTCAAACGAAAAACAAAAAGTTTCTTTCCCATATTTTCTTATCGGATTTATCATTATGAGCTTAATCGGCAGTTATGTTCTTGACACGTACATTTTTGTGTCAGATCAAGTTTTGAACGGTATTTCGATTTTCACCACATGGTGTCTGACGACAGCGATGGTCGGTCTCGGATTAAATATCCATCTGGATACAGTGCGAAAAAAAGCACTGAAACCACTATACGCCATGCTAATTACCTCCGTATTACTTTCCATTTTGACCTATTTCATCGTCTAATCTTCGTTTGGTCAAAAGCGCTCAACAAGTAATTCCTGCCCCTCATACAAACCCATGAAATTTTCATTTTACGTTAAATCCATGAAGTTTTTGTGAGAAAAAGAAAAAATGATTTGGGATTCTTGAATTTTTTGTGCTATAATCAATTTACCATTTTATTTTACTTGTATTAAATATGCCCTATCCGTTCGCTATGGATAGGGATTTTGTTTGTCATGGAAAGACCAGATCTTTCATAGCCTTCATTAAAGATCTATCTAAAATGCACATCAAAAAAACGTCGACTTCCACTATAGGAGCGACGTTTTTTTCTTAAGATAAAAAAAGACTCTATATAAATAGAGCCTTTTTCAATAGTTTAATTAAGCTTTAACAACGTTAGTAGCTTGTGGTCCACGTTGACCTTGTTCTACTTCAAAAGTTACGCTTTGACCTTCGTCTAAAGTTTTGAAACCTTCGCCTTGAATAGCTGAGAAGTGTACGAATACGTCTTCTCCACCTTCACGCTCGATGAATCCGAAACCTTTGTCTGCGTTAAACCATTTTACTTTACCTTGTTCCATGTTTGTTGCCTCCTAGTGTGCTTACACACAATAATACTATCCTTGCTCAAATCTATAGACGAAGCTACTAATGTCACTTATCAATCTAAACCGAACAAAAATAATTCTTTTACAGAATAACAGAAACATGTTAATAATGCAAGAATCTGCAAAAAATATATTTTTTGTAATAAAGTCTACACACTTTTCACACACTGCAATCCAATCAAATACAGGTATGTCTTATTGTTTTACACATGATGAATGTTTATAGTAATACTAAAGAATTTTATTCAATAAAAGACTTCCATTTTAAATAAAGGAGTGTTTCTAATGGCAAAAGCTCTAATTAATATTGATTACACCGTCGACTTCATTGCCGATGATGGTGCCTTAACTTGTGGTGCCCCAGGACAAGCAATCGAAAAACGAATTGTTTCTATTACTAATCAATTCATTGAACAGAACGAATTTGTCGTGTTCGCAGTGGATATACATAAAAAAGATGACATCTACCACCCTGAAACCAAACTATACCCGCCACACAATATCGAAGGTACACATGGTAGAAATTTATACGGAGAGCTAAATAAAGTTTATATCCAAGCCACTGAAAACGATAAAAATATCTATTTCATGGATAAGACCCGATATTCTGCATTTGCCGGAACAGATTTAGCCTTGAAATTACGTGAACGCGGCATTGATGAAGTACATTTAGTTGGTGTTTGCACTGATATATGCATCTTACATACCGCAATCGATGCATATGACAACGGATTTAAAATTGTCATTTACTCAGATGCTGTAGCAAGCTTTAATCCTATCGGACACGAATGGGCTTTAACTCATTTTCAAAATGTATTAGGCGCAAAGGTTCTGTAACAAACCTTCCTTCCGTTACTTTAATTATAGAAACAAGTAGTAAAAGAAACGGCGCATGACGCTCTGTCTTTTTTACTGCTTGTTTTTACTCCTCACTCACTTCGCAAAAACGTTACACTATTTCCTGATAAAGCTTGAAATACCTCTTTAACAACAAAAAGAGCATTTCAAGCTTTATCTAACTTTCCCTACGTTATTTCGTCATATTTCTTACATTTTCATTGAAAAAAACGACGATAAAACCGTTATTTCGACGTTTTATATTACAGAAATATTACAGATACCACATTTTTATTACATATTTCGATAATTATTGTATTTCGCAAGCGATAACAATAAACTCTAGTATAGATATAATACATAAACTATGAAAATATTATTATTGGAATTGGAGAACTAATATATTATGAAGAAATCAATAGGGAAGAAGCTTGCTGCCCTTGGATTATCTGCAGCATTACTTTTTCAAACACTACCTGCATACGCAACACCTACAGAAGATATAAATACGTATGAAACACAAATCGAAGAATTACAAACAAAGGTTCGTCAAATCGATAACGAGATTATTGAATCAATGGAAAAAGTATCACAATTAAATACGGAAGTTACCGAAGCTAAAAAACGTGTTGAAACAACAAAAGCTGAAATTGAAGTTTTAGAAGAATCCTATAACCGTTCGGTAGAACTTTCAAAAAGCCGACTAGAAAACATTCAACTTAATGGCTCAGTACAAGCTAACGCAGTGGAAATTTTACTTTCAGCAGAAGGAGTTTCAGATTTCTTCAAGAAGGCAACTGCTGTTATCACAATCATGGAAAGTGATAAAGAATTAACAGAAGAATTAGCTAAGAAAAACGAACAATTACAAGAGAAAAAAGCAACATTAGAATCTGATCTTGCAACTATTACAGAAAAGCAAGCTGCTGCTAAAGAAGAGCAAGCTTCTATCGAAAAACAAAAAGAAACTATCGAAGTTGAACTGCAAAAAGTTGAAGAAGCAAAAGAAAAAGCTGAAGAAGAAGCACGTCGCCTAGCAGAGGAACAAGCAGCTAGAGAAGCTGCCGCTGCTGCAGAAGCTGCTGCTCAAGCACAATCAACAACAACAACTGCAACTACAACAACAAACCAAACTACTAGTTCAACTGAAACAAATGAGACAGCTGAAAAGAGTGAAGGCACAAAGACTGAAACATCTACACCTGTTACTTCAGTAGGATCTGCAAGTGCATCTGCCGTCATCTCAACAGCGAAAAAATACCTTGGCGTTCCTTACGTTTGGGGCGGTACAACACCAAGCGGTTTTGACTGCTCAGGATTCACAAGTTACGTGTTCAGATCAGTAGGAGTCAGCTTACCACGTACATCAAGACAACAACAAAATGTTGGTACTCAAATATCGGTAAACAGCGTTCAACCTGGAGACCTTGTATTCATGGGTAAACCAGCATATCACGTTGGTATTTACATCGGAAACGGTCAATATATACATGCTCCTCAAACAGGAGATGTTGTTAAAATCTCAAGCTATAACGCATCTAAATTCTCTAGCGCTACTAGAGTGCTAAAATAAGAATGTAATAAAGTAATACCCGTATTCGCGATCAACAAACTTACTTTCGTAAAGAATATTTAAAAAAGCAATGAAATCATTTGGTTTCATTGCTTTTTTTGTTTCTTTCATACCTTATTCTCGATAAAATAAAGGAGCGTCTGAAAAATTATTCGATGACTTTTCAGACGCTCCTACCACTTGTTTATCTTTGACCAAAATTGACTATTCCAAGCTGTTTCTTTGTTTAAAAAACAAAGAAACATATAATTGTAAACTTTGAAAATCGGCTAACTCCGGCACTACCCATCAGATGAACCAATCGGATTATTACAAGCACTAAGACTCCCACCTCTGCGCTGAAGCGGGAGTCTTAATATCTGTTAAACGGGATAAATGACAACAACTGTTCTTTCTGTTCATTGCGAACCGAATAAAACTTTTTATACTAACTCATAATTATCCACTTTATGATCTTCCAAAACTTCTATACCTAAAAAAGTGACTTTTGATGGATCGCTTGGCGATAAACTAATATAGCCTGCTTCTTTCAATTCGATTAATAAATCTTTGTTTAATTTTATATTTTTCGGATATTTTCCGCTAGCTTTATATGTTTTAATAATTTCTTTTTGTAATTGTTCACAGCCCATAACTAACCCTCCAAATTAACTTGTTTAAAATAATTAGAATTTAAAGTTTATAGTTAGTATATGTAATATCTGTTAGCCTATCAATACAATTTAAAACCTGTAAATAAAGGTTCATATAGATTTGTTAAATACTTCACAATTCCATTTCTTCAAATGATTGCGCTTGCATTTTAGTAGATACAAGAAGGGGAATGCTTATCACCCTTCAAGTGAGGTTATTTTCGCACCGTATTTATAATCCAAGTATGCTCGTAATGACAATGTTAAAATAGACATCGATAAAAAAATCATTCCTAGTTCAACCGAAACCCTCATCAATAGTAATGACATCAAGATTAATGAAATTCCATACATGATTCGATTATATGCTTTCTTCATTTTTACTTCCTCCCCATTGATTCTATCGAATATAACCAGCGCTTGCGTAATTGCCGTATTGGTTTGATCTTGTCTTCTAAATCAAATGCATCCATCAAAAATCCCAATTTCCGCTGGGTGTTTTTTAAACTATAATTAAGTGACTATTTATTTGATACTTATACTTTAACAAAAAAATATGAAGAAATTATTAACAAATTTATATTTTTTATTAATAATCACTTTGGACCTAATCTTCTAGCCTGCAATAGATGACGAACGAACTAGCCTATCTCGACATATTACCGAAAGATTCAAAAGTGGTTATTCTTCGAAACACTGTAATCTCAAAATTGCTGGAGTCCTGCATTCTTTGCTATTTCGTTTCATCCACTTTTATATATTGATTAATCGGACGTCCGACTCCTCCATATTGAATGACGATTTTTACTTTATGTTGTTTTTCTAAATAATCCAGGTAACGCCTAGCCGTTACACGCGCCAACCCGACTCCATGTGCTACTGCTTCAGCTGAAATAGGTGATATTTGATTATGAATATACGAAACTATTTTTTCTAATGTTACTGCATTCAACCCTTTCGGCAATCCGTCGATAGAAGGTTCCTTCTGTTCTGATTGATTGAAATATAAGATTTGATCCAGTTCTTTCTGTGTGATTTCTTGCTCACTAACAATTTTCTGACGATACGTATAATAATTTTCTAATGATTGCTTAATCCGTTCGAATTTGAACGGTTTCATAATATAATCAAACGCTCCTAACTGTAAAACTTGTTGAATTGTTTTCATATCATTGGCTGCTGTTACCGCAATAACATCTACTTGGATACTTTGTTCACGTAATTTATGCAACGTAGCTACCCCATCCTGTTCAGGCATAAATATATCCATAAACACAAGATCCGGCCGCAAGATTCGAATCTTTTCCAGCCCTTCCGCCCCGTTTGCGGCAAATCCAATGACCTTACTCCCTTTAACCCGTTCGATAAATTGGCGATTCACTTCCCGAACCATCGGATCGTCTTCTATCAATAAGACGGAAATCATCCCTATTTTCCCTCCTACATATAAAACGTAATAATAAAGGTTGTTCCCTCACCAAGGAAACTATCCACTTCAATATTGCCATTACCTTTTTTCACAATTTCATTAATTAAATATAAACCGATTCCCCTATCTTCATTTCCTTTCGTAGTAAAGCCATTTTCAAAGATTTGTTGGATAACTTCTTGATTCATGCCCACGCCATTATCTTCTACCAAAATAGATAACATGCTCTCATCTTGATCTAGACTAATGTAAACCATTTTCTCTTCCTGGCTCGTTAATTGTGCAGCATCAAAAGCATTTTCTATTAGATTACCTAGCATAATGACAAAATCATGATGATCCAATCCTGGAGGGAAATCTGTCAACTTACTATTACTATCAATTTCTACTTTAATCCCTAATTCCTTTCCATGACCAATCTTGCCCAAAAGCAATCCAGAAACATTCTCATCTTTAATTCTTTCATTTAGAAATTTCATTAGTTCTTCTTGCTCTTCCTGTACCTGAAAAATATATTCCAATGCATGCTTATCCTGACCAATTTGTAACAACCCCGCTATAGTGTGTAACTTATTCTTATGTTCATGATTTTGAATGCGCAGTGCCTGCACAAATCCTTTAACCCCTGTCAGCTCCTCCGCCAACCGTTTCACTTCCGTTTGATCCTGGAAAACTGCGACAGCACCAACGGTTTGTTGATTCACTCGAATTGGAACTCGGTTACTTAAAATATTGTGATTATTTACATGAAGTTCTTTATTATAAATCGGATAGTTGTAGTCCAGTATCTCCGGTAGCCTTGTATCAGGAAATACATCATAGATATTTTTTCCGACTAATTCACCATCCACCCCAAGAATTATACGGGCTTTCTTATTAAAAATCGTAATCATCATCTCATTATCAATTGCAATAATTCCTTCATGCATCGCATTGAACGTTTCATTACGCTCTACATAAAGACGGGCAATTTCATGAGGCTCCAATCCAAACATTTGTTTTTTCATATGGCGGGCAATTGCCCACGAACCCCAACCGCCAAAGAGAAGAGAAAAAATGGTCGTATACAGTATTTCCGACTTGATATTGATCATGATTTCCCAAATGGTCGGAATTCGATATCCACTGACAACTACGCCGATTTGCTCATGCTGCTCGTCCATAATCGGTACAAACGCTCGCACAAACGTTCCCATTTCCCCTGTTGCTTTCGATAAATAAGTATGCTCTACAAACGCCGCACTTTCATCTGCTGTTTTCGATTTCGTTCCGACCATACTGGAAATCGGATGTGACAATCGAATTCGTTCCATGTTCAATACAACGATATAATCTGCTTGATTAATGATGCGCAAACGTTCGACCACTGGATTAATCATTTCAGAAGCATTGCTCCCCTCATCACCGACATGCTGCAGAACTTCTGGAAGCTCTGCGACCGTTCTCGCTATTAACATCGCCCGATTACTTAGTTCCTTTTCTTTCGTCTCTCTTATATTGCCCAGTACGAAGATACCTGCCACAATAAAAGAAAAGACGATAATAAAAAAAGTAAGCGCTATAATTTTCCAATGTAATGATAAACGGTTCATGCCCATAAATCCTCTCATAACGTGAAATAGGAGTTTAGATTCATTGTATCACTTGTAAACGTGTTAGAATATTAAAAAGACTCTAATAAGTGATGTGAGAACAATGCGCTATTTTATGATTACTGCAGTCGGGACTGTCCTTCTACTGCTCCTTTATTTTGGTTATCAGTATAATTTCGGTAATGATTCCAGCTTACCCATTGATTATGAACAAGAAGGATTAGCCGATGAAATCGTGATTAAATTTAGTCATGTCGTAGCTGAAAGTACCCCAAAAGGATTGGCTGCCAGCAAATTTGCGGAACTTGTGGAAGAAAAAACAAACGGAAAAATCAAAGTGGAAGTATACCCAAATAGTATGCTCTACTCGGATGATGATGAAATGCGCGCACTATTAAATAACGATATTCAAATGATTGCACCTTCCATCTCGAATATGACCGAAATCATCCCTGAATGGCAAGTACTGGATTTACCCTACTTATTCACTGATTATGATGATATACAAACGATATTCACAGGTGACATCGGTACTAAACTACTGAATTCACTCCAAAAAAAGGATATTAAAGGGTTGGCTCTATGGAGCAATGGCTTTAAGCAAATGACCTCCAATGACCACCCTATAAGAAATGTAGCGGATTTCGAAGGAATGCAAATCAGAACAATGTCCAGTGACATGTTACAAAAACAATTTACGCTATTAAACGCTGAACCAGTGGGAGTATCCTTTGATAAAGTCTATTTGGGATTAGAACACCAAACAATAGATGCGCAAGAAAATACACTTTCTAACATTTATTCTAAAGGCTTCTACAAAGTGCAACATTATTTGACCATCAGCAACCATGGCTTTCTTGGCTATGCAGTCATGATGAATAATAATTTTTGGGATTCTCTCCCTGATCATTTACAAAGGAAAGTGAAAGAAGCGATTGACGAAGCTACTCTATGGAATCTTGAACAATCGGAGAAAATGAATGACACTAGTTTTACGAAAATCAAACAAGACTCAAATCTTGAAATATATACACTCTCCCCAAAGGAACAGAAAGAGTGGGCTGACGCCTTCGTCCCCCTCTATCAGTACTATCAATCAGAAATCAACGCAAGCTTGATTGATGAAATTAAAGAAGAAATACGCTGACTGCATAATATGCCGTATAGAGATGAGACTCCATGCGGCATATTGCAACCTCCCGCAAATGTGCCCGCTGTGCCAGACAAGCAAGGAATAAATCCCCCTACCTTACAAGCCTTCCGTATTAATTCGCACCTTAGGAATACCATTAAAATTCTCGTCATACGGGTCTTCATCTGACAAATCATCAAAAATCAAAAAATGTTCCGGACTAATGAAAATGAAGATCTTCCCTTCTTTTAATTGTTTATAATACATTTCTGCTTCTTCATCTGTTACATCTAATAGTTGCTGCACTCCCTCTAAATCTACCTCTTTTGCACTTTTAAGAAAAACGGCCGCTTTGATTTTTTGTAGAAAAGTATGCTTTTCTTCTAACGTTTCAAATGGTAGCTTGTCTTTCTTCTCCTCTATTAGACGTTCTTCCGTATCCGCGATAATGATAATATCAGTATCTTTATACCCTTGTTCTTTCAACTTTTGAATTTGTTCCACTACTTCACTATGTTCTTTATAAGGACCAAAAATTCCTGCGTTCATGTTGCTTCCTCCTTTGAAAACAATCGAATAATTACATTATTACCCTTTTAAAACAAGAAAAAACCACTTCCCTATTCAAATAAGCTTCAAACCAATTTTGTTTTATTTTTGACTTTATTGAATGTCGGGGTTGATTTTTAACTAAATGAAGGCAAAGCGAAAATGGTAGAGGCCCCGCGGAAAGCGAGTATCCTGAAGCAAAATTCAATCTATACACGCTACTTGTTAAGAGGCAACAAAGTTTGCGCAAGCATCGCTTTTTAAGACCAAAAAGACCAATAAGAACTTTATAACCATAAAAACAAAACAAATTCATTTTACTTTATGATGTTATATAACAGACAGCTTTATGAAAGCGGTCTCAACAGTACACCTTAGAAAGAAGGGTTATTAATGAGAATAAATTTCAAAAATCTTACTGTACAAGTTATTACTGGTATTATTATCGGGATTTTAGTAGGAGCTATTTTTCCTGAATTTGGTGCCCAATTGAAGTTTTTAGCTGATATTTTCATCAAATTAATTAAAATGTTGATCGCACCTATCATCTTCCTGACTGTTGTAATCGGAATAGGTAGCATGGGAAATGTTAAGAAAGTCGGAAAAATCGGTGGAAAAGCCCTCTTATACTTTGAAATTGTTTCAACAATTGCACTTGCCATCGGTATTATCATTGTTAATTTAATTCAACCAGGAAAAGGATTAAATACAGACGGACTAAGCAGCAGTGATGTTTCTCAATATACCCAACAAGCTGCGGAAGCAGAGCACGGATTTATCAATTTCATTTTAAATATCATTCCTGAAAATGTGATTGGTGCTTTAGCGAATGGTGAACTGCTGCCAGTATTATTTTCTGCTATTCTATTCGGTCTAGCTGCAGCGACAGTTGGTGAAAAAGCAAAACCTGTCATCACGTTTTTTGAAAATACTGCGGAAATCTTCTTCAAAATCATTCATATGGTTATGAAAATTTCTCCGATTGCTGCCTTCGGTGCAATGGCATACACAATCGGAAATTTCGGTCTCGGTTCCCTTGTTTCTCTTGGGAAATTAATGGGATCTGTTTATCTTACAATGTTCTTATTTATCATTTTCGTACTTGGTGCAATCGCAAAATTTTACGGCTTCAGTATTCTTAAATTTATTGCTTATATTAAAGAAGAGATTTTCTTAGTAGTTGGTACATCCTCTTCTGAATCGGCTTTACCAGCAATGATGAGACGATTAGAAAATTACGGATGTTCCAAACAAGTAGTTGGACTTGTTGTCCCTACAGGCTACTCTTTTAATTTAGATGGTACATCCATTTATTTATCTATGGCTGCCATATTTATTGCGCAGGCATATGGAATAGATTTAACCATTTGGGAAGAAATCACTCTTCTAGGTATCCTGATGTTAACATCCAAAGGTGCAGCCGGCGTTACCGGTTCTGGATTTATTACATTAGCAGCAACATTAGCTGCATTCCCAATGATTCCTGTAGAAGGTATTGCACTATTAATCGGTGTCGACCGCTTTATGTCTGAAGCACGCGCAGTGACAAACTTAATTGGAAATGGTGTTGCTACTGTTGTCGTATCGAAAATGGAAAATGAATTCAATCCTTCAGCCGAACAAATAACAAATCAACCAGAAAAAGCAAACGCAACAAGTTGACCATTGAATATTTATAGTGAAGGAAAGTCAAAACCACCCGTGACAACGGGTGGTTTATTCTGCGACTTAAAACCTTTGTTACTGACCAAATCCTAAAGGACTACTAAAAGAGGGTTCGCCATGCGTACCACTTTCGCTGGCCAGACCTCAAAGGCCTTCCGCTCACTTACGTTTTTTCGGTTTACTTCCTCACCTATGAATAAATAAAGATATTCCATCACGCTTAATTGTTCCACGACTATATCATCTTGGATTTGATTACGTATGTATTCTTCAATTACTTTCTTGTTTCTCCCGACGGTGTCCACATAATATCCTGTACACCAAAATTTTCGATTTCCATACTTATTGCATGACAATCAAATCTCATGCTGCTTTTCCCCTTTAAATAACCACAAATGCAAACACACTCATCTTCAGAAGAGTACTCACCAACATATGTACATGATCCTTATGAGCTACCATCTCAATAATTTCGACACTCTTTATTTCACACAACATCGTTCTTATTATTCAGCCGATGTCTTTCCTGATTTTCCCGTAAATCACCCGTCTTCTATAATTTGACACAAAGACAATATGATCCTTACAATTTCATGTAGTATGTGTTAGACTATTAGTGTCTTTAGACATAAAAAACTCTTCCATCTGCTCCTATTTTGGTTGGCGAACCACAAATATTGTAGCATCTCTGGAAGAGTTTTTTTCATTAAGCAAAACAGCCTAATCCTTGTAAAACGGGTTAGGCTGTTTCTTCTTTCAATACAATTACTCAGTAATCGTGATATATTTATAGCTATATTCAGAACCGACAGAATGATACGTAAATCCTTCTACATTTTCTGCCACTAAAATATTATACGCTTGTTGATAAACTGGTGCTAAAGCAGCATCATCTTCTAATAAAATCTTTTCTGCTTTTTGCAATAACGTCCATTTTTCAGCTGAATCTGTTGTTTGTTGTGCTTGTTCAATCAATGAATCGTATTCGGCATTTGAATAGTTCATGTTATTATTCAGACCATCCGTTACCCAAAGGTCAGAGAACGTAATTGGATCTAAATAGTCAGGACCCCATCCTGAATCAACCATATCAAATTCTTCATTTTGTTCACGATCGATACGTACAGCAAATGGAACATTTTCAAGCTTCACTGTTAGCCCTTCTAAATTTGTTTCCCATTGATCTTTCAAATATTGGTCGACTTTCTTCGCTGCATCTGTATCACTGCCTAGTAAAGTAAGTGTCACTTCCGATACACCCAATTCCTCTAAACCTTTCGCCCAATATTCTTTTGCCTTGTCCACATCAGATGTTAATAAATCTCCGTTAGCGTCACGGAAATCATTTCCGTCCGCATCTTTTACAAAATCAGCAGGAACCGCATAGTCCGCCGCTACTGAACCGTTATTCAATACATTTTCTACTAAATCTTCTTTATTAAACGCTGTCGCAATAGCACGACGAATATTTTCGTTTGCTAAAGCTTCATTCTCTTCATTTAATTTCACCCATACAAGACGTGGATCTAACCAACTTACCATGCGTTCGTCTCCTTCATATTGAGGAACGATATCTGATGATAATTTATCTGTAATATCTGCTTCACCAGCTTCAAATGCATTAACCGCCGCTTGAGATTCTTTTGAAACGTTAAATGAAATTTTTGTCAAGCTAACATTTTCTGCATCCCAATAGTTTTCGTTCTTTTCAAGTACCCACTCCGTTGCAGTCGGTCCGTTCCAAGAAGTCATTTTGAATGGTCCATTGGATAAAATCGTCTCTGCTGAAGTCGCATATTTATCTCCTTGCGCTTCTACAAAAGCTTGATTTTGTGGGTAGAATGTACCGAAAGCCATTAAGCCTTTGAAGAAATCAACTGTCATCGGTGAGGCTGTTTTTACTACTAACGTCGTTTCATCAACTGCCTCAACCCCTAAAGATGTAACATCATAATCTTGACCAGCAGCTGCTGCTTCAGAAATTTCTGTTGCTCCTACAATCTTATTTTCCATCATATATGGACCGTATGGAGAAGCATTTTCAGGATCGATTGCACGTTGCCATGCATAAACGAAATCTGCAGCCGTTACAGGATCCCCATTTGCCCATTCAACATCATCTTTTAATTTAACTGTGAATTCTGTTCCTTCTTCATTTACTTCCGGTTCACCTTCAGCAACAGCAGGAACTAATTCATTATCCTTATTCAACCCATATAAACCTTCATTAACATTCCCTAAAATCGTAAATGACGTGGCATCCGTTGCCATGACGCTATCCATTGATGGAATTTCCGAAGACTTTAAAACTCTTAATTCTTGTACGGCAGCTTCCGATCCTGATTTTTTCTCTGAACTAGAATCATCGTTGCCACACGCAGTAACAATCATGCTTAGCACTAAAACTAGTGCCAATAATAGCGAAAAGTTTTTCTTTTTCAATTTGATACTCTCCTTTCAACTTTAACAATATACTAATTACAAAATATTGAAATAGTATTTCGAGTTCGAAGGAAACATAGATTTTTTTGTATGACTAATAATACCTTCACTAAAACACACACCTCATTATGTATGAACAAAGACTGTTTAGCTGACACATTTAGTTAAATGTTTAAAATTGCAAAAAATTCATACTAAATAATCTAAGTTTCTTCACTCATTGTTATAGTAAAAAAATTTTAACATAGTAAAAGATGAATTTCAAATATTTTTCTGAATTTTATTAATATAGTAAATTTTTATACTAATAATCTTTTTTAAAGCTTTATTCCATATAAGAAGCATGCGCCATATCGATATATAACCTGGGAATTCGTTGGACAATTAAACTTTAAGCTCTTTTTTGGACAAAATGAATGAAGAGCCTCTTCTCCATTTATTTAAATGGTTAGAGAGGTTCAGCCAGGCTAACATTTTGCTCATCACCAAGCTCCAGCTATTCCCTTCGCCAATCATTCATTGCTTACTGTTTTCTTTTCCCTTAATGTGATTTAATGAGCATTCATTTGCACAAACCAAATATAACCTATCGATACATGGCGCTCCTAACCATAATGACTCCTATACTTTCCGATAAAAAACTTAACGTCATATCGCATAGCGCAAATAACCCATTATCCCCAATAAAAAATAGCTTCCAAATAAGGAAACTATTCAAAAGCAAATCCCTTATTAATATTGTTAGGTTATTTCGCTTGGCTATATGGAATTTATTATTATGAATGGAGGTGATAAGTGTTGTTATGAATATTTTTACCCGAAGAAAGAATATTCAAGATAGAGATATGTTTTTTCTGATAACAATGACTTAAGTACCTAAAACAATGAAAGCCCTGCCTCTCTTTCATCCTTACGGCTCCTAGACCGCGCCAGTGTGAATCAGGGTTAAACATTAAGTAATTGATTATGTTGTGTGATAGTGAAAAAATGATAAATCATTTCTGGTTGATGGTGGAAAAACGAGTGCTACTGTTTAAACAGCAAAAGAGGTAGTTATTGCAAATGTAAGTTAAAAGGTTGAACGTCATAAGATCAACCTTTATACATAAAGACATGATCTTCGTTTTAATTGAAAAGAGGGGTCATAGTTTCAACAAAAAATGGCCATTTGTTCTTCTGTAATTCCTTCGATTAATGCTAATTCGCTTAAAAGGAATCCCTGTGCTTGGCCCAACATTTTTCTTTCGCTTTCATTCAGTGCTTGTTTTTGTCTTAAACGTAATAAGTCACGTACAACTTCAGCACCGTCTTGTATGTTACCTGTTTTAATTTTTTCAGTATTTAATTTGTATCGTTGCTTCCACATAAGTGTGTCATCTGATTCTCCAAATTGAAAAATCTGTATTAAGTTAGTTATTTCAACAAGTTCAGTAACAGCCCGGAATCTTAGCTTACATATTTTATCTGTTGGAATCATGATATCCATTCCGTTATTGGTCATGTTGATAATATAATACCGTTGTACTTTCCCTAAAACTTCCTTATCTTCTATAGCTTTGATGATACCTGCTCCATGCATTGGATAAACGATGTTATCACCAATTTGAAACAAATACTCCACCTCCATATATGGTAACCTTTTTAAGAATAACACATATACGTTTATTTAGCAAATTTTTATAATAACACAAATTTATTTTTGTTGTCAATATATAATTTCAACTTTCTTGCGACGCACATTTTGGAGGCACAGAAATAGGTTTTCCCCAGTTTAATTTACGAATAAAGCCCAATTATAAGCAATAAAACCACCTATATATGATAATAAGAAGGAATTTTGAAAACTCCAGTTTAACATTACTGAAAGTACATATTAAGTTAAAGCAATTCTTCCACTGGCTTGCCCCAATAGGCAAGTAATCACTATAAAGTGAATTTTTTTCGAAAAGCACCAAAAAAGCCGTGTATTAAAATAAAGATGACCAAGGTACACCAATACCAACTTTACATTCCTAAACAAAAAACACTCTTGAATATTGATAAATCAACATTCAAGAGTGTTTTATACTAAAAAAAATTAACCGATAAAATAAAAAAGCGTCCTGGGAGGGATTCGAACCCCCGACCGACGGCTTAGAAGGCCGTTGCTCTATCCAGCTGAGCTACCAGGACATATGATGAAGACAATTCTTATCGCTAATTACCTCAACGACAATTCTTATTATATCGACATAGCAACGCTAAGTCAATACAATTCAGGAAAGTTTTTTACTATTTTTACAGCAGGAAGAATACCTCCCTGCTGCTTATTATACATGATATTAACCAAATTGATAAGTGGCTGATAAATAATCTAGATATTTTCCTTCATGATCATAAAAGTTTACATCAACCTTTTGATCATGGAGATCAAGAATGACATACGTTCTTTCTTTACGTCCACGAGGATATGAAATACTTCCCGAATTTATATAAAGGATACCATCAATCATTTCACTTCCTGCTCGATGGGTATGTCCGAACAAAACAATGTTCGCTTCTGTTTCTTGCGCTTTATAAGCGAGATTTTGCAACGTCCTATTCACATTATACAAATGCCCATGTGTTGCAAAGAAACGATGACCGCCAATATCCTTTACAACCTCATTTGAAAAATTAGGGTCATGGTCACAATTTCCTTTTACATAGACAAATTGATCTAGAGCTTGATCATCAGATGCTAACTCAGAGTCCCCACAATGGAACATCGCTACTGTTTCATCAGCAAATTGCTTTTTTAATTGTAATAAAATCCTTCTTTTCTCATGGCTATCACTAACAATTAAAATTTTCACAGTATCCGCTTCTTTCTTAAAATAATTGATGTAGCTTTTCTTTTAAATTTCTTAAAGCGTTCGCACGATGACTAATGGCATTTTTTTCTTGAGGCTCTAATTGCGCCATCATTTTTTGTAAAGATGGTACGTAAAAAATCGGGTCATAACCAAATCCGTACTCCCCTTGACGGGCAGTGGCAATTCTACCTTCTACCGTTCCTGAAAAGGTAACTGTTTCTTGATTTGGTCTAGCTACTGCCAATGCACAATAAAAGCGAGCCGTTCTCTTCTCTTCCGGTACGTCTTTCAATTCTTCCAATACTTTGTCCATATTCGCTTCATCATTCTTTTCTTCTCCTGCATAACGGGCAGAATAAATACCTGGACGACCATCCAATGCATCAATTATCAAACCTGAATCATCTGCAATAACCATTGTATTGAATTGTTTGCAAAGTGTTTCCGCTTTTAACACAGCATTCTCTTCAAAAGTAGAGCCCGTTTCTTCTACCTCGATAGCCCCTTCTAAATCACGTAAAGTAAGGACATTATAACCTAGCGGAGAAAACAACGTTTCAAACTCTTTCGCTTTCCCTTTATTTCCTGTTGCTATTATGAGATTCTTCATGATTCATTCCCCTTTTACTTGTTAATTAGTGCTTCCGCTTCGCCAAGCGCTTCTTTTTGAATAGCGAATAACTGCTTCATGCCTGTTGAAGCAAGAGCCAACATTTCTTGTAACTGGTCATAAGAGAAAGTAGCTTCCTCTCCTGTCCCCTGCAATTCCACAAACTGGCCAGCTCCCGTCATAATGACATTCATATCCACTAGTGCCGCTGAATCCTCAACATAATCCAAATCCAGTACTGCACCGTTCTCTTCTGTAATACCCACACTTGTTGCGGCTAAATAATCTTTAATTGGGAACGTAGTAATCTTTTTCTCTTTATATAATTTCTCAAATGCCAATGTCATAGCGACAAAAGCCCCTGTAATAGAAGCTGTACGCGTGCCTCCATCCGCTTGAATCACATCACAGTCGATCCAGACCGTTCTCTCGCCAATCACATCCAAATCGACTACCGCTCGAAGCGCTCGTCCAATCAATCGTTGGATTTCCATCGTTCTGCCTGTAATTTTTCCTTTTGCCGCTTCACGAATATTGCGTTGTTCAGTAGCTGCCGGTAGCATGGAGTATTCTGCTGTAATCCAGCCTTTTCCTGAATTTCTCATAAAAGGAGGCACTCGGTCATCAATCGTTGCTGTACAGATGACTTTTGTATCCCCAACCGTTATGAGCACCGAACCTGCCGGATGCTTAATATAGCCTGTTTCTATATGTATCGGTCTTAAACTTTCATTTTCACGACCATCATGTCTCATCTTGTATTCCTCCCGTTGATTCCTAATATCTTCGCAATAAAGAAGAGGCGGCTATATAGAAAAGCCGACCTCCCTATTTACTATTATTCAGTATATCAAAAAAAACATCATTACAAACTAGAACTGTTTACTTTTTCCGGACGATTTACAGGTTCCGATAAATCTTTTCCATCCTCCAATTTCAATGAAGCCTCCCCATTCACCAAAACTTCCACACTCTCGATGTCGGCTTGTTCCGTTAACGATAAAACGAGGGCATCAATTAAACGTTGTGAAACGATTTCTTCTTCAAAACTTCCATATATATTTTCATTGAAGTTAACCGAAACATTTCCATCCTTCATGACCGGCTCATCCAATAAGGCTAAGTCCGGCATAAATTCGGTTAATAAATGAGAATTACTTGCAGGACCTTTCGCCAATTCTTCAATTACTGCCTCGGCAATATTTTCCTGATTACTACTGACACGTTTCGTTACCGGTACATAATAATACGAATTTTCTTCTCCACCGATATAATAAACTGTTAAAGGAACTGTATTGGTAATATCATTAATATCGGCCGTATCCAAATTAATGCCGCCAGCTCGCGTCAACTGTTTGGTAATAGGGGTTTTATTGACCGGCATTTCTTGCAAATCATAACCATTCATCTGTATTTTTACGCTTTCCACCGAATCAAACTGTGTTAAAGTCCATGTAATGGCTTGAAGAATTCTCATTTCATCTTCTGCTTGATAATTAGCAAACTCCGGCGAAAAATCTACCGTTGCCACACCATCTTTTATATTCACATCCACTTGTGTATCCGCCGGCAGAACTGCACGGAACCCATTAGGCAATACATTGCTTACTGGGCCACCTTCTACCAAATGTTCCATCGCTTGCTTCGCCACTCCTTCAGAGCTCGGTAAAGAAATGCTTTGTGGCACGACATAACCATTCTTATCTATTAAATAAAGTTCCGTTGTGACTGCATTGGCTGCAGTTTCTTCTGAAGAATTCGTAGTTTCTCCGTTACTTTCGTTCTCTAAAGCTGAGGAGTCATCCACAATTGTTTCCTTTTGAGGTGGGTCGATTTCTTGTTCATTTCCAAATAACCCGCATCCTGCAAGCATGATAGACGAAGCGAATAAAGCAGTCACAATCGTCATACTTTTTTTCTTGGACATTTCTTTCCCTCCTGGAATAGTTTGTACTACTATATATACGAGCCCATTCCACAAATAGACCGAAAGAAAAAAATATTCTATCAACCTGTTGAAAAACACTCACATTCTTCATTGCTGGTTCAGCTCGTCCGTTTATAAAGTGAACAGAAAGCTTATCTGTCGCACAAACGCGACGTTTTTAGCTTACGTTCTTCTAATTGTTCTATTCACATCTTCATCGGTCTGGAGCGCCTCGACCGACAAATGTTTGCACATCAGTCTGAAGGGAATGTGTTGAAAATAAGGTTTCTCGACAACCTATATATCTATATTTTTTTATAAGGCGATGCTAAATGACCGTATTAAATATGTATAGCCCTGTTATACCTTCCTATTGATACTTGCGAAAACGACTGAGCTTTGCCTTCATTAAACCAAATATAAAAAAAGAGACAACCCTCTCATTACAGGTTAGTCTCTAGTAGATAATTTGATTGAATGTACATTTTGCACATCGATATTCAGCCAAGAGGATGCGATTCGTTGAAACATTTTCTTTGATCCTGTTGTATAAAATTGATGCACAGGCTCTTCTTTACTATTATTCAATAAACCATGGTATTCCAAAAGCGCACTTGTTTCACGAGCTGTTTCATCTCCTGAAGAAATGACCTTCACCTTTTTTCCCATTGTGGAAGAAATTACGGAACCAAGCAATGGATAGTGCGTACACCCTAAAATAAGTGTGTCAATCCCAGATGATTTTAACGGATGCAACGTTTCTGCCACTACCTTTTTCGCGATTGCACTCGTGTATTGACCACTTTCCACAATCGGCACGAATTTCGGACAAGCTAAGCTCGTTACAGAAACTTGTTCATTGATTGAATGTAAGGCTGATGTATACGCTTCGCTACGAACCGTTCCTTCTGTCCCTAACACCCCAATTTTTAAATTATTGGAATGTTTAATCGCAGCCCTTGCTCCTGGTTGGATAACACCAATGACGGGGATGGGCAACGTTTTCTTAATGTCTTCTAAGGCTGCCGCTGTGGCAGTATTACATGCAATGATTAACATTTTAATTTCTTTATCTAAAAGAAAATTAGTAATTTCCCAAGTGAAATCCTTCACTTCTTCTTTCGTTCTTGGTCCATAAGGACATCTCGCATTATCACCTAAATAAGTAATTTGTTCATATGGCAGTTGTCGCATAACCTCTTTCGCAACTGTTAATCCGCCTACTCCAGAATCTATAATACCAATCGGTTGTTTCAAAAATATTCGCCTCTATTTTCATTCATTTCTTGTTGGTCATCTCTTGTTTTTCATTGGTTGTTTTCGCAAACTTTGTTTCCTAGGAACGAGTAGTGAGTATAATTTCAGTTCAATGCTGCTTTAGGATGCTCGTTCCCATTCAGCTTTTTGGTGCTAATTTTATTAACCAAACTTATTTAAAAACAACTATCTTTTAGAAAACAGCCTTTTCATTTAATCGTTCATTAGGCGCAAACAGGTTCAATGAAAACAAACGTTACCTCTTATTTTCACCCAATTCTAAAGAAATTTCAAGTAGCATAGACGCACCACGTTATTTACTTAATCAAGCACGATTTTATCCAATGCCAATACAAAAAAAGCAGAAAAATAAAATGCTAAAATGCACTTTATTTTTCTGCTTTTGTATGATGAAATATTAATCTAATTTACAAAAACCACATACAACTTGTCCGACTGCTTTTACCGCAACAATCAAGCCCTCTTCATCAAT
>JBJEFL010000014.1:71653-76743 GCA_051873995.1 Bacillus sp. (in: firmicutes)
ACTAAATCAGCAACAAAAGCGGCCAATTCTTGTTCTTTATTGAAATTAACGAGTGATTTTTGCTGTACTGCTTGAATGGTCGTATGAAACAATTTTTTCATTAGCCTCAGCTTCTGTTTTTCCCGATAAAGCACTTCCTCATCTTATATAGAAAAAGTCAAAAAGACTGTAAACATCTTACTGAACAATCCATATCCATCCCGCCTCTATTGCTTATGTTAAGTGCTTTATCTGAATAGCACTCGTTAATTGTTTACTGCTTGAAGTAAAATGGATTGAAACGCCTGTTCTTCTTCGTTATCAAAACCAAGAAAAATGATTTCCTCAATATCTGAACGATTGAAGACATAAGTGAATTCAGGACTAATATAGCCTTCTGGATAAGGAACAGCTAGGTAATCAAACATTTGCTCATCGTCAAGCTTCAATTGTTTTCTTCCGTAAATCATTAATTTCTTACTGCTTCCTTTTAAAAGAACAATCGTACCATTAGGAAGAAATGGATTGTTTGTCATATCTGCTTCCCTTTCTCAATGTGTGCTTTAATTAACATGTACTTATGTAAGTCCAGTATGAAATGCATGACAATAATTGAAAAAATAAACAAGATGATCATTAAAATAATAGCCATTGTATTTTCTGAAGAATATCTTAAAAACAAATTGTATACTAAGGAACCGAAAGCAGCAGCGGTTGCGGCAACAGCAACTTTATTTCCAACGTTTTGATTTTTCTTCTTTTTCGGCGTTTCTTTCAGTTTGTTCAATCTTGTTTTGAAATGTAAAAACAGAATCAATAGGTATCCAAGAAACGTTAGGATGAAATACCAGAATGTGTCCAGCATTAACATAGTATAAGCGACTTTTTGCGAGGCTAAAAAACAGCCGAAAGATGACAAACACCCGAAGATGCCGCGAATCAAATAAAACTGTGAATCTTGCTTTTTCGAATGATATGCTTTACTGAATCTGTAAAGCAAAACCCATATATCAAGAATGATGAACGGTACGATAAGTATTATATAGGATAAATGAAATGGCGGTGCCAACAAAGGTATACCAATGAAAAAAATTGGAAAAACGAGTATCCCAAATAATAAATTTGAACGCTCTGATTGTGTTGGTGTTTCTTTTATATATTTTTTGAGTGCTTTTTCGTTCATTACTTCTATATTGTTTATTTTAACCACCCCGCTACGGTTCCGACTGCTTCACCAAATCCAAATTTAACCACATCTTTTATACTATCCTTTTCTCCGTCCTTATTTTTATCCGTATTAAATTTAACACCTTCTGTTAAAATATTCATTCCAACAGAAGCAGCAAAACCAGCAACTGCAACGCTAACCACTCCGGCTGCAGCTGGAAGGACAGCAATGGTCAAACCAGCTGCTACAGCAGTTGTCCCTACACCTACAGCTATACTTCCCAAAATGTCGCCTGCTATTTTGCTGTTGGTGGCACCTTCTTCTATATTCGTTTTCGTGTCATTGAATACATCAATCCCGATGGAAATTGGCGTCAATTTATTTTTTATAGCCCCAACCGCTGCTCCTTTTACACCTGAAAATTCAGCCGCTTTAATATAGTTTCCTCGTTTCATTTGTGATTCGATATATGAATTTTCGTATATGCGATGTGTAGCCCGCTTTCTACCTGGAGGATTCTTTTGTCTTTGAATAGGCTTTCCATCTGTAATTTTTACTTTTCCATCCTTTCGAATGACTTGATATCCGTGCAAAGCTCTATAAGCAGTATGAGCTACAACTGCTCCTTCGGATGTAGTAGCAAATAGATTACTTCCTGTGAAAGGTGTTGTCAAATCAATTTCAATTTCGGAAGAAACTCCATCCTCTTCTGAATGAATTTTTTTGGCTCCCATATTTTCGTAAGTTTCAATTGGTTCTATCAATTGTTTACTGTATGAATCTACTTTTATGCTTCCTTTTTGGAACATAGTCTGCATGTCTTGAATGTATGTTTTCATCCGTTCCGCGTTTGGTTCGACTAAGACCAAATTATTTGTTTGCCGACTGTCGAAAGCATGTAACTTTTCCAGCGTTTGTTCAACATTTTGATTAGCAAGGCTCAATTGCTGAAGAAAGTGTTCTTCTTGTAATCTAGGAAGAGAAACAATATCAGAAACGGCATCCACGATGCTATTTGCTTCATCGGTCATCTCCATCGTATTAACTTTTAGTCGATTAAGTCCATTTCTTAGTTCATTTTGCAAAAAACTTTCATGAATGAACCCATTTTGGTTTGACTCTAATGTTAGCAATTCATTTTTTAATGTCTTTAAACTTTCTTTATAACTATCAATCGTTTGTTGATAGAAAGCGATAAATGAAAGATGTTGCTCCTGGTAAAAAGAACGGATGGATTGGCCACCATATCCTTTCAAGGATTGTTCAAGAAATACAATGCTTTTTATGGCCGACTCGATTTCTTGCATTTGATTTTCTTGATTATTCAAACAATTCAAGGTTTGATCTATCCCGGAAATGAGTGATTGGACTTCTAATACTTTCACATGATTTCCCCTTTCTATTTAAGGATTTTCATCTGAGAAGAAAGCAATTCATCCGCTTCCTGCATTGATTGTATAGAATGGAGCGTCGCTTCTTTATTGGATAGTAACAAAGACTTGTAAGACTCATTTATCTGCTGGAATGTTTCATTTAATTGATTTAAGGTCTGCACGACATTGAGCACATTATTTCCTCCAACAGCAGACGGAAGTGTCGTTTGAAATGCCGACAATGAGGTGTCCAATTGTGAGAGTGCTTGCATGACATCACTGTATCGAATTTTGATTTCATCGCTCATTCATTATATCCTCCATTACGCAAAGTCATTTCTTTAGGAGTCCGAATTGAATCTAGTGCGGTACAAAAACTGAATACTTTACCCCATTTCATTATAATGAAATAGGGAATAAATAAAAGTTAAGTAAGTACTATCTTTTTCATATTTGAAAGCAGAATATCATCTTGTTACAGAGGAAATTTCACTAAACTAGTGGTGCCTGTCAATCCTCGAAATTTGTTGAAAAATCCAAAAATGTTTACATCTCCAATCTCTAAAACAACTCCAAACACAAAAAGCCTCACATTTCATTCCAGAATCTAAGGCTTTATTCTTACCTATTCTATTTCAAGTCTAACACTGCTACACTCTAAATATATTTGTCTCTTCAATCTATAATATTCCAAACTTTTTTTGGCGAGGTAATCAGGCAAAAGCGCGCTATAAAATTTGTGTCTTTTTTCTTGACGCAGTATTAGTTTGGTCAAGATGACATACGTAATAAAAAGGACTAATCAGAACAAACGATTTCTGATCAGTCCCTTTTATATCTATCATTAGATTACTTTACACAGCATTTAAATTAGTCGTATCGTTAGGGTTTTTAACGTTCTTTTTCACTAAGGTTACGATTCCAGCAACTAAATAGAAAAAACCCGCCATAATGCACAAGCCAAAGCTAAGAAATGAACTAACTATAGCCAATAAAATTAAGGTAATACCAATCGTTTTTGGATAAGAATTCTTTTTAAGCAAAATGGCTGCCATAATCCCGAACACGATACACACAAGAGAAATAATTAATATTAGAAATCCTCCTATGCCTAGCAATTCTATCACTTCAGCTACATCAACCGACTCATTTACTCCCGTTTCCATTTCAGATACAAAAATTTTTGCGAAATCAGTATTCGTTTCGAATTCAGATACAAAACCTTCTACAAAAGCATCATTTGTTTTTAGAGTTGCCAACAATCCCCCTACCGTTGCAACGAACAAGTAAAAGACAATTCCTATAATAGTTAACACAAATTCTGCTTTTCTTTTCATAAATACCTTCTCCCCATTGTTTAGTCATAGTACACATTTGATTTCTAATGATTTATTTCGGTTACCCTAAAACTACATATGTAACTACAATATTTAGTGTTATACGGAAGAAAACAAGAAACTTGTCTATTTTAACAATAGTTTTCCCTTTAATAGTTCCAATAATTAGTCTGATAATAATGTCTTCCGAACGAGCAAACACACCTCTAAAGTAAGTGAAGGTATAATGACCCCCTTTTTATAAATATTTTCAAAAAAAGGAAAAAAGTATAATTCTTTACTTTTTTTATTACTAATTATAATGTAATAGAAGGAAAAAATGCAAAATAAACTATCGAATATTGAGGGGGAAAAACATGAAGTGGTATTTAAAAGTTTTAAAAAATTATGTTGAATTTTCTGGAAGAGCACGACGAAAAGAATATTGGATGTTTGCTCTGATCAATGCAATTATTCTTTTGTGTATAAACCTTACAGAAAATTTTGTAGGGGTAACGTCTTCTATAGTTATAATATCTCTCGTATATAATACGGCTGTACTTATACCGTCAATAGCTGTTACCGTACGAAGACTACACGATGCAGGTTTTAGTGGCTGGGTTGCATTAATCATATTGATTCCAGTGCTTGGATGGATTGCTATTATCATTTTTATGCTTTTAGATAGTGCAGAAGGTTCGAATAAATATGGCCCTAATCCAAAGACTACTCAATCTTCAACAATAGCATCATAGATTAAAAATAATAAACATAGAAAGATGAATAGCTGAAATCATTAAAGGTTTCTATATAGCTACGTTAATTTTATGTATTGTAGGTGCAATCCTTACACAAAAAGTCGCAAGAGATAATTTCGAAGATGATGCTATTATTGCAGAGCAAGAGCGGGAAAGAGCTATTAAAGAATCAACAAATAGTTCGACAATAAAAAAATTAAGTGAATAAACGACAAAGGGCTACAGTATTCTCCGTTACCGCAGCCCTTTTCCCTTTTCATAAGATATTTATTCGAAAAATATAGACTGATTATAATTCATAACACGTAATAAGCTAAAATAAAAAAGAAGCAGAATACCATCATCTCATAATAGATGTTATTCTGCCTGCTAAAATATAACACTGTCATACGGCAAGCTATGCTCGCATCGTTTACTATAAATGAAGCTCCCCCATGCGAAGGAGCTCAACGACTGCCTGTGAACGTCCTTTCACTCCAAGCTTTTGCATCGCATT
>JBJEFL010000015.1:0-1565 GCA_051873995.1 Bacillus sp. (in: firmicutes)
CGTTAGTTGAATAAGAAAGTGAATTAAAAAAAGCAAGCTTTACGAACAGAACCACCCAAAAATAAAAAAAGGCACTAACCTTTGTCAGTACCTTACATAGAACCTATTACATATCCAAAACAGAATTTGTAACACTTTCTACAGCTAAGCCAGTAAGCACCGCATCCCTAGTAGCCGTACTATTTGGCTTCTCATCCTTACTTTTACTATATACAGTAGAAGTAGCCCCCTTTACTAAAGGCGTTACAGAAGCTACACGCTCCATTACTTCCGACCTTGTAGAACTTACACCACTAACCTCTTCTTTTTTATCCCTTAAATCATGCCTGCGATACTGTGTATGTACAGGCTCCGTGACCGCCCTATCCGCATCCCAACCGTAAAAACGAATACGGCGTATAACCGTCCCATACGGTATACCATTTTTCTTATAGATTTCTACCTGCTCCTCGGTTAATACCGCCCTCTTACTTTTCTGTCTAAACGCTCGAATCTTCTCCTCTATTGTCGTGCATTTTGGTGTAGTCGCCGCTTCTTCATAACCCCACCCCTCCCGTAAACGGTCATAGTATAACCAACGACTAATCCCATGCGCATCCGCCACTGCACGATACTTTAACCTCTTTTCATCCCGCTTAGGCACAGGCTTTGTAATGGCTTTTTTTACGTCCCAGCCTAAGACATATACCCGATTATATACCGTAGATTTTGAAATTCCCTTCTCCGCTGCCGTAGCATAATCCTCATCCCGAATGTAAACTGCCATACAAAAATTCAACCCCTTACATCTGTGCTGTTAATAAACTATACCCGTTACACTTTGTAGGCATCTTCTTACGCATATCCGCAAAGTGTATAAACCATAGCAACATTTCTTGTATATATTTATGTTGGTAGCTCTGCTCAACCTTTTTACGTGCCTCAGCCATCGTCATTTTCGATAAATCATAAATAACGTTCATATTTTTAAAAGGCTTTCCTGACGTACCAATCCAAGCAATTCCCGCCGTTAC
The DNA here is from genome assembly GCA_051873995.1 of Bacillus sp. (in: firmicutes). GTDB lineage: Bacteria > Bacillota > Bacilli > Bacillales > DSM-1321 > Bacillus_AD. The sequence continues at coordinate 1,014 of JBJEFL010000015.1, forward strand.
CCCCAAATACTTACCCGTTGATAACTTAAAGCGATAGACCTGATAACCCCCTACCGTCTCGGTATCCCACGCCTTCTTCAAATATTGCTGAAGTGCTGCGTACTCATATAGAATGCGATCCTCAATTAGTTCGAATCTCTCCTCATCATCCAACAGCCGATTAACCATAAGCTCCTTAACTGAATAATCAATAACCCTTACGTCATTGCCAGCCCCAAATAGCACTCGATAACCATCTACCAAAATCTCTAAAGAGCCTTGATATAACGTACTCGAAAAAGTCTGGAAGTGCTCTATCACATTCCCTGAAGTCCAATTCATAGGTACCTGCCTCTGCAACTCCACCGTTACAGCTACCCGATACCCGCGAATAGAACTAAACGCATCCACCATTAACAAGACACTACAGTTACCCTTATGAATCGTTGCCCCCAAAGCTGACCAACCATACACATATATACGATTATCTAACTGAAAACGACTTCCCCCTACAGCCTTTTGAAACGCTGGAGACTGAACCACGTCATAAAGCACTCCAAAAGCCGAAAATTC
>JBJEFL010000015.1:1665-22429 GCA_051873995.1 Bacillus sp. (in: firmicutes)
TTTGAAACGCTGGAGACTGAACCACGTCATAAAGCACTCCAAAAGCCGAAAATTCCCCTCTATACCTACTTGTTAAGATTAGTCCATCCCCCACTATAACCACCTTCCTTCACTTTACTCCTACCACCAATATAACAAAAAAGAGAGCCAAAAATTTGGACTCTCTTATCAGATAAGCGTTTATATATTTCATTTCAATCCACACACCTCGCAGTTACGAGATGCGACATACTACTAATAACCTATGTATCCGCACACCCACATGTGGGTGTGAAATCAATCTTCATCGGAAAAATCAAAAGCGACCAACCCAAATTGGTTAATCTGATCCGCAACGACCTCACGTACACGCTCTAAGTACTTTTCAACCACGTTATCAATCGCTAGATTATACTCAATAACGTCCCATGCACGGAAATCCGCCCACGTAATTCCTTGCTCATTCACCCACTTAATCGATTCATTAACCTGTTGCCCCGCTAGTCCCAACTTTGCCGCCACATAAGACTGCACAAAATCAGACCACGTATCCGGATCCACTACAGACCCTACAGGAAGTTGTAACATTTGCTGCTCACCAGAAGTTGATAAGTCCCCAAACGCTTTAATGCGAATGACCTCCGTCATTGTATCAGAGTCGCTATGCTCCCCTTGCTCCCATACACTTATAGACATATAACCATCCGTAGAAATGACTAGACCTACCTCTTCATCCTCTTCAATGTCAATGGCTTGGTCTACCAAATCTTCCGCCCAATCTTCAACAAAGGTATCCGAACCCGACTCCAACTGAGCTTTTTCCATTACTCCCTTCCAATCTACTGCCCCCATTACGTAACCCCCTTATACTATACACCTTTTGTATAAAAAGCGAACAAGTGTTCCTGTTTTATTATACCTCTTTAAGCGGAAAAATCACCCCATAAAAAGGTCAATATGTAGCCTTATTTTTATAAAAAAGTATAACTCGGTATTTTGATTTTTACATCAACCTCAGAAATCTCCCATCTTCACTGCACCTACTGTAACTCTAATCGGAAAATGTTTGTTCTTTACATTCTTTTGTTTCCTTTTATTGCTGCTTTCTGACTTGTTAACCTAATCCATACCTAAAATTCTGCGTACCTCATCCTCAATATCATCAAACGTACGGTTATTGCTTTCCATCCACGCAAACTTCTCCGCAATACTCTCCAACTGATCCTCTTGATAAATCAGTTGCAACTGTTTAACCAGTACGCCATATACATGTTCAATTTGCCCGGTAAATTGGTTACTATGATGCTCCCTAAAATACGCTAACTTCACAATGTTCAGCATCTCCGGTGAATCCAAATAACAGAAGAAATCATAGAACTTCTTCTTATCATAGTTGTTACGGTCGATACGCCCTTTAATTTGGTTGGTACGCTGCGGCATTGTCGGGATATCATAAAAGACAATACGGTCAGACGTTGGGATATTAACCGCTTTCTCTACGTTAAACACTAACATATCCAATTCGCCCGTATTAAACTCCCGCAATATCTCCGTCTTCTCCTCTGACGACACATCCCCGTTCAGTATCTTCACCCGATAACCTAACGCCGTAAGCTCATCACATACCGTCCGCTGCGACTCTTTGTTGTACACATAAAACAATGGACGATCATCCTCCACCTGCACCGCAAACTCCAATATAGCCTTTAACTTAGGTGACGAAGCGGGTGTAAACACCGCATCCGGGTCAGACGTTTTCGGACTGTTGATTATCGACATATTCTGTGACTGCGATAACTTCTTCATCTGTGGACTCGTTAACCCCACCCCATGCAGTACATAGTTATGCTCCGGTAAATCTTTTGAATAATCCCGCTTAGATCGTGCAATGTAATAATACTTTAATCGGTCACGTAACTCCGATTGGTTACGGTAATCCACTATCTCCCCAACCTTACGCTTCACCACTTGCTTCTGATGCGGGCTAAACTTCGTAAAGTCCTGCATATACACCTCTTTACCGCCACGCACAATATATCGTTGCTCCAGAAACTCCTTACTTGGTATGAGCTTTGGCTTAAGTACCCCAAACTGATAGTAGAAATCGAAAATATTCTTCTCGAAACTTGAACCGTTTAGAAATATAACCCGCTCAATACCGCCCCTATACTTGTTTACGATATTATCCACTGTTATGTACAATAAAGATTTTGGATTGAGTAGCTTAGATGTCTCATCAAAGATTCCGTACCCATAGTCATCCGCATGCTCTAAGTAATACTCTAAAAAACCATTTGTCTTTAACCCATCCCAGTTTGTAATAACCCCGTCCATTACCGACATATCATGCTTACGTAACGCCCTTGCTATACCCGTACTAGACTTTGTTAACGGAACCAAATCAATCCCGTACGACCGCCACTCATTACAAAACCCCACTACATGGGCTGAGTCAGTAACAACCAGTACCTTCTTCGGTGTTAACCCCTTTTTGTTTAACATCCATTTATAGTACGCATAACAAGCGGCTGACATAACCGTCTTTCCTAAACCCGGTTTATCCCCGATAAAAAAGCGCGGATTAACATAACTCATTAACACCGGAGCAATCTGTGCCTCCCGTAATGTGATATCTACACAGGAACGTCCGAAAACCGCCGCCGACCTCCGAATGATATCCTCTGTCGGCTTCAATTTCTCAAACGGCAGCTTTCGGATCTTATCCAATAACTCCACCTGCCGCTCCGATAACCCCTCCTGCAGGAAAAAACTATCTTCATTAGTCAACTCGTCTTCAATCTCTACCGGTTGGAATGCTGCTCTCCTTGCGTTGAAAATCATTCCAGCACACACCACCTTTGCTTCCTTATTCCTACCCCCATTGTAGCAAAGCTCACTTTTTAATGAATAAATCCCTTATCAAACGAAAAAAGGATAGTCGAGAACATTGTTCCTTACTATCCTTACTCACGTATCTAATATATCTTTAAGTATTCCTCGACTTTATAATGCACTCAGCAATCGAACCTTTACAGCATCCTTATTGTTCACTAACGCTTTTTCCATCGCTTCTGCCTTGTTTGCTCCATCATAGTAAAATTGTTTACTACAACCAGACTCATCTAATACTTCAAACGTATAATTTTTAATAATATCTAACTTTAAATCCCGTATATAACCTAAGTTACCTAAATGGACATCCTTCTTCACAAGCCTTGATAAGAACTCCAGTGCCACATATGTATAAGCTGTATCAGACCGTGGCGGTAACGTGATACCGTTCCTATATGTTTCAGTTCGCATACACGCACACAAATACTTATTCATGTACGACACATGCATAACATTTAAATTCTCATCCGCCAAAAAGTGTAAATAACGTACACGCCGCCCTTTTATACTACCTGCATCTTCTACTTCTTTAACAATTGAAAAAACCGTAGTATCCTTAACTATCCCGTGATATTTAAAGCCGTAACGCATATTACCCCTACCCCCACTTGTTATTCTTAGATGTATGAAAATTCATTACCATATAATATACGAAACAACTTAATTGCGGTCAACAATTATACATGCAAAAAAGAGGTTTTAGATTTACGTCTAAAACCTCTTCCTTAGCATTTTAACCAGCGGCAACCTTATATATTTAAGCTTCCTTTACATTCATTGTCACTATAGGGATATCTAGCTGCTTAAGCCCCAGACGAGTTAGTACTGCATCTACACTCTCTGTCTTCGGTACCTCTAATGTCAACAAATTACCCGCTGCCTCTATAGCATTCCCGTCTAAGTCTTCGAAATAGATGGAAGCACTGTCCTCATTCATCGCAATATACCCATCCTCTGACACAAACACATAGATAATAACAGGAGTTATCTGCACCGCAATTCCCTTTGTTCCTACATCATCTTCATTACTCGCATACACATTACGGTTTTTATTGAAAAAGACCACTAAACCGCCACCTTTCTTATTATCATATCTATCATATAACAACCATTAAGAAACTGTTAGATAGTCTTTTCGGCACAACCAACTCAACGATACACTCCCACCACAATTCAAATTATTACGGAAACATACGTTTGGTTCACAACCAATATATGCTATGATTTAGTTAATATGGAAATAAAGGTGGGTGTGTTTATGCTTGTATTAAAAAGTAGACAACAAGAAATTTTGGCGTTTATCAAACAAGAAGTGAAAATAAAAGGCTACCCTCCGACCGTTAGGGAAATTGCATCCGCAGTCGGTTTAGCCTCCAGCTCAACCGTACATGGGCATTTAAACAGACTTGAAAGAGCGGGTTTTATCCGTAAACATCCAACAAAACCACGGACAATCATATTACTAGATTCAGAGGATCGTAATGACGAACAAAAAGCAGTAAACGTACCAATACTAGGTAAAGTAACCGCAGGACAACCAATCACTGCTATTCAAAACGTAGAAGATTATTTTCCGATACCAGAACAGTTAGCTGGACATAACCAACAAGTGTTTATGCTAGAAGTTTCCGGTAATAGTATGATTGAAGCGGGGATATTAAACGGGGACTACGTGATTGTCCGACAACAAACTACAGCCGATAATGGCGACATCGTGGTGGCTATGACAGAAGAAAATGAAGCAACCGTTAAACGCTTCTTTAAAGAACATGACCATATCCGACTACAACCGGAAAACTCATCCCTACAACCGATTATCGTAGAGAACGTAACCATTTTAGGGAAAGTAATTGGGCTGCATAGGGAAATTCATTAACTGAATTTTCAATCAAGTAAAGACGAGAGTATACCAACCCTCGTCTTTACTTGATTTATTGTGTTAGATCTACCTTAACCACAGGTATATGTAAGTGGCTAATAGCTAAACTATCCAATTACTCAAATGTTAAATCCGTATCGTATTTACTTACTTCCACATTATATTTATCCGAAGCTTCTTGCATATCATCTAGTGCTGTTGTTACTGTAATCATTAAATCATAAAATTCCTCGTCAAGTTCATAAAAACCACGCTCTAAATCACTATTAATATTTTGAACTGGTTCTACCGCTATTTTAAGCTCATTTTGTAAAGGAGATAATTCTGCGGAATGCTCTAATTCGCTAATATTGTTAAATGACTGACTAATTGTATTAGCTACTTCAGTCACCCGCCCTTTAAATTTTTCATCGGTGAACAAAGACTCATCTTCTAAAGCTTCATCTAACAGAGCCGCATAATCAGCTGCCGCGGTTTCTATAGTGAAAATGTTTTCACTAAATCCCTCTACAAAAGTATCCACCTGCTTTTTTGTTGGTAATCCTTCCGTGAAATAATCCGAATCAACAACTTCTTGTTCTGCTTCTTTACTTTTACTCGACTCTTCACTGGCACACGCCCCTAAAAAACAAAGAGAAAGCACAAGCAACATAGGTACAAATTTTACCATATAATCCCTCCCCTATATACTTTTACCATATATTTAGTAAGAAAACAAAAAAAAGTAGGAGCTTTCTACCCTCACCTTTACTCACGTATCTGTTTCCGTTCCAAATCAACTTCCCATTACCATTTTATTACTATCAGTAAAATTTCCATTTCTTATGGAAAACCATATCCAATTAGCGCCTTCCCTTTTCTCTATTTTTCCGATTTTACACATCTTCCCTTAATTCTCATTATCAGACCCTCTTTTCTACCCAAAATGACCCTCATATCCTCTTATAGACTATCTATCAACTACGCTTCCTATCATTTAGACAACGAAAATACATCCCAAGCAATCTAGGTACCGACTACCAAACCAGCTATCCAGTAAACTGGACACACCTTGAAGCCTATATCAAATTATTTAATTATTTGCTTACCTAGTTATCACCTAATTAATGTATCTACAACATCTACTACCTCTTAAAATAAACATCACCTTGAATAGTCATCTAGTCATTTGAATTTCTAATAAACTATGTATCTAATAAAATAGGTATCTACTAACCGAAAATTGACCGCTAAAGATCATGTTTATACAACCCAGAAGTAAGAGATAGAAATCGGATTTACACACCAAAAAGCAGATAGCAAATCCTGCACCCGCCACTAAAAAGAGAACGTCTATATAAGCCCATATAAGGGCGTAAACCACCAAGAATAGAAGAACCCCCAAAACCGCCCCTAAACCCAAAATCAACCTGCTAAAAGCCCAAAAAAGCATAGAAAAAAGGGAAGGTGTTGCCTTCCCTTAATTATCGTACTATTTTATCGTTAGACCTCGACTGTGTAGACATCACCATCGTCAAAAATGAGTGTCAGATTTAAAGCATCTTTAATTTTTCGAGCGGTGTAGATCTCCTCCAATTTTTCCTTTGGAATGGAGTAGGTAAATGCATCCACCTGCGTTCCATACTTCATAATATAGCTTTCTATCGATTCTTGCACTTCTTCATTTCTAGTTACTCCCGAACTTCGATGTGTAATTTCTATCTGAGCGGGAGAACTTACAGTCTTTTTCGTTTCAGATAATGAAGAATTATCCGCTTGCTTTGATACAGGTTGAGCAGGAACCGAAACCGACTCCGACTCATGACCAACCAAGACAACCTCTTTTTGCATATTTTGTGTTTCTTGCTTTTCTATATTTCTAATAGAATTTTCCGTTTGCGAAATTTGTGTATTTTGCTTTTCGGTGTATCTAGTAGAACTTCGACTATCAGCAACATAATTTTCGGAGATTGGCGGGTTATCAGTCGCTAAAACTTCACTCGGATTTTCATTTTTAGGTGAAATCGAAACTTCACTCGCTAAGTGAAGTTTTCTGATAGCCACGTCTTTTTCAGAAAACGCCTTGATATCAGTACGCTTCATATCATCCATCCAGTCTATTTCAGAAACTTCACTTACTGCACTCCCTGACATTTCACTCGTCTGTCTGTAACCAAGATCATCCTCTTGCCCATCAAACAGACTATCAAGACTCTCTGTATCCGACCCGTACTCATCATCTAAGAAGAAATCCGTATCAGATTTTTCCTGTATCTTGCTTTCTTGCTTTTCAACAATATCTTCTTTATCTCGGTCGATAACAACCGCAAAATCCTCTTTTTCCGATAATTTGCTTTCTACGGTTTCGGTAACAGGTGCTATATCCTCTACCTCATCCTCCTCATCTTCCATCGAAAATATGTCATTATCGAAAAAGTTGATACTGCCCATATCCGGTAAATCAAATGTCTTATGCTTTGTATTATCCGAAACCGAATGGTTATCTACCTCATCTTCGTCCAGATCTACTTCAAACGGCACATTAACCACTGGATTTTCATCTGTAACCTCGTCACCAAAACGGAAATTACCTTCATCCAATCCAAGCTCACCATCTGTAAAGACAAGTGAATCCTCGTCATCAACATCTCCCGCTTTTTCTACGAAATTGCTATTACTTACATAATCGTCTATCGAAACAACACGATTATTTTCACTAACAAACTTTGTACTTTCTACTTTTGGAACAGAAACCACATCTTCCTTTATATCTTCATTAACCGCTACAGGCTGTCGTGGAATTTGCGTAAATTGAGAAACCATTGAACCCTCACCTAACAAGTCCACTTCATAGCCTTTACTTACCTGCACCTCATTTAAAATACGACCATCCCGCAACTCTTCAATCGACTTGCGATAAAAGTCCGGACGGTTAAACGCCACATTAAACTGCATCCCTTCCGGCAGCGCATTCAAATCCACATTCCCTTTAGCCCTACGCAACCATTCAAACGCCAGTACACGGATAAGGGCTAACATCTGTTCATTGTTTTTACCGCCAATCGTTAACGTTTTAATCATGTAAATCTCACGGAAACTAAAGGTTGAAACTAACCCCATACCCGTTGTATCAGGCTTTTTCATCTTCTCTACTTCATCCCCAAAGAGGATTTTAAAGTCACTTTTTGCATCCATCTTCATACCGAAACGGAATGAGCTGTTTGCTGCCAATGTTTTCGGTAACGATTTATCGATTGAACGTTGACCGATTGTAAGTAACCTTACACCCGCTGAACGCCCTTTTGCCGAGATAATACCCAGAAGGTTACGAACCTCATTAAACGTTTCCTTGTCATCGTCCATATTTTCGTACTCAAGCATGGTCGCTGTAATCTCATCCATGATAACAATCAATAACGGGAACTTCTTAAGCGTCTCGTAATCCCCTTTACGTTTTAACGACTTACGTAAACCTTTTAAGTCCTCAGCCCCGTACTTACCTAACAGATCCTGACGTCTTTTAAACTCATCATGTACCTCGGTTAAGATGTCTAAGAACGTATTAATATCATGGTGATAACCAAGAACGTGCGGCAACCTTGCAAACGCCTTCCAGAACGGCGCATTCTTAGCGTCCATGATAATAAACTGTACATGGTCGTAACTGTTGGCTAAGGTAAAGTTCAACATAACCGAGAACGTAAGCCATGACTTACCGGAACCCGAACCCCCGACTATAGCCCCCGAAGTATCATCTTCGTAGTCGACTACAAACGGTGACTCACTATCCTGCAATCCTAATAAGACAGGTAAACCCTTGTTTGGATCCGTAAACTGCTCCAATGCTGAACCCTTTAAGCTCTTATCTCCTTGAAAGCGTAAGATATCCCCTAGAGACACCAACGTCTTGCTATCAAATCGAACAAACTTAAAAATGAACCGTCCTTGATAAAACGTTATCAGCACCGATACCTCTTTATCGTCCGGTGCCGCCCGTAGGTTATCTTCAAACGCTGAAATACGCTTCATTAGCGTATCTACCTTGAAGTAACCGGGTAATATAACCTCCATTTTGTACAGCAAAGGGCTACGTTTAACAGATAGGATGGTTAACTTCGCCTCATCCGTTTCAAAACGGCTATCGACCGTTGTCAGCCCCTTAAATAAGGCGTATGCAATGTTGTTATACTCTATTGAACGCTCTTTAGGACTCTTATAACTACCGAAATTACGGTCGTTTGTGATGATGTATTTCGATAAAGACTGCAATAAGCGTAGACGGTCATTAATAACCCTTCCCGTATACTTGTTATTCTCAGCAAAGACATCCAACAAATCCGCTTCAAAATCATCGTCATCATCTATACGAATCGGTGACTCTCCAAGCCTTTTTGTAGTGTCTTCATCCTCTTCCTCATCCTCTTCCTCAACCTCTTCATCTTCGACCTCACCGAAGTCGAATCCACCGAAGCTGCCGCCAGCATCAGCGAATCCATCATCGCCTCCACCTAAGATACCAAACGGATCGTCAACCGCTTCCGTACCCGCTTCACCAACCGCTTCCATATCCTCTTCACTATCCTCACCGTTTTTAGCGAAAATGCCCTTGTTATACAGAACTTTTAAGGCGTATGACGTACCCAAAAACGATATAGCCGCCACCGCTAGTTGAATGATAGGCGTAAACGGTGAATTTAACCCAAGAACCATGACCACAATAGCCACCACGCCCGCAATGACGTTGATTTTATTCAGAGCGAATAGGATATGCTCCCACTCATCCTTTTTAGGACGATCTAACGTAATATCCTTCACCACGTACTTTACGATAAAAAGCGGCGACATCAACCACGTTTCGTACCAATTTTGCCTCTTCCAATCCGTAGCCGAACTAACCCCACTCTTATCTCCTGCTTCTAAGCCCGTACTGCCCGAACCCCAAGCGTCACCATCGCCACCGTCAGTACCCCAACCATCATCACCAGAGTCGAAATCAAAGCCGTCCCCACCAATAACCGAGGACATCTCCAGCTCATCTTCCGCCTCTTCACCTGTGTCATACTGCGTGTCTTGGTTGTACTCCGTTTTGGTCTGCAGTTTTTTCGTTAAAAACCGCTTAAACTTACCCGTTTCTAACTCGTACAAGTCCTTATCGGTAAACTTTATCACACACTATCACATCCTTTATTCCCCGTATGAACTGATTAAATGAAAAATACTAGGGATATTTAAGAGGACAAAGATACCAATAATAACAAGACTGGCATTTAACGTCACGATTGCAGGGATGACCCTTTCACCATCGGATCTACGCCGACCTATCGCATACGCAAATACGAGCATGTAAAAAATCATGATTATGTCCAGTACAAGCCTCACACCTCATCCCCCTTTATTCTCTTATAAAGTTTTACACTTTGCTTTTATGAGTTTCAGCCCTCTTTTACAATCCAACCGTACACAAAAAAGGGTAGTAACTGATATCAGTTACTACCCTTCATACTAGAAGTCCATCTCGTCTTCTTCAAACCCACCGGAAATCTCATCAGAGATATTAATATCCCCTTCAATGATAATCTCATCAAAGCTAGGTTTCTCTTCAGGTTTTTGTTCAACAACCTCTTCTACCACTGGTTCCTGCTTCGTAGCCGCCGGCTGATTATTAACCACTACCTGCACATTGCCTTTATGGATATCCTGTAACATCGCATTCATTCCACCCATTAACGCTAGGCTAGGCAGTAATTGATCCATCAACTCTTCCTTGCGCATAAGCTCCACTACGTAATTCGTAATGGAGCGCTCCTTACTTTTCTGTTCCAAAATATCGTATAGGTCAGCGGGAATGTTTTTACCTGTTAAGGTAAAACGTGCATCCCTTTTCTTTTCCGACATAAGAAGTTACCTCCTTACGCTGTAGTCTTTTGGTTCACAGATAATAGCTCAAGTGAAGCAAGATTAATCGTACGAGATACTGGTGGGAATACTTGATTCTCATCCATTTCCAAAAACTCATGTAAGAACAGGTGATTTTGGTTTGCAATCTCTTCCGTTGTAAGATCTGCTACGCGTTCTTTGATGTACGGTTCTAAGATAGGTGCTTCTCCCCCAAAATAGACGAATTTCAGCACATCATCCGTTTGACGGGCAAATGTATTGATAACCTTGTAAACGAGCTCCCCAGCGTATTCTCGAAGCATAGACGTAATCTGCTCCGTAAGGTCTGCTCTAGCCCCGTTATTCGGGTTTCTGTACACGTATTTTTGCGTTTTATGGTTTGCTACCACAAACTGCTCTAACGTACGTAAATCTTTGAAGTACTCAAGTAGCTTGTCCTTACGTAGCTTATCTAACGCCCCTAAGAACGGCGAAATGGAGATAACTTGGAACGAATCCTTAGATACAGGAGCTTGTAAGCCTTTCGCTAACAGCACAGCATCCGTAGAACCCCCACCGATATCAACCAATACCGCACGGAAATCGTTAAATATTCCTGCCTCCGGACGAGGTACAATCTGCGTTACGTTGTCTTTATTCACCATTTTATAGCGTAAAGACCAACGTGAAACCTCACCCTCAATACGGCACTCAGAGTTTTTAACCGAGATTTTAAGCTCTGTTTCCATACCTTTTGTTAATAATTTAACCGTATGTTCACCCTCGAAACGTGCTGCCATCTTCTTAGTTGCTACAGCGAACTTCTCTTCTCTTGTCAGCAACCAGATCGGTAACATCATCTTCATTCTCTCAATCTCAATCTCATCTTGATCTTTACGTTCCGGTGACTTTACGCAGTAGTTATATGCCACAGCCGCTAAGAACATAGCATATGGTACGTGACTGCTGATTTTGTCATGCATCTCATTAACATGGACGTTTGCCATCGCCTCACCCTCAGCTAAGCGACCAACCATGAAATAACGCTCTTCTTCCTCGCCATCTAACTTCGTAGAAATTAATAGACGGTCAAGTAGATCCGCTGCTTCCGTTACATCACTGATAAAATGTCCTTCTGCCTTCCCTTTTTCAATCGGAACCACGTTTGTAGGCATCTCAAAATAGTAGCCATCTACCAAAAAGTTACCAGCTGAGTTGCCAAAATCCGCATTTAAACGACCTATTTGCATTTTCCTTCTCCAACCTTTCCCAAAAACATAGATTTTTTATCAGTCTACATTAATGTGTAGTTAAATCTACATTAAGTCGACATTATTTTCTGTTAAACCGTTATGTAACCATTTTTCAGCCCTTTTTGCCGTTTTTCACGAAAAGGAAAAATATTAGTCAACATTAAGTCTACCTTAAATCATCATTAAGTCAACATTAAATTTTCCTGTTGTTATAGCATATTGTAAGGATAACATACTTACTTCCGCTTTGGAGTTGCTTTATTATCAGATTCTTAGTAGATTTTGATAATTTTTGTTTCTTTGAATTGAAATAACTATCTTACCCACCAACTATTTGGTCACCCGTGCCTCTACCGTATCTTTTAAATACCCATACACTTCACGCTGTTGATTCGTCAGCTGAGGCACTTTTTCATCAATTAACACTTTAATTAAATCATTCTGTGTCATGTTCAGACACTGAGCTAAAGCCGATACACTGCAATACGTGTCCGTATATAACTTTAGGTTACGTCTACTGCGTTGCTTTTTCTCAGCCTCAGACATTACTCTGCCCGTCTCTTGCTGTTCATTGTTTGTTGACACCCAACATAACCTCCTTACCCTCAAAAGTTATCGAAAATTTCAATGCAGTTCGGATCATGTTGTTGAACCTTAACTCGCATTGTCCCCACCTCAACACAAAATAACTAACCCGCTATTTTGTTTATTCCTTATTTATTCACATACCTCACTATAGTTTAGTACCCCTAATATGTCAATGGGGTTTAGGGGTACTAAATTACTTCATGGACTAAACCATTTTTAGCCTTGTTCGTTACGAATATCATCAACCTCATCACCAACACTAACAGGTCGGTACCACACTGCCAAGACATTATCAACCACGCTACCACGCTCACCACCGCAGTATGAACCACGCTACCGCGTTTACCTCCATACTATGTATCTACCACCTATCAATCACGCTACCACGCCTCCCATCGCACTATCAACCACACCCCTTCCCATCAATAACCACAAAAGGAAAAGCCCCTCTCCACGAAAAAGAGAAGGACTTCAACCGCCTACTAGTATCTTCTAATCATTAGTCACCCTTACCCGCTCGGCTGTACATCTTCTTCCACGTTTTCTCAACTGCAGAACCCTTAACTCGAGCATCATAACCCGCACCACGCTGATCCCACTCACTATCTTTCTTATACGCATCCACAATACTCTTCTGAACGTCCACGCCCTTCATCATCTTTGCACTACGTAGTTGCGGGTTATGTTTGTTCTGTACTGTCCGGTAAAGCGGTAACGACTCCAACTCAGGATGCGACATCATCCTTACAATCGTTGACTGCCCACGGTTACGCATAAAGAAACAATGCTTTAACGGGGCATCCTCACTATTGTTCTCCTTCACATCCGCTAACTCCATTAAATAACCCGTTGCATCATGTAACGAGAAGTAGTCAATGAGTTTCGCCATTGTTGCCCGATACATTGCCCCGAAAATAACCATCGTGATGTTACTCATAATCGCACTGGCATTACGATCCTCTTTATCCGCCCCAACCTCTGCTGCATCCACTAACGATGCCGGGTCATTTGTAATAAAGTAGTTCACCATACCAAGTTTACGCCCACCCGATGCGAAGTTTGAAACAATATCGCCCGAATACTTTTGTTTTAGGTAACGCTGTAACTCCTCTAAGTACACAACCGTTTTAATCCCATTAACCCGATTACGCCTAGCCATCATCAGCGTTAAGTGACTCGCAAAGTTTTGACGTAACGCCAACGCCTTACCATCTACACTATCCTCGTCCTTGCCGCCCATATCAAAGTTAAAGCGAATATGCTGCGCCTCCATCATCTCTTCAATGTTAATCGGCTCTTTAAACCAATGCTTTCGAGAACCCCCTTCCTCGAAATAAGGACGTAAAATCGCTCGAAAATTCTTTAACCGCTCTAACGTATGTATCTCAATGTATTTTGAGCTGCCTTTGCCACCGTTAATCATATCTAAAATCTTCGAGTAAATATGGAAAAACGTTAGCCCCTCCGATAAATGCCATGTAGACGGATCCTCAGTTACCCCCGCATCCGCATACACCTCACCCAACGCATCACTGAAAATAGATAACTGCTCAGGAGTCATCCCATACTCATCATCCACTAACAGGTTAAATACACGCTCCGTAGACTGCATAGCAAATATCTTCAACTCCGCATCTAATTTGGCATCCCCCGTTAAACGACCAATTACCATCGTGTTTACGTATCGACCATCCGCAGAACCCATCCCAATCGTCTGCGTCTCACCGATAATACCAATCGCTTCATATTCAGAACCCTCGTAATCAAATACAACCGTTGAAAATAAATCATCCACTAGATAAAACGTATACGTCATCTTCGCAAACAACGATTTACCTTCCCCAGAACCCGCCGCTAACAAAATGTTATTAGCATCCTCACCGTTATACATATCCCACACAACTACCTCACGGGACTGTATATCCATTCCATGATAAACCCCTAACTCATCCCCGACCTTACCATGCGTAGTAACCGTTAACGAACTTAACGTATCATCCGCCCAAACATCCCCCTCATTCATTTGACGAATAAGAGAACGCTCCGGACGTCCCGCTGGCGAATAGGCTTTCATATACTCATTGGTCTGAATAAACACCTCGGACGTTGTGATTTTATTTGTATACGTGAACGACTTTAACGCCCGCTCCGCCACCTCTAAAATCTCATCGTTATCCGCCATAATCTCTAAAATAACCTTTGTCTTAAAGAACGATGCCTGTTGCTCATCCTTTGCCTCTTTTAAATACAAAAACGACTTTGTTTTACGTACAACCGCTTCACTATACTTATCAGACGACAACTCATCTTTTAACGACTTGTTACGTGCCTCTTTAGATACACGTTCATACTGCCTTACAAAGTTGTTCCACCGAGCCTGTATACGCTTATTACTAAAATCTAAATCATAGAACTCCCCATCAATAACCAGCGTTACCGCCGCCTTGTAGTTCGTACCATGCGTCATATTATAGTTATACACTTCCTTCTCAACCAACGCTCGCAGATCCGATATAAACCCCCTCGAAATCTCAGCAGGTAAGTCACGGATGAAAATCATCTTCTTAACCCCGTTACGTGTAAACACACGGTTAGTTGAGTAATAAAACTCCCCCTCCCCCAAAATACGGGGCGGTACATCCATTGCACCCTTCGATAACTTATCAACGATTAACCGAGAATATAAGTTCAGCGTCTCCATAAAGCCCCAACCCTGTTTTTGGACTCGCTTCGACTCCTCTAATTCCTCCGATACCTTTTTCTTGTTGAATGAAAAAGCCACCCATCATCACCCTTTCTTTCTAATTGCACTTACAACTTTCGCCCCCAATCCACTATCTACTTTTAGACAAACAAAAAAAGCGGGTACAAAACCCGCTTCTTCATGACCTTTTATGACTCAAGATGTGTATCAATATAGTGAAATGCATCCTCTAACTTATCCTCTACAACCGTCTCCAACTGACCGTCCTTGTAAATAGCGTGAACATCCTGCCCACGTTCATCCTCCGCATCAACAACCGTATACCCTTTATATTCAACCATCTACACATAACCCCTTTTACTTATTTGCCATTACTATACCTCTATCAACCATTACATGCTTAATCAAATTTTTACAATTTGGTTAACAGACCATCCATCCATTCGCCTAAGCATCCTTCACTATCTCCATCACCCCACTATCCTCAGACTGGCTGCATCCTTCAACAGCCTATTAAAGTTATCCTAACACGGTCAGAAATGACGTACTCCCGTTCATTTATCAACACCAAAACCGCTACATATAAGCATCTTCATGATAATTAGCCAAACAAAAAAAGCAGGATCTACCCGCTCCTACACTAATCTTTATTTAAACTGGTAATAACACGGCACTACAGCTACCACACTACTAAACCCTAAACCTTACCATAGACGTTACCCGCGTCATTAACCCCGTAATTACTCCAGTTTATTCTCATCATAACTATCAAATATTAGCTTTACCTCACAGTACTGATTTCTCATTGAACTCCCCCCCACTTAACCTTCGCTCGCTAACGCATTGCTCCGGTTTGAAGATGGGGGTCTTCTCGCAAGGAATGATAAAATAAAAAAGTAACCTTTTAAAAAGGCTACTTTTTTTAAAATTTTATACATTCTTTGTTGAATCGTTAAAAAGTTTTAAAATAAAAACAGCACTAAAAAAAGAACTGGTATCCCTATAAGAAAATAAAGAATACCTTTAGGCATTAACAAATCATAACAGTATAAAAAGAATGCTACCCAAACAAATAGAACAATATATTTAATAATGTTTTTCACTATTATTCTAACATCCCTTATATTTAATAAAGATCTACATAACCATTATTAGGTCTCTTGTCTCTTTTATCAAGTTGCTTAGCAATTTGAGTTCCAACATCTAAATAATTTAAAGCAGTAACTACACAAGCACCTACAATAAGAGCTAACTTTGGTGCTCCCCACGCTTTCAAACGACTAACTACAGTTTTAGTAAATAATCTCTCTGCTTCTTTTTTACCTTTTTTATAATAAATGCTTGAATGGCTCCTACTCCACCACCTACAGCAAAACCAATCGCTGTATTAAGTATAGCTCCAGCAACCTTTACACCAATTTTCACTTGAACAGCATGTGCAGTTGTAACACCAAATGTTTGATTTAAAGCATCGTTAACTGATACTTGTACTTCCTTAATTACATCTAACTCATGAGTGTTAGTGTTAGTGTTAGATGGTGAAATATTAAGTTTTATAATTTCTGCTTCTAATTTATCTAAATATCAAAAAACATACTTTTGATAAGATTTCTCAAAAATAGGCAAAATGGATTTTATGTTCTCTATTGAATTTCTAACGTTAAAACTTAGAACTTTAAATAAAAAAGTCTATTTCTAGTTTCAAAGAATAGACTTTTTTATCAAACTTATTTAATTAGTATTTATAAAGAATTATTAATAATATTGCCTAATAAAAAAAATTGACTGTTACTTTTTTTTTATTAATTTATATACACCAATAAATACACCAATAAATAGCAGGGTAATCGTTAATGGATATAAGATATTAAGTAACATTAATTACCACCTGTCCAAAAATATCCTTCGGCAGCTTTCACAAAAATCCATAATTTTGTAGCTCCACCCACATATGTACTTAGATTAAGTGTGTATCTAGCTTGAGCAGGTGAACTTGAAGTTTCTGTTTTTTGAATTGTTTCTAATTTATCGCTTGATACAACCACTGGTGGTACAACAAAATAATTTTCATCGTATTTATCTACAATATATGCTTTTCCAGAACTATTTTTTGCAACTTTTGCATAAAATTCATAATTAATAGTTGCAGCATACCAATATACTTTTACTGTCATAGTTCCTTTGATTAGTGTTTTAGCATTTGGTAAAGATATACTAAAAGTTGAAATGTCATTCTTTTTTGAATTTACTGTTGTTGGGTCTATTTCATCTTCAATTGAAACTATTTCCATACCGAAAGTACCTAAGTGTTCACCATTTTCGTTATATACTTCCTCTTCTACAATTTCAGACTCTGGATTTTCTATATTTAATTTTAACTCTGTATTCTCAAAAGCGTATACCATATCATTAATAACATCTTCTATTTCTTGCTCTGTTGTTGATGCGTGTGCATCGCCTTTTGGTATTATCAAACTTCCAATTAAAAAAAATACTGAAAAACATAGTAAAATAACTTTTTTCATATAAATTCCCCCTATTAATAATTTCGCACTTTAAAATAATAACAAAAAAAATCAAAAAATACAAAAAAATACAAAAATTAAAATTAATTGTACAGAGATAATAAAGTTATTTAATTTTTTTCTACTTTACAATTTTTATCTGAACAAGATAAACCTTTAAAAAATGGGAAGCTTTTATCTAAAAAGACACATTCAAACACCGTGGCTTTCTTAACGAAAAAAGAACATACAAAAGCAATCGTTTGACTAAAGTTGAATCAACACGATTGTTTTCATGTCCATTTAAAAACCGTTCTCACTTCAAATCATTTTCTTCATTTAAGCCTAATTCAAAATCAAATCCTTCACGATGTTTTTTAAATTTCATTTTCAATCTAGAATTTTCTATTTTTACTGACCGCTTTGTATTCTGATTGTAAACTTGCCACTTATAATATCGAGGATTTTATGCTCTTACTTGTTTTAGGAGAAGAAGTTTGGAACCCTGTTGACAATTGTCCATACGAACCGATTCCTAATGAAATAAGAGAACAAATTTATCTAGATGAAAAATTCTTAGATTACAAGAAAAAAATTGAAGATTTTTGGATGAAATATTAATTGTTGATAACATATACATCGAAAAGATTGAATCTTATTAACAATCAAGCTTTTTGTATGACGTAATTTTTTATCTAATAACATACTTTCAGGTATAAATAAAAAAACATACCGAACGGCATGGCTTAAATCTTACGTTTATCTATCTCTAAACCTATCGTAAATATCTAGAGCTATTTATTTCATCTTTAATAAGTTATTTAGCTTTTTTGGACAAAGAAAAAGAGACTGGAGTTCAGCCTCTTTGGGTATCTATCTTGGTTTTCTTGGCTCTTATTTAAGGGTTACGACGTACTCTCCTACTGGTTCCGAAGTGACCGGATCGACACCGGTAAAGGTCACGTCTTCACTGTCATTATCCAATGTGTACGCTTCCACAAAATCAACCGTTTTTCCGGGCAGTAAAGCGTTACTGCTGGCATTATCTAAATCCACCATCTTGTTATATGTATCCACG
This sequence comes from Bacillus sp. (in: firmicutes), assembly GCA_051873995.1. Lineage (GTDB taxonomy): Bacteria > Bacillota > Bacilli > Bacillales > DSM-1321 > Bacillus_AD. The sequence goes on from JBJEFL010000015.1 coordinate 20,399, forward strand.
TCATCTTCGCTTCCGAAGGCATCCAAGAAATAATAATTCGAACTCAAGTCCACTCTGGATGTTTCGTTTACTTGGGTAGCAGCTAAATAAATGAGCACGTCATTAGGGACGACATCTGTATCTTCTGTTTTGTTTGTCAACGTAAAGGTTACGAACAGACCTGGATTATCTTCCATCGGACTTTGGATTACCTCGGTACTTTTGATGGTTAACGTGAAATCATCCGCTTCTAGTGTCCCATTCTCAAACGTAATCGATGGCTCCACTTCTTCTTGGGTTGTTTCTTCCGTTGAACTGTCTTGCCTATTATCCGTCGCCTTGCTTCCACTGTCACTATTGTTATCACTATTGTTGCAACCTGTGAACACTATCAGCATTAAGGCTAGCAACAAGACCAACCATTTTTTCATACAAAGCCCTCCTATCTAAATGTTTAGTTCCATTGTAAAAAAATTTATAAACATATCTTTGTGTTTTTTCCGACAAAAAAAGAACTATTATTTCGGGCTCTCATTGAGAATCCCAGAATAGTATTTTGTTATATAATTTGTCACTTTACCTGGCATATATAGTTAACGAGGTGAGCATACACCACCATAATGGTGGTGTATGTCCGCCGATTCTTTTAGCTGCTAGATTCTTTTATATTCCACTACATTCATTCAATTACTAAATTAAACAAGACTGTCTATTGACAGTCTTGCTTTTTGTTCACTCATATACTCAGTTCACGTAAACCAACCAACTAAATAACAAAATATTTAATAATGCCAAGGCTCACAACCTACACCATCGCCATCACGATCTAAATGATGTCCAAAACCTGGCTCACCTTCATAAATAGGAGCCGCACCAGCTGACCTAACTTCTGAACAATTCTCATATTCAAAGCCGGAATAATAAGTATCATTATCATTGTCATATGAATTAGTGTCATTAGATACTACTATTGCACAAAAAAAGCAGAACAAAGACATAGAAATCACTATTACACTTGCTTTTTTTTTATTTAAAAGTGTAAAAATCAAAGCTAAAATCATAAATAATGGCATGATAGTTAAAAATAAATCCCCCATATATATCCCCCTTTAAAAATGTGGCTTCAACACTACAATTCTACACTATCATCAAAATATATGAAAAATATCTAATAAGCGTGAAAATACGCCAATAATGGAAAGCATATCGCTATAATGTGGACTACAAATTAAGATAAAATCTATTTAAATTTAAACTTTCAAGAGGATGGTTATTCATGAGTTGGCAAGAATATCGTAGAACAGAACGTTCATGTTATTGTAAAGAAGGTAAAATTATCACCGTATCTGAAGATGATGATTGGAATAGATATAGAGAATATGAGATTATCGAATGTCCAAAATGTGCAGAAGAAGCTCGTCTTGCTGCAATAAAAGAAGCTAATGAAAGAGCCAGAGATGACGAGCGATTGAAAACTTTAAGAAATGAAGTAAATCATCATTTCGATGAACATTACATGGAAAAATGGATATCTGTTTTTTCATCTTGTAAAAGTAAAAAGTCTTATTGGGAATTAGCAAAAAAACTTGGCGTTGAAGCCAGCAGTCTATCGAATTTCTACACTTATTACAAAGGTAATAACTCCAATATGAACAATTATATTAAAAGTAAAACCTCAATCAGTAATATGAATAACATTTTAAAAGCCTTAAATATCAATGATGAATATTTACAAATTAGAGTAAATGAAGCCTTAGAAATAAGTAAATATAGAGGTGGATCTTATATTTGGAACAGATAAATATTGATTTTACCATTAATTGGAATTAAAATAGAAACATAGAAACCTTTACTTTATTTTATGAGGCCGTCTTAGACGGCAATGATACCTAAATAAATGCAGCCTTTGAGGCTTTGCGGGAAAAAATTAGGAGATCAATGGGTTGTCTGACGTATAAAAACTACGTCAGGCAACCCGCATCATGCAAACGTGTCAATGTGTGCATGGTGTAAGAGAGACCATCTGGCGTGCCAAAAACACGCCAGATGGTC
>JBJEFL010000016.1:0-22377 GCA_051873995.1 Bacillus sp. (in: firmicutes)
ATATTATGTCGGTATTATTTTTACAATCAAAATAAACAGAAAATATATTAATATATCAATATAGTTATTTTACTTAATATTTAGTTATAAGTGAGTGGAATGAGAGGCAGTATTTGTTTAGTTTAATGAGAATAGTGGCTACTTTGATTACATAAGCAATCTTTATACTAGGTAAGTTAACTCCTTCATACAATAAACATCGATTTACACAACTTGACTCCAAAATTAGCAAAATGATGAACAACGTTTCTTGTGTAATGTCATGCACTTGCCAAAGAATATTTTCAAGTTCTGTGTGGGTTATTGAGTGAAGTAGCTGCTGTTATTGGGAAATAATGGAATGAACTATAGCCAAGTATGTTGTCCGTGTAATTATTATTGAATCCGCATTCAATCTAAACTTTTTGTATAAATTTAATAAGGAGTGTTTTAAGATGACATGGTTGGCAAAAGCGAATGAATGGTTAGAATATGAAGCATTAGATCAAGATTTAAAGGCGGATTTACAAGAATCATTTAAAAATCCGAAAGTGTTGGAAGATGCTTTTTATCGTGAGTGTGAATTTGGGACTGCTGGTATGCGAGGTGAGCTGGGACCAGGAACGAATCGAATGAATGTGTATACAGTTCGAAAAGCGGCAGAAGGTCTTGCTCAGTATATGGAAACACAAGGTGTGGAAGCGAAATGGAGAGGGGTTGCCATTGCGTATGATTGCCGTCATATGTCTAAAGAATTTGCATTAGAAATGGCTAAAACACTAGGTAGACATGAAATTAAAGTGTATCTGTTCAGTGAATTGCGTCCAACGCCGGAGTTATCTTTTGCGGTTCGTTATTTGAATGCGTTTGCAGGCATTATGATTACGGCAAGTCATAACCCTTCTATTTATAATGGTTTAAAAATTTATGGTGAAGACGGTGGTCAACTGACGCCTGAAGCAGCAGAATGCATTATTGAAAACATGAACAATATTGAAAATGAATTATACATAGAAGTAGCAGATGAAAAACATCTATTACGAGAAGGATTGCTTACATACATTGATGAGAAAATTGATAATGCTTATCTTGTTCAGTTGAAAAAATTGCAGTTGAATATCAATATGCCTCATGATGTGAACATTGTTTATACGCCACTGCATGGTACTGGAGGTAAGTCAGTCGTTGCCGGTTTAAAAGCATTTGGATTTAATCAAGTGACGGTAGTAGAAGAGCAAATGATAGCGGATCCGGAGTTTTCAACTGTCAAGTCGCCAAATCCAGAAGAACATGAAGCGTTCGAAATGGCGATTGAATATGGAAACAAAGTAAATGCAGATGTTTTGTTGGCAACAGATCCTGATGCGGATCGCCTAGGTGTTGCTGTGAAGAATAATGAAGGAGAATATGTTGTTCTGACAGGTAACCAGCTAGGCGCTTTACTAGTAAATTATATTTTGTCTCAAAAGAAAGAGAAAAATATGTTGCCTGAAAATAGTGTAATCATTAAGTCGATTGTTACGTCTTCTTTAGGAGAAATGATTGCTCGTCATTATGGAGTGGAGACGCTGAATACACTAACAGGATTTAAATATATTGGTGAGAAAATCGGAGAGTTTGAAGAGAATGGCCAATATAGTTTCCAATTGGGTTATGAAGAAAGTTATGGTTATTTAATGAGTGATTTTGTTCGTGATAAAGATGGTGTACAGGCGGCATTATTGACGGCAGAAATGGTCGCTTATTACAAAAATAAAGGACAATCTCTATATGAGACATTAATCGGGTTGTTTGAACAATTCGGTTATTACAAAGAGAGTGTTCAATCTCTTACGATGAAAGGAAAAGAAGGAGCGGAGCAAATCAATGAGATTATGACAAATTTCCGTTTGTCTTCTCCAACTGAAATAGCTGGACTAAAGGTGCTATACCTAGAAGATTATCAATCTGGTCAAAGAATTGATTTATCTAGTAAAGAAGTGGAAGAAATTCAACTTCCAAAATCAAATGTGTTGAAATTTTATTGTGAAAACGATGTATGGTTCTGCTTACGTCCTTCTGGAACAGAGCCGAAAATCAAAGTCTATTTCGCTGTAAAAGGAAAAACGGAAGAAGAAAGTCAAGCATTGTTAGAGCAATTACAAGCAAGTGTTATGGAAAGAGTACAAAATAAAATTCCTGTTTTAGTGTAAATGAAAAAGTTCAACGGATGTCTCAAAAAATAAAGACATCCGTTGAACTTTTTGTATTTTGCACTCTCTACTAATATGGTTTACTTCGTCTCCACATTCTTCTTCACTTTAGGCAAGATTTTGCTTAACGGAACTTGGCGTTCACCTTTCCACGTAGAAGGGTCGTTCGCATCAAATTTTTCTAGATAAGCAATGACTTCTCGTGTGATTGGTGTCGGTGTCGAAGCGCCGGCTGTAACCGCGACAGTTTCAATGTTTTTGAGCCATTCTGGATCAATTTCAGAAACATCAGCTACTCGGTAAGCTTTTGTACCGGCGATTTCTTCAGACACTTGTGCCAGACGGTTACTGTTGTTGCTTCGAGGGTCGCCGACTACGATTAATAAGTCAGCAGCACCTGCTTGTTCAGCGACAGCTTCTTGTCTCGTTTGCGTAGCGTTGCAAATTTCTTTATGAATTTCGGTTTGTGGATATTTTTCTTGCACGCGTTCCATAATTTCTTGGACGTCCCATTGGCTCATCGTTGTTTGGTTCGTCACGATGATTTTTTCCGCATCCAATTGTAAGTTCTCCACATCTTGCACATTTTCCACAAGGTGTACAATGTCCGGTGCCACTCCTACTGCACCCTCAGGTTCTGGATGACCTTTTTTTCCGATATAGATGACATGATAGCCAAGCGCTTTTTTCTCGCGGATCAGGTCGTGAGTGACCGTTACATCCGGACATGTAGCATCGATAGTGACGAGCCCTTTTTCTTCGGCTACTTTACGGATTTCCGGCGAAACACCATGAGCGGTAAAAATGACCGTTCCACTTTCCACTTGATTGATGATGTCCAATCGATTTTTTCCATCTAATGTGATAATGCCATCTTCTTCGAATGCTTCCGTTACATGATGGTTATGAACAAGCATCCCTAAAATGAAGATGGGTCTTGGTAAAGTTTTATCTAAAGCGGCATTGCGCGCAATAATCATAGCATCGACTACACCGTAGCAGTAGCCACGTGGTGAAATTTTGATAACGTTCATTTTGAACCCCCTACAAATCAATTACAGTTATATGAGGTAAGTATATCATTTTTACCGCTGCTTGCATAAGAACGATGCTAGAAGACAGTTTATCGTTTATTAAAAAGTGGCATACTGAAATCAGATAAATAATTTCGGCTTGGATTCGCCTTTTCGCCAAGTAATGGTGGAAGGGGACTCCAATTCTTTCGCCTGTATAGGTTGAATATGTGGTTTGTATTGCTCGGTCCGGTTTACGGCTTTCGTTGCTATGTTGGATTTGAACGTGTTTGTTTCTCTTTGCTCCGTTACAATGGGCTGCTTTTGGACGGGGGCTTCTGGTTGAATTTCCGTTTGTTCTTGGGTATCCTTTGTTTCTTCTTTCGTCCCGGTAATTTGTTTCCATAAAGATGGGATGTTTTTCACGATCGGGGCGTACTGTTGGACATAAGGTGTGATGGATTCGGTCGCCTGTAAGACTTTCTGGGTATTATCCAGCATGGTCGACAGGTTTGCCGGATTCATGATGCTCTTCAAAATTCCGCCACTTGCTGCTGTTCCGGCGGCAGCGGTTGCAGCTGTAGCTGTAGCAGCATGACGTGTACTGCTTGCTGGCAAAGAGAAGGGATTTTGAACAGGGGCTGCATTACCCCTGCTCTGGGATTTGCGTTTCAGCTTCGAAAGAATGCCTCCTCCTTTTGGCTCGAAATGTGTAGGTGGTGGCTCGGGTCCTCTGTGAATAGGCTGTGAAAATCCATTTTGAAAAGCCATATGATTTGGTTGATTCCCTGCTTGCATAGGTGGTCTGTTTATGGGTGGACCATAGTTCGGTGGCATTTGTGTACCTGGCCTCATTCCGTTAGGATGTTGAAATGGAGGGGGGTACTGAGCCATGCCATTTGTCATTTGGAGATTGTTTCTTCTGTTCATAAGATCCATTCCCTCCTGAAGCAAATTTCTTCTATAAATTAAAGTATGCGCATGGTTACGAAATGGGAAGAAACTATATACAGAATAGAAAGAATTTTCATAATGTGGTTGGAATTGTTGAGTTAATGAGATAAAGAAGGTAAGATAAAGCGAGCAGTATTATTGAAAAATGCAGATAATCTAAGGAGTTTAAAAATGTCAAATCAATTCGAAAGATTTTCCTTTCATCCATATATTTTAAAAGCAATTGAAGAAAGAGGCTTTACTAAACCGACAGATATTCAGGAACGCGTGATTCCTGCCACATTAAAAGGGACAAGCATTATCGGTCAATCCCAAACGGGTACAGGTAAAACGCATGCGTTCTTGCTTCCGATTATGAACAAAATTGTGCCTGAAAAAGAAGAAGTGCAAGCAATCATTACGGCACCGACTCGTGAGCTGGCAACTCAAATTTACAAAGAAGCTGTAAAAATAGCTGAATGCTTCCCGGAAGATCAGCAAATCACTGTTCGTTGTTATGTAGGTGGAACAGATAAGCAACGTACGATTGAAAAATTAAAGCAGCAGCCACAGTTGATTATCGGTACACCAGGTAGAATTAAAGATTTAATTGATGCAAAAGCGCTTCAAGTATACAGTGCGACAACGTTGGTTGTCGATGAAGCGGACTTGATGCTGGATATGGGGTTCATCCAAGATGTGGATTACGTAGCGGCAAGAATGACAGAAAAATTACAAATGCTCGTTTTCTCAGCAACAATTCCAGAAAAATTAAAGCCATTTTTACAAAAATACATGGAAAACCCACGTTATTTCCAAGTTGATCCCGAGCAAATTACAGCACAAAAAATTGAACACGTGTTAGTACCGTTACGTCACCGTAATAAATTTCAATTATTGCATGATATTGTGACATCGTATAATCCATATTTGGCTTTAATCTTCACGAATACGAAGCAAATGGCCGAAACAGTGGCGGAAGAGCTGAATAAACGAGGTTTACGTGTCGGACAATTGCATGGTAATTTAACACCACGTGAACGCCGTAAAATGATGAAACAAATTAATGACCTTGAATTCCAATATGTTGTGGCAACAGACTTGGCAGCACGTGGTATCGATATTGAAGGTGTCAGCCATGTCATCAACTTTGAAATTCCGGCAGATTTAGACTTCTATATTCACCGTTCAGGTCGTACAGCACGTGCCGGCTATTCTGGTATTTCAGCAACAATCTATGAATTATCGGATGAAGATGCACTGAACAAGCTTGAAAAATTAGGCGTTACGTTTGTCAATAAAGATTATGTAAACGGCGAGTGGATTGAAGCGGATGACCGCAATAAACGTAAAAAACGCAAAAAGCAAAAAGAAGAGCTTGATGTAAAAGGAAAAGCGATCGTATCAAGAAAAACAAAAGTAAAACCAGGCTATAAAAAGAAAAAGCAATTCGAATTAGAAGCGCATAAAAAGCGTCAACGTCGTATTGAAGCAAAAGCAAGAAAGAAAAAATAAGACAACAGGGAGAAGAGAAATGCTAAAAATCGGTTCTCACGTATCAATGAGTGGCAAAAAGATGTTACTTGCCGCAAGTGAAGAAGCAGTGTCATATGGTGCCAATACGTTTATGATTTATACAGGCGCTCCTCAAAACACGCGTCGTAAAGCAATCGAAGAATTAAATATTGAAGCTGGCCGTAAGCATATGGCAGAGCACGGTATTGATGAAATTGTCGTTCATGCACCATACATCATCAATATTGGAAACTCGACAAAACCGGAGACGTTTCAATTAGGGGTAGACTTTTTAAAGTTGGAAATTGAACGGACAGAAGCCATCGGGGCAAAGCAAATTGTGCTGCATCCCGGTGCACATGTTGGTGCCGGTGCAGATGTGGGTATCCAAAAGATTATTGAAGGGTTAAATGAAGTGCTGACAGGACAGGAGCAAGTGCAAATTGCACTTGAAACAATGGCTGGGAAAGGAACAGAATGTGGACGTAGCTTTGATGAATTGGCGAAAATCATTGATGGTGTGAAATACAATGACCGTCTATCTGTTTGCTTCGATACATGTCACGTTCATGATGCCGGCTACAATATTGTGGAAGACTTCGATGGTGTCTTGAATGAATTTGATAAAATTATCGGCATCGATCGTTTGAAAGTGCTTCATATCAATGACAGTAAAAACGTGATGGGGGCAGGCAAAGACCGTCATGAAAACATTGGTTTCGGTCATATCGGCTTTGATGCTCTTCACAAAATCGTTCATCATCCACAATTGATGGCTGTTCCAAAAATTTTGGAAACGCCATATGTAGGAACGGATAAAAACAATAAGAAAGCACCGTATAAACATGAAATTGACATGCTGAAACAAGGTGTTTTCCAAGAAAACTTACAAAATGTGATTTTACAATCGTAATCCAAATTTTTAGGCTGTCGAGTATTCTCGACAGCCTTTGGTATGGACGAATCAAGGTAACAGTGAATGATTGAGAACGCGGATGTAACATTGTTGGGTGAGCCAGTGCGCCATTCAACGACCTGTCATGGAAAGGAAGACGTTTTCAATTTGCTTAGCTTTGTTTGTTCCGACAATGGCGGAGATTTGATTGACGACTTCTTTTCTTTGTGTTGGATTAAAAATATTGTAGTTTTTGCCCCGGAGCTTAAAGGCAATCGCCTCAGCTTCTTCTGATGATAAAAAAACGCCGTATTGCTTGGCGATTTGTTTTAGTTCGTGGCCTTGGATGCCATTTAACTTCATATTGATAATGCTTTCCAAAAATTTCATCATATCCCCTCCTTTATTTAACATATGAATGAATGGTTGATTAGTGAACTTAAAATAGGAGATAATGGAGCATTATCTTTACTTCTTTTCATAAAAAGGGTATACTACATTAGTAAATCGTAATGATTCTTAAATAAGGTGATTATATTGAATAATGAAATAATAAAAGTTGAAGATGTTTCGTATCGCTACGAAAAAGAGTCGGTATTGGAACATATCAATTTATCCATTCCGCAAGGAGCTTTTTTGGCGATTGTCGGGCCGAATGGTTCGGGTAAATCCACTTTATTGAAGCTTCTTTTAGGTTTGTTGAAATTACAGACAGGAAACATATACTTGTTAGGAAAACCGATTCAAGACTTTAAAGAGTGGGATAAAATCGGCTATGTATCACAAAAAGCCAATTCCTTTAATAGTGGATTTCCTGCAACTGTCTTTGAGGTAGTAGCAAGTGGGTTGACAAAAAAAGTGGGCTTATTCCGTTTTTTAAACAAGGAACATAAAGCGAAAGTATATAAGGCCATTGAATCGGTCGGAATGAGCAAATTTGCGAATCGTAACATTGGCGAACTTTCTGGTGGACAGCAGCAACGTGTTTTCATTGCACGGGCATTGGTGAGCGATCCGGAAATTTTGATTTTGGATGAGCCGACTGTCGGTGTTGATGCGAAAAATGAACAGATGTTTTATGAATTGATGTCGGAACTGAATAAAAACTTAGGTATCACACTCATTTTGGTTACGCATGATTTAGAAGAAGTGGCTGACAAAGTGACCCATGTTGCTTGTTTGAATAAACATCTCCATTTCCATGGGAATTCCCATGACTATCAACAATTGTCAGATGTGGAGTTATCATGTTTTTATGGTAATGAAACAAAACAACAAACACAAAATGTGTAACATTATTTTATAGATAATCGGGAGGTTTCCGATGCTTTCAGGATTGCTTCGGTATGAATTTTTACAAAATGCCTTTTTGACAGGTATTATTATCGGTATCATTGCCCCATTATTAGGCGTTTACGTTGTAGTGAGAAGACAATCGCTTATTGCTGATGCACTCAGTCATGTAACGCTTGGGGGAATTGCTTTCAGTCTGTTGATTGAGAAGAAATTTCTTACGACGACGATTAACCCATTATATATGGGGATGACGTTTTCGGTGATTGGCTCACTGTTTGTTGAGCGATTACGTAATGTATATAAACATTATCAAGAATTGGCTATTCCAATTATTATGTCGGCGGGAATGGGACTAAGTGTTATTTTCATTTCGTTAGCCGATGGATTCAATTCGGATTTGATGAGTTATTTATTTGGTAGTGTAAGTGCTGTTTCGAGAACCGATCTTTGGATTATTATCGGTGTTGCCGTTATTGTCATTTCAACCATTATCTTACTCTATAAAGAATTATTTTTACTTTCTTTTGATGAAGATCATGCAAAAGCATCTGGTATCCCGGTAAATGGGATTCACTTCATCTTCATCATTCTAGTAGCTTTAGTTATTGCGGCATCTATGAGAATTGTCGGTATTTTACTTGTATCATCTCTTATGACTTTGCCAGTGGCGGCTAGTATCCGACTTGCAAAGGGATTCAAGCAAATGATTGCCTTTTCTGTTTTGTTCGGTGAAATATCGGTTATTGGTGGACTTGTTTCAGCATATTATTTAGATCTTGCGCCTGGTGGAACGATTGTGATGATTGCCATTCTGATTTTACTGTCGGCAATTGGCTATAAAAAGGTGAAAAATCGTCATGCCTAATACAAGTAATGGAGTTGATTGTAATGAGAGTCAATGAAGCATTATTGTTATTAAAGGATAAAGGATATAAGTTTACGGGAAAAAGGGAAGAAATGCTACAGCTTTTTGCCGATCGAAATAAATATATAACAGCAAAAGAAGTGTTGGAAAGCATGAAGGAGAATTATCCTGGCTTGAGCTTTGATACTGTTTACCGTAATCTTTCTCTTTTTGTCGATTTGGAAATATTGGAGATGACGGAACTGTCAGGTGAAAAGCATTTTCGATTTACTTGTAGCCATAAGCATCATCACCATCATTTTATTTGTTTGGATTGTGGTAAAACAAAAGAAATTGCAACTTGCCCAATGGCTAGTTTATCCGAAGATTTAAATGCCTATGATATATCAGGTCATAAGTTTGAAATATATGGACGTTGTCCGGAGTGTCAATAACTAAACCGAGGTGTGTACACATGCCTCGGTTTAGTTATGTTTCAAGAATGATTTCTAAGGGCGTATAGGTGTCGTGTATAAAGCTGGACACCATAGAAAATTGGTACTTTACCAAAATTAGAAAAGGTGTCGAATTTTATAGCCGATTTCAGTGTGCAACAACAGTATAATAAATAGTATGTCACCGTTTGTAGATTGAAAATACTTGACGGGGATTAAAATTCAGATTATTCTTATTTTACATATTATTCATATATTTTTAGTCGGCAATAAAATGAACAATCATCATTTACAATGTAAAATGGAGGGATACATTTATGTCACAAGAAAGTCAGTATCAATTAGAAACATTGGCTATTCATGCCGGTCAAGATCCGGATTCGGCGACACTATCGAGAACGGTACCGATTTATCAAACATCTTCGTATGTGTTTAATGATTCGGAACATGCGGCCAATCTTTTTAGTCTAAAAGAAGCAGGAAACATTTATACGCGAATCACTAATCCGACTTCAGATGTTTTTGAAAAAAGAATTGCGGCTCTGGAAGGTGGAGTTGGTGCCTTGGCGGTAGCATCTGGGCAGGCGGCCATCACGACGGCTATTTTAAATATTGCTTCTGCTGGTGATGAAATTGTCTCTACATCTAACATTTATGGCGGCACCTATAATTTATTTGCGCATACGTTGCGTCATTTAGGTATTACAGTTCACTTTGTTGACGGTACTCGTTTGGAGGCGTTCGAAAACGCTATTACCCCGAAAACAAAGGCGATTTATGCTGAAAGTATCGGTAACCCGAGCGGGGAGGTACTGGATATTGAAAAGGTGGCAGAAATTGCTCATAAGCATGGCATACCGTTAATTATTGACAATACATTTCCGACTCCTTATTTACTTCGACCGTTTGAATTCGGTGCGGATATTGTGGTGCACTCCGCAACTAAATTTATCGGAGGACATGGCAGTTCAATTGGCGGCGTGATTGTTGATAGCGGAAAATTTGATTGGGAAAAAAGCGGTAAGTTCCCAGGCTTAACAACGCCAGATCCAAGCTACCATGGATTAGTGTATACAAAAGATGTTGGAGAAAGTGCCTACATTGTGAAAGCAAGAGTACAATTGCTGCGTGACTTGGGAGCGGCTGTATCGCCTTTTAATTCCTTTTTATTTTTACAAGGACTTGAAACATTGCATTTAAGAATGGAACGCCACAGCGAAAATGCATTGGCTGTAGCCAAATTCTTGGAGCAGCATCCGGCTGTTCAAGCAGTTAGTTATGCTGGCCTGGAAAGTCATCCTTCCTATAAGCTGGCACAAAAATATTTACCGAACGGACAAGGGGCTATTTTGACATTCGAAATCAAGGGCGGTGTAGAAGCAGGGAAGAAAGTGATTGATTCAGTGAAATTATTTTCGCATTTGGCCAATGTCGGTGATTCCAAGTCATTAATTATTCATCCAGCGAGTACAACGCATCAACAATTAAGTGAAGATGAACAATTGGCTGCTGGGGTTACACCAGGCTTAATTCGTTTATCAATCGGTACAGAAGCCATTTCTGATATTATTGCTGACTTAGAGCAAGCAATCCAAGTTTCTCAAACAAATTCAGTCACAACTGTCTAAAAGAAAAGGCATTGTTAGGAAAAATTATTCTCTAACAATGCCTTTTTCGATGTTTAGGAAATTATAAAATTCTCGACTTGTGAATCACTTTTAATGAAATGTCATCGCCGTCTAGCTCCAGCACCTCAGCGCTTGGGCCTTTGTTTAGGCACGTATTCCGAACCACTGGTTTACCCAGTCTTCTGCTTCTTTCCAGTTGTTTACACGAATAACATAGGACGGTACATGTCCTTGATTGTAAGCGGTATTAAAAAGCAACACAGGAATTTGGCATTTCTTGCTGATCTCGACTGCGTTATCATGTTTATCTTCAAAGAATATTTCAATCTTATGTTTTTGGATGGTCTCAATCTTATCGTGTGAGCCGATTAATTCAATATGATGATAATCAATATGATTGTCAGTAAACCATTGTTGTGTAATATCCAATAAATAAGAACGTCTTGCGCTGATGAAGTAGGTTTCACCGATGGCTCCCCATTTATTCATCACTTCCCTGACACCATCGGTAAGCGGGGATTGTTGATAAACAAGTGCTTCATTTTGACGAAACCACTCATAAAGGATCTCTTTTTTAACATCCATAAAAGCGGAAAAATCATACTTTGTAATATCATCAATGCTTAAGTTTAATCCGAAATCTTTGTTTAAATATGGGATGAACGTATCTGGTCTTGTAATTGTTCCATCAATGTCAATGCCGAATTTGATTTTTGACATTCATGCACCTACTTTTTAAAGGATAATTTAAATAAAGTATGAAAGAATGGCAAAGCATGTCCGAACTGGCAGGACATGAGCGTGATAAGTATGTTCTTTATAAGTATATAGGAAAGTTCATGATTTGTTCCAAAATTTGCTTCAATCGAAGGGTGAATTGTGGATTTTGTTGCTTTTCCATTCATGCCATGTATTTCTTTCGTTTTTTTTGTTCGGGCAGGAAACACTAAGCATAAGCCTGAAAAAGAAAGTGAGGGAAGCATGGTGGATTATGGACAAAGGTCACGTGAGAAGAAATCCGTAGATCAAAATGACTATCAAGAGGAAATTGCCGCTGAAATCATTTCCCCGTATGACCTGTTAGGGGATGACTCATATTCGCAAGAGGCGGATCAAGCGGTAAGGGGGAATTTAACAGGATACATTGCCTTGTTTTTAAGTATCCTTTCCTTTTTTATCTTTCCGCTCATTTTTGGCTTATTGGGTATCGTCGTAGGTTTTATCGCGCAACGAAATGGAGCCATCAGTTTAGGGGCGTGGGCTGTTTTTATCAGTACTTTGTCTATCATCCTGAGTGTTTTCGTAATTCCGGCTTTTTAGGTGAAAAAAGCGAATGTCCTCTTCATTGTAGGGCATTCGCTTTTCTTTTTATTTATTTGCAGCTTCTCGTTCTGCGATCATTTCAGCTGCTATGGCGTCTATTTCTTTTTTTAGCTCTTCAACCATTATTTCTTCCGGCACTTTTCGGACAATTTTTCCTTTGCGGAATAACAGTCCTTCTCCTCTGGCACCTGCAATGCCGATATCGGCTTCACGTGCTTCACCAGGTCCGTTAACGGCACAGCCAAGAACAGCAACCTTGATAGGCGCTTTAATGGTGCTGATATATTCTTCTACTTCATTGGCAATACTGATCAAATCAATCTCGATTCGTCCGCATGTAGGGCATGAAATCAGTGTCGCTGCGTTAGAGGCAAGACCGAATGATTTCAGTAATTCACGAGCGACTTTCACTTCTTCGACCGGATCGGCACTTAATGAGATACGAAGTGTATTACCGATTCCCATATGCAAGATCGGTCCTAATCCAGCTGCGCTTTTCACAGTTCCGGCAAATAATGTGCCTGATTCCGTGATGCCTAAGTGTAAAGGATAATCGAAAGCTCTCGCAGCTTTTTCATACGCTTCAATAGCCAAATTAACATCCGATGCTTTCATGGATACGATAATATCATGGAAATCTAGATCTTCTAGAATTTTAATATGATGTAACGCACTTTCAACCATACCGTCGGCAGTAGGATAGCCGTATTTATCGAGAATTTTCTTTTCAAGTGAACCGGCATTTACACCGATACGGATAGGAATGCCTTTTGCTTTAGCGGCATTAACAACGGCTTCCACTTTTTCGCGACGACCGATATTGCCAGGGTTAATACGAATTTTATCAGCTCCACCCTCAATGGCAATCAAGGCTAATTTGTAATCGAAGTGTATATCGACTACTAATGGAATGGAAATTTGTTTTTTAATGTCCGCAATTGCACGTGCTGCTCTTTCATCAGGGCAGGCTACGCGCACAATTTGGCAACCTGCTTCTTCTAATCGTTTTATTTCAGCCACAGTAGCTTCAACATCATGAGTTTTTGTAGTGGTCATGCTTTGGATAAACAGTTCATTACTTCCTCCGATGGTCAAATTGCCGACTTTGACAGGGCGGGTTTTTGAACGGTGTATGATTTCACTCACGTGATTTCTCTCCTTTAGTTCCATTTCATAAGTGAAAATGGATGATAACTTAGAAAAATATCAATATCTCTCTCATTGTATCAATCAATTTGAGTTTTTGACAACTCTTTGAGAAGGCACATGAAGATGATTGGATAAATGTGTCATCGTCTGCCGTCTTTAAAGGCTTAAGAATTGCAAAGCGTCCTCGTCGGCAATAATGGTCACTTTATTGTGTAGGCGTAAAGCAGATGCAGGGAAATCTTCCGTTATTTCGCCATCAACAAGTCTCTTGATGGCCTCTGCTTTAGAAGCGCCAGAAGCGAGTAAGATGATTTCTTTGCTATTCATAATACTTTGAATACCCATTGTGATCGCGTGTGTCGGTACTTCTTCTATACTGCGGAAATAGCGTGCATTTGCTTCACGTGTTCCTTCTGTCAGTTTAATTATATGCGTTTGGCTATTGAAAGAAGTACCGGGTTCATTGAAACCGATATGTCCGTTATGGCCGATTCCGAGAATTTGAAGGTCCACACCACCAATTTCATGAATGTAGTTCTCATAACGAGTAGCTTCTTCTTCCATATTTAAAGTTATTCCGTTTGGAATTGAAGTATGGTCTAAGTTTATGTCAATATGATTGAACAATTTTTTACGCATATAGGTGAAATAACTGTTTTTATCTTCGTTATCCAGTTGAATATACTCATCGAGGTTAACCGTTTTGACATACTTGTATGATGTGCCTGTTGTAAGATGGTCTTCAATTAAATACTTATATAAGCCTTCAGGTGTACTTCCTGTTGCTAAACCAAGCACTGTTTGGGGATTTTTCATAATGGCATGTACAACTTTTTTAGCTGCAACACGGCTCATTTCTTCATAGTTTTTCGTACGGATTATTTTAAAATTCATTTTATTCACCTTTTCACATGATGTATTGTCTTATGTTGTCGTTGTTACTCACCTTTTTTATAGGCAATTTTCCCTCGACATATTGTCATCTCAAGGTCCATATTTTTATTCAAAATGACGATGTCTGCATCTTTTCCGATTGCGATACTTCCTTTTTTATCGTAAATACCAACTTGTTTTGCTGGATTAACAGATGTTAGTTTGATGATATCGTGCAGTGTAAGATGCGTATATGTAAGTATATTTTTGACGGAATCAATCATTTTTAAAATACTGCCGGCTAGGGTGCCATCTTCCAGGGTGGCCTTTCCATCGTCTACGATTACAGGTTGTCCACCGAGTTCATAATGCCCGTTCTGCAAGCATTTGGCACGCATTGCATCGGTTATTAAGAGCGTGCCATCAGGTCCTTTGGCGTTAATAGCTAATTGAATCATTTCTGGACAAATATGCATGCCATCTGCAATTAACTCGACCTTCAATTCATCAAACAATAGTGCCGCGCCAACTGTACCTGGCTCACGGTGATGCAAGCCGCGCATCCCGTTATACAGATGGGTCACTTGCGTGGCTCCAGATGCAACTGCTTCTTTCATTTGTAAAAAAGTAGCATCTGTATGACCGATTGAGGCTGTCACATTGTGCTGTGAGAGATACTTGATTAAATCCATTCCGTTTGGCATTTCAGGAGCGATTGTCACTAGTTTGATTGTTCCGGCAGCCTCTGTTTGCCATTTTTTGAATATCTCAATGCTCGGTTCAAGGATGAATTCTTCTGGCTGCGCACCTTTTTTACTAGGATTGATGAAGGGACCTTCAAGATGAATGCCGATTATTTCAGCTTCCCCCCGACCATTACGTGTCTTTTGGTAAAGAGCGGCATTTCGTAGTGCCTGCACAATGTTGTCTTGCGATTGTGTCATCGTTGTTGCGAGAAAGCTGGTTGTTCCTTCTTGCGGTAAAGTCTTTGCCATCGTTTGTAATGCTTCTGGAGTTCCATCCATTGTGTCAGCTCCACCTGCTCCGTGAATATGAACATCGATAAATCCCGGTATCAGCTTTGTCCCTTTTTCGAATGAGATCATATCTGCTTGCTCGAAGGAATGATTTGGAAGAGAATCGATTGCGCCAATTTCAGAAATTTTATCATCTATAAGAAGCACATAGCCGTTAGTTATTATTTCGTTTTCTGTATATATATCAACGTTTTTTAAAAGAAGTTTCGAAGTACGTGCGTTCATGATGCCCTCCTTGAGAATGAAAGGTAGATGTCTAATAAAATAAGTGGCTGTAGGACGACCATTATCTTTTAGATTTCCTTTTCGATCATACTTTTATCTATTCCATATAGCAATAAAAGATGAAAAATTGTCATGAAATGGAACCAGTATATACAGTGTTTTTACTGTTCATTTGAATAAATAGGAAATTTATATGTTTTTCCTATTTTTAATGTATGAGGTGAAGCACCGTCATTTAATTTTTTAAAATCTTCCATGATTGTCGGAATCGGTTTCAATAATCGGCCATCTTCTCGTTCCATAATACTAAGAAGTGTATCGCCAGCTTCTATCTGGATTTCCTTATAAGGAAAGCTTTCTTCTTTTTGATTCACCATCACTGGGGTATCTGTTTGTGGAAGAGTTCCTTTTGTCACGTCAAAATAAATACTATAGGCAACGAGTATAAAGAGTAATAGAAAGATTAGTTTCTTCATGAATAACTCCCCCATTTATTGATGGTTTACCAATATATATGATAGAGAAAGTAGAGGTATGCCGAAAAATTGGCATAATTTATAAAAAATTAAAATGAGCTTAACGGTCTCTTTACATTCCTCCAACATAATGAAGAATGGGGAGAGATGAAAAATGAAAAATTGGTTTTGGAAAAATCGAAGTTTAAGGAATCGACTGATTGTTGTGTTAAGTCTATTTTTCATTGTCACGGCTTTGGTCATTGGATACTTTTCCATACAACAATCCCGTTCAGCTATTTTTCATTTAATGGAACAACGGATAGAACGGGAAGTGACATTATTTTATGAAGTGGCCCAAACCAATATGGTCGTACACTTGGGGCAAGAAGGGGAATACATGGAAAGTCTGAATGCCTTTGTGAAAAAACAAAATGCTGAAATGGTACAGGATGGTTTACATAGTCAATTTTTTCTCATACAAGATCATCAAGTAACGCCTTTTCAAACAAGTGGTAAAGAAGCGGTTACTTTTTCAAAGGAACTATTGAATGAGATACATAACACCAAAAAGGGAATTAAGCATGTCGAAATAAATAATGAAATGTATACGATTGGCTATCAGAATGTACAGGAAGTGAAGGGTGAATTTGTCATTTTGATTCCTCAAGAAGATTATTTGGCACCGATTGAGGATATGACAAAAGTCATCATTTGGATTAGTTCAATTATTTTAGTTATTGCTGTATCCTGCATTGCTTTGATTATAAAACGATTTATAGCGCCTTTAGGTATGTTGCGCGAAAAGATGAGAGAAACAAGAGAAGGAAATCTGAATATAGATTTACAAATAAAAGGCCATTCACCTGAAGTGAATTCACTGATCAAAAGTTATCAGTCATTGATTAATGGCTTAAAACATTTAATCGAAAATATAGCGGTAACGAGTCATGAACTGCAACTACAGGGAGAAGGTTTGAAGAAATCTTCGCATGAGCTATTAGAAGGAAATGAAGAATTGGTAAAAGGTATATCTGTTGTAAGGAAGACAGCCGAAAAAAGTGCTGTAAGTTCGCTATCTAATATTGAATTTTTTCAGTTGATGAAAAGTGAAATCTTTGCAATCGTTGAACAAATGCAAATGATCTTCAATAGCTCAGAAAATATGAATAGATTGGCGAGCGCCGGAAATGAAAAGACCCGAACGATGTTAGAAACATTAAGTATTTACCGTATGGAATTAACAAAAATGAATGAAACGGTTTTGAGCATTCAACAACATTCACAAGCCATTACATCGGTTGTGGATTTGATTCGGACCATTGCAGAACAAACAAAACTATTAGCTTTTAATGCGACGATAGAAGCGTCCAAAGCAGGGGAAGCGGGACGAGGCTTTTCTGTTGTTGCCGGGGAAGTAAGGAAATTAGCCAATCAATCTGCGGCAGCGGTAAGTGAGATAGCCACAACTATCACGAATATGGAACAACTATCGCTAGGTGCAACAAAAGAATACAATCAAATTTTTCATAGTATGCAAGCGCATTTTCAGATAGCATCTGAAAGCAAACAGTCGATTGAAAGTTTGGCATCTCATGTGAACAGCGTAAATGATATGCTTGTGCAAATTCAAGATAAGATGTATTCCTTACACAAGATGTTGCCGGAAATGGAAAGTGGTGCAGCGCATACTGCAGCACAATCGCAAGAAAGTCAAACATATATCGAGATGATGCTTCATCAAACGGAAGAGCATTATGAAGAAATGAAGAAATATCATCAGGTCGGTTTGCATTTAAACGAATTGTCATTAGAGTTGAACGAGCGGATTAAAAAATTTGAACTATGATACTTCAACATTATTTATGGTCTTTTAATGATGCAGGTAGTTTTTTTTCTATATGCTTTTCATGATAGCGTTTAACCGTCAGCATAACGGAACTGATTATACTGACTAAGCATGTGAAAATCAGCAGTATAATCCATGGAAGCAATACACTTTCACTTAACATAGTGTCACCTCGCAGTAGTAGAAGATAGCTACATTATGTCCAGGGAAATATTATTTTAATCTAATAAATAAGAAAAAAGGATGGATTAAATGAAAATTTAGTCCATCCTTTTTGAGGTCGCTTTTGTCTTATGAAGTTTTTTTCGTTTTTGGCTTCGGTATTTCTTTGATTGCTAAGTATAGAATGACTAATGATATCCCCCAATTGACAAGTACGCCACCAATAACGGTTGTTTGCATAGCATTCATGATGGCGAAGAAGATGGTTGTGAGCGTCATGCTGTAGGCACTTAAAATCCACAGATGACGGTATTGTAAGTTTTTCCTGTATACATTGAAAAACATTGTGCCGAAAAGCGCAAAAATAGATAACTCAATAAATTTCAAGCCAGCCGCAAAGATATATGTAAAGATACCGACAATTACAATGAGTAGAGTAAGTAAATCTTCCATTTGATCAGAAAAGCCTTTTATATCATCAAGCGTGATGGTGAATCCATCAAACAGACTATATGGTTGCGCTTGAATGTTATGATCTACAAGAATGACGAATTCCGATTGTAAGAGGGCTAAAGCATTTTGATACTCCAGTTGGATTTTGCTGCTTGTGAGTTGGCCTGTTCCATCAACAATAATGGTAAAGTCATTGTCAGTGTAGATAACAGGTTCCGTTGCCTCTGTTGTTAATTTCCCATTTGAAATTTCAAATGCCGGAAGCTCGCTTTTAATCGCATCCTGGAAAGAATGAATACCATCCTTGACGTTTCCTGTCGTATACACAAAAGAGGGGAGCGTCGAAATGAACACGAGTAAAAAAACGTAAAGAATAGTCTTTCCGATGCCTTGAAAACGGAATTTTGCAATATCTTTTGGAGAATAAAGGCTTAGCCATAATTGTTTGAAAATATTCATTTTGTCAACACCTTATATAACGTAATTATTGTTATTGTATCTTTCTATCTATAAGATTACAATGCTTTTCCTATTTAACGGTATTCTGTGAAATTTTCCCGTTTTGATCAGTGATGTTTTTCAGTTGATTAAAGACTTTGAACGGGAGCAAGGCACTCGTTTTTGAAAAGAAGGATTTTTTCTTTTGCTTCATAATTAAATGAGCACGGTTATTGTTGAGGATGAACCACGATGAAAATTTGCAATATTTTTTAAAATAAAAAATAAAAAAGTCCTTTTGTAACATGTTTGTAATATTAGTGGAGATATTAAGTGTTATGTAAAGCTATTGTAAATTATTTTGATAAAGTATTTACAGTGATTTTTATTTTTAACATAATAACGAAGGGCTCATTTGGTAAAGCTAATTTGAAAGCTCGATGAGAACGTTATAGAATTTTATTTTCAGGAGTTGAAAATTATAGTGGAAATAAACGTACAGGAAATGTTATTTCAATTTCTAGGCGGCTTAGGTATTTTCCTATTCGGTATTAAATACATGGGGGACGGTCTGCAAAAGTCTGCAGGAGACAAATTAAGAGACATTCTGGATCGTTTTACGACAAACCCTTTTATGGGTGTATTAACAGGTATTGTGGTTACTTGTTTAATTCAAAGTAGTTCGGGAACGACTGTGCTGACAGTAGGTTTAGTAAGTGCGGGCTTCTTGAATTTAAGACAGGCCATCGGAATTATCATGGGTGCGAATATTGGTACAACGATTACAGCATTCATTATCGGTATTAAAATTTCTGATTATGCGTTGCCGGTTATCGCAGTCGGTGCCGTTTTATTATTTTTCTTCAAGAATAGAAAGGTACATAACATAGGCCAAATTATCTTTGGTTTTGGAGCACTTTTCTTTGGTTTGGAATTAATGGGCGATGGCATGAAGCCGTTGCGAGCATTACAAGAATTTAGAGATTTCACAGTGATGATGAGTGATAACTCAGTGCTGGGTGTAGCGGTTGGAACGATTTTCACATTAATTGTACAAAGTTCTAGTGCGACAATCGGTATTCTGCAAGAGCTATTTTCACAAGGCTTAATCGATTTGAAAGGATCGTTACCGGTATTATTTGGGGATAATATAGGAACGACAATTACAGCTGTTTTAGCTTCAATCGGTGCATCGGTGGCAGCAAGAAGAGCAGCCATAACGCATGTGTTATTCAATGTGATTGGTGCTTTGATTTTCATCTTGATTTTACCGTTATTCACAAACATTGTTGAGTGGGTTCAACTTACACTGGATTTAAATCCTAAAATGACAATTGCTACTGCACACGGTATGTTCAACGTAACAAATACGATTATCCAATTCCCGTTCATTGGCTTCTTAGCGTATATAGTGACGAAGCTTATTCCGGGGGAAGATTCAATTGTCGATTACAAAGCACAGCATTTAGATCCGATTTTCATCGAACAATCACCTGCCATTGCTTTAGGATCGGCTAAGGAAGAAGTAATCCGTATGGGACAATTTGCGATTAAAGGTTTGGAAGAATCACGTGAATACATTAAGACAAAATCGCAGAAACATGCAGATACAGCATTGCAATTGGAAGAGGCTATTAATAATCTGGACCGCAAAATTACAGATTACTTAGTCACGCTTTCTTCTCGCTCTTTATCAAACCAAGAATCAGAGCGTCATGCGATTCTGGTAGATACTGTCCGAGATATTGAACGAATTGGCGATCATATGGAAAATGTTGTCGAGTTGACTTCTTATCAATTTAATAACAAGGCCGATTTATCTGGTTCAGCAATGGAAGATCTGAATGAGATGTTCTCGCTGACACTTTCAACTGTTTCCGATGCACTAGAAGCATTGGATCATCATGAAAAAGATTTGGCTATTAAAGTATTAAAACAAGAGCGTAAAATTGATGAATTAGAAAAGTCTTTACGAAAGAAACATATTGCTCGTATTACGGACAATAAGTGTAGCGTAAAAGGTGGCATCGTATTCGTCGATATTTTAAGTAATTTAGAGCGAATCGGTGATCACGCTGTTAACATTGCTGAAACAGTTCTTGGAGACAGCAAATACAGATATAGATAGAAAAGCGAAAACACCTCGGTTAGCGCCGTATAGGTTGAGCTATATTAAGTAAACATCCTCGTCTTTGGCGGGGATGTTTTTTGTCGTATTCACAATAGTTGATTTGAAACCTAAGGAAGGGGGAATTCGTATAATAGAATAAACAAATTATAGGATGAGTGAAGGGGAAAAGTATGTTAGAGACAATTTATTGGATAGTGATTATTTTGATGTTTGTCGTTGGCTTTATTGGTTTGATTTATCCAATTATACCGAGCGTTCTCTTTATTATCGGCGGTATTTTGTTGTATGGTTTGTTATTTACATTCGACCATTTCGGATGGTTCTTTTGGTTAGTGCAAGGAATGTTTGTCTTACTTTTATTTTTGGCTGACTATGTTGCGAATATGATTGGCGTGAAGAAATATGGAGGAAGTCGGGCTGGTGTTTGGGGAAGCACGATTGGTATTTTGGTCGGTCCGTTTTTGATTCCGGTTGTCGGGATTATTGTCGGTCCATTTATAGGGGCGATTGTTGCAGAATTATTGGTTCATCGAAAATCGTTGAAAGAAGCGTTTACGATTGGTTTTGGGTCGGTGATTGGCTTTATTTCAGGTGCGGCCGCTAAGTTTATTGTTCAGACTTTTATGATTGTTTATTTTTTATTTAAAGTACTATAAATTGATGCGTTTTGTTTGAATGAGTTAGGAATGTTTGTTAATCTTAACATAGCGACTAAAATACGCTTTGAGGCGTATTTTCAGTTACATACTCAATTTTATTTTAGGAGGAATATCTAATGTCATTTGAATTACCACAATTACCTTATGCATACGACGCTCTTGAGCCACATATCGATACACAAACTATGAACATCCACCATACAAAGCATCACAACACATACGTGACAAACTTAAACAATGCACTTGCTGGAAACAATGAGCTTTTAGCGAAAAGTGTAGAGGAAGTAATCGCTAATTTAGATGCTGTACCAGAAGCTGTTCGTACTGCTGTACGCAACAATGGTGGTGGACATGCTAACCATACATTATTCTGGACAATCTTATCTCCAAACGGTGGCGGAGAGCCTGTTGGTGAAGTAGCTGCTGCAATCAATGCAAAATTTGGTAGCTTCGAAAACTTCAAAGAAGAGTTCGCAAAAGCGGCAACTACTCGTTTCGGTTCAGGTTGGGCTTGGTTATCAGTAAATAATGGTGAATTAGAAATTTCTAGCACACCAAACCAAGATTCTCCAATCATGGAAGGCAAAACACCAATTTTAGGATTGGACGTTTGGGAGCATGCTTACTACTTACATTACCAAAATCGTCGCCCAGACTACATTGCTAGCTTCTGGAACGTTGTAAACTGGGATGAAGTAGAAAAACGTTATCAAGCTGCAAAATAATAATGATGAAGAGGCTTGCCTCCTAAGTAACTAAAAAGTTACTTAGGGGCAGCCTCTTTTTTATGGTTATAAGAATTATTTACGAAGACTTTTAGAAGCTTGCACAAATTCCTTGCATAGTGTTTCTTCCTTTTTCAAAAGCTAATTA
>JBJEFL010000017.1:0-24338 GCA_051873995.1 Bacillus sp. (in: firmicutes)
GCCCTCGTTTACCATCATGTCTTTACTAATAGTTAGCCACCTCCAAGGTTTATTTCCGAATACATCAATGAAGTTACGAAGAACATTACCACACAAAAAAGTGTGGATGTCATACAACACCCACACTTATGATAGACTAATTAGACAAACGTCAAATAGAAAACCAAAACCTGCAGACTACACATTCGTGTCATCAGGTGAGAAGCGGGTGCTTCTTCTTATTCCTCAATTAAGTATTCAATTTATTACCTTAGAAATATACCACAGAGTTATGGACATGTCAAATGTCAAAATAACTCGTAACAACAAAATTTATCTTAACAAAGTACATTCATTTTGGCAATAACTTTTTTCATTGCGATAGCGTGATTAACGTGCAACCTCTGCTGTAATAAGGTTTTTGAAGTCTTCAAAAGAAATTGTTTCAGATTTTTGCTCTCCATACTTACGAACATTGACAGCATTTTCCTCCACTTCTTTATCACCTACCACTAGCATATATGGAATTTTTTGCATTTGCGCTTCACGAATTTTATAACCGATTTTTTCATTACGGTGGTCTAGATCAACACGTAATCCAGCCGCTTGTAATTTCTCTTGTACTTCTTTTGCATATTCTAGGTGCACATCCGGAGATACAGGAATTACTTGAACTTGTACTGGTGCCAACCAAGTTGGGAATGCGCCTTTGTACTCTTCAATTAAGAATGCAACAAAGCGTTCCATTGTTGAAACCACACCACGATGGATAACAACCGGACGATGCTGTTTGCCATCTTCCCCAACATATGTTAAATCGAAGCGCTCCGGTAATAAGAAGTCAAGCTGAACAGTTGATAGCGTTTCTTCTTTTCCAAGTGCTGTTTTTACTTGAATATCTACTTTCGGACCATAGAATGCCGCTTCACCTTCTGCTTCGAAATATGGCAATCCAAGCTCATCCATTGTTTCTTTCAGCATCGCTTGTGCTTTTTCCCACATTGCGTCGTCATTATAATATTTCTCAGTGTTTTCAGGATCACGATATGATAAACGGAAAGTGTAGTCGGTTAAGTTAAAATCTTTATACACTTCAAGTACTAAATTAACGACTCGTTTGAATTCATCCTTAATTTGATCTGGACGCACGAAAATGTGAGCATCATTCAATGTCATACCACGTACACGTTGCAGGCCAGAAAGCGCCCCACTCATTTCGTAGCGATGCATCATCCCTAGTTCGGCAATACGAATCGGTAATTCGCGATAGCTGTGAATATCATTTTTGTACACCATCATATGGTGAGGGCAGTTCATCGGGCGTAAAACAAGTGTTTCATTATCCATTTCCATTGGTGGGAACATGTCATCTTGGTAGTGCTCCCAGTGCCCAGAAGTTTGATATAATTCCTTGCTTCCTAACACCGGTGTATATACGTGGTCGTAACCAAGACGTTGCTCTTTATCCACGATATAACGCTCGATTACACGACGAATTGTTGCACCCTTCGGCAACCATAATGGCATACCTTGTCCCACTTTTTGAGAAGTAGTGAAAAGATTCAATTCTTTACCGATTTTACGGTGATCACGCTCTTTTGCTTCTTCCAATAAACGAAGATGCTCTGCTAAATCTTCCTTCTTGAAGAACGCTGTACCGTAAATACGTTGCAACATTTTGTTGTCGCTGTTTCCGCGCCAATATGCACCCGCAACGCTTAATAATTTAAACTCTTTAATTTTGCCAGTAGACGGAACGTGCACACCACGGCAAAGGTCTGCAAAGTCCCCTTGCTCATAAATTGTTACATCTTCATCTGCCGGAATAGCACCGATTAGTTCCACTTTATATTCATCATCTTTGAAGAAATCCAACGCTTCATCACGTGACACTTCTTTGCGGACTACTTCGATATTTTCATTTACGATTTTCTTCATTTCTTTTTCAATCGCCACTAAATCTTCTGGAGAAATCGGTTGATCTACATCAACATCGTAGTAGAACCCTCCTTCAATAACTGGACCTACACCAAGCTTTACATTGTCTCTGCCATAAATACGCTTAATTGCCTGAGCCATTAAGTGCGCTGTACTATGACGCAAAATTTCAAGTGCATCTGCAGAATCAGGTGTTACAATTTCAAGCGCACCATCTTCTAAAATCGGGCGTTTTAGATCAAACAATTGCCCGTTTACTTTTCCAGCCAGTGCTTTTTTTCTTAAACCTGGACTAATTGATGCAGCAATTTCTTCAGTAGTTGTACCTTTTGCAAATTCCTTCGCGTTTCCGTCTGGGAATGTGATTTTAATCATTTCTGACATGATATTGCCTCCTAAAAAAGTAATAAAAAACATTAGAAAAGTTAAATTTTCTTAAAATAAAAAGCTCGCCCCTGTATACATAACATATACAGGGGCGAGCTGAAAATACAAATTAACCCGCGGTTCCACCCTCATTTCACCTATCGAAGTACCGATAGATGACACTTAGAAAACTGATAACGGCAGCTCCCGTCAGCTATTACTAAAATGGTTCACAGCTGAAGTTTAGAGGTGGTAAGTAAAAAGTTTGGAATAGGAAGCTTACAGCCAATGACTTCCTTCTCTAAAAAACCGTTGCAGATTACTCGTGTCCTCATCATTACTTTCTTCATATAACGTTGTAATATGTAAGCTATTATAAGTCGTCACGTATGTAAAAGCAAGTGAATTTCACTTTTAACGGTTTTTTATCGAATGAATATAAAACTGATGTTTGGGGAGAACTTCCACTCTTTCTTCAAAAATTCGTTGAATGGTTACAACAAGAGGATTATTTTCTTCATCACTATAAATGGATACATGCCGCGGGGCCATGGAAATAAGCGGCGCCAACACATGTGAGTCAATATACATCGGATAATCTGAGAATAGTTTACGGTCGATATAACGAACTAACTGTTCTCTCTCCAGCTTATTGAACTGATGATCATAAAACTGAAATTGGAAATCATATGTGAGATGAATTCTTTCTAATTTACTTGAAATTGATAGCATATAATTACGCAACGTATGAACAAACGATTGGTATTCTTGTTCCATTTTGTACTCATCAATGGCGGACTCTACATACACCAACAAACTATCCATCATTCCACGCATCCTGAATGTCAAAAAGGACGGGAAAGAAAATGACACCTTCCGTTCCAAAATATTCATTAAACCATTTCCTACTTTCTGGTCAAATTCCTCCCAAAACGACGCATTTTTCACTCGTTCTTCCTCAATGATATACAAAGCAATATCTACGATTTGCTCACACTCTTCCGGGTCATCATACAAAAATTTTTCACGCACAATTTGCGATAGCCATTGTGAAATGACATCACTTTGAATAAAAATCAGTAACGTTTTACCGATGGCTTGGGAAACATCTTCATAATGCGAGCCATCCACATGAAGATCCACGATATTGCCTTTCTCATAGCTTATATATGAACTGGAACTTTCACGTTCAAGTTGCTTCAACATGATTTGTCTGAATTTCTCGGCTTGCTGCTCATTCTCAAAGTGAATTTGCACCATTCAAAACCTCCTTCACCAACCATTCCTTATATGTATATGGGGTGTTGTCCTCGTTTAGAAGCACGAAGAAGCCTTAGAATGGCGAATTCCGAAAAATATCCCTTTTGAAATAAAGGCTCGATGATGCCTTACTGTTGGTACTCGCGAAAATAACTGCACTTTCTACAGGAGCCTCACATCTTACTACGCTCTAACCAACCTTTTTATCCCGCCTAACAGGCACTAAGACTCCATCATCTTTCAACACAGCAGCAAAAGAGCAGATATGTAAGTGGGAGATGACGCCCCCTACCAGTCAAAGATTCACTTTATCAACCAGTTTTATTTCCAAAAACTTATTTAAAAACCATACTCTTTTAGAAAACAGCCAAACAAAAAAACGAAGACCCTTCAAATAACGGGTTTACTTGTAAGGTGCAAACAGAGAAAGCTCATATAGTATCTTTCACTAAAACACAAAGATAATCACTATTAAATTCACAGTATAATTCACATCAAAAAGGACGATTTCCTATAAGAAATCGTCCTTTTTTGAAAGTATTATCCCAATAGAATTAAAAAGAAATAACTTAGAACCAGTAGAATGAAAATCACCATCATTGCGGAGAGTAAAGAAATATGCAAGTTACAGGGAACAAAACTTCCTTCTAAAATTTCTATACGCTTTCTTTTATATATTCTAGTTGTAATTAAGATAACTACAATGCCAAATATACAAGAAAATACACCTAGCAAAACAGAAAGTATATCAATGTATGAGTTTCGTACATTTCCTATTGTAAAATGTAAACTAGTTGCTAAAAAACCTACTCCTACTATTGAAATCGCTGTTCGAATCCATGCTAAATACGTGCGTTCATTCGCTAAATGTTGTTGAACGTATTTTAGTTGATTATCAAGAGACTTCATTTCTGTCATTTTATACCTCTAAATTTAATCATTTTTTACACATTAGTAATTATTAATTACAGCAAAAGAGTTTGTTAGTGTATCGCCTATATTATATAACTAGTTACCTTAAAAATTAAAATTCTCTTTTCCAGCTAAACTACCCCTTTAATTGAAGAACTGAATTTTCATATCTTATATTCTTATATTTACTTTAACATAAAATTCCACATAACCTCGCGCTCACTGTTATTATTTTTCGGCATCAAAAATTTCACCTGTTTTTTCCTTCATACAATTCCACATATAAATCACATACTCTACAATAATTATTTCCATCTATGTGTTTTATTGTGCGTTTCCACATGTAAAAAATCAAATAAAGTGCAATAAACCCTGATTTAACAACAAAAAACGCACGGTAATCTCATATATGAAATGCCGTGCGTTTTGACTTGATATTTACTTATTTGCACCTCTGAAGTAAACCCGCTACCCTTCAAAACGAGTTTTCGTTTTTTATTTCCGACGATTTTCACCTTTTAATGTATACGGATTAGCAAGATTTTTGATACGCTCCATAATTCGCGCCGCCTTCACTTCTTCCTTCCCGCCTTTTTGCGAAAATGTCAAATGATCCTCCAATTGATCGAAATCAAAATTCGATGTAAAGAATGTCGGAAGCTGATCCGCCATGCGGTGCTGTAAAATTGGTCCCAACACTTCATCACGCGCCCAGCTCGTCATCGTTTCCGCTCCGATATCATCGAGCATTAGCACAGACGCTTTTTTCACGAATTCCAACTTTTCATTTAACGTATTATCACCAATGGCTGACTTTATTTCTCGCAAAAAGTCGGGTACATAAACCAATAATGTAGAAATATGCTTGTCTGCCAAATCGTTGGCAATAGCGCCTAATAAATACGTTTTACCTACACCGAATGGACCATGGATGTACATCCCTTTCGTTTTTCTACCCGAAGCAAAGTCATCAATGAACGCATCTGCCGCTGTGACAGCCTTCATCTTCATACTATTATCAATATCAATTTCAGCTAATGTAGCCGATAAAATATCTCGCGGAATATATAAGCTTTGAATTAGCTTTTCACGATTACGACGCTCATCATCTTTGATTTTTTTATCGCATCGCTCATAGACCAATTCAATCGACTTCCCCTGAATCTGCAAACGCGGTATATAGCCTTTCATCATATTTTTGCAATCATTGACTGACGGGCAACCGGAACAATCTTTACTTTGAGTAGTGAATTCATATAATTTCATTAAGCTTCTCTCAATCATCTCTTCATCTACTGTCGAACTATTGCTCTTCAAAAAAGTCACAACACCCGGATGTGATAACACTTCATTACGTATTCCTTCATATCTTTTCAAAAAGTCCGTATTGTGGGTGAGGCGCGTAAACGCTTGATCGATTTTTTTCACTTTGATCACCCTTTTGTATTATATTTTTTCTTCAATTTAGCCTGTAACGCCGCTCTTTGCGCAGCAAAATCCGCATCTGCTTTGCTTTCTTCGGTCACTGCTTCTTGTTTTTTTTGTTCTTTCAGCCAATCAGGTACCACTTCTGTGCGAACCGGCTGCTTTTTCTTCGTATAAGTGGATTTTTCTTGTTTCGCTCGTTTTTTCTCTTTTTCCAGCTCACTTCGGGCAAAATCCATCGCTTCCTTGACGGTCTTCAAATCTTTCTTTCTCCAATGGCTAGCGATGGCTTTGACGAAGTTTCCCGGGAATCTCATATCATTTTTCAACAGCACAAAGTCTATCAATACATTCATAATACCCGGTGATAATTTTTGTTCAAACATGACCTCTTCTACAATCTTCAGTTCACTGGATGTCGGTTCAGCCCCTTTTCCATATTCACGCAACAGCTCTCTTGGGGATACAGATTCCAAGTGGCGGATTCGTTCTTGTTCTTGAGGGTTTAAATTAGTGATATCACTTCGTTCTTCCAGCGGTTGAACACGCACTGCCAAAGAAGGCAGTTGCTCATTATATTCAAACTGATACCATTCTTGAGCCGCTTTACGCAAGCCTTCTACTGTCAGCTCTTGAAGATCTAAGTCGAAAGCATCCATGACCACTTTCTGCATCGCAAGTGGATTGATGCCATATATAAACGCCAACTTCGCAATTGTTTTTTGAATTTCCTTCGTAAACACTTTATCGGGAATCAAAGCCTTACCAATCCCCCCGAAAAACAAATCAAAATCAAAACGCTCCTCAAACCCCTCTATCGGCGCAGAACTAATTTGACCGACAAAAGACTGTCCTTGAACAGGTTGTACATTGGCTTGAAATTCATTTGAAACATATAAAGATTCCTTCTGCAATGAATCAAAGACTTCCGGGAATGATTTCGTCGTTTCTTCAAATTCGCTCATATCCCATGATTCATCACTAAATAGTATCTTCAATTTATTGAACGAATCTTTTCCTATTTTTTTATATAAATAGATGCTGAGCATCCCATCCGAAAAGAACTGCTCCGGACTCAAAGGGGACATTAACTCATACAAGAAAGCCGTTTCCTTTTGGTCATTCGTTTTTTTATAAACCTTCAGTAAACCGATGCCTTCCAAATTACTTCTGGCTTGATAAATTTCAGGTAGCGATAAGCTCATCGTCTCCATTAATCGATAATGATTGCTTCCTTGCGACCATAATCTATTTCTTTCTAATTCACTCCATAGAGTGATATATAAACTAACACTTAATGGGCCTATTAGAGGTTGATACAGCATAGCAATGATTTTCCGATCATACTCCGCTAGCATACCTTTTGTTGTAACCCGATATTGATCAACAGCCAGTAAATGTTGCCAATGGTTAATCATCACAATTCATGCCTTTCACTCCAAAGTTTATTCCTATTTTACCTTACTTTACTAAGGAATCTCAAACTCAATTCTTCTACGCACCTATTTTGATAAAGAAAGCTCGCCGATTGACTCTCCTTTTAACCAGAGGCGTGATTGTACCTTACACCTTCAATTGAAAGCAACAATCTTTTAAAAAACAGCCTAAAAAAAAGAGCCAAATCATCTTCAGCTCTTAACGTTCTTTATTAATTAAATCTTTTAATTCCTCAATAAAAACATTTAAATCTTTGAACTGACGATAAACCGATGCAAAGCGAACATACGAAACTTCATCCAGTTTGGCCAACCTTTCCATGACCATGTCACCTATTACCTCACTTTTCACCTCAGAAAAACCACTTCTGCGCAGCTCTCTTTCCACATCTAATGTAAGCTCTTCCAATTCTTTCAGCGATACAGGACGTTTCTCACACGATTTAATAAGACCCCTTAAGATTTTATCACCAGAAAATTCTTCACGCATTCCTTCCTTTTTTACGACTATTAAAGGCATCTCCTCAACCTTTTCGAATGTCGTAAAACGAGATCCACATTTTTCACACTCTCTTCGTCTTCTTGTCGCACGACCTTCATCAATCGGGCGCGAATCCAAAACCCTCGTACCATTATGTTGACAGCTTGGACATTTCATATAATCAACTCCATTCTTCTAAATTCGAAAGTATAAGATTTATTAAAAGGCATTCTTCATACATGCTCAGCACGTCACTTCATATAACAATAACAACTGATGTTATGGAGAACAAATCGTTTGGGTAAAATCCAATCTCCAGCTGAAATTTACTAACTAGACTTAGGTATTCACCAAAATATGCCCCTTCATATATGATTCACATCCGACATTGAATTTAAGTATTTAAACACTTACATTTCTATAAAGGGACGAAAAATAATTTAATATACGTTTACAATGTTCGTATGTATCATTATCTTATAAAAAAGAAACACATTTCACAATAGAAAATACCTTGCCAACAGAAATAACTATGCATACAAAAGGATGAGAAGTATTCAAACGAGGAAGTGAGGTATGCAATAAAAGGAATTATTGCAACAAAAAAAGAAGCAGCTGAAAAATTATCGAATGACTTTTCAGCTGCTTCTACTGTTTGTTTTTCCTCAATTAAAGCGACAATGCCAAGCTGTTTCTTTCGCAAAAGAAGAAAGCAGATAATTATAACAAAAGAAAGGAGGCTACAGAGAAAGACTCCTTTCTTACTCTTCATTAACGCGCAGCAACTTCCTTACATTTCGTTAATTCTTCTGCCACTCGTTTCGTTAAATCAACAACGCGGCAAGAATAACCCCACTCATTATCGTACCAAGCTAACACTTTCACTTTATTCTCCCCGATAACCATTGTAGACAGACCATCTATAATAGCAGAATGCGGATTTGTAGTAAAGTCGATTGATACTAGAGGTTCTTCTGTATATTGAAGAATATTTTCCAAGTTACTCTCCGAAGCTTCTTTAAATGCATTGTTGATCTCATCTACTGTTACATTTTTCTCTAAATCAACGACTAAAT
Organism: Bacillus sp. (in: firmicutes); assembly: GCA_051873995.1. GTDB lineage: Bacteria > Bacillota > Bacilli > Bacillales > DSM-1321 > Bacillus_AD. The sequence goes on from JBJEFL010000017.1 coordinate 8,874, forward strand.
CAACTAGAGATACGTTCGCAGTCGGTACACGTAAAGCCATTCCATGCAATTTACCTTTTAATTCAGGCAATACAAGCGATAACGCTTTCGCAGCTCCTGTAGAAGTCGGAATGATACTTTGTGCACAAGCACGTGCTCTTCTTAAATCTTTATGTGGGTTGTCTAGATTTTTTTGATCATTTGTGTAAGCATGCACAGTTGTCATAAGACCATTTTTAATGCCAAATTTATCATTTAATACTTTAGAAACAGGTGCTAAACAGTTTGTCGTACAAGATGCATTCGAAATGACATCATGCTCTTCGATGTTTAAGTTGCCGTCGTTTACACCCATGACAATGGTTACATCTTCATTTTTACCTGGCGCTGTTAAAATTACTTTCTTTGCACCAGCTTCTAAATGAAGTGCTGCCTTTTCTCTATCATTGAACTTACCTGTTGCTTCAATAACGATATCTATATTCAAGTCTCTCCATGGTAATTCTTCTGGATTACGATTATTAATCAATGCAATTCTTTTACCGTTAACAACTAACGCTTGATCCTCAGCAACAATTTCTCCTTCAAATTTACCATGCGTGCTATCATATTTTATTAAATGTGCTAACGTTTCAGATGAATATGAAGCGTTAATCGCCACTAAATCAATTTTATCTTCTAAAACTATCTTTCTGAAAACCATTCTCCCTATACGTCCAAACCCATTAATCGCAACTTTTGCTTTCATTTTTCGGCCCCTCCCGAATTAATGTTATACTTTTTATCTCTTTCAATGCTATTAGTATAACATAATAAAACGAAATTGTGACGGTAAATGCACTTTATTGTGTTTTTTTTTTTAACTATGAATTAAATAATAATTCAAATAACTAATGAAGGACTTTTTTTTACGATAAAGCAGCATATTACTTACATAAAAAACAAATATCTAAATAGAAAATATTGCAAATAAACACAAAAGGAGCTGTCTGATAAGTCATAAAACGACTTATCAGACAGCTCCAACCACTCATTATTTTTAATAAAATTTAGAGAAATATGGCATTTGGCGATATCACCCTTCAATGGATAATATCCCATTCTTTCAAAATATCCAGTAATTGCTGTTTTGTTTTTTCAACAGTTTCGTTATTTTCTATTATAGCGTCCGCTAATTCTCGCTTTTCGCTTAATGGCATTTGTGAACGAATTCGTGCTAGCGCATCTTCTTGCGATAAGCCATTTCTCTCCATTAGCCTTCGCAATTGAACATCCGCATCCACATAAACGAGAATGGACAAATCAACCGTTTGCGTTAGTTTACTTTCAAACAAAAGAGGAATATCCATAAAGACTACCTTTTCTCCTCTTGCAAAAGCAGCATTTTTCTCTTCATCCATATAATTACGAATCGCAGGATGCATAATCGCATTCAATTGTAATCGCTTTTTTTCATCATTAAAGATAATGGAACCTAACTTTTCTCGATTTAACGTCTGGTCTTCATTCAGTATTTCTTCACCAAAAGAAGCGACTACGCCCTTATAAGCCTCTTGCCCGGGTTCCACTACAATCCTTGCTGCAATATCCGCATCCACTACTGTATATCCTAATTGTTCAATGATTTTGCTTACCGTACTTTTTCCGCTCGCAATACCACCTGTTATTCCAATTACTTTGTTCATTTCGTCAGTAATCCTTTCCAAAACAGAGTTACTACCATTTTAATATACCAATTAAAACGAGTAAAATTCCAGGCAAGAAAGCCAATTTACTTACCCACAGCTTATAAGCCAACTTATTGCCAAACGTCATCCCTACCTTCAAAAATAAAGCACTCATCACTCCAATTAAACACGCAAACACTAAAGGGGAAAATCCGAGCATCGCTGCTCCTAATCCTGCACCAAAGGCATCAAATGATAAAGCTACTCCGAGCAAGAATGCTTCTCTGCCAGTAATCGCCCCTGATCGGTCCATATCCGCATCCATTGGTTTCTTCAAGATGGAAATCACAATCCCAAATAGCTTCATTTCAAAACTAGCAATCACTTTCTCCTCTAATTGTTCTTCACTTTCCCGCTCATCACTTGAACGAAAGGTTTGAAAAGTAATCCATAAACCTAACAAAATTAAAATGACCCCACCTATTCTAGATGCAATCACGGGTGATAAAAAATTACTGAGAATCGTTCCAATAAGCATACTGATTAAAATGGTAAGCGCCGACATGCACGCGATAATCAAAATAGACTGCAACGGCATTTTCATTTTTCTAAGTCCATACGTAAAGCCAACACCAAAGCTATCGAGGCTTACAGCAAAAGCCAACAATAGAAGTGCGGTCATATTCGTCATACAAAAAGCCCCTTCCATACAAATCAATACGATAGTATATGGAAAGAGCCTATCCATTGTTGCAAGTCCTAATTAAAGCTTTTGGCAAGTCGGACAAATATGAGTGCCTCTTCCGGCCACCTTCTCTTTTTCTATGAGGGTACCGCACACTTGACACGGTTCACCTTCTTTTCCGTATACAAGCAATTGTAATTGAAACATGCCAATTTGCCCTTGAGAATTAATATAGGAACGGATTGTGCTGCCGCCTCGTTCAATTGCTTCTGCTAACGTTGATCGAATCGCTTCTACAAGTGCCTTGATTTCTTCATCCGTTAATGAAGAAGCAGGGCGGGATGGGTGAATGTTCGCTCGAAATAACGACTCATCTACATAAATATTACCCACACCAACAACGACCGTTTGATCTAGAATGACCGCTTTAATGCTCCGATTTGTTTTCTGAAGAAATGGCTTTAAATAAGCAACGGTAAATTCATCAGATAAAGGTTCGGGTCCTAACTTCGCAAGTGGTAATGCACTCATTTCCTCTCCTTTTGAAAATAAATGCATCGTTCCAAACTTACGGACATCCTTGTATCGCAGTTCTGTTCCGTCTGTAAATCGAAATACGACATGCGTATGCTTTTCAATCGGATCTTCTGAATGATGTACGGCATATTTCCCTTCCATACGCAAGTGAGAAACAAGTGTTAAGTCTGTTAAATAAATAAGCAGGAATTTCCCCCTTCTCCCGACGGCTTCAATTTGTTGACCTCTTAGGGCATCAGCGAATTGCTCATGCTCTTCCGGCCTTTTGATGATTTTCGGATAATGAATAAATACGTCACCTATTTCTTTTCCGACAATCAATTGCTCTAACGTTTTCCGAACCGTTTCGACTTCTGGAAGTTCTGGCATCTATGTCCCCCCTAGCTGTTATTTCGCATGATACCAAGTTGGTCCATAAGCATAATCCACCTTCAAAGGAACAGAAAGTTCAATGGCATGCTCCATAACCTCTGGAACAATATTCTTCAAAATCTCTATTTCCTCTTCTGGCGCTTCAAAGATCAACTCATCATGTACTTGTAGTAATAATTTTGTTTGCAGTTTTTCCTTTTTCAACCGCTCACTCATATTAATCATCGCTAATTTAATGATATCAGCAGCACTTCCTTGAATTGGCGTATTCATTGCTGTACGTTCCGCAAAGCTTCGCAAATTAAAGTTTCGGCTTGTAATGTCAGGCAAATAGCGACGACGATGCAGTAACGTTGAAACATATCCTTTTTCTTTCGCCTCGCGGACAATGTCTGCCATATATTCTTGAACGCCAGGGAAGCTTCGTAAATAACGATCAATAAATTCAGCGGCTTCTTTACGTGTAATGCCTAGATTTTGCGATAAGCCGTAATCACTGATTCCATAAACAATTCCGAAGTTAACTGCTTTTGCTTGTCTTCTCATATTAGATGTGACCTCTTCAGGACGGACACCAAATACATCACTGGCCGTTTTCGTATGGATATCCATGTCTGCCTTGAACGCTTCAATAAGTCCCGGGTCATTGGCAATATGGGCTAACACACGCAATTCGATTTGGGAATAATCCGCCGCAAAAATAGACCATCCCGGCTGCGAAGGAACAAATGCTTGCCTGATTTTCCTTCCTTCTTCTAAACGAATCGGGATATTTTGCAAGTTAGGATCTGTCGAACTCAATCGACCGGTTTGTGTTAATGCTTGATTAAAACGTGTATGCACTTTACCCGTTTCACTATCAACCACTTTCAATAACCCTTCAATATAAGTAGATTGCAGTTTACCTAATTGACGATATTGTAATATATATTCAATGATTTCATGCTTACTCGCAAGCTTCTCCAAAACATCTGCTGATGTGGAATAACCCGTTTTTGTTTTCTTTACGACTGGCAGATTCAATTTCTCAAACAAAATGACACCCAGCTGTTTTGGTGAATTAATATTAAACTTTTCCCCAGCCAACTCATAAATCATACTTTCTATTTCTGTTAATTTGGCCGCCAGCTCATCTTTCATACCTTCTAACGTAGCAACATCAACTTTCACACCGTACGTTTCCATTTCTCCCAATATGATAGCTAATGGAAGCTCCAACTCTTTGAACAGCTCAAGTTGTTCATTATTATCTAGTTCTTGCAGCATTTTATCTTTTAACGAATAGAGGGCCTGCGCTTTATGAACTAAGTGATTGGCTACCGCTTCTACATTCGGAATCGCTCTTTTTGCACCCTTCCCATAGAAAGATTCATCAGACTGTAATGAAATGCCTAATTCTCTTTTGACCGTAGCTGACATATCCTCTCCTTGATCACCGGGATTCAATACATACGAAGCAATCAATAAGTCAAAGTCAATCCCCCTTAATTGCATGCCACGTTTTTGTAGCGCCACAAGGCATCGTTTCCCATCAAATACGGACTTTTTACTATCCGCATTTTCAACCCAATCTTTGAAAACCGTTGATTGCATAGCCACATCAGTAGGAATGAAAAAATTTCCTTTATCATTACTAAGAGCGATTCCCACGATGTCTGCATGATGATAATTTTCTTCGATCATTTCAATATATAGACCGTTTTCATGGGAAAATAAATCGTCTGTTACATGCTCAATCATTTCATAGGCGATGTCTGTTTGAATTATTTCTTCCCCTTCTGAGGACACATCTAATTTGTCCAATAACGAATTGAACCCAAGTTCTTTATACATATGAATTACTTTATCAACATCATATCCATGATAAGCGATATCATCCAATGTCACTTCAATAGGTGCTTCTCTCATAATTGTCGCCAAACGTTTCGACATAATAGCTGATTCTTTATGTTCTTCTAGTTTTTCTTTCAGCTTCTTCCCACTCACTTCATCAATAGATGCCAAAGTGTTTTCCACAGTGCCAAATTGATGCAGAAGCTTTAAAGCGGTTTTCTCTCCGACACTCGGAATGCCTGGTATATTATCGGATTTATCCCCCATTAGCCCTTTCATATCAATGATTTGCAAAGGTGTTAATCCATACTTTTCTTGAATATGTTCAGGTGTGTAAACCTCTATATCTGTTATTCCTTTACGTGTAATATTAACAGTCGTTTGCTCTGTCGATAATTGCGTTAAATCTTTATCTCCGGAAACGATGATTACTTCATATCCTTCCTTTTCGGCTTGAAGAGACAACGTACCGATAATATCATCCGCTTCGTAATTCGGTAGTTCATAGCGCTGAATACTGTATGCATCCAATAATTCACGGAGAAATGGCATTTGTTCTGATAATTCAGGTGGCGTTTTTTGCCGCCCACCTTTATATTCCGTATACGTTTCATGTCTGAATGTCGTTTTCCCCGCATCAAATGCCACCAAAATATGCGTCGGCTTTTCATCCTCCAACATTTTCGTCAGCATCATAGTAAATCCATAAATAGCGTTTGTGTATATCCCTTTGTCATTATTCAATAATGGCAAAGCAAAAAAAGCACGATACGCTATACTATTTCCATCTATCAACATCAATTTCTTCTTCAACAAATTTTCCTCCTTGGAAATGGTTTTTATGTCTATCTCTCTATTCATTCCAATTGTGATAGTATCCAATAGAATTATTTATGTAACCACTACTGTTAGCTTGGTTCTTTCTATAATAGAAAAGCTTCTAAAAGGATAGATTATTTCTCTATTTTATCATGTTCGGTAAGACAAAGAAAAATAGAGCAAACAATTAACACGCTATCCAATAAAAGATGTTCATTATTTTCATGAAGCTATCCATAAAAAGGCAAGGTGCATGATAATCACCTTGCCTTTTATGCTTCTGTTAGTTCTTTGGCTTTTTCAACTGAACGACGAAAGATGTTCCTTTCCCTATTTGACTTTCTACTTTCATCTGGCCCTTATGCGCTTCCACTAAATGTTTAACAATCGCTAAACCTAATCCCGTACCACCCGAATCTCTACTGCGGGCACGATCCACACGATAGAACCTTTCGAAAATACGTGGAATTTCCTCTGTCTCAATACCAATTCCAGTATCCTTCACTTCCACATACACATACTTTTCATCTTCGTTCATCGAAATGGTTACACTACCTGATACCGGCGTATAGTTAATAGCATTCGTTATTAAATTAATGAATACTTGTTTCAAGCGGGCGAAATCACCTTCTACTTCTACAGGATGATCCGCTTTAACAAAGGATAGACGAATACCCTTTTCCTCTGCCTTTTGTGTGAAAATCGTTTCTGTTTCCTCTAGTAACACATTTAAATCAATTAATGACAGCGAGAGACGAAATTCTTGATTTTCTATTTTGGATAGCTCCAACAATTCTTTGATAAGAGCTTGTAAACGATCGCTCTCATTTAAAATAATGGTCAGAAAATCACGCGTCAGTTTTTCATCTTTCAAGTTACCATCCAACAACGTTTCCGAGAAACCTTTAATCGATGTAATGGGTGTCCGTAGCTCATGTGATACATTCGCCACAAAGTCTTGGCGCATCTGCTCCAATTTTTTCAAATCAGTAATATCATGAAAAACCACGACAATTCCTTTCCATTCATCATTATGGCCAATAATTGGGGCACCATAAATCTCAAAATATCTTCGTTCTATTTCAAGAGATAATAACAGCTGTTTTTTCACACTTTTCTCTGTCACAAAAATATCCTCAATCAGTGAAATAACTTCGCTAAAAGGAAGCACTTCATAATATAAACGATACAAAAATGAAGAGGAAGAAACATGAAAAAGATTTTTATACGACTTGTTCATCAACGTAATATAACCCTTACTATCAATCAACAAAACACCACTGCCGATATTTTCAATTAAGGTCGATAAACGATCTTGCTGCATCTCCCTCGATACTTCCATCTCTTGAAGATTACGAGCCAGTAAATTGATGGATTTACTTAGCGTACTCATTTCATCGGTAGGATTTTCATAGGTTCTAGCTCGATAATTTCCTTTTGCAAGTTCGATAGCTGTATCCGTCGCTGCTTCAATTGGTTTTGTAAATCTTTTTGCTATTTTCAAAATTAGGTAGCTAATAAAAAGGATAAAAAACACAAAAATAGTCGCTAGTACATACCAAGCTTTATCACTTAATTGACGGATATCTTGAAATTCTTCCATCAGTATGACATAACCTTCTACGAATCCATTTTCAGATTTTATCGGCTGCCAAAAATAATATAAATTTAGGCTTTGTTTCAGTTTAGCTTGACCGCTTTCAGCTTGAAGAATATTCTCTTTTATTTGAGCTACATATTGTTCTTGAGAAGGATCATTAGAAACTTCCGAGAGATAAACAACTTTCATCTCGTTATTTACAATTATCACATCAGGGACCAACAAGTGTAAATTGTCTACTTTCTTTGTTTCCTGAAGAAAGGTATTCAGTCCCCCGTATTCCTCAATGACCGAAGTAACCTGTTTCGCCTGCTGCATCATATCCTGTTCGAAATTTGTATAGTTATGATTTTCTAATAATTGCACAATAAAAACCCCTAAAACAACAGTCGCAAGCGTAATTAACGATACGATTGTCAGGAGTAATTTCGAACGAAACTTAATCATGCATCTGTAGGCTCCTCAAACTTATAGCCTAAACCACGTATTGTTTTAATATATTTAGGTCTTCTAGTATCCACTTCAATTTTTTCACGCAAATGGCTGATATGCACATCCACTATGCGTGTATCCCCAGCAAAATCGTAATTCCAAACGGTGCTCAGCAGTTGGTCTCTCGTATGGACGCGACCTTTATGCTTTGCCAAGTATAAAAGCAATTCAAATTCCTTAGGTGTTAATTCCAGTAATTGATTTTGAAAATATGTTTCATATTTTTCTGGATAAATGACCAATTCCCCAATTCGAATAGACAGTTCTTGTTCTTCTTCCTTGTCTACATTCAACGTCTGCGTATTGGATCGACGTAAAATCGCTTTAATTCTGGCGATTACTTCACGAGGACTAAAAGGCTTTGTCATATAGTCATCGGCACCTAACTCTAACCCTAAAATTTTATCCAGTTCGTCATCTTTAGCTGTCAGCATTAAAATTGGGACATTCATTTTCTTTTGTCTCAACAGTTTGCAGACTTCAATGCCATCTAATTTAGGTAACATCAGGTCGAGTATAATGAAATCTGGATTTTCTAGTTCTGCAACTTGAACAGCCTCTCTTCCATCGAAAGCAGTAATAACAAGGAAACCTGCTTGTTCAAGATTATATTGAAGTAACGTGACAATCGATTGCTCATCATCTACTACAAGAACTTTTTTCGACATATTACCCTCCTATTAATTACGAACACTCGCTAGTTAAACATATACTTTTCATATTAATGGAAATGCACAAAATCGACAACTCCTTTATAAACTTTTTTCAAAAAACAAGGCTGCCTGAAAAATCAGACAGCCCTAACCGCTCGTTTATCATTCCCCCTAAAAAATTGCAATCGTTTAAGAAAAGCTATACAAAGCGGGGAGAAGTTGGGACATAAATAATCGTTTCAGACATCCTCTCTAAATGCCTTTCTCTTATTGTTCCATTAAATCTCGTGGCGGAGAAACCGTGACTCTCCCTTCAATAACGGTTTCACCTTGTTCGTTTTGCCCTTCAACCAAAATAATGATTGTATTAACGGTTTTGTGTACCTCCACTACTTGAAAAAGGAACTGAACATTTTCATAGTGATAGACCGGTTTTTCATACGTAATATCATGATGGGTAATAAAGCTTCCTGGACCTGGTAAATATTTCGAAATGGCCGATGTAATAATGCCACTTAACATGATGATGGGGACAACGGGTTTTTTATAAGGTGTCAAAGCAGCAAAATCATGCTGAATATAAAGAGGGTTTGAATCACCGGTTAAACCAAGATATAACAATAAATCTTTATCTTCGATTTTTTCTGTCAAAGTTAATTTTTCACCAATTTCAATTTCTTCTATTTTCCTTCCGATTTTGCTCTTCTTACTAAGCAACATAAGAACATTTCACCCCAAATTTATATTAATTGAAGAATCATTATCTAAAACCACAACCGAAATACTCTATAGATATTAGAAAAAATACGGAGACAAAATCCCCGTATTTTGATCATGAAACCCATTATATGTGTACTATCTGATTGACAAAATTATGCTAATACGTTCATTACATTTTGAACAGATTGAGCTGATTTAGCCAATGCAGCTTGTTCATCATCAGTTAAATTCAACTCGATGATTTGCTCAATTCCGCCAGCTCCAAGTACTGTAGGGACACCTAAGTATAAACCGTTAAATCCATATTCGCCTTCTAAATATGCGATTGAAGGAATTACGCGACGTTGATCTTTCAGGATAGCTTCAGCCATTTCAACTAAAGAAGCGGCAGGAGCATAGTATGCACTACCGTTTCCTAAAAGGTTAACGATTTCAGCTCCACCTTTACGGGTACGATCAACGATAGCATCTAAACGATCTTTGGGAATGAGAGTTTCTAACGGAATACCGCCGGCATAAGAATATCTGACTAATGGCACCATGTCATCTCCATGTCCACCAAGAACAAATCCAGTAACATCTTTAACAGATAAGTTTAATTCTTGTGCAACAAAAGTACGAAAACGAGCTGTGTCAAGTACACCTGACTGACCTATTACACGTTTTTTCGGGAAACCTGATTCTTTATAAACTGTGTAAGTCATAGCATCAACTGGGTTTGTTAATACAATGATTGTACAGTTCGGAGAATGTTTCACCACTTCTTGAGTGACAGCTTTCATTACTTTTTGGTTCGTTTGAACTAAATCATCACGACTCATGCCTGGTTTACGAGCAATACCAGCAGTAATAATTACGATATCTGAATCTTTAGTATCTTCATAATTAGAAGTACCGATGATGTTTGCATCAAACCCTTGTACTGGACCAGCTTCTAACATATCAAGAGCTTTCCCTTTAGTTGGTTTTTCCATTGGTTCAATATCAACTAACACTACATCGGCTAGTTCTTTTTGAGCTAATAAGAATGCAGTTGTAGCCCCAGTGAATCCCCCACCGATAACAGAAACTTTTTTACGTGCCATTTACACTCTCACTCCCCTTTGTTCAAACAAAAGTATGTATTATGTATATGTTACACAAAAGGGATTGATGAAATCAATCCCTTTGTGTTCAGTGTATTAGCCTAAGTTTTTGATTAATTCATCAGCGAATTCAGAGCATTTCACTTCTGTCGCGCCGTCCATCAGACGAGCGAAATCATATGTTACAACTTTAGAAGCAATTGTTTTTTCAACTGATTTTGTAATTAAGTTTGCCGCTTCGTTCCAACCAAGGTGCTCAAGTAATAACACACCAGATAATAGAACTGATGAAGGGTTAACTTTATCAAGACCAGCATATTTAGGAGCAGTACCATGAGTTGCTTCGAAAATTGCATGTCCTGTTTCGTAGTTAATGTTAGCTCCTGGTGCAATACCGATACCACCAACTTGTGCAGCTAATGCATCAGAAATGTAGTCACCATTTAAGTTCATTGTAGCTACTACATCAAATTCTTTCGGACGAGTTAAGATTTGTTGTAAGAAGATATCAGCAATCGCATCTTTAACGATGATTTTACCTTCTGCTTCAGCAGCAGCTTGTGCTTTGTTCGCAGCTTCTGTGCCTTCAGCATCTTTAATTTGATCATATTGGTTCCAAGTGAACACTTTTTCAGCGAATTCTTGTTCTGCAACTTCATAGCCCCAGTTTTTGAATGCACCTTCAGTAAATTTCATGATGTTACCTTTATGAACAAGTGTTAATGATTTACGGCCTTCTTTAATTGCATAATTAAGAGCAGCACGAACAAGACGTTTTGTACCTTCTTCAGAAATTGGTTTGATACCAATACCAGAAGTTTCAGGGAAACGGATTTTGTTAACACCGAATTCAGTTTGTAGGAAATCGATTAATTTTTTAACTTCTGCAGATCCTTGTGCATATTCGATACCTGCATAAATATCTTCTGTGTTTTCACGGAAAATTACCATATCAGTATCTTCAGGACGTTTAATAGGTGATGGTACGCCATCGAAATAACGAACTGGACGTAAGCAAACGAAAAGGTCTAATTGTTGGCGTAGTGCAACGTTCAGTGAACGAATTCCACCACCGATTGGAGTTGTAAGTGGTCCTTTAATAGCGATTAAGTACTCATTAATTACATCAAGAGTTTCTTGTGGAAGCCATTCTCCTGTTTGGTTGAATGCTTTTTCCCCAGCAAGTACTTCTTTCCACTCGATTTTCTTAACACCATTATAAGCTTTTTCTACCGCTGCATCTAATACACGAACAGCTGCTGCCCAGATATCTGGACCAATTCCGTCACCTTCGATAAAAGGAACGATTGGATTATTTGGAACTTGTAATACTCCATTTTCTACAGAAATTTTTGCACCCTGACTCATAATTCACCCTCCAAAATTCATTAGTTTAAGGTTAGTAGAATCTCCGCGAGGAATGTTCTACTAACCTTTTTCTCTTTATAATTATAAAAACATTATAAATATTTTGTAAATATAATGTATTATCTTTCGTCAACAGGTACGTATGTTTGCATACCTGGTCCAGTGTATTCAGCACGTGGACGGATTAAACGGTTATTGTCATATTGTTCAAGGATATGAGCTAACCAACCTGATGTACGACTCACAGCAAAAATCGGTGTGAATAAATCGTGATCAATACCAAGACTGTGGTATACAGATGCAGAATAGAAATCTACATTTGGTGGTAGTGGCTTTTTAGCAGTCACAAGCTCTTCAATTTTAACAGACATTTCATAGTATTCTGGTTGTCCTGTTAAAGTTGTTAAACGTTTAGACATTTCTTTCAAGTGTTTTGCACGTGGGTCACCTTTACGGTAAACACGGTGACCGAAGCCCATGATTTTTTCTTTGTTTGCAAATTTTTCAGCAATATATGGCTCTACGTTATCTAATGAACCGATTTCAGCAAGCATTCTCATTACTTGTTCGTTTGCTCCACCGTGAAGTGGTCCTTTTAATGCGCCGATTGCAGAAGTTAAGCCAGAGTAAACATCAGATAATGTTGCTACACATACACGCGCTGTAAATGTAGATGCATTTAACTCATGGTCTGCATGAAGAACTAGCGCTTTATTGAATGCTTCGATTTCAACTTCAGCTGGTTCTTTTCCACTTAGCATGTATAAGAAATTAGCTGCAAAGCTTAAATCTTTACGTGGTGCCACTGGATCTAAACCTTTTCTGATTCGAGCAAAAGTTGTCACTACTGTAGAAATTTTCGCTTGTAGACGAATAGCTTTTCTATAGTTAGCAGCCTCTTCCATAACTTCAGCTTCTTCATCATATAAACCAAGTAATGAAACAGCTGTACGAAGAGCAGCCATAGGATGTACGTTTTGAATGTCATACATTTTGAAGCTTTCAATCACTTCATTAGGAATTTCCATATTATTTGCTAATTGAACTGTTAAGTCTTGCAGTTCAGCTTTATTTGGTAATCTACGATGCCACAACAGATAGATAACTTCTTCGAATGTAGCATTAACTGCTAAATCGTCAATGTTGTACCCTGCATAAGTTAGTGTATCATCAATAATTGAGCTGATTGATGAAGTTGTTGCAACAATACCCTCGAGACCTCTTGTTACTGTCATATAGAATCTCTCCTTTTCTATTAATTCCCCTTTACCCATTACGAATAAATCAAAAATAGTTGGCCAGCGAATGGATAGTAAACTGTCCACTATGTATTCATGCCTTAGAGTAGATACTCTTAAAAAACTAGAAAGCGAATATTTATACTCTTTTTACTTAACCCTAAAGTCTACTATATTAAACCTATTCAAAAAAACACAGATTATAAAATGAGCGTTCATTTCAATCTGATATTTTTTCACACAAATCCCACGAAATAAGTCTAAAAAGTATAAAATTTCAAAAAAGATTACGCTTTCAAGTAACATTATAAACATAAAATGAACTTTTGAAAATGAAAAAGTACTTAATTTGTTGAAATTGATAAAAAAATATTTTAATTCTGTATTTTATATTGATTATTTTATAATAAATATTATATTATTTATTAGTTTAACAATTTTTTATCTATTTATCGAAAATAATATAACAATACCCCACAAATACGAGATTACATCCTTTTATATAATGATTCAATTATTTTGCTCTTACTAGATTCCTTTTTTAAAAAGGCTGGTTTTATTCACTGAATGTATTTAAAAACAACAATCTTTTAGAACACAGCCTAAAAAAACGACTGAAAGTACATTTATGAAAAATGAATTTCAGCCGTCATCTACTATGTAACTATTTGATACATCAACTTAAAATAATTTAAAAATTTGCATCGCCAAATAGGCTATTCCCGCTGCGATTAAAGGTCCGACCGCAACGCCTTTAAACAGCGCCACGGCAAGTACAGTACCAATAACTAAAGCTACTGTAATATGCGGATCATTTGCTAATAACGTAACACCATTTTTGGCAATGAGCGCCACAGCAATCCCTGAACCCAAAGCAATCCAAGCGTACGGGGACTTAGCCGCTTCCACTAAATCTTTAAAACCGATAGCTCCTGTCGCAATCGGAATCAAGACAGCAATAGTTATGATTGTCACACCTATATTGATTCCTTTACTTTGCAAAAACGGAAAGATTCTATCTCCTAAACCGACAATTTTTATAAGTAACAAAAAAGCAACTGCTACAATCAATGAATTATTTTTAGCAAATAGCGCTATACATAATAATAATAGCAAAAATATATATGGAGAACTCACACATCTCATCCTTTTCATCTTTTTAAAACTAGTCATTCTCTGTTAGTTTATCGCTTCACTCCATTTGACATAATAGTCTTACGAACGTGACGATATTCAAGGGAATGTAGAAAAAGCAATTATTGCGCATTTGTAACCAGAAGGAGTTGATTCGTTGAAATCCAATCAGCTACAAATGATTTACCGTTTTTTATTAGTCTTATTAATAATATTACTGACAAGCTGTTTTATATACTTGACTGCAACGGTGATTTACCCATTTTTGATTGCTCTTGGAATAGCCTTTTTGATTAACCCTATTGTCAATTTTTTTCAACATAGAGCCAGACTGCCCAGAGCATTAGCAGTCTTTCTGACATTACTGATGATTATTTCATTATTCACAGGCTTAATTATTTTGCTCATCGCTGAAATCATAGCTGGCGCTAACTACTTAGGGAATAACGTCCCAAAACATTTAAATGTGCTTATCCAGTATAGTGAGCGTTATCTTGAGAATACTGTCATACCTTTTTATGAAAAAATATCGTTTTTTTTCAATACATTAGACAACACTCAACAAACGACCATTATTGAAAATATCCAGAGCATCGGAGCAACAATCGGGGCAACAGTCGGCAATTTCATCCAAACGTTTTTTCAAAAAATCCCGATTATGATTAGTTGGTTTCCGAATGCAGCCACTGTTCTTATTTTTTCAATACTAGCCACTTTTTTTATCAGCAAAGACTTACCGCGCCTGCATAACTATATCAAAAAATTAGCCCCTCAAAAAATTAAAGACAGCAGCGGATCTGTTTTCACTGAACTAAAAAAAGCGCTATTCGGTTTCGTTAAGGCCCAGTTCACATTAATTTCTTATACAACCCTGCTTGTTTTAATCGGTTTGCTTATATTACGTGTCGATTATGCCATCACGATCGCCCTCATTACTGGAGCGATTGATATCTTACCTTATATCGGTAGTGGTATCATATTTGTACCGTGGATTATTTATGCAATCATTACAGGAGAAACAAGTTTGGCTATCGGACTGAGCATCCTATACATCATCGTCATTATTCAACGACAAATAATGGAGCCGAAAGTTCTCTCTTCTAGCATCGATTTGGATCCTTTAGCCACTTTAGTAGCACTATTCATAGGCTATCAATCATTCGGCTTCTTAGGATTGATTATTGGACCAGCTTTCCTTGTCATGATTAATGCATTACATAAAAGCCATGTATTCACGGACCTTTGGCACTATATCAAACACGGAAAATCATGATAAATTTCAA
>JBJEFL010000017.1:24438-76405 GCA_051873995.1 Bacillus sp. (in: firmicutes)
GATAAACTCCAAAACGAAAGACTGCCCATAGCAGCCTTTCGTTTTGGAGTTTTATAAATAGAATATGCAACCATTTTATTGAATAATCGTAATGGTATTTCGTTCCACTTTTTTACGAAATATTTTTTTCAATACTGGTTTCAGTAGGATTCTCGTTGGTGGTAACAATAACAATAAGCCAACGACATCCGCAATAAAACCTGGTGCCAAAAGGAGAATTCCTCCGACAAGAATACAGAAACCATCAATCATTTCTTCACCTGGCATGATTCCCATATTCATTTGTTCTTGCATTTTCTTCATTGTCACTAAGCCTTGGTATTTAGCTAAATAGGCTCCACCAATACCCGTCGCAATAATCATAAGCACAGTTGGAAGTATACCGAATGTTGTCCCTGACCAAAGTAAGACACCTAATTCACAAGCAGGAATAAGAATAAATAACAGTAGAAGCACCTTCACAAACATCCACCTCCCTTATGACCTATTATGATACATTTTTTTATTTTTACCTAATGAAAAAAGAAGGCATTCCGCCTTCTTTTTTCCATTTTCATGCTTATAGTACTGAAGATTTACCATCATTGATGATACCACGTTGTGCATCAACTGTAACTACTTGTCCTTCTACAAGTGTTGTCATAGCATTATCAGCTCCTACAAGAACTGGAATACCTAAGTTTACACCAACTACTGCAGCATGGCTTGTTAAACCACCTTCAACAGTAATAAGTGCCGCACATTTTTCGATAGCAGGCATCATTTCTTTATCAGAACCTAATGTTACAAGAACATCTCCTTCTTGTACTTTAGCGTTTGCTTCTGCTGCATCTTTCGCAAGAACAACTTTACCAGTTGCTTTTTTACGACCGATTCCTTGTGCTTTAAGTACTGTGTTTCCAAGAACATGAATTTTCATCATGTTAGTAGTGCCTACTTCAGATACTGGAACACCAGCAGTGATAACAACCGTATCACCAAATGCTACTAATCCAGAGTTGATGCTTTGCTGTACAGCATTTTCAAGCATTTCATCCGTAGAATTTGTTTTTGGTCCTACCATTGGTGTAACACCCCATACTAATGCAAGACGACGTGCAACATGGTCATGAGAAGTAACAGCAACGATTGGTGCTTGTGGACGATATTTAGAGATCATACGTGCAGTATATCCACTTTCCGTTGGTGTGATAATTGCATTAGCACCTAAGTTTAATGTTGTGTAAGCTACAGATTGTCCGATTGCATCTGTAATTGTGTGCTCACTATCTTTACTGCGTTTTGAAATTAATTCTTTATGGTTTAATGCAGTTTCAGCTCTAGAAGCGATGTTATGCATAGTTTGAACTGCCTCAACTGGATATGTACCTGCAGCTGTTTCACCTGAAAGCATGATTGCATCTGTACCATCAAAAATTGCATTTGCTACGTCAGAAGCTTCCGCACGTGTTGGACGTGGGTTACGTTGCATAGAATCAAGCATTTGAGTAGCTGTAATAACTGGCTTACCTAATGCGTTACATTTTTTGATTAATTGTTTTTGTACTAAAGGTACTTCTTCTGCTGGAATCTCAACACCTAAGTCACCACGAGCAACCATTAATCCTTCAGAAACCTCAAGGATATCATCGATATTATCGACACCTTCTTGGTTTTCGATTTTAGGAATGATGTGGATATGTTTACCGCCATTACTATCAAGGTGTTCACGGATTTCTAATACGTCAGAAGCGCGACGTACGAAAGAAGCCGCAACGAAATCAACGTTTTGTTCGATACCGAATAAAATATCTTTAGCATCTTTTTCTGTCATACCAGGTAGGTTTACAGATACGCCAGGAACGTTAACACCTTTTTTATTTTTTAAAGTACCGCCGTTTAAGATACGAGTATGGATTTCGCCATTTTCTTTATCTAATGCAGTTACCTCAAGTCCGATTAAACCATCATCCAATAGAATTTGTGAGCCAACTTCTACATCATTGATTAATTCATCATACGTGATTGAGAATTTTTCAGTAGTTCCTAGAACTTCTTTTGTAGAAATAATGATATTCTCACCAGCAACTAGTTCAATTGCTCCGTTTTCCATATCATTTGTACGAATTTCAGGACCTTTAGTGTCTAAAAGAATCGCTACTTTCTTTCCTGTTCTTTCTGAAGCTTCACGGATTGTTTTGATTCGTGCTGCATGCTCTTCATGACTTCCGTGTGAGAAGTTTAAACGGCATACGTTCATTCCAGCTTCCATTAAGCTACAAAGTTTTTCAAATGATTCACTAGCAGGACCTATTGTACATACAATTTTCGTTTTGCGCATTTGGCTAAATAGCCTCCTTTAATGTTTTGAAAAATTATTCTTAACTATATTAAATAGATAATTCCTTTGATAATTGATACATATCCATATCGATTACATGTGGTTTCTTCAGAGCTTCAATAATATCATAATCTACCAATTGATTATTTTCGATACCAACTGCTCTTCCACCTTTACCTTCAAGTAAAAGTTCCACAGCTTTTGCTCCAAGTCGGCTTGCTAGTACGCGATCGGCCGCAGATGGTGAACCACCGCGTTGAACATGTCCTAGTACCGTTACACGAGTATCGAATTTTGTTAGCTCTTCTACTTGTTTTCCGATTTCAATACCGCTGCCTACACCTTCAGCTACAATAATAATACTATGTTTTTTGCCTCGTGCATGACCTTGTTTAAGTTTTTCTACGATATCGTGAATATCGAATCCAACTTCAGGGATCAGAATAGATTCTGCTCCACCAGCAAGTCCTGTCCAAAGAGCGATATCACCTGCATTTCTTCCCATAACTTCAATAACGTACGTTCTTTCATGAGAAGTAGCCGTATCACGAATTTTATCGATAGCATCAATAACTGTATTTAACGCTGTATCAAAACCAATTGTAAATTGAGTTCCCGGAATGTCATTATCGATTGTTCCAGGTACACCAATACAAGGGAAACCATGTTCAGTAAGAGCCTTAGCTCCCATATATGAACCATCTCCACCAATAACAACAAGTGCATCGATGCCATGTTTCTTTAATTGTTCAATACCTTTTAATTGTACTTCTTTTTCTTTGAATTCTGGAAGACGCGCAGAATAAAGAGCTGTTCCTCCACGTTGAATAATATCTCCAACAGAACCTAAATCAAGCTTTTTAATATCTCCATTAACTAAACCGTAGTATCCTGAATAAATACCATACACTTCAAGATTATGATGAATAGCTTTGCGGACTACTGCTCGAACAGCAGCATTCATACCAGGTGCATCGCCACCACTAGTTAAAACACCAATTCTTTTCATAAAGCTCACCTCTAAAAGTTGTTGATTACTAAGAATAGTACAAGGAATCTTCCCTCAATAGTTTTCGTATGTATAAAGTAAACTATTCCTAAAAACTGTTTTAAACATAATTAATCTTATCCTTTGATTTAACACGCTATCAATAACATTTCGACGTTTTTACATATGAATCGGTACGACATACGCGTAAACATCATCCATGGTATTTTCCGAAGCTTTTATCTTCATCAAGAGTGGTTCACCACTTAATTTATATAATTTATGGCATTCATCAACCATTAATTGAAGTAGAGTAATACAACTATCCGAAGACAAAATGGAAATTAGATTGTGTGAAGTATAAATCATTGGAGATTGTGCTCTTTCTGAGTATACATTCTAAAGGACTTTATTCAATTCGTAAAGACTGTTTGTGATGGAATTAACAATATTTTTATGTCGCACTTAAATGTTCAAATATTATATATATTTACATCTAATATGTATTAAAAAAGGAATTATAGTAACCTCCATACAAATAAGTGTAGCTAATTAGCTACACTTATTTGTATAACATTTGAAATAGTACAACCTTTTCTTATAAAGAATTAAATGAAAAGTCTTTTTTTGAAAAGGTTTTCTTTTTTCGTTAGGAAATAAACGTACTATGTATGAAAAAACACTTAACCTCCCACACATTGATTATTATAAAAAAATTTATGTGCAGGAGATTTGATTGCTTTCTATCGCCAACAAAGGATTCACGCTATAGTCCCTACACGTTCCATTGTTATTGAAACTCATAAAACAGGAACAGCGAAAGAAGTTAAACAGTCACCAAGTAGGTTTATTTTCACTAAATTGATTCAACCTTTTTCTGATTCATCTCAACAAAAAAACAAATAACCTATTGATGATAAATATGACATACTA
This sequence comes from Bacillus sp. (in: firmicutes), assembly GCA_051873995.1. Lineage (GTDB taxonomy): Bacteria > Bacillota > Bacilli > Bacillales > DSM-1321 > Bacillus_AD. Next base: position 28,680 of record JBJEFL010000017.1, read on the forward strand.
CTTCTAAGAAAATTTGAACCATCCGCTTGCATAAATTTTACAATCACTTAATTTCCGAGTACGTTTTCGAATCCACATATTCTCCGATTTGTTTGAATTTTTCATATCTTTCACCTAGTAAGGTAGCTGAATCTTGTTTCACTAATCGGTTTAACGAAGCAAATAGAACTTTATCAATATAACTTGCTTGTTCTTCCGCATTGCGATGAGCTCCACCTTTTACCTCGGCTATCACTTCATCAACCACTGATAACTTCTTTAAATCGGATGCCGTGATTTTCATGGATTCTGCCGCTTGTTTTGATCGTGTAGAATCCTTCCATAGAATGGTCGCCGCACCTTCTGGAGAAATAACGGAATAAATAGAGTTCTCTAACATACAAATGACATCACCCACTCCTAATGCTAGTGCTCCACCACTTCCTCCTTCTCCAATTACGATACAAATAATCGGTACTTTCAGACCTGCCATTTCAAATAAGTTAGTAGCAATAGCTTCACTTTGTCCTCTTTCTTCAGCAGCTTTACCTGGATAGGCACCTTTTGTATCAATAAAACAAATAATCGGTCGATTAAATTTATCGGCCTGCTTCATTAACCGCAATGCTTTACGATACCCTTCCGGATGGGGCATCCCGAAATTCCGACGAATATTTTCTTTCGTGTCCTTTCCTCTTTGATGGCCTATGACTGTGACAGGTAATCCCCTATACATAGCAATTCCACCTACAATCGCTTCATCATCGCCATACAATCGATCACCATGACATTCCATAAAATCCGAAAACAAATACGAAATATAATCCAGAGTAGTTGGTCTGGCAGGATGTCGAGCAATTTGGACACGATCCCACGGTTTTAAATTTGCATATACCTCATCTTCTAATTTGGCCAAACGCTCTTCTAGATTATTAATCTCATCAGAAATATTCACTTCTGCCTTCTCAGATACCTTAATCAGTTCATCGATTTTCTTCCGCAAATCCTTAATGGGCTTCTCAAATTCTAATTCTCCTACCACTGCAATTCACCACCTGGTTGATGTATTTTTAAGACGGTAGCTAATTGTTCTCTCAGCTCCAAACGAGATATGACAGCATCCAACTGCCCATGTTTCAAAACGAATTCAGCCGTCTGGAAATCTTGCGGAAGCTCTTCCCTAATCGTTTGTTCAATGACGCTTCTACCGGCGAAACCAATCAACGCCTTCGGTTCAGCAAAATTATAGTCACCTAGCGATGCAAAACTCGCTGACACCCCCCCAGTAGTCGGGTGCGTCATAACAGAGATAAATAACCCACCTTGTTCACTAAATCGCTTTAAAGCCACACTCGTTTTGGCCATCTGCATTAAACTCAAGATTCCTTCTTGCATTCTGGCACCGCCTGAAGCCGTAAAAATAAGAAATGGCAGTTTTCTTTCAGCCGCTTGTTCAATTGCACGTGTAATCTTTTCACCGACAACAGAACCCATACTCGCCATTCTGAAATTGGCATCCATAATCGCAATTACCACTGGATAAGTTTGAATCGAACCAAGACCAGTTACAATCGCTTCATTCAAATTGGTTTTCAATCGATCATTCGCTAATTTCTCTTCATACCCCGGAAATCCAAGTGGGTTAGCAGAGATAAGCTGTGCATCGAATTCCTGAAAAGATCCTTCATCTAACGTACAATCAATTCTTTCAAAAGCATTCATTCGATGGTGATAGCCACAATTCAAACATACTTTATAATTTTTCAATAATTCTTTTGAATAAATGATTTTCTTACATTCCGGACATTTGTTCATGATACCTTCAGGTATATACTGCTCGTCCTGTCTCGGTGGAATAGGTGCATATTTTTTCTTCTTTTGTTTTGAAAATAAGTCCTTTAACAAGAGGGAACCCCCTTTGAAATTGTATTCACTCACATAATCTACCATTTATATTCTACACTCTACAATAAAGAATATAAAAAAACTGTAAAAATCTGTCATATGTGTGGCGACATTTATCGACACCAACGTATTATAAATTATAAACATCTTTCATTAAAAGTTATAGATACTTTTGATTCAGTAGGCACATTTAGTAGAAGTCTCCTATAAATCATAGCCGAGATAAAGTGAAAGAGGCGTCTCGAAAGTAATTCCATTACTTTTGAAACAGCCTCCGCTTAATTTTAACTATCACTTACAAAAATATAACAAACAACATTACTTCCCAACGACTGCAAGTTTTTCAGTTTTCTCTCTAATTTCCTCAGTATCAACCTTAATTCTTGCTACTCCCGTTTCCATAGCCGCTTTGGCAACAGCCGCCGCAACAGCTGGCGCTACACGAGGATCAAACGGTCCAGGAATGACATATTCTGCATTCAGTTCCTCTGGACTAATTAATTGTGCAATGGCTTCCACTGCCGCCATTTTCATTTGTTCATTAATATGTGTAGCACGAACATCTAGTGCACCACGGAAAATACCCGGAAACGCTAATACGTTATTGACTTGATTAGGGTAATCCGATCTGCCAGTACCGATAACAAGTGCACCAGCCGCAATGGCTTCTTCCGGCATAATTTCAGGTACCGGGTTAGCCATAGCGAAGATAATAGGATTATCATTCATGGATTGAATATGCTCTGCTGTTAACCCCCCAGCCACTGATACGCCAATGAAGACATCCGCTCCTTTAATAACATCCGAAAGGCTACCTTCAATACGATTACGATTGGTAACCTTCGCAATCCGTTCTTTCACGGCATTCATGCCAATTGGACGTCCTTCATAAATCGCGCCTTTCGAATCACACATAATGACATCACGTACACCATATGTAAACAACAATTTAATAATGGCAATTCCTGCTGCTCCTGCACCGTTAGCGACAATTTTCACTTCTGATAACGATTTACCAGCTAGCTTTAAAGCATTAATAAGTCCTGCAACGGTTACAATCGCCGTTCCATGTTGATCATCATGAAAAACAGGAATATTCATTTCTTTCTTTAGACGTTCTTCAATAATAAAACAATTAGGAGAAGCAATATCCTCTAAATTCACGCCACCGAAATTAGGCTCTAGTAGTTTGACAGTTTCAATGATTTTATCCACATCTGTCGTATTCAAACAAATTGGAAATGCATCGACACCAGCAAAACTTTTAAATAAGACAGCTTTCCCTTCCATAACCGGTAAAGCCGCTTCAGGCCCTATATTTCCTAAACCTAAAACAGCAGTCCCATCTGAAACGACAGCCACCATATTGCCTTTCATCGTATATTCATACACTAGCTCAGGCTTATCAAAAATATCTTTACATGGCTCTGCAACTCCAGGTGAATAAGCTAAGCTTAAGTCTTCAGCATTTTTCACTTCTACTTTTGAAACTGTTTCTAGTTTTCCTTTGTTTACTCTGTGCATCTGTAAAGCTTTTTCTCTCACTTGAATTTCACTCCTTAACTTTTTGGAAGTAAAAAATGGTTTCTCATCCTTTGTAACGCTTTAATTTCTCTGAAAATTCTATCATCTTCACACTATATCACAGATACAAAGGATGTAAAAACTCAAACGCTTTTCACGATAACATTTTCCTGGCCAATTATTTCATTTAACGCACTCAGCAGTTCTTCCGTTGGGTTTACCCAATCCCACATATTCAGCAAAACCGATCTGTTTTCTTTTTCAAAATAAAGAAGGACCCTTGTAGAACCTGGATATTTCTTCAATATATTTTTAATCAGCAATAATCGTTCTTTATTATGTTGACTGGAGGCAATTTTGATATAAATCGTCTTTGTCGAGTGATCTTTTTTCTCTTGTAACTGTTTTAGACTACACACTTCTCGGACAATGAATTGCACTTTGTCATTTCTCTTTTCCACATGCCCCTGCATCATAACAATTTGGCCCTTTTCCAATTGATCCTTGTATTGTTTAAAGACCGTCGGAAACACAATGCCCTCCATTTCATCACTTTCATCAGCAATTGTGACAAAGGCCATCATTTCGCCTTTTTTCGTGCGGATTGTTTTTATATCTACTATATATACCCCGACAGCATACCTCTGCTCTTCTCCTTCTATTATACGGAAAAGGGGAGTAAAACCGAAATAGCCAAATAAAGGTTTATAGGCGGCTATAGGATGATTCGATAGATATAACCCTAAAACCTCTTTTTCCTTCGATAATTTAGATTCTTGCGAGAGAGGGTCCACTTCTACATACTTCGGTTTTAAGTTGAACTCTGTATTATCAAATAAAGCAAAGCCTTCTTCGTCTCCAGCTGCCAACTCTGCATGATCAAGAGCCACATCAAGGCTAGCAAGAAGAGTCGCACGATCCTGCCCCCATTCATCAAAGGCACCACTATGAATGAGTGCTTCTAGCACTTTACGATTAACAGACTTCGTAGGAACCCTTACACAAAAGTCGAATAAATCACTGAACCTCTTTTGTTTACGTTCATTCGTAATATCTTTCACCGTAGCTGCACCGACCCCTTTAATAGCGGCTAAACTATAGCGAATTCCTTCTTTTTCCGGTTGGAAGGCATAACCGCTCTTATTGATAGAAGGGGATAATAGCGGTATGCGCATCTTCCTCAACTCACGTACATATTGCGCCACTTTCCCGTCATTTCCTATTACACTGCTCATTAAGGCAGCCATAAAGAATTGCGGATAATTCGCTTTTAAATAAGCTAATTGATAAGCAATTAAACTATATGCTGCAGCATGACTTAAATTAAAGCCATAATTGGCAAATTTGACGATATAATCATATATTTGTTCAGCAATTTCTCGCGGATAGCCTTGTTCTAAGCTTCCTTCTACAAAATACTGACGTTGTTCTTTCAAAACGTCCGCTTTCTTCTTAGACACAGCTCGTCTTAATAAATCCGCTTGTCCAAGCGAAAATCCAGCAAACTTAGAAGCTATTTGCATTATTTGTTCCTGGTAGACAATGATTCCAAACGTATGTTGAAGAATTTCCTTTAAGTCATCATGTAAATAGGACACCTTTTCTTCCCCATGACGCCTTCTTATATAAGCTGGGATATTCTCCATAGGACCTGGTCTGTATAACGCATTCACAGCAACAAGATCAGAAAATCTCTCTGGTTTCAACTGTTTCAATACTTTTTGCATACCTTCCGATTCAAATTGAAAAATCCCAACTGTCTCACCATTCCCGATCATTCGGAATGTTTTTTCATCATTTTGAGGAATCGCCTTTAAATCAATTACTCTTCCTGTTAATTTCTTAATTGCAAAGAGTACTCTTTCCATTAAGGTGAGATTTCGCAAACCTAAGAAATCCATTTTCAACAACCCTAATTCTTCTAAAGCTTCCATCGGGAATTGTGTTAAATGGACACCATTATGCCCTTCTTGAATAGCGATAAGGTCTGTTAAAGGTTGATCACAAATGATTACACCAGCTGCATGAGTAGACGTATGTCTTGGCAAACCTTCAATAATCATGGCCGTGTCAATCAGTTTCTTATACATTTCATGATTGTGATAGTACTCTTTCAATCTTGGTGACTCATTCAACGCTTCTTGAATGGAAATGCCTAAACGGTTCGGAACCATTTTGGATAAAGCCTCTAATTCCTTACTGTTTAATCCGAACACTCTGCCTGTATCCCGGAGTGCAGCTTTAGCCGCAAACGTACCGAATGTAATAATTTGGGCAACATGCAGTTCTCCATATTTTTGTGCCACATAAGAAATGACCTCATCTCTGCGTATATCGGAAAAATCAATATCAATATCCGGCATTGTAATTCGCTCCGGATTTAAAAAACGCTCAAACAACAGGTTATGTTCCATCGGATCGATATCCGTAATTTGCAGCACATATGCCACCATCGAACCGGCCGCTGAGCCTCGTCCTGGTCCGGTTAAAATATGTTGCTTCCTGGCAAACTTCATAAAATCCCAGACAATTAAAAAATAGTCACTGAAATTCATTTTCTTGATGACCGCCAGTTCATATTGCAATCGCTGACGATAACTAGCAGGTGGATTAACATACCTTTTAGCAAAACCTTCCTCACACACACTCTGCAATAATTGGTCAGCCGGTTGTGAGCTTGGGAATTTAGGGAGCAGCTGTTGATGGAAAGTAAGTGAGACATTACATCGGTTCGCTACCTTGACCGTATTGTGAATCACTTCCGGAATCATCGAAAAATGAGCCGCCATCTCGTTTCTATCCTTCAAATAATGCTGACTGCTGCTTCCTTTTTGCCTATTTTCTTTGGAAAGCTTAGTCCCCCCCTGCAAGGCTTGTACAACTTCATATGCTAGTGTATCTTCAGGACGTAAATAATTGACAGGATTCGTGGCAACAACCGGTATCCCCGTTTCAGCTGCAAGCTGCATGATTGCTTCATTTTGTGGCTCATCAATTTGAACAGAAAGATAAAAATGATCCTGACCGAATATTTGTTTAAACGTCTCGACCATCTCTTGCGCTTTTTCACCCTGTTCGCTTACCACCATCTCTTCAATAATGCCTTGCCGACCAGGAGAGATAGCAATCAAACCGTCTCGATATCCTTTCAACCATTTCAAAGGAAGTCCTTGTTTCGATTTAATTTGTATGCTGCTGCTAATTTTCAACAAATTAGCATATCCATTATTGTTACTAGCTAAAAGTAAAAGAGGGAAGGCTTCTTCACCATGCAGCACATCTGCCAATAACCCGATGATGGGCTTGATGCCATTGCTTATACATGCCTTGTAAAACGGAATCGCTCCATACATCACATTATGATCGGTCAGTGCAATGCTTTTCATCCCGCTATTTTTAGCTCTCGCTACCAATCCTTCAATATCTACTGTGCTCGAGAGTAAGCTATAGGCAGATTGTACATGAAGATGCACATAATCCATCTTTTCCCCTCCTAACATTCATATTCTTTCTATCTTCATACAGTCTATTGATTAAGACCGCTATTCAATATAGGTAAAAGTCCTTTGGTGAATGCCACCGATATTCGAGTGTAATAGCACCAAGGTGTTATTGATTATTATAGTTCCTTTGCTTCAAAAAAGAAAATACGTTCTCATTTTATTGCGCTTCGTACGAATATATAGAGGAAGTTGTCCATATATAACTAATAAGCATGTTTTCATATCATCACTACTTCATTTGTACGAACCATGAATTGAATGATAAAAGGATGGATGATAGATGAATGAAGCCTTTTTCCCTGCTTTTTTAAACAGCTTTTTTATTGCACTCGGTGTTTTGCTTGGAGGTTCATTGATTGGTGGCATAGCAGCCTTCTTCACTAATCAGCCTCCTCTTACAGTGGTTATGCGATTATCTGAAAGCTTACGGATTTGGGCAATCGTAGCAGCAATTGGCGGAACATTTGATACCGTCTATAGTTTTGAACGAGGGATTTTAGAAGCCGAAACACGCGATATTATTAAACAAATTCTTTGGATTTTGTCTGCCTTGCTTGGTGCTCACACAGGTTCCATCATCATTCGGTGGTTTACCCAAGGACAGTTCACACCATGAAGATACCCGCCATTTCTTCCGACAAAAAGTGGCAACGCTTTTTTGCAGGTGTAGTGATAGGGGGAGTTGTAAGTTGGCTACTTTATTTTTATATGCACGGTATCATGCAAGAAAAACAAATCCAACGGATTAAATCACAAGAACAACAAATTATCGACTTAACGAAAAAAATCGAAATATGGGAGAAGGAATCAGAATCTCATAACGAAGAGACTGAGAAGAATGTAAAGGTGATAGACATACAAGTAACAATCGACAATTATCGTGATTACAAGTTAGATTTGCTTTCTGTCATCGAAGCACAAGAATCCATCCGGAATGACTTACGCTCATTGATTACAAAAGATTTGGAAACCGTCTATAATAGCAAGTCACTCCTGAAGAAAACCATTGAAAATAAGAGCATTGAACTGAACGAAAAAAAATATGCATTTGAAGTGAGCGAAATCATGTTTTACTCTACGCTCTATATTGTTGTAGAAATAAAAAGAGCTTAGAAAAGCGCAAGTGCCCGTCTAGCGACGTATGAGGCTCTCAGGATGAGAGTCACAACGGCGTTGTCACAGGACCGGACGTGAAGACCTTATCCGTTGACTGATCGTAGGGAGGATGTCGAAGTTCACCGGGCACTGAAGCTAGACAGCGTTCAAACTTCAGAATTATATACTTTCTTATCTTATTAGAAAGGCAGCAAGGAATATCTTCTTGCCGCCTTTTCTTTGCAAGAAAACGGTAAGTAAGCATTGCCAAAGCCTTCAATTGACTCCTGCTCTAGACAACTCTTACTCTTCGTTGCATACCTTTTCAAGCTCTGCAACAACCGCTTCCGCTTCATCCCATGAAGATATGGAAGCACCCGACGCTAAAGGATGTCCACCTCCATTGAATTTCTTAGCCACTGTATTAATAATCGGCCCTTTCGAACGAAGACGTACACGAATCGTAGCTTCCTCCTCAATGAAAAAGACCCAAGCTTTTATCCCTTTCACATTACCTAAAGCACTGACCAATAACGATGCTTCAGCAGGCACCACATCAAACTGCTTAAGGACTTCCTTAGATAAAATGACTTTTCCTACACCTGAAGCCGACACTTCAAAATTTTGAAGGATATAGCCGTTTAAATGAACTACTTTTTCATCCAGCTCGTACATGCTATTGTACAAATCTGTACGAGAAAAATGATAGTCAATCAGTTCTCCGGCATATTTAAACGTCTTTTCACTCGTGCTTGGGTATAAGAATCTACCCGTATCCCCAACAATTCCACCATATAAGAGACGAGCCGCTTCATCATCCATTTTTAAGCCTTTGTCTTGTCCGAACAAATAAAATTCATAAATCATTTCACTCGCTGAACTCGCACTTGTATCTACCCAGACTACATCACCATATGCATCGTCATTGGGATGGTGGTCAATTTTCACAATCTTTTCAGCTAACTTATAACGTTGATCACATATACGATCTTCATTAGCCGTATCACAAATGATTGCAAGCGCCCCTTCGTAAACTTCATCCGAAATAACATCCAATCGTTTCATGAAATGAAGTGATTTCTCTTCTTTCCCCACAACATATATGTTCTTCTCTGGAAAAGACGTTTTCAAAATTTGAGCCAAGCCACATTGAGATCCATATGCATCAGGATCTGGGCGCACATGGCGGTGTAAAATAATCGTCTCATATTGTTTAATACTTTCTAAGATTGCAGCTTTCATAACAAACTCCTTCCATTTATCCAAATGCAGTTATCATAATAAAGATAACGTATTTTGCCTAACATATAGAAATAATTTACATTTATAGTTACAATTTAACAAGGGAAACAATTTAAAACAGGGGGATGACGGAATGCCTGTATTTGCCGCTCTTATCATTGTATCACTAGCTTTTTATGTTTTCTTCAAAATTAAATTTTTCCGAACAAAACGACCCATCGAAAAAAAATGGGTGTCGAGTAAATCTTCGATTGCCCTAGGAACGTTTGTTTCACTGTTCGGTCTCAATCAACTATTCATGTTTAAAACAATCCTTACCTATATCATCGCTTCAATCTTTATCATCATTGGGACAGCAAGCATCTGGGCAGGAATTAAAGCCTACAAATTCTTTTTGCCACTGGCTATTGATGAAGCTGAACAAATGGACAACCAAGCATAAGATGCACAAAAAGAGGATGACCGAAAGCGAAAGCGCCAAATTCCACAGCTCCCATAGCTTGTCTATGTTCCAGAAAAACCGTCAACAGACATGCGCGCTATGCAGTGGAATTCACTTCTTCAGAGTCATCCTTTTTGTAACCATCATTATGAGCGATCTAACAATTGACACATCATCATTGCTTTACCGACCATTTTCCCCTCATTGAACACTTCAATATCCACTTTTCCATTCTTCCGACCAACTTCCAACACTTTCGGAATCACTTCCAATTGACTATCAATCTGAACCGGTTTAATGAAATAAATCGTGATATTTTCAACTACTAAATCTCCTCTTTTAAAGGAGCGTAGCACACGATTGGCTGCTTCTGTTACGATTGTGGTAAATACACCATAAGAAATTGTCCCTAAGTAGTTTGTCATTTGTGGAGTTACGTCACAACGGTACACTTCTTCATGTTTCCCTTTACTGTTTGATCCTACAAGCTGTGACGTGATAATATCATCGATGGTTTCTCCTACTTGCGGTTGTCGTTGAATCATTTGAAGCGCCTTCAACACATCTTGTCGACTGATGATTCCTTGGAGGTTCTGATGGTTGTCGATAACAGGAAGCATTTCAATACCTTCCCACACCATCATATGAGCAGAAGAAGCTACACTTGTCTTTCCACTAACCGTCATCGGGTGTTTCGTCATCACTTTATCAATCAATACATTCTTATCCACTCCCATAACATCTTTAGAAGTGATCATACCAATCAATTTATTATGATGATCAATAACCGGGAATCGGCTATGCGTCGTCGCCTCATTCAGTTCATGCCATTGAGCGACTGTATCTCCGGAACGTAAGAACGCTGTCGACTCAACCGGTGTTAGAATATCTTCAACGAGCAAGATTTCTTTTTTGATTAATTGGTCATAGATTGCACGGTTGATTAACGTTGCAACAGTGAACGTATCATAACTACTTGAAATGATAGGCAACTGCAATTCATCCGCCAGTTTCTTTACATGTTCATCTGTATCAAAGCCACCTGTAATTAAAACAGCAGCACCTGCCCGTAAAGCCAACTCATGAGCATTTGTGCGATTACCTATTATTAGCAAATTATCCGCACCTGTGTATCTCATCATCGCCTCTAATTTCATCGCCCCGATTACAAATTTATTTAACGTTTTATGTAATCCAGCGCGACCACCGAGCACTTGTCCATCTACAATGTTGACAACCTCTGCATATGTGAGTTTTTCAATATTTTCTTTCTTCTTACGTTCAATCCGAATTGTGCCAACACGTTCAATTGTACTGACGTATCCATTGTTTTCTGCTTCTTTAATAGCTCGATAAGCGGTTCCTTCACTGACCTGTAAATCTTTAGCTATTTGACGAACCGATATTTTCTCACCAATCGGCAATTCATCGATATGCTTTAAAATTTGTTCATGCTTTGTAGCCAAAGCTCTTCACCCTTTACAAAAATCCATTTTCCTACATTATAAAGGTAAATCACTTCTTTATACAAATATACTATTAATAATTGTTCATTCTTTTTCGCAATTGACCATTTTTTTTCACTTTTTGGACATGTCTTTTCTTCGAAGAACCATATAAAACAGCTGATATGTTGCCCCCTACTGTACAAACGGCAAAAAACAACCATGCTACCGCAAAAATGCGTTCTTCTATCGTCCCGTAAAAGTTCAATTGCGGTACAGCATAATACAACATAATGCCGATTACTAACAAACAAAACAATAATCGTTGTTGCACACACTTCACCTCCATGATTATCTAGCTACTATTACTGTATGCTGTTTTTTTTACAAGATGAATAAAAAGGAGCGTTCGAAAAGTCATTTTATGACTTTTCGAACGCTCCTACCAATTTGTTTATCCTCGACTCACGCGACAATTCCAAGCTGTTTCTTTCGCACAATGAGAAAAAAAGGCTTATAGAGAAAGACTCATTCCTCTAAACATGTTAATCGGAATAATCTTTCTGGACACCTCTCTAACGCTCACTTTATAAGTGTATGTATTCTCCCGGTTGTAAAATTTTCCCGTTCTTATTCGGCAATAGATCCAAAAACTTCTGTGGATCTTGCTTAATCGGAGGAAACGTATCATAATGAATCGGAACCGCCAATTTCGCTCCTAGAAATGCCACTGCAGTAGCCGCATCTTCCGGTCCCATCGTAAAGTTATCTCCAATTGGCACAAACGCTACATCAATCGGATGTCTCTCTCCAATTAACTTCATATCCGAGTACAACGCTGTATCTCCAGCATGATAAATCGTTTTTCCTTCTGCTATCAATAAAACCCCAGCAGGTTGACCGCAATACATTAATTGCTGATCATTTGTCACATATCCAGAACCATGTAGAGCCGGTGTTAGCTTTACGGTACCAAAATCAAATTCATAGGATCCACCAATATTCATTCCATGTAGGTTTTGTACACCTTGCCATTCCAATACAGTTGCTAAATCGGCATTGGCGATGACTAAAGAGTTATATTTCTTTGCAAGTTCCACCGTATCTCCCACATGATCATTATGTCCATGAGTCAAAATAATGACATCCGGTCGGACATCATCCACTTTTATATCCGCCAATTCATTTCCTGTCAAAAAAGGATCGAACAAAATCACCTTTCCATTCGTTTCTACCTTCAATACCGCATGCCCATGAAATGTTACTTTCATCTTACCAACTCCTCTTGTTTATTCTTGTTGTATTCATCTTGACAAATAGATATACCAAATCCCTGCTCTACTTATTTTCATTGGCAAATAATCTGTGCACCCCGCCTACAGCTTCAACATTTCCCCCTAAAACATCTTAATCTTACAGAAGATGAGAAACCCGTTGGAAATGTTGAACTATACAAAACTTAGTATATCAGGTTGCAAAAGTTCCTTTATACTGTTACCCTAAAAAAAACTATTCCACACCCAATCTTAGGTTGTTATACATCCTTAACAATAGTTTACTTTTATCAATCATTTATACATCTATGACTTAAAACTTTTTAGGAGGAAAACCTATGAATAATCGGTTACATTCATTTCAAACTTGGTTGCAACAAAAAGAGATTCCAGCAGCCTTCATCACATCTACTGAAAACGTCTTCCACTTAAGTGGCTTTTACAGTGATCCTCACGAGCGATTACTCTGCCTTATCGTCTTCCAGACTGCTGAACCAATTTTAGTTTGTCCAAAGATGGAAGTAGAAGAAGTGAAGCATACAGGTTGGAGCCATGAAATCATTGGATATACAGACATTGAAAATCCATGGGACATGATTAAGACAGCTGTCGAAAAACGAAATATACATATTACTACAGCCGCTGTAGAAAAAGAACATATGAATGTAGAACGCTTTGAACATATCCAAGCTTGCTTCGGAAACCCTGCACTGATTTCTGCAGAAGAAAAATTGCGCCAACTTCGCATGATTAAAGACGAGAAAGAATTATCCATCATTCGTGAGGCATGTAAGTTAGCCGATTTCGCTATTGAAGTAGGGACAAGCGAAATCAAAGAAGGCAAAACAGAAATGGATGTTCTAGCAGCCATTGAATATGAATTAAAACGAAAAGGCATTAATGAAATGGCCTTCTCGACCATGGTATTAACAGGAAAAAATGCTGCTTCTCCACACGGGACTCCAGGCAACACCAAAATTCAAAAAGGGGATCTTGTCTTATTCGATTTAGGGGTCGTATATGAAGGCTATTGCTCAGATATCACCAGAACTGTAGCGTACTACGATATTAACGAAAAGCAACAGGAAATCTATGATACTGTCTTGCAAGCACAGTTAGCTGCTTTAGACGCAAGCAAACCAGGTGCTTTATGCGCAGAAGTAGACAAAGCCGCACGCCAATACATCGCCGACAAAGGATACGGAGAATTTTTCCCTCATCGCCTAGGGCACGGACTTGGAATATCCGTTCATGAATACCCTTCATTAACAGAGACAAATACCTTACCATTACAAGAAGGTATGGTTTTTACCATTGAACCGGGCATATACGTACCGAACGTCGCGGGTGTTCGTATTGAAGATGATGTTTATGTTACGGCAACAGGTCATGAAATATTAACAAAATACCCTAAAACACTTCAAATCATTAAATAATTTCAACACTTCGGTAACCATTATTTAGGTAAACCGAAAAGGTAGACATACTAAAATAGACAAAAAGAGGATTTTCCGTTTGGAGCAACGGAAAATCCTCTTTTTTCATTCTTCATAGCTACCTTCTTCATTCATTCCGTCAAGTTTCTATTACTAAATTACACCATTTTTTTATATAATATTCAGTTTTTTTTAACATTTTACAATTCCCTTTTTGATATAATGAAACTATTAAAGGAGGGAATTTTAATGAGTTTAACTTATAATAATATTCTTGTTGCAGTTGATGGATCAAAAGAAGCAGAATGGGCATTCAAAAAAGCTGTTCAAGTAGCAAGAAGAAATGACGCTCACTTATATGTAACGCATATCATCGATACACGTAACTTCGCTACGATCGAAGCTTACGACCGTACAATGGCAGAACGCTCTGAATCTTACGCCAAAGAACTATTGGAAGAATATAAACAAGAAGCAGAAAAAGCAGGTTTAACACATGTCCATGTTGAAGTTGAATATGGCTCTCCAAAAGTAATCATTCCGCGAGACCTTGCAAAAAAATACAATATCGATTTGATCATGTGTGGTGCGACAGGTCTTAACGCTGTAGAACGTTTCTTAATTGGTAGCGTTTCCGAGCACATTATGCGCTATGCTAAATGTGATGTTTTAATTGTCAGAACAGAAACAGAACTAAAATCAGAAGAAAAGGCAGAATAAATACCCATCATTGATACATACTGATAGAAGCGGCTTCTAGCATTGTTCTTTTCGGAAGCCGCTTTTTTATTGACTCGAAACTAAAGAGGCTGACTTAATCAAGCTCCTCATGCAAGGAACTGTTAAGCCAGCTTTTCCCGAACAATATTAACGTTTGACTTTATTATTTTCTAAAAGTGCCGATGCTTTTTCAATGGCTGCTTGAACTTGAGCAAAACCTGTACCACCTGCACTATTTCGGCGTTTAACCGCTTCATAAGGTTGCAATGCTACATAAATATCTTCTTCAAACAATTCATTTGCTTCTTTAAATTGCTCTAAAGATAAATCAGCTAAATAGCAACCTTTTTGAATACACGTTAATACGAGCTTTCCGACAACTTCATGTGCTTCCCTGAACGGAAGACCTTTACTTGCCAAATAATCCGCTAACTCAGTTGCATTAGAAAAATCAGAGTTCACTGCTTTACTCATATTCTCTTCACGAACCTTCATTGTCGAAATCATCCCGGCAAAAATCTTCAATGAACCAGTGACTGTTTTAACAGTATCAAACATACCTTCCTTATCCTCTTGCATATCCTTGTTATAAGCCAAAGGCAAACCTTTAAGGACTGTTAAAAGACCAACCAAGTTCCCATATACTCGTCCTGTTTTACCGCGAATCAACTCTGCCATATCAGGATTTTTCTTTTGTGGCATAATACTGCTTCCTGTCGAAAAAGTATCATCTAACTCAATGAATTGGAATTCCTGACTGCACCATAAAATGATTTCTTCACCTAGGCGAGATAAATGCATCATTAATAACGAGCTATTTGACAAAAACTCCACAATAAAATCACGATCACTCACAGCATCTAAACTATTTTCATAGATACTTGAGAATCCTAGCAATTCAGCGGAACGCTCACGATTAATTGGGAAGGTTGTCCCAGCCAATGCCCCCGCACCAAGTGGGGACTTATTCGTGCGTTTAAAGCTTTCCGTAAACCTTTCTTTATCTCTCTCCAACATCCAAAAATAGGCCATTAAATGATGAGCAAAAGAAATTGGCTGCGCTCTTTGTAAATGTGTATAACCAGGCAAAATTGTTTCAACATGCGCTTGTGCTTGCGTTAAAACGGCTTGTTGCAATTCCGTGATTAGCTCAATGATTTCCTTCAAACGATTACGTAAATACAAGTGCATATCCGTAGCCACTTGGTCATTACGGCTTCTTCCTGTATGAAGTTTACCACCGACCGGCCCCACTTCATCAATCAAAAAGCTTTCTAAGTTCAAATGAATATCTTCCATTTTCACAGAAAACGGCAATTCATCATTTGCCGCTTTCTGTTGAAGCAGATTCAAACCCTTTGTAATGGTATTTACATCTTCTTGAGGTAAGATTCCACACTCTCCCAGCATTTTCACATGAGCTAGACTACCTTCCAAGTCTTCATGAACTAGCTCCTGATCGAAAGAAATAGATGCACCAAATTCATCTACCCATTCTTCAGCTGACTTGGTAAATCTACCTCCCCATAATTTTTTCACGCTTCCACCTTCTTTTTGTTATTAACCATGCTGTTCACTTTTGTCGGTAATCCCCATAGTGAGATGAAACCAACAGCTGCACTATGATCGAACTCATCTTCTGTTGTATAAGTAGCTAATTTTTCATTATATAATGAGTTTTCCGACTTTCTACCTTCTACAATTGCATGACCTTTAAACAATTTAACGCGTACAACACCGTTTACTGTTTTTTGCGTTTCTTTCAAGAAAGCGACTAAAGCATCTTTCAATGGTGAGAACCAAAGTCCTTCATAAATTAATTCTGTTAATTTCTTTTCAATCACTGGTTTAAAGTGTGCCACTTCTTTTACTAACGTGATATCTTCTAATTCTTTATGTGCTTTAATAAGTGTCATCGCTCCTGGACACTCATATACTTCACGAGACTTAATACCTATAAGACGGTTTTCAACGTGATCCACACGTCCAACTCCATGCTTACCAGCCAATTGATTCAATTCTAAAATTAAATCCGCTAATTTATAAGGTACGCCATCAATCGCAACCGGTACACCTTGCTCAAATGAAATCTCGATGACATCTGCAACATCCGGTGCATTTTCAAGACTAGAAGTCAGTTCATAAGCTTCTTCCGGTGGAGCCGCCCATGGATCTTCCAAAATACCGCACTCATTACTTCTTCCCCATAAGTTTTGGTCAATAGAGAATGGGCTATCCAAATTGATTGGAATCGGAATATTGTGCTCAATTGCATATTGAATTTCTTCTTCACGTGACCATTTCCATTCACGTACTGGAGCCATCACTTTAAGATTTGGATTTAATGCTGAAATAGAAACTTCAAAACGTACTTGGTCATTTCCTTTACCAGTACAGCCATGCGCTACCGCCACAGCTCCTTCAAGCTCAGCCACTTCTACTAATTTCTTCGCGATGATTGGACGTGATAATGCTGAAATCAGCGGATATTTTCCTTCATATAATGTATGAGCTTGCATTGCAACAAGCGCCAATTCATTTGCATACTCTTCTTTCGCATCTATAACATAAGATTTAGCCGCACCTACAGATAATGCTTTATTCTTAATAAATTCTAAATCTTTACCTTCCCCAACATCTAAACAACACGCAATTACATCATAACCTTGATCTTGAATCCATTTAATTGCAACAGAAGTATCTAAACCTCCGGAATATGCTAAAACCACTTTTTCTTTTGCCACTTTAATGCCCTCCCGTTGTATGAATAAAAATACACAAACAATAATTTTTATTCAAAATCTTGATATCACTTTATCAGTTTTTTTCGCTTTTGACAAGTTATTTTTTTATATATTTATAAGTTTTTAAGTTTTCAATCATTTAATTATAAACCATAATATCCAGAAGTAAAAATTGAAGCGACATTTCCGCTTCTTTTATAGAATAATAAGCTAATTCAGACAAGCCAATTTGTATTATTTGTACTTTTTATCTCTTATAAGGCATGATTAAAATATGTGACAGATTGATAGATATTCAGAAAAAAAAGGAGGGCTTATATTGAATACCGATTTTTTTCTATATGACCGACGGCTGAATCTTTATGTTCCGAACGAAAGCATCAATTGGGAGCAATTAAGTATCGAAGAACAACAATGTATTTTATTGGAGTGGGAAAATATCCGCGGAAGTATTCCTGATCGTATTCATCAGATTGAGGAAATGATTCAATTGAAACAAGCACAATTAGAAGTAGAAGACAATTTCAACACATCCTGTACATTGAATGCTGAAATTGCCGAATTGGCCTCTCAAATTAATGATTTATGGCTCTGGTTTCGAACACAACAAGATATCGATCCAAAAATGCATACATAAGTAGTTAACTACATAAAGGAAGTTTTGAACAATCAACTTTCCTTTTTTCAATAACAAACAAGCGGTTGGGGCATCTAAAAATGCATCAAATGACTTTTCAGGTGCCCCCACTCTTTTAACTTTATTCATTTTTCTCTTGAAAATAACGATATTGATAAACACGATGAGCAAATTCACTCACTCTTCTTGTCAGTGCATAATTGCTGCCTGCACCAATGGCCATACTAACTAACGGTATTCCTTGTAGCTTCTTTTTCTTAAAGGAGGAAATAGCTACGTACTTCATGATTTGCTTTAGTGGCTGCTCAAACCAAGTGTAATCTACAATCGATTCATCACCCTTGTAAAAATACGACTGATCAGTTTCCGAAATGCTCTGTTTCAGATCAGCCCAGCCATACTTTTGCAATCGATTCGGTAACGTCCCCGTATGAAAGACTTTTAAGGATATCATCATTTCTTTCGGTGTATTCACATCATAACCATAGGACATGGCAATCAATTGAACTAAACGAAGATTGATGACTGTAATTGCCGGTATATCACTTGCAAATGACACCGCACCACCCATTCCTGTCACAGCTCCTTGAGAGAAGGAATACAATCGGTGTCTGGCCATTTGTTGCTCTGCTATGTAGTTAAGCTGATCAGCACTCAATAATTTTAAATCCTCAATTTCAGCTATTTCATCGTTAAAAACACGCGCACTAGATAAGATACGTTCTCTTGCCTCACTTTGCAGATTCGACCCTTGAATAATGGCATGCAGATGGAATAACAGATTATCCAATACTGTTGCACATTCTTCTTTAAAATCATCTGGTAAAAGAGCAAAGCTACTTTGTATGACCTTATCATATATAACCGCCAAATCCGTCGATGTGTAAGCATACAAATTCTCTTCCCAATTTTGTATTTCCTCATATATTGTATTTTCACGATTCGAAAACGACATATCGATCCCTCCCACTGTCAAAATGGTTGTCACTTTCTTTTCAGTATAGCATAAGCATTTTTTTCGAACAAAACGCCTATACAGACATAGAAAAAACGCCGAGAACAAGGATATTGTTTTCCACTCTCTCTTTTGAACAAATATTTGCTTAAATCTTAATATTACTCTTCTTTTAACTTCCCTGTAATAAAAAATTTAGTTTCAGTTTATTTAGCGATGTCAAAATGGGGTATATACTGAGGAAATCAATGCATTCAAAATGCTAATTCCCAAACAATACAGGAGGCGCCATTATGAAATCATTTCTACGTCCAATCACTGATTGGGTAGCAACCAAACGAGGTATGTGGATTACAATAATCGTCTGGCTCGTACTTATGATTGGGTTAAGTGCAGGTCCACCGGTAAGTGACTATAAGGTCACAAACTTCCAGTCTCTTCCTGACGATGCACAATCTATCATCGCCAATGAAAAATTAGAAGAATATTTCCCTAATGATCAAGGGACACCAGGAATTCTTGTCTTCCATAACGAAAATGGAGAAGTAAACGTACAAGAAGTCACAGAAATTATGAATGCCATCATCGCAGCTAATATCAAAGGTATTGATGAGATGATTGACATTTCCCAACTTCCGCCGCAAGCAATAGAGGCTTTTAAATCGGAAAGTCAATCGACACTTATTCTTCCGATGACTTTGGAACCATCACTAGGTAACCGTGAAATCGGCGACACCATTGACGAAGTCGCAGAAATCGGAAATGAAGTTGCGGATGAAATGAAGGATACCACTTTCCGTATTACAGGTCCGGCAGGTATCGCAGGTGATACATTAAAGCTGTTTGAAGAAGCGGATTTTGTCTTGTTAATGGCAACAATCGGCATCATTCTTGTGCTACTGATCGCCATTTACCGTTCACCATTGTTGGCACTTATTCCATTACTTGCAACAGTCATTGTCTACCAAGTGGCGAACCAAACCCTTGGACTGATGGGTGCTGCCGGTCTTGAAATTAATAACTCAACAACATCCATCATGAGCATTCTGCTATTTGCAGCCGTTATTGACTATTCACTCTTTGTTTTCTCACGTTTCCGTGAAGAGCTCAATCATTACGAAAGCAAGTACGATGCCATGAAGCATGCGATGCGTGCATCAGGAGAGCCAGTCTTTCTTGCAGGTGGCACAGTATTAGCCGCAATGTTAGTCTTATTCTTTGCCGACTTCCGCGATTACCAAAATTTCGCACCAGTTTTCGGTACAACAATGTTCATCATTATGCTGGCATCCATCACACTTGTTCCTGCATTGTTTACATTGTTCGGCCGTAAGTCTTTCTGGCCTAAAGTGCCGAAATTCGGTGAAACACAAGAAGTCAAGCATGGTTTCTGGGGACCTGTAGCAAAATTTGTCGTCAACAAACCAGGTCTTGCAGGTGGAATTGTCGGAATCTTGATGATTGTCACTTCATTGAATGTTTTTAACTTGGATTTTGAATTCGATACAGTGAAATCATTTCCGAAAGATTTACCTTCACGCGAGGGCTATGAAATCGTTGAATCAGAATACGATAAAGGTGAGTTAGCACCAACATCCATTTTAGTGGAAAGTGATGAGGCGTTAACAGAAGAAGACATCGAAGAATTACGAACTGTATTCGAAAATGAAAAAGATGTCGCTTCTATCCGTACGACAAATGTTTCCAATGATTCAAAAGCTGTAAAATACAGCCTGGTACTGGATTTAAATCCATATTCAGTCGAAGCCATCGACTTAATAGAAGACTTGCGTAACAACAGTAGCGAATTGCTTGATGAAACCAATATAAAAGGTGATTTATACTATAGTGGCGTAACAGCAAAACTTGTAGATGAGCGCAATGTGAACAACAGTGATATAGTGAAAATTGTTATAATGGAAACATTGCTAATATTGGTGTTACTATATGTATTGACAAAATCATTTAAGATGCCGATTTATATGATGGCAACCATCTTAATTTCTTACTTATCAGCACTAGGACTAGGCATTTTCCTTGTGGATTTATTATTCGGCTATGATGCCGTAAGTACACGTGTACCTGTTTATGCCTTTATCTTCCTGGTTGCTCTAGGAATTGATTACAATATTATCCTAGTGTCACGATTCCTTGAAGAACGCAAAGCTCATAAAGTAAAAGATGCTTTAGAAATTGCCATCCGCAACACTGGTGGTGTCATTTCTTCAGCCGGATTAATTTTAGCTGCGACATTCGCAGCATTAACAACAATGCCGATTGCCGACTTATTTGTCTTTGGCTTCATTGTTGCCATCGGTATACTAATAGATACATTCTTGGTTCGCGGCATGCTTTTACCAGCTTTAATTTTATTCTTCGAGAAAGATGAAAAAGCTAAGGCAGAAAACAAATAAGAATTACAAGCGCAGGGACATGTAATATATCCCTGCGCTTTCCCTATGAAACAAATTTTCACTGAACCTATTAAAAATCGGAGTGAGCATATTGAAAATCATGGTCATTGATGATGACAAAAATATTTTACAACTTGTCAGTATACATTTAACACGAGAAGGCTATCGAGTATTACAGGCAAATAATGCAGCAGAAGCATTGTCCCTTCTGGAAGAAGAAGTGCCGGATTTAGTTGTTGCGGATGTCATGATGCCTGGTATGGACGGTATCGAACTGACAAAAATATTGAGTGATGATTTCGGCATTCCTGTCTTGCTCTTAACAGCAAAAGGAGATTTAGAAGATAAAACAAAAGGGTTCTTGGCAGGTTCCGAGGATTATGTAGTGAAGCCTTTTGAACCGAAGGAATTACTTTTCCGGATTTCCGTCATTTTAAGAAGGATCAAAAAAGACTATAAATCTATCATTCAAATCGGTAACATACTAATCAATCGTAAAAGTTTCGAAGTGTCAAACGGTGAACAAACAGCTATTATGCCTTTAAAAGAATTTGAATTGCTCGCTTTATTAGCAACAAACGCCAATCATGTGATAGAACGCAGCTCCATTATGGAACAAATTTGGGGGCATAATTACACAGGTGATGACCATACGTTGAATACACATATGAAACGACTTCGCGATCGCTTAAATCGCCTTGAGGCCAATGTCGAAATCAGTACAATCCGTAATGTCGGCTACAAACTTGAGGTTAAGCATTTATGAAAACACTATATCGTCAATTTCTTGTTAACACGATACTCATTATGCTCTTCAGTACGGTAGTCGGATTTCTCTTAACCAACACATACTACCATCTTGTCACAAAAGAACATAACGATGAAAAAAATGTAGACATCGCCAAGGAAGTTACACAATACATTGAATCGACCGCAAATTTAGACCTTGAGCAATATTTATCCACATTAGGAAACATCGGCTATCAGTTTTATGTTGTGAGCGAAACCGGTTATTCCCGCTTTATCGGCGGTCAATTCAAAACAGAAGAATTAACATCTTCTATAACAGAAGAAGTCTTTAACGGAAACATTTATCATGGTATGAGAGACTATCCAAATCAATCCTTTATGACAAGTTTTTTTGCAAACGAACTCAGAAATACTGTCGGAGTGCCCTTTCTCTACGAAGACGTGCAATATGCCCTATTTCTTCGCCCCGATATTGATTTGCTGTTTTCAGAAGTGCATACAATCTTAATGAGTCTATTCGTCTCAATGGCTCTCCTCAGTCTCATCGCCATGCTGTTTGTCGCTAAACAACTCATTCGTCCTATTACCCAACTAACAGAAGCGACCAAACAAATTTCTCAAGAAAATTTCGACCATCTCCTAACTATTAATCGTCAGGATGAAATCGGCCAACTGGCAGAAAGCTTTAATGAAATGACCCAAAAACTGCATGAAAACGACCAATCACGAAAAGAATTTATCAGCAATGTTTCCCATGATTTCCAATCACCTTTACTCAACATTCAAGGATACGCAGATTTATTGAAATCACCGACTATTTCAGAGGAAGAGCGATTAACCTTCACATCCGTCATTGAAACGGAAACAAAACGCCTTTCCAATTTAACGAAGCAGTTACTTTTGTTAACATCGTTAGATCAGCCGTCTCACAGATTAAAACGAGCATCCTTCGCACTGAATCAACAAATCAAGAGACTGACACATAAATACTTATGGCTCATTGAAGATTCAGGCATTGAACTTTACTATAAAATGAAACCGATCCACTATTATGGCGACGAAAGCTTATTAGAGACCGTCTGGGATAATTTATTGACCAACGCCTTGAAATATAATAAAGAAAATGGGTTTATCCAAATTACCGCCGAGGAGATGGAGCAGTCTATCCATATTAAATTTCAAGACAGCGGAATCGGATTAAGAGAAAGTGCAATTCCTCACTTATTCGATCGTTTTTACCGTGCGGACTCTTCCCGAACAAAAGAAGGCACCGGCCTCGGCTTAGCCATCGTCAAGCAAATCATTGACTTACATCACGGAATGATACATGTATCCAGTGAATATGGAAAAGGCACAACCATCGAAATCATACTACCCAAAAAAAGCTAGAATCATAGATGATTCTAGCTTTTTTTCATCACTGTATATTATTTTACATCTGCTAAACGAGTTACATCACGCGCAATCATAACTTCTTCGTTTGTTGGAATTACCAACACTTTTACTGGAGAATGCGGATAGCTGATGAAACGATCATCACCACGTAGTTCGTTTAATGCAGGATCCCAATATACGCCCATAAACTCAAGTCCTTTTAATACACGCGCACGAACTTCAGAGCTGTTTTCACCGATACCAGCTGTGAAAATAATCGCATCAACGCCAGCCATTCTAGCAGCATAAGAGCCAATATATTGGTGGATTTTATCAGCAAATACTTCTAGTGCCAATTCAGCACGCTCATTACCTGCAGCTGCTTCAGATTCAATATCACGAAGGTCGCTTGAGAAGCCTGAGATAGCTAATAGTCCGCTTTTCTTATTTAAAATATCAATTACTTCTTCTGCAGTTGAACCTGTTTTTTCCATAATATATGGAATTAAGGCAGGGTCAATGTCCCCAGAACGAGTTCCCATTGTTAAACCAGCAAGAGGTGTGAATCCCATCGTAGTATCGATTGATTTTCCACCTTCAATAGCTGTGATACTTGCTCCGTTTCCTAAGTGACAAGAAATTAGACGAAGTTCTTCGATTGGTCGTCCTAGCATTTCTGCTGCTCTTTCAGAAACATATTTATGTGAAGTTCCGTGGAAACCATATTTACGAATTCCATACTCTGTGTAATATTCATATGGAAGGCTATATAGGTATGAGGAACTTGGCATAGTTTGGTGGAACGCCGTATCAAAAACAGCTACTGCAGGCACATCACCTAAAATATGTTGGAATGCTTTGATTCCAGTAATATTGGCAGGGTTATGAAGAGGAGCTAAAACTGATAATTCTTCAATTTGTTTTAAAACTTCATCTGTAATCACTACAGAATCGTTGAAAACTTCTCCACCATGAACAACGCGGTGTCCTACACCATCAATTTCATCGAATGATTTAATGATTCCATGCTCAATTAAACGATCAAGAAGCATTTTTACAGCAATCTCATGATTAGCAATATCAGTAGTTTCTGTAATTTTCTCACCATTCACAGTGATTGAGAAGATAGAATCTTTTAAACCGATTCGTTCTACTAAACCTTTCGTAATAACATCTTCACTAGGCATTTCAAAAAGTTGGAATTTCAAAGATGAACTTCCTGCATTAATAGCAATGATTTTTGACATGTATAAGCTCTCCTTTATCTCTCTCTATTTCACAGATGTGTTACATCTATTTTTATACACTGTTATACAAATAGTACCCAGATAATATTTAAGCATCTAGCTACCTGTTTTTCAAGGTAAATTATTATTACAGTCCATGAAAATATCACCAAAACCAAAAGTGTTATACACAAAATAGTCAAAATTCATATAACAGTTTACTTTTTCTAGTATAATATGCAGTCAGAGAAGTGGTAACTAATCTGAATATTTTTATTTTCTAATTTATAAAAATTATCTGATATGTAAACGTATTCATCAATTATTATATCAACAAATCCTTTTCAGTGCTATAACATATTGCCATCTCTCACATATAATAGTTATATTTATATATTTAGGAATTATTAGTAAATTAATATTTTTATGTAAAAAAGACACTATAAGATGTATTATAGTGTCTTTTCCTCTTAATGAGAAATATTTTCTAACTAAATCACCAAAAAGCTTATTCATTCCACTTTTTTATGTTTAGAAACAAAATCATTTATAGACTAAATAAAGATTCACTCTCTCTTTCGCCTATTTTTCTGCTTGAAACCATTCATCAATTTTTTTCAAAATGTTTTGCATTGCCCAGCCATCAGACATTTGAGGAAGCTGAACAAGTAATGCGTTTTTAGGTGCTGAAAGTCCATCTTTTTTCTTTTGCACAATCAAGATACTCTTTGCTGCTTGTTCATTTTTAAAGATGGATAATGGCAATGCCACTAACCCTTGAATAAACGTATGCTGCTTCAAAAATTGTTGAAGTAATGACGCTTGCTCAGATTCGAATATGCTATTTGGCACAATAAAAATACCGTAGCCACCTTCTTTTAGATGATTGACACTTTGTTCAATCAATAAATGATGTGCATATGTATGTTCATTAGCAGCTTTCACTTCAAAATCATTTGCACGTACGTCATCCGGATAATAGCCAACCGGTAAATCACTCACCACTACATCTACAGGGTCAATAAAAAGTGGTTTAATGCTATCGACATTATACAGCTCAATTGGATATTCCAATAAGTTCGCTCCGCTATAAGCCAGTTTCACTAGTAAATCATCCACATCACAGCCAATTGCGTAAACCTCTTCCTTTTGAAACTGTTGTAAGATGGTTAACACTAAGTTTCCAGTCCCTAGTGCAGGGTCCAACAGTGTAAACGATTTCGAATCCCCCATACATTTACGCACCAAATAGCTAACAAATAAACCGATTGAATCCGGAGTCATTTGATGATTCGGCTGTGTATTTTGTTTCATCCCTTTCAAAATAGCCAATTGAAAAGATTTACGTTTTGTGTCCGTATCCAATTGATCGAATGAAAACGAGTCATATTGCTTCAATAAACGCTTTTTCGTCATTTCACTCAAATCTTCTTGAAGGATTGCATTGTGAAATAGGTTCTCTGCCGTTTCAGCCAATGCTTCCAAATACGTACAATTACATTCTTTTTCTATAATAATGGCTGTTTGATCCAATAAATGAAAAGCCTGTTCAATACTTTCTAATTTCAATGTATAAACCCTCCGTTCTTTCCGTTCCTTATTGTACCGAATTACAATTACTTTCGCAAAGAAACCCGCAGAATAAGTAGAATTCCAAATGAATGCGTTCAGCACATAATCAATATTAAAATAAAAACTGTTCAAAGCTTTACATTATACACCTTATTCATTCCATAAGAAAAGCTGATTTCTCCGAATGATCATCTCAATCCGAAGAAATCAGCTTCTTAATCAATGGCTCTATAATTACTTGGCTTCATTAGCAGCCTTTATCGCTGCTTCATAATCAGGATGATTCGTTGCTTCACTTACATATTCCGCATAAACAACTGTATCACTACTATCCACAACAAATACTGCACGCGCCAATAAACGCAACTCAGCAATCGCTACACCATATGCTTCACCGAAAGAAAGATCACGATGATCAGATAGCACTTCTACTTTATCGATTCCTGCCGCTGCGCACCAACGTTTTTGGGCAAATGGTAAATCAACACTGATTGTTAAAATCTGTACATTATCCAATTTGCTTGCTTCTTCATTAAATCGTCTTGTTTGTGCATCACAAACGCCCGTATCAATCGAAGGTACAACACTAATAATTTTAACTTGTCCACTGTAATCTGCTAAAGTTGCCACAGAAAGGTCATTTCTCAATACTGAAAATTCTGGAGCCTTATCTCCGACTTTCACTTCATTACCCAACAGTGTTACAGGACTATTCTTGAATGTGATATTTGCCATTCTCTCATCTCTCCCTTTATAACGTATATAATGTTATCATATTTCTTTTTGTTAATTTTTTCAATTATTAGGTATTACCCTTTTTCGGTATACTTAAAACATTCTATCCGCATTTATCCATCTCTTACTGACCTGCAATGAGCTTCCGTGTCATTAGCAGTTTGCTCCCTTCAAGATGAAGGTGGTTGATGGTAAGAATTGTTGTCATCCTGCTTTTGCTGCTTATCCTCTTTTTTCGGTATCATCGATTGGATTTTCTCAAACACCGCTGGAGCCACATCCATTATTTTTTCAATCAAATGCGTATTTTGGTCTAAATGAAGCATCTTCACTCCACTGGAGTTAACAATCAAAAAGGCGATTGGTGTAATGGATACTCCGCCTCCACTCCCACCGCCAAATGGATGATTTTGCGGTTGAGGATGCTCTTTAGCACGCGCCGAACCGTCATTGTACATAAATTCACTGCCACCTGCCGCAAATCCGAAGCCTACCTTAGAAACAGTTAAAATGACACTTCCATCCGCCGTCTCAACAGGATCTCCCACGATCGTATTCACATCTACCATTTCTTTCAGATTTTCCATTGCTGCATTCATTAAACCTTGAATTGGATGTTCAGACATTGTAACTCCTCCTGCTATGATGTTATTAAAATAATCGCTTTTCTTCTACAAACGCTCATAGAACATGATTGATTCTCAACCGCACGCTACATACTTTCTTTTCTCATGAACGAAGCAGACCGAAAGCGATAGCCTTTACGTTTATAATGTACGAGTAATTTCACGGCTGTTATGATAGTTTTTCCAATCGAAATATATACTATACAGTGCAAATGTGTTTCAATGATTCTGCGATTGAAATATGGCGTGAAAGAGATAGCCGGTTTACATCGAACTGTCAAATAAGCATATAGGAACCTTTCCACCAGACCGACCATTCCCCAAGCCACTCCCGCTACTTTTCCTGTTAAAGCGGCATCCTTCATCCCCAATGAGCTATTCCATGTAAGCTCGCGCACTTCAATTCCCTTACAGTAGTGTCTTAAGATAGGCTTGGCATCAATGACTGAATGGATAAATTTCCGTGTGTTATCGAAACTTTTAAAAATATCATGCATAGTGATCTTCTTTTTTGTCGGCGCCTTTTCTTCTTTTGATTTCACTTGAAAATCGACCATTGAGTCAACATTCCCCGTTTTAACGACAGGAACATTGATTTTTTTTGTTATTAATCCAAAAAGCGCTTTAATAACAACGTTGAACTCATCGTTCTTATCATAATGTTGATAATGTATGATAATTTTCACTTTGGAAAGCATAACCACTGTACAAATAACGATAAGAATGATGAAAATATAGAGAAAAGCATTCATGAATTTGCACCCTTTCAAACACCATTTTTGTCATCAGCACAAAAAAATAAACCCGTTCTTCAACAGGTTTATTTCAACTCACTTTCCTCTATGCAATTACAACTTGGCCTCGTAGCAACGCCTTATCCAATCAAACATATCCTTTAGAAGTCTTTAACCGCATACCACTAAGAGCTTGAACTACTATATTCGTTAGCTCCTTTCTTCCATCACTACGCTCGTATCGGCAAATATATCATGCAGCC
Organism: Bacillus sp. (in: firmicutes); assembly: GCA_051873995.1. Lineage (GTDB taxonomy): Bacteria > Bacillota > Bacilli > Bacillales > DSM-1321 > Bacillus_AD. Next base: position 57,275 of record JBJEFL010000017.1, read on the forward strand.
CCTGCTTTTTAGGAAGGAATCCGATGATGATATAAGTAAACCACAGCGTCTTACTGATAAAACGCCCAATGAATTCACGAAAAATGACCGTACTCCAAGTTAAAGGAGACTCTTTCAAACTAATGACTTTTAATCCAAACACCATTTTCCCCAATGTTTGACCAAAATATTTTGTCATCAAAACAAAATATAAGAAAAACACAAGTGCCGAACCAACCGTAAACGGTGAGAAAATGGCCATGTCATAGTCAGACACGTTAAAGACATTCAAAATCGGTTTTATAATCATCCGATCTAGACTGCCAATAACTATTAAATCAATTAAATAAGCCCAAAAACGCATCCAAAAGCCTGCATAGGGCAATTTTGGCTCATCCATTGTTGCATGCTGCACAGGTGCAGGTGATTGATGAACTTCTTGCTTCATTTCCTCTGATTGCTCTTGCAACTCTTCTTTCTGTTCTTTATATTCAGACATCCAAATCCCCCCTATTCCGCATACAAATACATTAATCTAGGAGAGTTCGGTTGAGAAACAGTACTTAGCAGACTGTCGATGTTCAATTTTTCTCCTAAAAGATTTTGTGCACTTGCTGAAAGCAGACTAGAAAACGGCGTACTGTCTGTATAACGAACCACACTAGCATCTTCCATCTTTAAATCCGTTTTCATCGCATCCGTCACATCATCTAAATAACCGAATTCATCCACTAAACCGATTTCCTTCGCTTGCAACCCATCATAAATTCTGCCGTCCGCAATTTTTCGCACTTCTTCTTCCTTCATGCCGCGTCCTTCTGCGATAATTTGAACAAATTTATTGTAGGAGTTATCAATCATTGTTTGCAAAATCGTTCTCTCTTCTTCCGTCATTTCACGATCGCCCGACATAATGTCCTTATATGCACCACTCTTAATCGTGACTGTTTCAATACCAATATTATTAAAGAGCTCCTCATAATTGTAGCTTTGCATAATGACACCTAAAGACCCCGTAAACGTTTCTTCCGTAGCAAAAATTTTATCGGCTGGAGCGGAAATATAATACCCGCCTGATGTTGCCATTGCCCCCATTGACACATAAATCGGTTTTTCTGTTTCCTCTTTAATCTCTTGCAACTTATCATAGATTTCGGCACTTTCAGAAACGCCGCCACCTGGAGTATTCACAGCAAGAACGATTCCGGCAATACTATCATCTTCTTTCGCCATTTCTAATTTCTCCAGAAAGGTTTCGTGATTATATCCGGTTGTACTGAGCAATGATGTCGTATCAGTCGATGACGTGATTACACCGTCTACATCCAGCACAGCAATTTTATTCGTGTCGCTTCCTTCTTCAATCACTTCTTCAACAAAAGATTCATTCGCCATGCCTAACCATCCATCCAAGAAGCTCGTTTCATTTTCCTCACTGCTCATTATGCTACTTGTGGCGATACTAGTAATAATCGAGAAAAAAAACAGTCCCGCCGCAATAATAAGAGCCGCCCAACGCTTTCCATTCATATATGTAGTTCCCCCTTTAAATTCTTCTTTATTTTATACGAATTACCGAACAAAAAGCTTCATATTAATGTTAAAATATAGAAAAATATATCTTTTCAAAAAAATTAAACAGGTCACTCTATGTTGTTAAAAGCTTCGGAGACTAAGCCTGCCCCAGTAGAAGGAGGGCTATCCTCCCAATCAGTACAGGATTCGCTCCGAGGAGTAATTGATTATGATTAAAGGAGTGTTAGTATGAAAAATCGTAGAAGAGTATACTTTTTTCACGAAAACAAACCTGAATCATCACAATTTATGAAACCGCTTCACCAACTATTGACCAACTTTCAATTTGAAGAAGTGCAAACCGCGAAAGACGCTGATATCATCATAAGTGTCGGAGGTGACGGTACATTTCTTCAAGCTGTTAGAAAAACAGGATTCCGTCCAGATTGCTTATATGCCGGCATCTCAACAACAAATGAATTAAAGATGTATTGTGATTTCCATATACACGACCTTGATACATTAGCCACCGCTTTGTCGAACAATCAATTCGAAATAAGAAAATACCCGACCATCGAAGTCTCTCTCGATCATCAGCCTCCCTTCTTATGTCTCAACGACCTTAGTATACGCTCTTCCATCATCAAGACTCTAACACTCGATGTCATCATTGATGAACTCCCTTTTGAAACATTCCGAGGTGACGGCATCATTATCTCCACACCAAAAGGAAGTACGGCTTACAGTAAAGCCACAGGCGGTGCTGTCATAGACCCTTCCATCCCATGCTTACAAGTTAATGAACTTGCTTCTCTAAATAATCATATGTATCGTACACTCGGTTCATCTTTTATTTTAAGCGCGAATAACAAACTTACCATTCGTATCCTGAATATAAGCAATTGTCATCCAATCATCGCTCTGGATAATGAAGCTGTATCCACTCGAAATGTTGAACGGATTGAAGCCAAATTAAGTCATCGAGTCATTAAAGCCGTCAAGATGAAAAATCACTCTTTTTGGGAAAAAGTGAAACTCTCCTATCAGCTGTAATCCACCTAATTTTATCGAGCGCAGAAGACGCCGCTAATCCCCATTCAAAAGCCTTTTATTTACGTGGAAGATTAGCGGTGCTAAACAACAGATTTCCTCTATAATTCCGTTTAACTAATACCCCTATTTTCACAGAAAAAACCTAACCTCCCATGATGGTCCCCGACCTATGATACCTCCCAGCCATTATTTTAATAAAAATTATTGTTCATCTATTCACATTATTAAAGTAATGATATAATGATTTTCTGTTTATTCTTATGGAGGTGAGATAATGGAATATACTTTCTTAAGTATTATTCCGCCCATCATCATCATTACATTGGTCATCATCACAAGAAAAATTGTCCTTTCATTAGGTACAGGAATTGTGATCAGTGCCCTTATTTTAGAGAATGGGCATATTGGAGAAGCACTTCAAACAATGTTAAAAGCTATAGTTCATTTGTTCTATAGCGATGGTGAATGGAGTTCAGGAAATCTTTATGTTTTATCCTTTTTATTGTTACTTGGAGCCCTAACAGGTTTGATCACTGTTTTAGGAGGTAACAAAGCATTTGGAGAAAAAATTGGGAGACGTGTACGTACAAAGCGTGGGGCACAGCTTATGACTGCCACATGTGGAGTGACCTTATTCCCTGATGATGTATTCAACATGTTTGTGACAAGTCAAATTAATGGGCCTGTTATGGATCATGCGAAAGTACCAAGAACAAAATTAGCCTATATCATACATTCAACATCCGACCCTACTTGTGTTATGTTTCCACTGTCCAGCTGGGGCGCTTACATAATTGCTATATTATCAACAATCTTCGCTACACAGCACATAAACCAAAATCCTTTAATGGCATTTCTAATTATTGCAACAACAAATTTCTATGCCATTTCAACGTTATTATGCGTTTTCACTTCAGCTACTTTTGATATTAATATCGGTAAAATGAAAAATCCTATTACACCGATTCATCAGGTGAATGTAGACTCAAACAAAGTAGTCGGAACAATTTGGGATTTGATTATCCCTGTTGGTGCTTTAATTGTTGTAGCTATCTCAACCATGATGTACACTGGCTATCAAAATAGTGAGACTCCTACTATCATGAGCATTTTTACAAATAGCTCCGTCAGTCTATCTTTAGTGACTGGTGCAGCAGTCGCAACCCTTATTAGTCTACTGCTTTATACACGCCAAGTCTCGCAAAAAAAACAAAGCTTCAAAGATCTTGGTGTTATTCTAAAAAAAGGAATGAAAACGACAATTCCGGCAGTGGAAATCCTATTATACGCATGGTTGCTTTCAGATTTCATTGGGCAACTTGGAACTGGCGAATACTTGGCTCATTTTATGGAAGTCATCACTTTACCAACTTCATTTTTGCCTTTTATTTTATTTATTTTGACAGGAGCAATGGCATTCGCCACTGGAACGTCATGGGGAACATTTGCCATTATGTTGCCAATAGCCGCTCAAATTTCGTTGGCGAGCGACCCTTCCATTATGTTCTTCTTGATGAGCGCTGTACTGTCCGGCTCTTTATTCGGCGATCACTGTTCGCCTGTTTCAGATACCACAACCGTTGCATCAGCTGCGGCTGGTTGTAAGCAAATGGAACACGTCGTCACTCAATTGCCCTATGCATTAACATGCGCATCCATTACAGCTGTTTCTTTCTTACTTCTTGGCTTTTCAGGTACAAGATGGTTACCATACATATTCATCATTGCGATGATTGTTCTATTTGCCATCTACTTTAAACGCCAAGCAATTCAAGAAACCGTAATGAAAGAGGACATCCCATCACCAATTGCGGATTAATGATAAAGCAATATAAACTCTTTGAAACAAACAACCCCTTAGCTATTAGTGAAAAGCAGCTAAGAGGTTGTTTGTACTTCTTCTTTCAACGTCTTTGATCGCATCTTTAGCTGAGTGCCCGAATACAAAAGCAAACCTCCCCAAATGAAGAGAAATGCAATAAAATGAACTTTCGTAAAAACTTCATCGTATAAAAAGACGCCGATCATTAAAGATAGTGTCGGAGCAATATATTGAAGAAAACCAAGTAACGATAGCGGCATCTTCTTGGCCCCCAGCGCAAACAATAAAAGCGGTAATGCCGTTGCAACCCCTCCACCTATTAATAGACCTATTTCCGTTCCAGAGTATGTAATACTTGGATTTTGAAAAAACATATAGACGATATATCCAAGTGCAAAAGGCATCACCATCATCGTCTCAAGCGTCAATCCAATCGCTGCATCAGCGTTCACCAATACTTTCACTAAACCGTAAAGACCGAACGTTACTGCCAAAGCAATGGAAATCCACGGAAAAGAGCCTAAATAGATAGTTAGAACAGCAACGCCTATTCCCGCTAGGCAAACGGCCATGACTTGGCTTTTACTCAGTTTTTCTTTCAGTACGGTCACCCCTAACAAAACACTAATCAGAGGGTTAATATAATAACCTAAACTCGTATCCAAAATTCTGCCTGAATTCGCCGACCAGATGAAAAGGCCCCAATTAATACTGACCAACACAGCCGCCAAAAATAAAGCTGATAACTTTTTTCGATTTCGGCTAATTTCTTTTATGTAAGATAAACCTAAAGACATTTTTTTAGAAATCATCAAGATGAAAATCATGAATACACATGACCACACCACTCTATGCGCAAGAATTACTGTTGAATCCATGTAGTCAAGAAACTTCCAATATATTGGAATAATTCCCCACAATAAATAGGAGAGCGTTCCGAATAGAACTCCTTCCAATTCAATCTTTGAATTCATAATATCCCACCAATTAATCTCAATGTTCAGTTATTATAACATACATCTATTCCTATGCAGCCATCCTCTTTTTATGTTCTATTATACTCAGTGCCTTATTATCTAAAATAAAAAACCGGATACAAATAAAATAGACATTATTTGTATCCGGCTCATTTTTTATGCTTTTTCTACAGCTTGTCTTTCTTTTTGTCGTAATTCCACACGACGGATTTTACCCGAAGACGTTTTCGGCAGCTCATTCAAAAACTCGATACTTCTTGGGTATTTATATGGAGCGGTCAATTGCTTCACATGCTCTTGAAGAGTCGGAATCAGTTGATCGTCCACTTCCACGCCTTCCTTCAGTACAATAAAGGCTTTCACAATGTTCCCACGGACTTCATCTGGACTTGCCACAACCGCACATTCTTTCACGGCCGGATGTTTCACAAGTGCATCCTCCACCTCAAATGGTCCAATTGTATAACCAGAGCTGATGATAATATCATCACTGCGTCCTTCGAACCAGAAATAGCCATCTTCATCTTTCTTCGCTTGGTCCCCCGTCACATAATAATCACCTCGGTATTGCATCGCTGTTCTTTCAGGGTCTTTATAATATTCCTTAAATAAGGCTGGAGAACTAAGGTGCACAGCAATATCCCCGACTTCCCCCACTTTACAAATGTCCCCGTCTTCATTGATGATTTCGACAATATTACCAGGCGTTGGTTTACCCATTGAACCAGGCTTTACTTCCATATCCTTCGTCACTCCGATAAGCAACGTGTTTTCTGTTTGTCCATAACCATCTCTCACAGTTACAGCAAAATTCTTACGGAATGTATCAATGACTTCTCTATTCAAAGGCTCTCCGGCAGAAACAGCACTATGTAACGTCCCTAAATCGTACTGAGATAAACAATCGACCTTTGCCATTAATCGATATTCTGTCGGCGTACAGCACAACACATTAATTTGATATTTCTCCAATAATGACAAGTAGGTTTTCGGTTCAAATTTCCCATTATATACAAAACCAGTAGCTCCCGATCCTAGCACCGATAAAAACGGACTCCAAACCCATTTTTGCCATCCAGGTGCCGCCGTTGCCCAAACAAGGTCATTCTCATCAATACAAAGCCAATTCGCTGCCGCTGTCTTCAAATGTGCATATGCCCAAGCATGCGTGTGCACAGCCGCTTTCGGATTTCCAGTCGTGCCGGATGTATAAGATAAGAAGGCCATATCATCTCTTTTTGTATCCGCTGCTTCCAGTTCTTCACTGGCATTCTCCATTTCTTCCTCTAAAGAAAGCCAATTTTCTTGATATCCGCCAACACAGTATTTAATGATATTTCGCACTTCAGGAACATTATTCAGTTCTGATACAAACTCTTCATAACATACAACAGCTTTCACGTTGCCATGTGTTATGCGGTACTGCAAATCCTTCGCTTTTAGCATTTCCGAGCTCGGAATAATGACGACACCAAGCTTCAAAGCTGCGATATAGACTTGATAAGCCATGATAATTCTCGGGACAATCACGAGAATCGTATCTCCTTTTCGTAATCCCGCTTCAAAGAAAACGTTTCCAATCTTATTGGCAGCTTTCATTAACTCAGCATATGTTATTTCTTCCGATTCACCCGTTTCATCCACCCATTTAATGGCAATCTTTCGTGAATCTTTTACATTTTTCTCAATCTCATTTGTTAAATTGTACTGTAGAGGTGCTATTAAATCTTCTCTTCTCATCCCATTCCCTCCTAAAATATAACAATTCTCTATTATTATACTAAATTTTTACATTTTTTGAAAATACTTTCTTGTCGATTACTTCTATATTTTGTCTTCAAAAATGGATATATTAGGTAGTTTTAAAATTTATTTAAGATGACCACAATACGAATTAGGGAATTCACCTTCCATAACAGAGCGAGCTTCTCTTTCTTTGAACAACGAGAGAAGAATAAGGTTTTCAACATAAAGAATCTGGTATGCCTCCCATCCTCTTTCACACGTCACAAAAAAAGAAGCTGTCCCTTTATCGGAACAGCCTCTGTAGCCATATTTATGAAATTATTTTTGGTATCCGCCTAATTGTTGTTCAGCCATTTGTACTAAACGTTTTGTGATTTCTCCACCAACAGATCCATTAGCACGAGCCGTAGCATCCGGACCAAGTTGCACTCCAAACTCAGAAGCAATTTCGTATTTCATAGAGTCAAGAGCACTTTGCACTCCCGGTACTAACAATTGATTTGAACTTGAGTTGTTTGCCATGTGTTTTTCACCTCCTTGTGATTATAGATTGTGTAAAAACGTAAATCTGTATTCTTCATATAGAATGGTAATTGTTCACAAAAATGCCTAATACATTGTTCTTTCTCAAGATAAAGAAAAGATTCTGTTATACCTTACTGTTGATATTCACAAAATTGGTCGTGCTTTGCCTTCATTTAGCTCAAAGTCAGCATCGAAAGTTAATAAAAAAGAAGACCCGCTTCTCGGATCTTCCAATTTATATTTGTTTAAAACAAATCTTGTTCAATTTCCACTACATTATTTTTTCTAAAAGGCTTAATACGAACCACTTCTGTATTTCGTACAGCTTCTTCAATTAGTTCCTCAAATTCCACGAAGCTCTCGTAATGATTTACTTTATCACGGCGCGGCATCGTTTTCGGATTAACCGGTGTGAATACCGTACAGCAATCTTCAAATGGTCGATTCGAAATATCCAAAGTCCCGATTTCTTGAGCAATGGCAATAATTTCATTTTTATCCATTGTAATTAATGGTCGGATAATTGGTGTATTCGTTACCTCATTAATTGCATTCATGCTATGAAGCGTTTGACTTGCTACTTGTCCAAGGCTTTCACCCGTAATGATAGCTAGTCCATCATTCTTTTTCATAATACGGTCAGCAACTTGCAGCATCAGTCTTCTTGTCGTAGTCATCGAATAGTTCTCAGGAATTTGTTGTTGGATTGTCTTCTGAATTTCTGTAAATGGCACAACATGCACGGTCATAAATCCACTTGTTTCAGACAAAACTTTTGCTAAATCAAGTACTTTTTGCTTAGAACGTTCACTAGTGAATGGAGGGCTTGCAAAGTGAACACATTCCACTTCTAGTCCCCTTTTCATCGCCATAAATCCAGCAACAGGGCTATCAATGCCACCTGAAAGCATCAACATCGCTTTTCCGGCCGAATTACGCGGCAGCCCGCCTGCTCCAGGAATAATTTCACCCGTTAAGTAAACAGCTTCTTTACGGATTTCCACAATTAAATTCAGATCTGGATTTTTCACATCTACTTTCAAATCTTGATTATGCCATAAAACATGGCCACCGATAGCATGATTCACTTCATTTGTATCCAGTGGAAAACGTTTATCTGCACGTTTCGTTGTCACTTTGAACGTCTTAATCTCACGGTCGATTCCTTTTACATACAAAAGTGCCGCTTCTTTCATGGCTTCTATGTCACGGTCCACATGCATAACCGGACTAAAAGATTGAATCCCAAAAATCGTACGCAATTTATCCGCTACCGGCTTATAGTCAACACCGTTCAACGTAATATACATACGGTCACGAGTTGTTTCGATTTCAACTTCTTTGAATTCACGCAATGCAGTTTTCACATTGCGTCTTAATTTCACTACAAAACCTTTTCTGTTTTTTCCCTTTGTAGACAATTCGCCATAACGTATTAATATTTGATCGTAATTCATGTTCAATTACCTCATTACCTGTTGTAGTTTTTGCAAAACATTCTTTAAAACAGCAATAAATTGTTTTGCTTCCTGCATATTATTTTCATAAGACAAGCTAATCCGAATACTTGTTTCAGCCAGTTTCTCACTATTTGTCATTTGAAGAATCGTTTCACTCATTGCCTTTCTCTTAGAAGAGCAGGCACTCGTCGTTGATACAAATACATCGTTTTCTTCTAAAGCATGCACCAAGACTTCCGATTTAACCCATGGTACAGAAAAATTTAAAATGTGCGGCGCATGATGCTCAACCGGCGTATGAATAATTACATCTTCAATTTCCCCTAATTCAGCGCGTAAATAAGAATGTATTTGTTCCAGATTCGCTTTTCCTGTATTCATTGATTCTAAGGTCATGCGCAATGCTTTTGCCATCGAAACTGCACCCGCTACATTTTCCGTCCCGCTGCGAATTTTACGTTCTTGGCTGCCTCCAGAAAATAGCGGCGAAATCTTCACGCCATCTCGAATATACAAAGCACCGATTCCTTTCATGCCATGAAATTTATGAGCCGAAATCGTACACAAATCAATGCCGCACTTTCCGATAGATAAAGGCACCTTCCCAATACCTTGAACATAATCGACATGGAAAAGCACTTTGCTTTTTCCTTTCAAGAAAGATCCAATCTCTTCAATCGGTTGAATGGAGCCAATTTCATTATTAACATACATGATGGAAACTAAGATTGTATCAGGACGTATAGCCCTCTTTACGTCTTCCGCACTCACTCTTCCGCTTGCATCGACAGGAACTTCCGTAATTTCGAACCCTAACGTTTCTAATTGCTTACATGCTTCTTTCACCGAAGGATGTTCGATTGCAGATGTTACAATGTGCTTACCACGAGACATGAAAGCCATCGCTGTCCCTTTAATGGCCAAATTGTTCCCTTCTGTACCGCCTGATGTAAAATATATTTCTTGCTCTTGCACTTGTAAAAGCCCTGCCACTTGAGTGCGGGCTTGATTCAATAATTGTTCGGTTGTTGCCCCCAACCCATGTAATGATGATGGGTTGCCAAAATATTTTACCGACACTGTCGTAAAAGCATCTACCACTTCTTTATATGGTAAAGTCGTTGCACTATTATCGAAATATATCATTATGCCACCGTCCCCTTTACACTATATGCAAATCTTGATTTTATCACAATTACAACAAAAAGTTAACAAACTTTAATTACCATAAAAAAAGTTTTGCATCCCCAAATGTTTATATGTACAATAAGGGAACGTGAAATGGTACACATATCAAACTTTAAAATCAATCGATATTAATATAGTGAATTTTTTGATTTTTTAGTTATTTGAACACAATTCAAAACATTTATTTCTATAATGAAATAATATTCCAAAATAACAACAGGAGGTTTCAGTATGAATCAACCATTTTCGAAAAAGCAGACAATCTCCATCGGATTAATGCTATTCGCATTATTTCTAGGAGCAGGAAATATTATCTTTCCACCATATCTTGGCCAACAAGCCGGTTCAAATATTTGGATTGCCGTTACTGGTTTCTTAGTGACAGGAGTCGGCCTTCCACTATTAGCCGTTATCGCCATCGGAAAATATGGAGATCTTCAAACTCTAGCAGGAAAAGTACATCCGGTATTCGGGATTGTATTTACAATCGTCATTTACTTAGCAATCGGACCATTCTTCGGTATTCCAAGAACAGCTACAGTGACGTATGAAGTCGGAGTCCTTCCTTTCTTAAGCGAAGCTGCCTCCCAATCGGCACTACCTTTAGTTATTTTATCTATCGTTTTCTTCGGTGTAACTGCTTGGCTTGCACTCAACCCTACCAAATTAGTGCATCGAATCGGCACAATTATTACACCGCTTTTATTAATTGTATTAGCCATTCTTGGCGGAAAAAGCTTATTTAGTCCAATCGGTTCCATTTCTGCACCAGCAGAAAGTTATGAAGCAAACTCTTTCTTTAACGGATTTATCGAAGGTTACTTAACAATGGATACAATCGGTGGGCTTGTATTTGGGATTGTCATCATTTCGTCCATTAAAGCGATGGGACAAACAAAGAAAGCTGACATTACAAAAACGGTCGCAATTGCAGGTAGTATTGCCGCACTCGGTTTATCATTGGTATATTTAGCTTTAACTTACATCGGTGCGACAAGCGTAAATGAAATTGGCTTATTGGATAACGGAGGGGCTATCCTTTCTTCAGCAGCAAACATCATGTTCGGTTCCGTTGGCAGCATCATTCTTGCTCTTACCATTACCTTGGCTTGTTTAACAACATCTGTAGGACTAATCTCATCATGTGCTCAGTTCTTCTCCGAACAAGTCCCGGCATTATCTTATAAAACAATCGTTATGATTTTAGCGGTATTCAGCACAATTATCGCAAATGTTGGATTGGCAAAATTAATTTCGATTTCACTGCCTGTATTAAGCTTCATCTACCCTTTGGCGATCACATTAATTGTTTTATCATTCTTTGATCGCTTCTTTAAAGGCTACTCAGCAGTCTACGCTGGCGGGATGATTGCAGCAGGTATTATCAGCTTAATAGATGTATTAATCAGCACCGGATTGAACTTAGGTTCACTGGGAACTCTTGTTTCTAGCTTACCTTTAGCCGCACAAGGTATCGGCTGGTTAATCCCCGCTATTATCGGTAGTATCGTCGGCTTTGTATTTGCTAATGCAACTGCAACAGCTCCACAAACAGAACAACCATTCGCTGATGCTGAATAAGAAAGCAAAAGCGACCACATTTTCAGCTATTACCCCAGTAAAACGGCTATCGTTTAATCAAACGATAGCCGCTTTTTAATAAAACAAAGAGACTACCACGATAGTCTCTTTGTTTTATTCGTCGTCCTCAAAATTAGGTTGAATTTCGATTTGTTTTAATGCACCTGGTTCAAGCTTTTCTAACACAGTTGCCGCTTCCTCAAGCGCAGCATCATATTCAAACATTCGGAATTTCTCTTCCGCTTCTTGTAAAGCTTGCTGGACATTTGGGTAACGACCACGATATCTGTTCGTATATTGTATGACCTTCTCTGCCAACAGCATCTGCTCGATTAATTCCTTCGTCATCTTTAAAAAAGTTTCAACCGCAATAGTCGCTTCTTCTAAAAATAACTTGACCGCCGCCATATCTAACGGTGTCTCATCCAATTTCACATGCACATGTGTAAGCGATTCTTGAGCACCTCGCAAATATTCTTGATAATGCTCAGGAAGACCAGGTAAATTGTGTCGCTTTAACCATTTATTCGCTTGAATTAATTGCTGACGTAATGTCTTTATATGTCCTCTTGCTTCTAATTCATCTTTTCGTAAATCACGAATTTTTTGAGATAAAGTATCCTGTTCTTCATTCACCGTTTGAATCATCGAAATCATTTCTTTCAACTGATCAGCATGAATGGAATAAGCAAATTCATTTGCATTCAATCTTACCAATAATTGTTCATATTGCTTCTGCAATAGAATCAATCGCTTTTCCAACATTTTCTGAAGGGTAATATCGTTCTCAGAGATATGATAGCTTTTTTTGATCGTCGCAATTTCCATCTTCAACTTATCATTTTCATATTGCGATGTAGCAATCTGTTCTTTTGTCTTTTCCTGGTTGCTCTGAATAAACTGCCTAGAATCTACTTCTTTTTCAAACGTATCATAAAGCACATTGATACTATCTTTTATTTCAATTAATCCCCGCTCCACTTCTTCTATGTCAGCTTGATTTAAACATTCCTTATATGTATTAAGTTGCGTCTCAATTTCTTCTGCTACTTCCGGAAAATTAATATGCTGTAAGATATATCCCTGCTCCAGCATCTCCTCATAACCTTCTTTGATTTCAGACAATTGATCCGCGATAGAGTTGTTACATTCAATAAATAAATCCGGGATTCGTTTCATTCTATATTCTAAATCTTTAATGGTGACACTCATCTTCAAAACCAGTTCACGAGCATGAAGGTAATTCCCGTTAGTCGTCGCTTCTTCATACGCAGAAAACAGTTCCACCATGCCTTCAATCATGGTTTCTAATGTATCGCTTGCCTTACCGTAGTAGTGTCGATGGGCCAATAACTGTTTTTTCACTGCACGATATTGCTTTTGCAATTCTTCAACTTCCAATCGGTTCTTTTCTTCACTACCAACAAGGTCATTTAATTCATCGATAATTCTCTTAATATCCGTTTCAATCGCTTCCAATTTGGTCATTATCTCTTTTTGCACCTTTTTTGATTGACTAAAACGGTATTTATCGATATGCTCTTCCGCATCAAATAACATTTCCTCAATCTCTGGTAAAAGAACCGTCACAATTTCATCCCATTCATTACGCCAGTTTTCAAACATTTCTTCTGTTTCTCCGGTCATATTTAACTGTTTGACCTTAGAAAGCTCATCGGTAACGGGGCTATTCATCAAACGTATTTTCCATTCTTCCATCTTATCAAGATCTTTGAATCGCTTTTTTTTGAAAAAATAACTCGCAATTATGAATGCTAAAATCAAGATGACAAAGCCAATAATATAATTCATCAATAAAGCCCCCTGTTTCAAACTGTATATATACAAATCTTCAAAATGCGTTTTTTCAAAGTAATGCCTTTTCATTAATGTGATAAAGCCCCAGACCAATTGTATCCGTAGGCTTCGGCAACAGCATATAAACATCATTGAATAAATGAATGATTGATTCATCACATGCACCTATCAACGCGCTCATATTCTGCTCAATTAATGAAGATAAAAAGACTTAATGTCTTAAATTTCGCCACAAACCTATGTACATACTTTTTTTCGATAAAAAAGTATCAAAAATGCGTTGTTTCCTCATTTTATGATAACATGTAAACAATCTTTTTTGAGCAGTTAATTTACTTTTTATCTAAAAATTATATTTAAAAACTTTTAGAAAGGTGATTACGTTATGATTCTTGTAGACGGGCACATTCATACACCATTTTGTCCACATGGTTCTTCCGATTCTTTCGAAGAATATGTCGACTGGTTTATCCGCAATCAATATGAGGAAGTATCCTTTACGGAGCATGCTCCATTACCACCCGGTTTTAGTGATACCACTCCAACAAAAGACAGTGGAATGCTTCCTGAGCAACTTATCCCGTACATTGAGGAGCTCCAAAATATCAAACATAAATTTCGCCATAAAATCAAGATTAATATCGGTTTGGAAGTAGATTTCATTGAGGGGTTTGAAAAAGAAATAACCGCCTTCCTCCAAGAAGTAGGGCCTTTATTGGATGACAGCATTCTTTCTGTCCATTTCATCAAACACAAGGAACGCTATCATTGCCTTGATTATAGTGATGACTACTTCAACGAAATGATTCAAACATACGGGTCAGTCTCAAATATTTATGACACTTATTATGCTACTGTCAAACAATCGATTCTTGCTGATTTAGGGAAATATAAGCCAAAAAGGATTGGCCATATAACATTGGCTCATAAATTCCAATTAAAATATCCTGTGGAAAGAAGCTTTCAACCAGAAGAAGAGGCCCTACTGCATCTAGTAAAGGCCCAGAACTTATCATTAGATTATAATGGAGCGGGTATCACAAAGGAATACTGCCGCGAACCTTATCCACCCGATTACTTAGTGGAAAAAGCCATCCAATTGGGTATACCCATGGTATACGGCAGTGATGCACATACTGTCAAAGGGCTTGGACAAGGTCGTAAACATCTCAATCCAAGCGCTATCTTCGTCAAACCTTCTCAATTCAAATAAAAGACGAACAGACAAGATGGATGTTACTTTGTTTCCCTTATCTAGACACGACAGTATGAGGCACTAATAACGTCTGCATCAGCAATAAAAAACACTGTTGTTTATAGTGTTCCATATAGTATTGATCAAAAGGATGAATATTCAGCAGCTCCGCTGCATAATGACCATGTGTAATAGGGGCTGTCAATAATCCTTTCAGTTGCAAAATAAAAGTAGGAATATTCACACGCAGAAAGACATTAGATTTAATTCCCGTTTCTAAAACAAATTGAAAATAATTTTTTTCTTTTGCCAAGTAGGTAGAGAGAATTTCACGATTCAATCTCGTATCTAACGATAGTTCACGATTTATGAAGCGGGCAGCAAGAAACTGTTCATTCTGAAAGTCCAATAGCTTTGTCACGATGGAAAGAAGACAGCTATCCGCATGAAGCGGATCCAATTTTCCAACCTCTTTCTCGATGATATCTATATACTGTTCCAAATAACTGGTAAAACAATATTCTAGTAGACCATTCTTATTTCTAAAATAATATGAAATATTGGCTGGATTTATTTCTGCTTGCAACGCGATATCTCGAATAGATGTTCCATCATAGCCATTGGCATGAAATAAGCGCAAAGCAGCTTCTACAATTTTTTGCTTAGTGCTGTTCCTGGATAAGACCTTCTTCATAGGATCACCTGCTTTTCATTTTTACTTTGAATAATTGAAAGTCAAAAGGTCATTCTCTATTAAGAGCATCAATATGAAGACTGAAATCAACCTGAACAAAAAAATACATTTATTGTAAATAATTTAATACATATTTCGTCGAAATACCATCTATTCCTCCGAAAGTGTTTCGACATCATCAGACATCTTGTATAGTAACACTATTAAAGTAGTAAGAATTTTAGAACAAAGAGAGGGATTTTGATGTTTCACGTCGAAAATTATACCGGTACTTTAGAAGAAAAATATGCACAATTAAACAAACAATTAGAGGCATTACTAACAGGAGAAGATAATGTCATCGCAAATTTAAGCAATACTTCCGCACTGCTAAATGTATTTTTAGAGAAAATCAATTGGGTCGGATTTTATTTTCTCGAAAAAGAGAAAAACTCACTTGTACTTGGCCCGTTCCAGGGTCTACCCGCATGCATCCGTATCCCAATAGGAAGAGGCGTTTGCGGAACTGCAGCCGCAAAACAAGAAACATTGGTTATTGACGATGTCGAACAATTTCCTGGTCATATTGCCTGTGACGCAGCCTCTCGTTCGGAAATTGTTATCCCAATAAAGAAGAATAACGAAGTATTTGCGGTGCTTGATATAGACAGCCCTGAATATAACCGTTTTTCCTCAGAAGAAGCAAAGCTATTGCAGTCTTTCGTACATGTGCTAGAAAAACATTTATAAACAAAAGAATATGAAAGTGCTGGATTTCAACTAGTTGAAATTCGCAGTGCTCAACATACAGACAGAGGACATCCTATAATCCGGATATCCTCTGTCTATTTTTATCCTACAAGCACTCGATTTTTACCTGTATTTTTCGCCTGATACAAAGCTGTGTCAGCACGTTTGAATAACGCTCCTACACTATCCCCTACCTTTGTACTCCAATGAGATATACCACATGAAATGGTCACACCCGGATTCGTTTCGCTTTCTACTTTGGAACGAATCCGCTCGGCTATCACTTTACCTATTTCCAAGCCGACTCCTGGTAAATAAACAGATAATTCTTCTCCACCCCATCTCGCCCCGATATCAGAACTTCGAATACTTTGCTTCACTACGTTGGCCACCTGCACTAAAATCTCATCCCCCACTTGATGACCATATGTATCATTTACATACTTAAAATTATCGATGTCTATTAAGATGAACGTACCTTGCTGATTTTCCTTCATTGATTCCGTCAACTGAACATCTAAATAACTGCGCGAAAACAGTTTTGTTAAATGATCAGTAACCACCATCCGCTCCAACTCTTCATGTAAAATAGAATTCGTAAAAGCCAAGGTCGAATGATGAATCAATGATTGCAACAATTTAAACATTTCAAAGGAAAAATAATATGGACTCCGGTGCATAACAAGTGCGAAACCTGTCATTTTTCCACTTTGAATCATTGGAACTGCCATAATGGAACGATATTTCTCGGAGACTGCCTCTTCCAATCTCAAATCACCGAGAAAGATGGCTTCCTGTTCTTTCTCCAACCGATTTTTTATATAGGAGATATAGGCCTTCGAATCGTCCATCTGGAAATATTCTGAGCTACCTGGAATAATTTTCATCTTTTCTTGATCCATATCCATCACAAACCCGATTGCTTCCGCTTGAAATGATTTACTAATTTGCTCCCTCATATAGTTCATAATTTCACTCAGCCGCAAATTAGAGTTCAAACAACGAGACGTTTCATTAATCAACTGCAAATCAGCAATCAATTGTTTAGACTGTTGATACAGCTGCGCATTTTCCATTGCACTTCCGGCAGTATTAGCCAGTAATGTGATAAATTCCACTTCATTTTTCGGAAACATCAATGTATCAGGCGAAATGACTTGCAATACACCATAGACCCCTTGTTTTCCTTTTAATGGTGCATAAAGTATTGATTGTTTATCAATTATGGAATCCTCAAACTGGGTTGTTCCAGTAACATACGCTTGCATAGCTGCAATATTCCCGCTATCATAACGCAATTCTTTAATCGGCAATTCACCATGCTGATTATTATCATGCGACAATAGTAAAAAATACATAAATGTCGGATAGACTTGCTGAAGTGTATAAATGATTTCTCCCAGCACATCATCCATATTCATCGAGGAATGGAACTTTTCCGTCACCCTAAATAATTGCTTGTTACGCCTCTCCTCATCAGCGATACTGGAGATTTTCAGCACAATTTGTATTAAGCGTACACACTCTACAGCCAATGATTCAAAAGGAAAATCAAATGAATTGCGTGCCCCTTCTTTTATAGCCAATAACCCCGTAATCGCCCCATCCTGCTTTAAAGGGACAATCAATGTATATTCGTGCAAACCAATAAGATCAATCGGTCCAGATACATATTCTTTCGCCTTCAAACATTTCTCTTCGTCCGCATAAAATTCGATTGTCATTTCATTCGATTTAAGCGCCAAATTTGTCGATAAACTCAAGGAAAGCTTTTGTTTCCAAATATTTTGTCTGAATAACGAAACTTCTTCCGCCCCAATCATCTTCTTCAGTTGAGTCAATAGCACCATAACTGCACTTTTTCCATCCAATCGACTGCTATGTAACTCCATATAATTCAAAAACACATTCCTGAATTCCGCAATCATTTCTTGTTTTCGTATATCCATTTTTCTCATCCCTATTATTTATCTGATCATTATTATTTTTCAAAAAAAGAAAAAAGAAAAAAAAAGCAAAGACGATATAGTCCTTTTTTATCAATCACCGATTCACCTTAAAGTCTATAGAACTAGTAATAAGTAACCTTTTATAATTAATTATACCTTTTATAAAAAATTTTTTTATACTTTTTTTGAAAATAAACTTTCATTGTTGCTTGTAATCGAATCTGTATAAACTCACGATTTCATTCCTCTCGAGCAGAATTCTACATTTCTTTATATCCACTATCTAAAAAATTGTTGTTCCCTTACCTTGACTTTATTTTCACCCCATTATATAATGGCACTTGTGTAAAATATGCGGCTTGTGCAAACTGGTTGTGAACACATTTTATTCCTCACATGAGAGGTGTATCTTGTAACCCTTGGCTGCTAGGGCGAGGATGCATGAAAATAAAATGGTCATAACTATCGTTTTCACTACTGTTTTTATTTTACAAAATAAAAACAAAGAGGAGGAGTCATTCATGGCTCGTTATACAGGTCCAAGTTGGAAACTATCTCGTCGTCTTGGAATTTCATTATCTGGAACAGGTAAGGAGTTAGAAAAACGCCCTTACGCTCCTGGACAACATGGTCCAAACCAACGTAAAAAATTAACTGAATACGGTCTTCAGTTACAAGAAAAACAAAAACTTCGTCACATGTACGGAGTAAATGAGCGTCAATTCCGCACTATCTTTGATAGAGCGTCTAAAATGAAACATGGTATCCTTGGTGAAAACTTCATGGCATTACTAGAGTCTCGCCTTGATAACCTTGTTTACCGTTTAGGTTTAGCACGTACTCGTCGTCAAGCTCGTCAGCTTGTTAACCACGGTCACATCCTTGTTGATGGAAAACGCG
>JBJEFL010000018.1:0-4155 GCA_051873995.1 Bacillus sp. (in: firmicutes)
CACGACATCATGATGGATAAATTAAGCGTAAAGGAATATGAGGACCCTTTTAAGGCGTAAAAAACGAGGAAGTTAACAATTAAGCGCAGGCAGCTTGATGAGTATACAGGACGAAAGTATTCCATGTAATTTTTTATGAAAAAATATTGCATAAAAAATAAAGCTGTGATATATTATAGAAACAGATATAACAGAAAAGATTTCTGTTGGAGGTATGAAGGTATGATAATAGAAGTAAGAGTGAATAATTGTTTTTCTTTTTCGGACCCTATAGTGTTCTCGATGAAGGCGGATATGAGAAACAAAAAGTTTGCATCTAATGTGCATAAAGAGAATAATTTTAATATTTTGAAAACGGCGGGGATTTATGGACCAAATAATGCCGGAAAGACTTGCCTGGTTAAATGTATTCGTAGTATTGTAAACGTTTTTTTGAATCAGAATCCAGCAATTAAATCCAATATTTTTACGAAGAGTTCAATTTGTCAAATGGGAATTTCTTTTTTGGTGGATGGCAGAGAGTTTTCGTATGATTTTTGGTACGATACAATGAAGAAAGAGTATCCATATGAGGAGTTTAAAGAAATTTTAAAAGATCAATATGGCAACGAAAAAGAAGTTGTTTGGTTGCTGAAGGATAGCGTTAACTCAAAATATCAATATGAAGATGAAGAACTTACAAAAATGATTCCGTTGGTTTCTCAAAGCAATTTGTTAGTATATTTGGTTGATACAAGTAAGTTTAAGTATTTAGCAGAAATGAAAGAACTCATTGTGCGATTTGCATCGAAGGTTGATATTGTTGATATGAACAATATTCCAATGGAAAGAACAATTAATTTAATGAAGAACAAAAATGACTTGCAGAAAAAAGTTGTTGAGTTTATTAAAAATGCAGATCTTTATATGGATGATTATGCGTATGTAGATATGGATAAAATCCATGTCAAAGTTGAGAATATAGATGAAAGACCTGAGGAGAAAGCACTTAATATACCTGAACAGATTATAGATCAAATTAGATTAGTGTCTGTATATAAAGGAATTTCAGTGCCGAGTATTTTGTTTGATTCTACAGGTACTAAGAAAATTGCAGCACTTGCAAGTTATATTATTGAAGGATTGGAAAATGGTAGAATTCTTGTCGTTGATGAATTGGACAGTAGTATTCATTTTAAATTGACGAGAGCCATTGTTGCTATGTTCAATAACGAATTGAATTCTAACTCACAGCTGATTTTTACAGTTCATGATATAAATCTTATGGACTGCAAAAAAATGTTCCGTAAAGAACAAATTTGGTTTGTTCATAAAGATCAGGATGGTGTGTATTTATATTCTTTAGCAGAATTTACAGCACAGCAAGGAGTTCGTGATACGACGGATATTATGGAGAAATACAGAAAAGGTGTATTAGGTGCTTTACCTGATCCAGAACTGATTCGTTCTTTGCTAAGTATTAAAGGAAATAAAAAGGAGGTACTTGCGGATGGCAAATAAACTTCCTTGGATTTTTTCTGGTAGTAAAGTATGCATTATATGCGAGGGCGATGAAGAATATGAATATCTTGATAAGCTGATATCATTGGATGTGTGGAACGAGAATTATAAGTTTACGTTGGAGAATGCAGAAGGTAATGGAAATATTCCGGCACGATATCAAGATAAGTATCAGAATGGTTCTTATGATGTAGTACTGGTTTTTTGTGACACCGATAGAAAACCTTATGAGCAATATGTTGATATTAAAAGAAAGATCAACGAGTTCCATGGAGTTGAGAATGCTGCTGACAAAGTTGTGATTTATGGAAATCCATGTACAATGCAAATTATTATTGAACATTGGGATGAAATTATGCTGAAATCACATCAGAAAAAGAAAAATGCTCCAATTATTTTTGAATTAACTGGAGTAGAAAATTACAAAGGAAGAGAAGATCAAAGACAGGAATTGTTTTCTGGAATTACAAAAGAGAATTATCTGGAAATGAAAGAACGCATCAAGAAATTACCGTCTGATGATACAATAAAAGGAAGTAGTAATTTCGGTCATTTTATAGAATGCTTTTCCATGAAAGATGATGCATGGATAAAGGATATTAATGACTCCTTAGAAGAGTAAAAGTTCTGTATAATTGCAGGTAATGTATATGCAGGGGACGGAAACCAGTTGAAATGTAAGGTTGATGATGGAAAGTCGGTTTTATTATGTGGAGATGCAACGCCTGCATTTTTGCATAATTTAAATGTATATGGAGTTATCCAATTGTCACATCATGGGAAGTTAGACAATGCTCAAGAGATTTTTGAAAAATTAACAGATTCTTATAGTAAGACATACCTTATTTCTGACAATACTGGTTCAGGACCAACAAGTGGAGGTTCAGACAAATTGGTTGAGTACATGAAAGATGAACTTTATGATCCTGCTTGTGATTTATTATTTCATTGGGCTTATTCTTAATCGAATTGGTTCATTAGTTGTAAAGCCAGTTTTGAAAAAATGTAAATTTATCGTAGAAGCACCATATCCAGAATATGTTAAAACTGTAAAAAAGGATTCGAAGATAGATATTTTGTCTGAGACAAACAATTATTTCCGTACTTTGTTAGCAAGGATCATTAAAACCAGGGGGCGTGTCTATATGCGATATTATAATGTGTTAAATATTTCTCTGCAGCAGATCCGGATTTTTTTGAAGGTTATGGAACTGCGGAGTTACACCAGGACAGCAGAATATTTTCATTTTACCGTGTCCATGGTCAGTAAGACTATTTCCCGAATGGAAAAGGAAACCGGTTTGATTTTGTTTCTGCGGAAGCCGAGAGAGTTGGTCCCCACTCCGGCGGCGGTGGTTTTGGCCAGGGAATGGTACAGTGTCGTTTATATGGTTGAGCAGAGTCTGGAAAAAGCGCACACTGCTCAGGATGGTGCCAGAACGCGGATTAATTTTGGCTTTATTGATTCTTCTCAGGAAGTGGATCTGAGAATTCAGAATTGTCTCATTGGATTTGAGGAACTGCATCCTGAGCTGGATGTACGGGTGGAAAAGCTGGATATGCATGAGCTGGTAGAACGGCTGCATACCGGGGAATTGGATATTATTTGCACGGCAAGCCATGAAATCCAGGCGTTGGAATCTTACAATTTGCCTTGGAAGAGGCTGTGTTCATCCCATCTGGCGGTCTATATTCCCAGGAGCAGCCCCCTCTTTCAGCGGGACAGCCTGCAGATCGCAGATTTGAAAAATGAATCCTTTATTATTCCGTCACCGGTGATGCAGAGCGATTATTACACGATGCTGGAAAAGCTGTGCCGTTCCAACGGCTTTACTCCTAAAATTGCTATTACTTCAACCAACGTCATTTCCATGTTGTATTCTTTGAAAATGCAGAAGGGGGTGGTGTTGGGGGATGAGATTACCCGGGACTGGGGATGTGAGAATGTAAAGCAGTTTATTCTGCCGGAGATGGGAGGCACCATTATCAGCTGGAACCAGCAGGCTTCTCCCAAATGCAGTCAATTGGCGGACTTTATGGTGGAACATTTTCTTCAGTGATTTCAAGAGCTTTTCCATTTTGGAAAGGTTCTTTTCTGTCTTTTCATTTTCCAATGACTGGATGGCGTGATAAAATAAAAGAAAACTTCTAAAAATTCCTTTTTAGGAATCACTCAAAATAATAAATTAAGTTTTGGAGGAAAAATCATGCCTACACCCAAAGAAAACTTTTTGCGTTTGCTCAAAAATGATCATCCAACCTGGTTGGGAGACCCCTGGGATTGCTATAATCCAGGTTCTATGGCGAGATGCTTTGTCACCGATGCGGTTACCCTGCTTACCGGAATTCAGCCCGGTCAGGTAGGTGTTAAAAATATATGGGGTGTAACCATGGACTGGCCGGCGGATCATCCTGGTGCCATTCCCCATGTGACCGAAGAGAATAAGCTGGTTAAAGATATTACCAACTGGCAGGAGTATGTTCATTTTCCGGATCTGGAGCATTTGCCCTGGGAAGTATGTGAACATATGGATCCGCCTTATGATCGGGAGAATAAGCTGTTGATGGTTCCTTCCTTTGTGGGAATGTTTGAGTTTTCTCATTATCTGATGGGCTTTGAGGATGCTCTGATGAATTATCTGCTGGAGCCGGAGG
>JBJEFL010000019.1:0-14617 GCA_051873995.1 Bacillus sp. (in: firmicutes)
TGCCGCTTTCAAAGTCACTATAATATTTACGAACATCTTCCCAATAGTACGATAGTTTTTCCAGCGATTGAACATCCACTTTCGGCTGACGCTCCGAACCTTCCACTGCATAATACAAGGTGTTGGCACTTGGCTGAGATGTCATACCGGCCATTGTGCTTAATGCTGTATCGACAATATCAACACCCGCTTCGATTGCCTTTGTATACGTTAAAACACCATTTCCGCTTGTATCATGCGTGTGCAAGTGAACCGGAATATTCACCGTATCTTTCAATTCACTGATTAAGCGATAAGCGGCATTCGGTTTTAACAACCCTGCCATATCTTTAATGGCTAAAATATGCGCACCTTGGTTTTCCAACTCTTTTGCCAGATTTTTATAATAATCAATCGTAAATTTTGTTCTTGTCGAATCATTGATGTCACCTGTGTAACAAATGGCCGCTTCTGCCACTTTTCCGCTTTGTCTGACAGCATCAACGGCTACTTCCATGCCTTTCGTCCAATTCAGGCTATCGAATACTCGGAATACATCAATACCAGCATGAGCCGATAACTGAACAAATTCACGAATGACATTATCCGGATAGTTTTTGTAACCGACCGCGTTGGCACCACGCAACAACATTTGGAATAAAATATTCGGCATTTTTTCGCGTAGCTGCAATAAACGTTCCCACGGATCTTCCTTCAAGAAGCGGTAAGCGACATCAAATGTAGCGCCTCCCCACATTTCAGCCGAGAACAGGTTTGGAAGCAATTTCGCTGTTGGTTCGGCAATATCCAACATATCCTTCGTACGAATACGTGTAGCCAATAAAGATTGGTGAGCATCACGGAAGGTTGTATCTGTTAACAACACTTCTTTCTGCTCTTTAATCCACTCAACCAGTCCATCAGCTCCACGACTTTCTAGTATTTGTTTTGTTCCTGGATTCATCACGTAATCTTCTGACAAAAGTATTTTTCGTGGTGCATCAATAATTGGTTTTTTCTTTTTTTCAATTCCCGGAAAACCATTAACCGTAACATTTCCTATATAAGAGAGCATTTTTGTCGCTCTATCTTTTCGAATAGGGAAATCAAACAATTCCGGTGTTTGATCAATAAATGATGTATCCACTTTTCCCATTCTGAATTTCTCATGTTTAATGACGTTTTCCAAGAAGTGAATATTCGTCTTAATGCCACGAATACGGAATTCTTTTAAATTACGAATCATCTTATTGCACGCTTGTTCAAATGTTAATGCCCACGTCGATACTTTCACCAACAATGAATCATAATAAGGCGTAATTACAGCCCCTTGAAAGGCATTACCCGCATCCAACCGGACACCAAAACCATTTGCCGAACGATACGCCATAATTTTTCCTGTATCAGGCATGAAATTATTGGCTGGATCTTCTGTCGTGATACGCGATTGAATGGCGTATCCAAACAAAGGAATGTCGGCTTGCTCCGGAATATTGACTTTTTCATCGTGAAGAGCATATCCTTCTGCAATTAAAATTTGCGATTGGACAATATCAATGCCCGTAATCATTTCTGTGACCGTATGCTCCACTTGAACGCGAGGATTAACCTCTATAAAGTAAAAAGAATCACCGGAAACCAAAAATTCAACTGTTCCTGCATTTAAGTATTGAACGTTTTTCATTAATTTCACGGCTGCATCGCAAATATTATGTCGCATTTCTTCCGTTAAAGAAACAGACGGTGCTATCTCCACTACTTTCTGATGACGTCGTTGAACCGAACAATCACGTTCATACAAGTGAACGATATTTCCTGCACGGTCTCCGAGAATCTGTACTTCGATATGCTTCGGTTGATTAATAAACTTCTCTACATACACTTCATCATTCCCGAAAGCCGCTTTCGCTTCTGATTTAGCACGCTCATAAGCTTCTTTAACCTCATCTAACCCATTGACAATTCTCATCCCACGGCCACCGCCGCCTAATGATGCTTTAATAATAATCGGGAAACCATATTGCTTACCGAATTGCTCCACTTCCTCTAGGGAATTAACCGGTCCATCGCTACCAGGAATGACTGGAATTTGAGCAAATTCAGCCTGCGTTTTAGCCTTGACTTTATCTCCGAACATATCTAGATGCTTCGTTTCCGGACCAATGAAAATAAGCCCCTCTTCTTCACAGCGTCTGGCAAAGTGTATATTTTCCGAAAGAAAACCATATCCCGGATGAATCGCATCTACATTTGCTTTTTTAGCAATCTCGATGATTCCTTCTATATCTAGATAAGCATCAATCGGTTTTTTTCCTTCTCCAACTAAATAGGCCTCATCCGCTTTAAATCGGTGATAAGAACCTGAATCCTCTTTTGAATAAATAGCTACTGTACGGATGTTCAACTCCGTACATGCCCGAAATACTCGAATAGCAATTTCTCCCCTGTTTGCCGCTAGTACTTTTTTAATTTTTCTCCCCATGTCTCCACCCACTTCTCTGTACTTTGTTTTGATAAAGTTAAATTCTATTTTGTTTCTGAAAAATCCTGTTTGCAATCTAACTAGTATTAAGCGTAATCAAAAATCCGACAAAAACTTCCCAAACGACTAGAATACAAAAAAGGCAGCAGTTCTCTTAACTTTCTATATTCAAAAAGGGAATGGGGAATATAAAGAATTAATCTGAGAACTGCTGCTAAATAAAAAAAACAACTTCCACAAGAAGCTGTTAATTACCGAAAGGATGACAAATAATACATGAGCAAATAAACGTTGCCATGCTAAATAACCCTCGCAATTAACATCTCCTATCCTCGTAGGTAACTGATGCATGATTAATTGGCAGGTCTCCTGGCTTAAGATCATCGCTTTTCGAACCTTCCCATTTCATCACGACCAGAAACAGTGGTATTCCTCGAATTGCTCCCAAATACAGTTGCGGGACAGCGTCGGACTCTAACCGACTTCCCTTTTAAGCAGATAAACAAATTCTTTATCTGCACCAATCAATTTCGCTTATTCAATTTTCCGACACATTTAACATAGCAAAAAAAAAATGATGTTGCAAATATTCAGTTTACTGCACTCCAATAATTAAAATCACTATCCAGTATTTCATTTACACAAAAACTAAAACATTAGGATAAAGCAGCTTTTCTATGAGAACTTTTTATAGAAGGCTATCTAGAAAGAAATTCAGCAAAACTAACTTTGTAAATGAACAAATACCAAAATAGCATTAAGAAGCCAAATACTTAACGCATGGATCAACTAACCGTAAATGACAAAAGTTATCGCTCCCACTATGTTGATCATCCTAATTTTCCGCTCTCCTGTAATGACAAACGAAAGCAAGACATCATGTAGCGTGCTCTCGTCGTAAAAATAAGCACTATGGCTGGCACCGTACACACAATCATCCTTTGTTCATTCGCAATCTGTTGCTTCGGCAAACATTTGGGAACAAAATGGCCCGATTCAACTCATCTTCTCATTACCCTACAAGGTATCCTTCCCGCCATCCATGCAATTACATCCAAAATGTAGCCATTGAAAGTCATACAAGTAGCCTCTTCTATAGAGACTATCAGTACTTTTTTCAAAAGAATATTTTTTCTGAGTTTTTTGCGTTGACTTTATACCTACAGGGGTATATTATAGTGACTGTAAGCAAGATATCACTTGAAACACTAAAAACACCAAATTTCATACCCCTAGTGGTATTGGAGGTTATAAAATGAAAGCAGATGTACAATTAGATGCCAAAGGACTCGCATGTCCGATGCCCATCGTAAAGACAAAAAAGATAATGAACGACCTGGTTGATGGTCAAGTATTAGAGGTCCAAGCAACAGACAAAGGATCGAAAGCCGATTTAGCCGCTTGGGCAGAAGCAGTCGGTCACCAATATATCGGGACAACAGAGGCCGGAGAGGTTTTGTATCACTATATTCGTAAATGCAACAATGACACGTTAGTAGAAAAAACGTTCGAAAACACCATTTCTAATGACGAAATCGTTGTACGTGCAGCAAACGGAGGTTTGATTTTGGATGTACGCGAAGAAGCAGAGTACGCATTTGGGCATATTGTAAGTGCAAAAAGCATTCCAATGGGTGAATTAGAAGCTCGCCTTTCTGAATTAGATAAGGATCAAGAGATTTACGTCATCTGCCGCACTGGGAAACGCAGTGATTTGGCAGCCCAAAAACTAGCCAATAACGGATTTAAACATGTATATAACGTCTTGCCTGGCATGTCTTCCTGGACAGGCCATATCACAAAAAACATCTAAAAACGGAGGAATAAATAATGTCAAACAAAGTCGCAATCATCGCAAGTAATGGTGGATTATTCGATGCATATAAAGTATTCAATATCGCAACAGCAGCAGCAGCTTCAGATAGTGAGGTAGCCGTATTCTTTACATTCGAAGGCTTAAACTTAATTCATAAACAAGGTATGCACGCATTGCCGATACCTGAAGGACGCGAGGCAATCATGGAAGGCTTCAAACAAGCAAAGGTACCAACTATTCCTCAGCTTGTAGAAATGGCACAGGAATTAGGAGTAAAATTTATCGCCTGCCAAATGACAATGGACGTCATGGGCTTAACAAAAGAGGATTTCGTTGATGGTATTGATGTAGCTGGAGCAGTTACCTTCCTGGAATTTGCCAAAGATGCAACACCAACATTAACGTTTTAATCAAACAAATTTTAAAGGTGAAATCATTCAATCCAAAAATTTTTAAACAAAACAATACCTATGGGGGTAAAAAAGATGACAGTTAATAAATGGACAGCAGCAGATGTAGCAAGAAAAGTAATCGATAATAAGGAATTATTCATCCTGGATGTGAGAAACCAAGATGCGTTTGAAGATTGGAAAATTGACGGACACCAATTTGAATACTTAAACATCCCTTATTTCGAGCTTTTGGATGGTGTAGAAGAAATTTTACCACAAATTCCAACTGATAAAGATGTATTGGTTGTTTGCGCAAAAGAAGGCTCTTCCATCATGGTAGCGGAAATGTTGGCAGATGCTGGCCGGGATGTCGCTTACCTAGAAGGTGGGATGAAATCATGGAGCATGTACTTGGAGCCAATTAAAGTCGGTGACCTAGCTGGCGGTGGAGAGCTTTATCAATTTGTCCGTCTAGGAAAAGGATGCTTATCATACATGGTTCTTTCAGAAGGAGAAGCAGCTATCATTGATGCAGTTCGTTTCACAGATGTGTTTACACATTTCGCTCAAGAAAAAAATGTACAAATCAAATATGTTTTTGACACACATTTACATGCTGATCATATTTCAGGTGGTCGCCACATTGCGGCTGAAACAGGTGCAACATACTACTTACCACCAAAAGATGCAGAAGAAGTTGTGTTTGACTACACACCGCTTGAAGATGGTTTAACAGTTAAAATCGGCGCATCGCAAATCGACGTTGGTGCTATTTACTCACCAGGTCACACAATCGGTTCAACATCCTTTGTCGTAGACAGCAAATACTTATTGACTGGTGATATTTTATTCATCGATTCTATTGGTCGTCCTGACTTGGCTGGCTTAGCCGAGGACTGGGTAGGTGATCTGCGCGAAACACTATACAGCCGTTATCGTAAACTTGCGGAAGACTTAATTGTCCTTCCAGCACACTTCATGATTATTGAAGAATTAAATGAAGATGGTACAGTAGCAAAACGTCTAGGTGATTTATTTGCCGAAAATCATGGATTAAATATTGAAGATGAGGAAGAGTTCCGTTCAATCGTAACAGATAATTTGCCTCCTCAACCTAACGCTTATCAACAAATTCGTCACGTGAATATGGGTAAATTAACGCCTGATAACGATGAGCAAACAGAAATGGAAATCGGCCCCAACCGCTGTGCGGTACGTTAATTCATCAATCAATCTATCGAAAGTGAAAGGCGCTTGTCCTTTCACTTTCCCCCAAAAACAGAAAAAGAAATGGAGATTTTTATCATGAATATCACAAAAACATTAGATGCTAAAGGAATGGCTTGCCCGATGCCGATTGTTAAAACAAAAAAAGCAATCGACTCAATTAATTCGGGTGAAATTTTACAAGTTCTTGTTACGGATAAAGGGGCTTTAAATGACTTCGCTTCATGGGCAAAGGCTGGCGGTCACACAATCTTAGAACAAACAGAAGACGCTGGCGTTTTAACATTCTTCATCCAAAAAGCGTGATGCATGCCGGAATAACGAATCATAGAAAAGAAATAGCTTGGACTTGTTGCTTTATTCAAGCATAAACAAGCGGTAGGAGCGTTCGAAAAGTCATCCAATGACTTTTCGGACAGCTCCTTATTTAAGAAAGAAGGAATACAAAATGGATCTAACATTTATCATCGTCATATTTCTGATCGGCTTTATTGGATCATTCGTTTCTGGCATGCTCGGTGTCGGAGGTTCAATCATTAAATATCCGATGCTTCTTTACATTCCCCCTCTCTTTGGTTTAGCGGCCTTTTCGGCTCATGAAGTTTCCGGAATTAGTGCGGTACAAGTCTTATTCGCCTCTATTTCAGGTGTGTGGGCCTTCCGAAAAGGCGGTTATTTAAATAAATCACTCATTGTTTATATGGGTAGCGCTATCTTAATTGGTAGCTTAATTGGTAGTTACGGATCCGGCTTTTTATCGGAGGAATCGGTCAACATTGTCTACGGTGTTTTAGCGTTGATTGCGGCAGTAATGATGTTCATTCCGAAAAAGCAAGTAGATGATAAGCCGCTGAACGAAATTACCTTTAATAAGCCCTTAGCTGTCATTCTTGCTTTAATTGTCGGGATTGGTTCCGGTATCGTCGGTGCAGCTGGAGGTTTCTTGCTTGTACCAATCATGCTCGTTGTACTGAACATCCCAACCCGTATGACAATTGCATCAAGCTTAGCCATCACGTTCATCTCTTCCATCGGCGGAAGTATCGGGAAAGTGATGACAGGTCAAGTCGACTATTGGCCGGCCTTCATTATGATTATTGCCAGCATTCTAGCTGCGCCGCTCGGAGCGAAAGCCAGCAAAAATATGAACACAAAGGTATTACAAGTGATATTGGCGCTATTGATTGCGGCAACCGCTGCAAAGATTTGGATAGATATCTTATAAATAAACACCCTTGCCTCATAACAAAAACTCCTATCTACATAGAATAGGAGTTTTTTAGTGAAACCTAATGTCAAAAAAAGCTTTCCATCAACAGATGATTCTTTACATACATAAATGCTTTCGTCTTCTCAACAAAGAGATTCTATAAGAATTACAAAAACTAATTTCTTTTTCTTAATGGACTAATAGTTCGTCGTTCTCCATGATAATAGGTTTCGAAGCGATTTTAGCATAATCCCCGGTATTAGTATCGTATCGTTCCATTAGAACGTTATATAATTCTTCCTTCGTTTTAAACTTCGACACCTGGAAAGGTTGTGCTGAAGCCAGTTTTTCAACAAAGATATAACCGTCCCCGTCTTTCAGTAAAATACCGCTATGGCCAACAAAAAGATTCTCTGTTTCAGGATAATGTAAGAATACATTCACCCAAGAAGCAGAAGTGTTGTTGAAGGAGACTTTTCTCTCCGCCCATTCCTTTTTTATGGTTTCTGCATGAGTTTTCACATCGATTGTTTCTTCAGCTTGCATCGGAGAAAAGATATTTTCAAATTTTTGCTGGTCTTCCTTACTAAGCGCAGCAAAAGGATTCTCCTCGATCATGCCCAAATCAAACACTAATTCTAGGTTCTCATCTGTCATTATATTCTCAGACTCAACAAAGTCTTTGAACAACAAGAAAGAGGTTATGCGACAGTTGAGGTCTAGATACGGAAGTTGAAGATCCATCCAATCAATGACAAATTTGTCCTCATCATATGGAACAGTTGCAGTATCTATAGAAGTAAAGCCTTGTGGGGCGATATTCGTCATTCCTTGCTTACTATTGAAATCTTGTACAGCTTCAATGAACAAATCAATATACTGATTGTCAAAACCATTTTCTTTTAATAAATCACTTACTTCATTTTGTGTGTTTTCATCTACTAGATTTGAATACTGATAAGAAAATACCTTGTTTTGAACAACGCTTTCGTTTTCTTTATCAGTGTATAAATTTGAACATCCAGCAAAGAGCAATGCTGATGTAAGTAATACAAGAATATATAGTCTCTTAATGGTGATTCTCTCCTTTGCTAATGAATATAAAACTTCACTTTGTAATCCAATCTTTTGTAACACTACTACAGCCACTTAATAAAATGGCATTCTTTAGTGACTCTGCATTGAACTGTACATATTAGACGCAATAAAAGACGTAAAAGTTTTATTCCTTTTGCATTTTTTCAAAGCATCAAACACGTGCTGTTATACACACCATAAGAAAAGCGCAAACACCCTGTTTAGCATCGGATAGACTGAAGCGCTTCGACTGAGATAAAGGAAACACGAAGAACGAAGTGATTCGGTGTTGACTTATCGTGGGGAGATGGGCGAAGTACACTAGGCATTTGGGTGCTGGGCTAGACAATTATCAAAGTTTAAAATGATATACTTTCTTATCTTTTGAAAAAATCCATCTGGAATATCAGATGGACTTTCGTATGCTTTAAGAAACCTGCTTGTATTCATCATTTTTTTATCGTCCAGACCAATTCGAAAGGAATAAAGCCAGTTCTTGAAAAGGTTGGTTAATTGCGTAAGATACGAGACTCTACAGCAAATTCCATCTACACTTGTTATTTGTTCAGAGGCAACAAAGTTAGCAAAAAAAGACAGTGAAAAATACAGTTGTAACAGCAAAAAAGAGCCGTATCATTCGTATTGTAATTAAACGAGACTTATACTCTGAATAAACGAATAATTTGTAGTAAAATATTTATTGAGGGAATATAAAATGGGAAACTGGGGGGTTATTTTATGAAACTATTAGAAAATAAAGTAGCTATTATAACAGGCAGTGGCTCAGGTATCGGAAAAGAAATTGCGACGACTTATGCACAAGAAGGAGCCAAGGTCGTCATCGCTGATTTTAATGAAGAAGCATTGAACACGACAGTAAAAGAACTAACAGATGCAGGATTTACAGCTTTTGGCGTCCAAGTCAATGTAGCGAAAGAAGAAGACGTACAGCGTATGGTCGAGGAATCTATTGCGAAATTTGGTCGAGTTGACATCTTAGTTAACAATGCAGGCGTTGGGGATAATATGCAAGCTGCCGCTAATGTGGATGATGACACATGGAACCGTGTAATGGACATTAATGTAACCGGTGTCATGCGTTGTATGCGCCAAATTTTGCCTCATTTTGAAGAGCAAGGTGGCGGCACAATCATCAACATGGCTTCACTTTCGGGTGTAATGGGTGGTCGCGGTGGTCTTACTTATACTGCCGCAAAACATGCCGTCGTAGGAATGACGAAAAATGTCGCTTCTCACTATGGTCCGCTTAATATCCGCGCCAATGCTATCGCGCCAGGTCATATTGAGACAGGCTTTTCCGCAAAAATGACAAATCTCGATCCTTTTGGTATGCAACAAGCAACCCGTGGTGTCAATATGATCACTAAGGCTGGAAAACCGTCCGATGTAGCGAACATCGCTCTCTTCTTGGCCTCCGAACAATCCCATTTAATTAACGGTATTGTTATTACGGCAGATGGCGGATGGAGCGCATATTAATAGAAGAAAAACACCAGCGCCCGTCTAGCGACGTATGAAGCTCTCAAGATGAGAGTCAGTTGTTCCCTACTATCCTTTATCTCAGGGAAGATGTCGAAGTGCACTAGGCGCTGGAGCTAGACAACATTCAAAATGATACACTTTATCTTTTTAAAAAAACCCGATAAGTGGACACTGGCAAGAAGTCTGTTTATCGGGTTATTACTTTTTAACTGATACTAAGATTTTTTCATCTTAAATCAACTGATAAAACAAACCATGCTGCGTGCAATACCATAACAGCATACCATGCTTTCGCTTAGAAATCCGAGTTTGTAATGCCCATTCCGGATATTGCTTAATAACCTGCACTTGATCCCCTGTAGCAAAAGCAATGAATGAAATATAGTGTTCTTTTGTCATAGGATGGTTACTAGAAACAAACCACTCATCCTCAATCTGTTCAATTTTTAGCTTTTCCTCATCTGTTGCTTTTTTCGGAACCATCGCTTCTAACTTTCTTCCGCAACAAGAAACTGACGCGTTACCAGTACATAGAGCAATATTACCGCAAGACGGACACACAAAATATGTTGATTTTTTCATATTTCCTCCTACAAAATCATTGGTGGCAAGTTCGCCCTCCAATATATCTTCAATACTTATTCCAAGGAGGGAAGACAACTTTGGTAGCAAGGAAATGTCCGGACAGCCTAGGCCACGCTCCCACTTCGAAATGGTTCGGTCGGAAATATTCATTTGATCAGCCAGTTCTTTCTGTGTGAGCCCTTTTTCCCTTCGCAATCTAAATATAAGATTACCGACTTTACTACAATCCATCGATTCACCTCCTGATATATTCATCATAGATGGTACAATATATCCCTGCAACAAACGTTCCGTAGAGTTTAAATGACTTAACACACACATCCCCTTATCGTTTACAAAACCGAAAGGACAACTTGGTTGTCCACTTATCAATTATTTTGCATTCCTTCATTAAGACATGTTGAAATAAAATACCTTTCAATTGCACCTAAAAGCACCCAATTGGTATTATAGGCGCTATGGATTCAGAGTCCGAATTGGAAAACGCGGAAGTAATCGAAGTTGCTGGACTTGAATTTCATACTGGGGAACTAAACAATAAAGAAGTAGTGTGTAGGTAAAGTAAATGCCGCTTTATATACTCAAATTCTAATTGATGAGTTTGATATCAATACAGGCGTGGCTGGTGGTTTATATAGCGAATTCGAAGTAAATGTCGCTTGATATTTTACCACAAGAATAAAGCCATTCATGTTAGGCATGAATGGCGAATGTATTGAAATGACTATAAAAGTTCTTTTTTCAGGATGCATATGTCTCGGTTATTTATTCTGTTGTTCGTTTAGAAATTTCTCTTTTACTTGCCGCACCTTTATTTTCGTCTCGATAGAAAGATTGCAATAACACCAGCTTATGAAATTTTCAATACCATATGTAGTTTTTTCAACACAGAAAATAACAATACCGGTATATAAAGATAAATCACAAAACCCTTCGAATTAAATAGAAACAGCATTAGCAACAAGGTTAATGTAATGGCAATATAAACCGAAATTCTTATAGGAAATTTTAAAAATATCCCTATAATTCCATTCATCAATCCAAAAAGCAGCAGCAATAACGAAAATACTAAAAATGTATTTAATGAATGCCAGCCAGACTGTAAGCCTGAAAGAGAACCATATAACAGTATTAATGTAAATGTTAAAGTACCGAAGAGTAAATACACTTTATTAGACTTTCCTCCTTTAAATAGGAGGAAAACAGAAAAAACAAAATACAAAGCACATAAAAAACTAACGATTCCCAAAGCAGCTCATCCTTCTACATATTATTAAAAAATCATCATTCCAATTGATAAAATGACAATTGATGCAACAAATATAACCAATAATAGCTTCCAGACAAATTTCAACCATGTGCCATAATCAACCTTCGCAATACTTAATCCACCCATTACAACCCCTGACGTTGGAGTGAATAGGTTTACAATACCAGAACCTGCACTAAATGCCATAATCATCACCTCTGGAGATAAGCCAAGCGTTTTAGATAATGGGGCAAAGATCGGTACCGATACTGTAGCAAGCCCAGAAGTTGAAGGTATAAGGAAGGACAAACCAATATAGATGATATAGGCCATACTTATGAAAGCAATTCCAGAGATGCCGCTCAGTACAGCCGAAGCTTTATCTAATATAACCAAGTCTAATCCTGAATTAGACATAATAAATGATATACCTCTGGAAATACCAAGAATTAAAGCGACCCCAACCATATCCGCAGCCCCGACTATGAATGAATCCACTAAATCCTTTTCACTTAATCGATATATTACTCCAATTAAAATTGCCATGACGGCAAACCATGCGGCAAGTTCCGGAAACGACCAAGTTCCTAACGGAGATCCAGTAAGGAAACCTGTATAGTCTACAAAGAATGTAAAACCGAAATCTTCCCATGGTACAACCCCAATAATCATAATCGCAAATGATATTCCGAATAGGATCAAAACCCATTTCCTTTTTCCTGTTAATTCAACTGTTTCTCCTGAAGCATGACCATGTGCTTCTTTTGCATTTGCCAATTCTGCTTGTGACAATAGTGTCCTGCTTGGGTCTTTTTTAACTTTTTTCGCATATGACATGACGAAGAAAATAGCTATAGCTAAAGTGAGAAGCCATAATAAACTTCCTATAATAATGAATATACCTTGATTGACATCTACACCTGCTGCTCTTGCAGATGCCGCTGCCACGCCGGTCGCAAATGGGTTTACTGTTGATCCCAAAGTCCCACAGCCTGCTCCTAGCAATACAGTTGCAGCTCCTACTATAGGGTCAAATCCGACGGCCATCATCGTGGCTGTAATCAATGCGTAAAAAGCTAACGCCTCTTCTGCCATTCCGTAAGAAGTTCCACCGAGTGAAAAAATGAACATCAAAACAGGAATTAATGTTAATTCTTTCCCTTGTAGTCTATTTACAATTGCTGCTACACCAGCGTCCAATGCGCCAGTTTTAGTAACTACACCTAAAAATCCGCCAATAATTAAAATGAAGAAAGCTACGTCAATCGCTCCCGCTAATGACCCTTCATTCCAAATATTGATATATTGATTATCTACATTTCGCAACTGTTCTAACGCTTGAGGAATACCTTCATTTTGCATCTTATCTGCAATAAGATTTTGAATCGCGCTGTCTCTAATGCCAATCATCCCATTGATTGGGGCCATAACAATATCACTGATACTTGCAGGTATTACGTCCGGTACAAATTGAGTGATTAAAGCAACAATTACAGTTAACAAAAGTAATACAGAATAAGCAGATGGAAAAGTAAATTTCTTCTTTTTGTTTTTGGTTTCTGCCAATGAATACACCTTCTTTATGTGAAGATTTTTACAAATAGACGGCTGATAAATTCAACCATCTATTCGTATTTCTTTTAACCTTCTATAATTGTTCCTGTAGTTCCATGCAATGCATCCTTTGCTTTTTCAAGTGAGGTAATGATTGCTTTCCCTCCAGGTGTATTTTTCACAAAATCAAGGCATGCCTCTACCTTAGGTAGCATAGAACCTGGGGCAAAATGACCTTCTTGAATATATGTTTCCGCTTCTTGTATTGTCATCTTTTCCAAATTCTTTTGATTTGGCTTATTGAAGTTAATCGCTACCCTTTCTACTGCCGTTAAAATAACCAACATTTCAGCCTGCAAATCTTGCGCCAGCTTTGAAGAGGATTTATCTTTGTCGATAACAGCGGCTACACCCTCTGTTTCATTTCCTTTTTTAATAACTGGAATTCCGCCTCCACCAACGGTGATAACAATGTCACCCTGATCAACGAGCTGCTTGATGACATCCAACTGAACAATTTCCTTCGGTGCCGGTGATGGAACAACTCTTCTGTAGCCTCTTCCGGCATCCTCAACGAATGTATAATTTTTGTCTTTTGCAATTGAATCGGCTTCTTCTTTTGTATAAAACATTCCTATCGGTTTTGAAGGGCTAGTAAATGCCGGATCATGACTATCCACAACTACTTCTGTCACTATACATGCAACTTCTTTGTTTATGTTTCTTTTTTCTAGCTCCTGCTTAATTGCTTGCTCCAAATGATAACCTATATAACCTTGACTCATGGCACCACATTCAGGAAAGGGCATTGCTGGAGTATTTGCCCCGTTTGTTGAAGCAAATTCCATCGCAAGGTTAATCATCCCCACCTGTGGACCATTCCCATGTCCTATAATCACTGTATTACCATCTTCTACTAAATCCACTATTGTTTTCGCTGTATTTTTTACCAATGAAAGCTGTTCTTCCGGTGTGTTACCTAATGCATTACCACCTAAAGCAATAACTAATCGTTTACTCATTAGCTTCTCCTTTAAGAGCCAATCGTTGCTAAAATGATGGCTTTAATTGTGTGCATCCTGTTTTCAGCTTCATCAAATACAACTGATTGCTTTGATTCAAAAACTTCATCAGTCACTTCTAATTCTGATATTCCGAACTTCTCTCCAACCTTCTTCCCTACATCTGTTTTCAAATCATGGAAAGCCGGTAAACAATGCATAAAAATAGCGGCAGGATTTGCATTATCCATTACCGCTTTATTCACTTGGTATGGTGTTAAAAGTTTTAAGCGGCTGTCCCACACTTCATCAGGCTCACCCATAGATACCCAAACGTCTGTATAAATAACATCAGCATTTTTCGTACCTGCTGTTACATCTTCTGTTAACGTAATGGTTGAACCGGATACTTTCGCGATTTCCTTACATTCTGCAACTAAGTCATCTGCTGGGAATAGTTCTTTTGGAGCACATGCAGTGAAGTTCAATCCCATTTTTGCACATGCTACCATCAATGAATTCCCCATATTATTTCTTGCATC
>JBJEFL010000019.1:14717-21663 GCA_051873995.1 Bacillus sp. (in: firmicutes)
GAAGACCCGGCATCTAGAAATGTAACGCCCATTCCTAAATCATAAGCTGCCACTTCAAATGAGCATCTTGTTCTGGTGGATGTCTTTTCAAAAAGTAAAACAATATTTTTTCCCCTTAAAGATGCGTGCTGTATGCCAGCTCTTTTTAAATCCTTTAGGTTTTTGGACAAATCAATTAAGTATCGAATTTCAGCGGGAGTAAAATCCAATAGTTTTAAGAAAGAGCGACCTCGTAAATTAACTGACATAATTGTTACCTCCGTTTAGTAAGATTTCATTAATGTTCTTCTCGGATGAGTGGCATCGACATACAACGTGGACCTCCACGACCTCGTGATAACTCCGAGGAAGGAATGATATGGGTCTTAATACCATGCTCCTCAAGCAATTTATTAGTTATATGGTTTCTTGAATAAACAACAACATGTCCCGGTTTAATACATAAAGTGTTAGAACCATCATTCCATTGTTCACGCTCAGCATCGACCGAGTCGCCTCCACCGCATGGAATAAGAATGACTTCATCTTTATTCAAGTACTTCGCAAGGATTTTCTCTAGTTCCAAATTCGACTGTTCAATTTTTAATTCCTCGCCGTTTCCTTTTCTGATTTCGAATACCTCAAGAGGACCTTGAATATTCGGATGAATCGTAAATTTATTATGATCCACTTGTGTAAATACAGTATCCAAATGCATATATGCACGCGTTTTCGGTATGTCGAATGCAAGTATAGTATTGATTAAATTTCCTTCTGTTTTAAAGAAAAGCTGTTTTGCCAATTCTTCTATCGCCTCCGGGCTTGTTCTTTGAGAAATACCGATAGCAAGCACTTCAGGAGAAAGGTTTAAAATATCTCCGCCTTCAATAGGATGATCAAAACTTCTGTCATACACTTTTTGAACATCTTTGTAATCCGGATGATATTTAAAAATATAGTCCGCATAAATCGTCTCTCTATTCCTAGTTACCGAATACATTTTATTTAAAGACACCTTATCTCCAATTGTGGCAAAAGGATCCCGTGTAAAATACAAATTCGGCATAGGGTCAGCGACAAATGGATAGCTTTGGTGTACAAGATCTGCTAAAGATACTGAGGAAGATGATGCTGGTAATTCTTTCTTATTAATACCAGCCATCGTTTTTCTGATCATTTCTTTATCACCAAAAGAGTTTAAATACTCCTTCACTCTTTGTATAACGGCAGTATTTTTAATTCCTGCTTCTTCGATAAATTGGTTTATAAATTGTTCTTTAACATGAGCATCTGCAATGGCTTCTGCTGCTAGGTCTTCTAAGTACACGACCTCTACGCCATTTTCGCGTAAAACCTTAGCCATCTCATCATGTTCACTTTGTGCCTTTTCCAGCCAAGGTATATCGTCAAATAGCAGTCTTTCCAGATAATCAGGTGTCAGATTTTCTACCTCTTGTCCTGGTCTGTGTAACAAAACCTTCTTTA
Source organism: Bacillus sp. (in: firmicutes) (assembly GCA_051873995.1). Lineage (GTDB taxonomy): Bacteria > Bacillota > Bacilli > Bacillales > DSM-1321 > Bacillus_AD. Next base: position 16,182 of record JBJEFL010000019.1, read on the forward strand.
ATGGCATGATTTCATTTCTTACTAATACACCCACTAGTTATCCTCCTTAGAAAGATATTTTGAATTCACTTTTATATCATTTGTTAATTCATTAGCAGTATGCCTAATCATCATCCCCTGAATTTAACCAAAATCCAGTTTATGATAAGTAAACAACAGCAAAAAATGGGCAATGAAAAAGTAAATTTAGCACGAGAGAAAACATACGCCGTACCGGGAGAATGTTTGTTCGAAAAGCATTAAAAATGGAAATGATTATGAAGGACTCAACTAAATTTTCTTAGATTGAGCAGCTAAAGAAAGAGGAAATTCCAAAGTATTTGGAGAAACGAGAACTTGCCTTGTCTTCGATTATTTCCTACACAGGAATATGTGTAGGGGAATTAGTTACCTTCAAGAGGAAAGACCTTGCCCTATGAAGACTACCATTAGCATTACTAAAACTTATTACAATGAAAAAAATAATACGTTTCAGTATCCACTGCTTCCGCCGAAGACAAGAAAGTCATGAAGAAAGATTATTGTAAATGAAGATGTGATAAATACTTCGAAACATCATAAAAATATGTATCTCTATACAACCCAAGAAATGAAAAAAGAAGCCTCCCATTAATTCCGTGAATTAATGAAAAACCTCCGTCATTAACCTCACTCTTGTTGCCACAAAAAAACACCTCCACATTGATCCACTAGGTATTCAATACCCGTTTTTCAACGAAAGGTGCTTTTATTTATCTTGTTTTTTTAGGTCAGTGCCTATGACATTGTTAGGTCTCTTTGTCATTTACGTTTTAACTTTATAGTAGAGGTCTATTCATAAACTCTTTTTGTAGATTTTTAGGTGAAACCATGTATTCCTTTTTAAAAAGTCTGTAGAAGCTCGAATAGTCTAGAAAACCGCATTTTACCGCAATTTGCTCCATTGGAAGCAGATTCTGCTTAATCATATCCAAAGCCAGAGAAAGACGTTTTAAGGACACGTAACGATAAAAGGACAAATTCATCCCTTTCTTAAAATAGTGTGAAAAATAATACTTATTCATATGAAAATTTTCCGATACAAGGTCTAAACTCAATTCTTTATCAGTTAAATGTGTTTCAATGAATTCTAAAATCGATACTAAACGTTCATCTAACCTATTATTTATATTTAAACCCTGTTTACTAATGGAGGGATCAAATATGACTTTAAGCGCCTCAAACAACAAATTCTGTAAGGTAAAGGAATAGATATATTTGCCCTCTTCAATCTTTTTAATGATGTCATTCAGTAAAGAAACCAGCCGCTGAAAGCTTTTAGAATCCAAACGATACATATAGTTTCCATTCGTTTTTTGGAAAGTAATATTTTCTTTCAAAATGGGAGAACTATATTGAAAATCTAACAATAAATGAGGGTTGATGTTAATTAGCAAGCGTTCATACTGATTGAAATCTTTGACCAAAGCTCTATGAATCGTATGAGGAGGGATTACCATGACATCTCCCTTTTTTAATGCGTATGTCTTTCCCTCACAAAAATATTCACATTCCCCATTTTCAAGAATAAAAATTTCAAAGACGTCGTGACTATGTAATTGGAAAAAGGGTTCTATAGCGATATGTCCAGTTTCGTAATGTTTTTTCAAATTAACTTGTTCAGGAATGTTTTTACCTGCACGATAGATTTCAAAATCTTGGATTGCTAAAGGTAAAAAGTGAGTTTCTTTCATTTTTCAAAATCCATCCCTTCAATAGCAACAATTACAATATTTAGAGCAATATATGATATTTTTAAACAATCGGATGGTGTTATTATAACAATATAAATGATAGCGTGTTCAATATTTTAACGGAATTTATTATGGTTGAATATTTTTGAAAGTTTCCAGGATACTAGTATACAATAAAACAGTGAGTATGGATTAATATGCTCAATCATTCACAAATAAGGACCAAAATAAAGTGCATGCTAAAGTTAGCTAAGAAAAAGCAGTAAAAATATTGTGTGAGGAGAGTTCAACATGAATAATCAACATAATACTAATATTGAAAAGAATGGGCAGTTTCCATGGATGGACAAGTCACTGTCACCACGTGAACGTGCTGAAAAACTTGTAGCCGCTATGACCTTAGAGCAGAAAATTGCCCAGCTTCACGGTGCGATGGAGACAATCAACATCTACGACATGCCATCTATGGATGAAATGAATGCCATGAGCCCGGAGGAGCAAGATCAGCTTATGGCCCAAATCCAAGTACAGCGCCATGTAAAGGGTATTGATGAGTTAGGAATTCCACGCTTTCGGATTACTAACGGCCCCGTAGGCGTAGGTATGGGCGACGGACACCCGAGCCCAGCCGCTACTGCATTACCAATGTCCATTGGTCTTGCTGCTGGCTTTGATTCTGAGCTTGCACGTGAGTACGGCGACATCATTGGTTCTGAGACTGCGACGCTTGGCCAGCATGTACTTGAAGGACCGGGCGTTTGTCTGCATCGAACGCCGATTGCTGGACGTAACTTCGAATATTTTTCAGAAGATCCGTACCTTTCCGGGGTGATGGGCGTCGAGGTTACGAAAGCCATTCAGGAACACGACATTATTGCCATGGGTAAGCATTATGTGGTGAATGATCAGGAGTACGAGCGCTTCCGCACGAGTGTCGAGGTGGATGAGCACGTATTGCGCGAACTTTACCTGCTTCCGTTCGAAATGTTGGTCAAGGACGGCGACATCGCCGCAATCATGAGTGCCTACAACCGTGTTCGTGGTGTTTATGCAACGGAAAACCGCTATATACTCAACGATATTCTTCGTGACGAGTGGGGTTTCCAAGGCTACGTGCAATCTGATTTCTGGTCATGCCGCTCTGCTGCCGCATCGTTGAATGCTGGTATGGACCATGAAATGCCAGATGCCAAATGGTTAAATGAGACGAATGTCAAGAATGCACTACAGGACACAAGCCTTGAAATCCAAACTGTTGACCGTGCACTGATTCGCCGCTATACGCAGATGTTCCGTTTCGGACAGTTCGAGCGTCCTTACAATCCGGGTGAAATCGATGCAAAAGGTCATGGTGCCATCTCTCGGAAAATCGGCTCCCAGATGGCTGTTCTTCTGAAGAATGATGGTGAGATGCTGCCGCTTGATCCGAAAACCTATGGCTCCATCGTGATCATCGGTCAGTCTGAGTTTGTTGATGACGCCTGCAATGGCGGTGGCGGCTCATCCAAGGTTACTCCGCTCTACACTGTACCACCGGTAGAAGGCATGCAGAATGTCCTGCAAGGTCTTGGTTCAGAAACGAAGGTTAGCAAGGTCACTGTCGCCAAAGATCTGTCAAACCTTGAAGAAGCAAAATCGGCTGCCGCTGAGGCTGATGTGGTTATTCTAATGGCTGGTTTGGTTGCTTCTGAAGGTTTCGATTTACCTAGTCCGAACATGCTGAACGATCAGAATCGTATGGTTGACGAACTACTAGATATTAATCCGAACACGGTTGTAGTTATGAAAGACAGCAGCCCTGTGATGATGCCATGGATCTCCAAGGCTAAAGCGGTTCTGGAGGCATGGAACCAAGGTACTGAAGATGGTCACGTCGTTGCTGACTTACTCTTCGGTGTTGTAAATCCATCCGGCAAGGTGCCTACTACATATGCAGCTTCTGAGGATGATCTTTTATACGCAGATAATCCTGAGCGCTATCCTGGTACCGATGAAGGAAATGGCTTCCCGGTTATCCGTTATTCAGAGGGCCTAAACATGGGTTACCGTTGGTTCCAGTCTCAAGGAATTAAGCCATTATTCCCGTTTGGGTATGGTCTATCGTACACATCCTTTGAACTTTCCGGATTCTCAGTAACACCGTCACAAACGGATGGTAAATCCCCGATTACGGTAAATGTGACCGTAACCAATACAGGCAAGGTTGCTGGAGCTGAGGTTGTTCAGGTATATCTAGGCATTCCTGTGAAAGGACAGCCACCTAAGCGTCTTGTTGGGTTCCAAAAGGTTCACCTTGAGCCTAATGAGTCACGCGAAGTGACTATCACGATTGACCCAATGGCTACAAACCATCCGATGAGTGTATGGGACTACTACGAACATGACTTCGTGGTGAAACCTGGTGAGTATACTGTATATCTTGGCACATCTAGCGAAGATACACCTTACAAAAGCACTGTGGTCGTTGAATAACTGAATATTAATAGTTAGAAGGATTGAATTCTCAGTAGGATTCAATCCTTTTTTCTTTTTTACAAAAAGAGACCTTTCATCAATTCAGTGAATTGATGAAAGGTCTCCGTAATTAACGTAGTTGAACAAATGGTTTACCAACAGATGAATAATTCTCTTACAAACCTTATTAAATCAAGGATTGCAGGGAGTTATTACATCATGCCGCCCATTCCACCCATGCCGCCCATGTCAGGCATCATTGGTGCATTTTCTTGTGGTTTGTCAGCTACTACAGCTTCAGTAGTTAAGAACATAGCTGCAACTGATGCTGCATTTTGAAGTGCTGAACGAGTTACTTTTGTTGGGTCAACGATACCAGCTTCGATCATGTTTACCCACTCGCCATTAGCTGCATTGAATCCAGTTCCCACTTCTTCGCGTTTTAGACGCTCAACGATGACAGAGCCTTCTAAACCAGCATTGTGAGCGATTTGACGTACAGGCTCTTCCATCGCACGTAATACGATGTTCACACCTGTCGCTTCGTCACCTTCAGCAACGATTTCAGCTACTTTATTGTATACGTTTAGTAGAGCAGTACCACCACCAGCAACGATACCTTCTTCAACTGCTGCACGAGTTGAGTTCAATGCATCTTCAATACGTAGTTTGCGTTCTTTAAGCTCAGTTTCAGTAGCAGCACCAACTTTGATAACTGCAACGCCACCAGCTAATTTAGCAAGACGTTCTTGAAGTTTTTCACGGTCGAATTCAGAAGTTGTTTCTTCTAATTGAACGCGGATTTGGTTAATGCGAGCATCGATATTAATTTTGTCTCCAGCACCTTCAACGATTGTTGTGTTTTCTTTTGTTACCACAACTTTCACTGCACGTCCTAGTGATTCGATACCAGCAGATTTAAGGTCACGACCAAGTTCTTCAGTGATTACTTCACCGCCAGTTAATGCAGCGATATCTTCAAGCATTGCTTTACGACGATCACCGAATCCAGGAGCTTTAACTGCTACTGCATTAAATGTTCCACGAAGTTTGTTCACTACAAGTGTCGCTAATGCTTCACCTTCAACATCTTCAGCGATGATTAATAAAGGTTTGCCTTGTTGTACCACTTGCTCAAGAACAGGTAGGATTTCTTGAATGCTACCGATTTTCTTGTCTGTGATTAAAATATATGGATTGTCTAAAACAGCTTCCATTTTATCTGAATCAGTTACCATGTATGGAGATGCATATCCACGGTCGAATTGCATACCTTCTACAACATCTAATTCAGTTGTGAAGCCTTTAGATTCTTC
>JBJEFL010000020.1:0-4123 GCA_051873995.1 Bacillus sp. (in: firmicutes)
GTCTGTCTGTCTGTCTGTCTGTCTGTCTGTCTGTCTGTCTGTCTGTCTGTCAAAAGCATGCGCCATTATCCTCACTTTGTCAACTCCTAATTTCAAGTTATTCTTCCGACAATCTTTCCTGAATATATGTAAGTTCCATCATTTTGGCTTTAATTTCTTCTTTGTTAAGAAGTCTTGTATTATTGCTATTGAACTCTGTCAGAGTATTTCTCTCAGCATCTCCATCCTTGAAATACTTATCATAGTTCAAACCACGATTATCCGCAGGCACACGGTAGAATCCGCCTAAGTCGATAGCCTTTGCACATTCCTCGTTGGTAAGCAATGTCTCATACATTTTCTCACCATGACGGATACCAATCACCTTAATATCTTCTTTCTTGCCGCCAAACATCTCGGTGACAGCCTCGGCCTGAAGACCAATCGAACAAGCGGGGGCCTTCATGATGAGTAAGTCACCGTTCTCGCCGTTCTCAAAGGCGTACAGAACCAGGTCAACTGCTTCCTCAAGACTCATGATAAATCTTGTCATGTTGGGCTCAGTAACGGTGATGGGGTTTCCGGCCTTGATCTGATCGATCCAAAGAGGAATAACAGACCCACGTGAACACATTACGTTACCATAGCGTGTGCAACAGATCTTTGTCTTACCACTATAACGACTCTTAGCGATAGCCACAGACTCCTCAAGAGATTTTGATTTACCCATTGCATTGATAGGGTATGCTGCCTTATCTGTTGAAAGACAGATTACTGCTTCTACGCCTTCCTCAATAGCTGCAGTAAGGACATTATCCGTACCGATGATATTCGTTTTTACCGCTTCCATTGGGAAGAACTCACAGGATGGAACCTGTTTTAAGGCCGCAGCATGGAAGATATAGTCCACTCCATGCATTGCATTTTTGCAAGACTGAAGATCTCTTACATCTCCGATGTAAAACTTGATCTTGTCCGCCACTTCTGGCATCTTAACCTGATATTCGTGACGCATATCATCCTGTTTCTTCTCATCACGAGAGAAAATCCGGATTTCACCGATATCAGTGTTTAAGAAGCGGTTGAGAACCGCATTTCCGAAGGATCCTGTTCCTCCAGTGATCATTAGTGTTTTATCTTTAAATAATGACATGTTATTCTTCCTTTCTTTTACCATTAGTGTTTTTTAATTAAAGCCTTTTACAACAAATAACGACGCTTTCGTTTTTATAGCCGCTTCTATACCTACTTCTGAATCCTCAAAAATTATAGTATCTTCTGGTTTCACTTTTAATAATTCCATTGCTCTAAAAAATCCTTCGGGATCAGGTTTTACATTAGTAATATCATCATGTGTTAGCACCAAATCAAACAACTCAAAAATATTAAACTGGTATAATATGTCATAACAATTCTGTTTTGAAGCAGTCGTAACCACTGCTATTTTACATCCCTTTCCTTTCATTGCATGGAGAATATCTACCAACCCTTGATTTAATACAGCCTTATCCAAATGCTTTTTATATGCGTCTTTTTTTGCTTTGTGAATTTTAGTGAGAACACTTTTATTTGTTGTTGTAATTTGCGGTAGAAAATCAAGATAGTGCCTTCCATTACAAAAGTTACAATAATACTCATAATCCAACTGATAGCCATAAGGTTTGATTGCTTCCTTATAAGCATTATAGTTAACTTCTTTAGTATCAAATAACGTACCATCAAGATCTACAATTATTAATTTCATATTCTTCCTTCAATTCTCTCCATAATTTGTCTGACCCCCAGTTTTCATACTCTGAGGCGTTTACAAATCGAAATACCTTATTAGAGTATCCAATCAAATATGAAATAATATGTGAAACGTAAAGCCCCGAAATCGGATAATTCGGATCATTTAGCCGTTCATATGCTTTTATAAAACTCTCAACATGATTAAATCCGTATAATCCTATACTAATAACTGGCGAACATATTCTTTTTTCAATTATATCTAAGATGTTTTTTTGTTCGTTGATAATCAAAAACGATTTGTTACGTAAATTATAAATATCCTTGACCCAAGCATTCAAATCAAGGCCGACAACAAAATTACCTCCTGCTACTTCTGCACGTATATAACTATCATTATCCTTAATAACAATTGATCCAGTAATTTCAGCTCTTTTAACCGCCCAATATACTGTTTCTGCAGGGCCATTGGTTTTCCTATCTAAAACAACAATTTCAAGTGGATAGCTCTTAAATACATCTCGAATTATCCTCTCAACCGGAAATTTTTCTTCATCTTCTCCACCAAGGACAATTAACAACTTATCATAGCACTCTGACCAAACACCCTCCACACTTCTCAGGAGATTCATTTTTCCACATGGGTGTTCCAAAATATACTGCGGAATGCCGTCAATTTTCTTATTTCCCATACAAGGAACAATTAATGTTCTCATGCAACCTCCTTAATAACCAACTTTATTTTCTTTAAAAGGAATTTCCAAGTCAATTCATCATTTGTGTATGGCAAAATACGAACAAGTTTCTGCAAAAGAGCAAAATACACTTCCTTTACAAGGCTTTCGTTCTTTTCGCAAATTGAATCAATAAAAAGATCCCTAAACACAATAAGACGGAGTATCAAATTCATATCTACATTTTTATCTTTTCGGTAAGACCACATCACCTGAACATCCTGTAACAGAGTCCCAAAATCCATCAGATAGGAATCATAAAATGAATCCAAGAAATCTATAAAATAAAGTTCATCGTTTTTTACAATAATATTTTCAAGAGTCATATCTCCATGGCAGAAAGAACGACTAAACTGTGACCAATCATGTGACATAAGTAGATTTAATGCCTCATCAATTACTATATTATTACCAGCAAGCTTTAATTGAAGATCAGAAAATTTCTTGATAAAAATAGTATTGGCTTCATTCTTTCTAACATACTTTTCTTTATCAATATTTTCAACCAAAGCATCAACCAATCCCTTTATTTTTCCAATTTCGATATTTCGGATATACTCGGCCAATGTAATACCCTGGACATATTCCATGTCAAAGAAAAACAAATCTTCGTCTGTCACTCCGGATCTTAACACCTTCGGTGCTTTAATCTTACTACCAATATAGCGTGCCTGCTTATTACATTGAGCTTGTAATCGAGAATTATAGTCCTTATCTTTTGATATTTTTCTTACAAAATTTCTTCCATCATCTGACTCTATTAAATATATCTTACAGCCAGAATGTCCTCCTAAATCGATACAATTCATCTTACCTTAACTCCTCAAAAAATGGAGAATCTTTTGCTTCCTCATACTCCTCTGGAATTCCAAAAGGAACATGAAAATCAGTTACATAATTCTTCACTTTCATACCTTCATCACACATAACATTATAAATACCAGAAACAAAAAACTCCTTGTAGCTGCAAGCCTGGAAATATTTTTCTGCCATTTTTTTGAATGTCTCTGCATTCTTTATCACATACGCACCACAAATAGCACTGTTAGAAACAACTTCTTTCTCTACTGTTCCAATAATTCTATCATTTTCGTAGCGAATGTAGCTATACTGCGGTTGATCAGACTCAAACGTTAATAAGGCGCCATCATAGTCAAAAATGCTTTTGTTAGCATCTTCATTAAAAGAAGAGCAACGGAACATATGATCACAATCATTGAAAAGAATCGGGTTGTCATCATGAATATTACGAAGACCCGCAATGCAAGTCATCACAGGACCTTGTGCAACTTCCTCAAAATCAACTGCCACAATGTTCGCAAACGGATAATATTTTCGTATAACGTCATCAATATGATTTTCCAATATATGTTGTTTAAGCACCACAAAAGTAATATCTTCTATATCCACATATTTTTCAATAGATCTTGTTGCCCAATAGAGAAAGGGGTTTCCATTAATTTCAATTAGTGGCTTTGGTATCACAAAACCATTTTTAGAAAAACGTGATCCACGCCCACCCATTGGCATAATCAAATGTATTTTCATTCTTTTTTCTCCTTTTGTGTTTACTTGCTCAACTCATTTTTTAAGAAAAGTGTCACATTATTGTCGGCCTCAATTAATGATTGATACATTTCATTTCTGTTAATTTTCCTTACATTACGTATAGCACTAGCTAT
>JBJEFL010000021.1:0-4122 GCA_051873995.1 Bacillus sp. (in: firmicutes)
CATATTCCATAAGGTCACGCAGCTCCTTAATATCAAATGGTGCTAACCTCGCACCGCAGCTAATCAAAATTGATTTTGCTGTCTTTCCGGCAGCAAGTTTGTACTTCTTGTACTGTCTTACTGCAAAATGATTGGGTTTATCCGCTTCCAGCTCCTCAAACAATAAGTCCACAGCATTTTTGAAATTCTCATCGTCCTCTCTGGCTTCGCTGGCATCAATCATATCAATCAGCATTGCGAAATTCTGCTCCTCTTCCGGAGCTTCATACCAGATATAAGCGATCAGTGCCGTGTAATAGAGCTTTTCAGCCTTGACCCAGAAGTCCTCACCGGATTGCTGTCCCTCTCCTTTGGTGTTGACTATAATCGTGTTTACAAGTTTCAAAATATCCTTTTCGCTCCGAATGTAGGCGAAAGGATTATAATGCATGGATTTAGCAAAGTTTATGGTATTCAAAACTTTTATCTTGTACTTGCCCTTCTTTAACATCTTTCCGCACTCAACCAGTACCGTTCCTTTCGGATCAGTGACAACATAAGACGAGTGCATCTGCATCAGGTTCGGCTTCACAAAAAAGCGAGTCTTACCGGAACCAGAGCCACCGATAACAAGAATATTTTTATTTCTTGCGTACTTCGGCTCTTTCGGTCTGCCGGACATCATCAGCCGTTCCGTCTGTGTCAGAAGGACATTATTTTCAAACACAGAGTCCATATATGGCTCTATGTCCTTGGCATTTCCCCACCTTGCGGAACCATATTCTACACCCTGCCGGAACTTCTTGGCATTCTTGGCTTTGTAATACACCACAAGTCGGAGTGCTATGCCGCCTGCCACTCCAATCAGTAAATCTCTTGGGTGGAAGCTGGGCAGGGGATTGGCAAACAGCTTATCAAAACGGTTCATGACTGCCATCATCTTATCGGAAGCATTTGTCCCCTCCGATACTCTCCACAGCCATGCCACTTTGTCACAGAAATACCCAGCAAAGATATAGGGCAGATTCAAAAGCACCAGCTTCTTGGTTTCCATACCGCCTGCTTTTGCTTTCAGATTTTTCGGGATAGCTTTCAGGTCTTTGGTTATGCCATCAATGATGTTACTCAAAGGCTCTGTCCCCTGTCTTTATTCTTTTCCCGGCTCCGTTCTCTGTTCTTATTCTGTGATACTGCATCCCTGAAGCGTTTCAGTTTCTCCCTTACGGAAGTCCTGCCCTTTCGTTTCTCATTACCATAAACAAATTCCTTGAATGCCTGTGCTACTGCATCGGCATCCCTGCCCTTGAAAAATACCACATATTTCGGCGGGTCCGTTGTCTTGTCTTTCTTGACGGCAAAATCAACATTATATTTACGAGCTACCCGCTCAAAGGATTTGATATTGCCGTCCGTCACTTCGATAGACGAAACTCCCACACCTTCGCCAACCAGCTTTTTCACAGAAGTTTTACCATGCGTTTTCTGTGCTTTCTGCTTGCGGTGGTTCAGATACATCCGCATTGCAGCCTTTAAGACGTTGGCATCCAGTTTAGCGGTCTTAATTACAAGAGCGATTGTTTTTTGCGTTACTTCCTCTTGCATAAGTACCTCCGATCTGCATTTCCATGTGCGTATGCTCCGCTAAGGTGGAACATACAGCCGATGTAATAAATACCTCATAATTCTCCTTTCCGCTTCTGGACATCGTGTCCAAAAGCAATAAAAAAGGGCAGCTACAAATCTCTCGACTTATAACTGCCCTGACACTGTTGTATTTAAAATCATTTAATCATATCTAAATTATTACACACTATATCTCTCTTTTTTTGAAAATCGAGAAAATACTTCTGAAATTCTCTTTTTTCATCTTCCCCATCTTTAAGATATTCATATATTTTTTTCAAACATCCAATTGAAAAAGTACATGCCAAACAGAAGGTTGTGCTCCCATTAATCGGATTTCTTATAGGTTTTAAACATATTCCATCTGTTCCAATACTCATATCCATAGTAGAGTTTAAAGCATGTGTTTCATACGATAACCCGCCGTATATACTACTATAATACATTTCATATCCTGTTTCTTTCATCATCCCTTTAAAACTCTTCACATCACTACAAACCTCATACCAATGCATAAATACATTTTTACTCTTTTTCTTTTTTAAACTCAATTTCATTTTTCTATCATTATCAATTTCCTGAAACACAGGTTTAGATTTTATTATTCTAGCCAAAGCCTCTTTCTTTTTCTGAAACTTTTTCAAATCTTCATCATAAGCTTCTTTTCCTTTGTTCTCAATGATTTGTTTTTGATATTCCGATTCAACATCAAATATTTCTTCTCCTAATTCTATTTCTTGATAATGATGCTCTAACCAGTATGCCGCTGCTCTCTTTTTTGTATCACTTTTTAAAATAAACTCCAAGCTAACAATGTTTTCAATCAGCGATCTTAAAATTATTTGAGCCTGTGAAAATGAACCAATTGAAAACAAAACATTAATTGTGTCAAGTTGTTCCATAATTTTTCTGATAAAAAGACATAATACGGTGTCAATAAAATCATCTTGCCTTGAAGTTCCATAACAAAGCTCATTTTCAACCTCTCCAAATTTTGTTATGAGAGATGCCAATACATGACTAGCTTGTTCTATGATTTCTTTCACCTCATCATTTTCATCAATATTAAAAAACAATTTTCCAAAGGTATTCAAATAACTGTCATTCATAGTAAACTCCTCTCCAATATTATCTATCAACTTCTTCAATAAATAATTGTTTTATATCCCCCATTAAAGCAGGCTCAGAAATAGATAATGGAGAAACATCATTGTATGTTTTAAACACCTCACATTTTGTATCATCACCATAATTTAAACAATTTCCCTTTAATGCCTTCCCAAATCCAGAAAAGATATAATACACTTCCGTTTCATTTGAATCTTGTTCTACTAACCCATATTGATATAACGATGATACCATTGCACTATTTTTTTGTTTCTCATTAATTCCTACTTTTCTTATATATTCCAGTTCAAACGGAGTACACTGATTTATAATCTGTGCTAATTTAAAATACAACGAAATTTCTATTTCTTGCAGTAGCAAACATCGAGTTAACATTGCAAAACAATCCACCTTCATATCATCCTCTAGTTTGTCAATCAAATATATCTGATTTTTTACAAATTCAACATATTTTTCATTATCATTGTTGAATCGAGAAGCCATTTTTACTTGTTCGCCATAGTCTTTATATGTTCCCTGTAAAAATCTTTTTATTTTATTCCAAAATATAACAGTTGGCATGTGAAAGACTATTTGCTTTACATCCTTAGCTGCTAACGTTCCAGATACCGGATCTTTACTTATAACAGCTTGTATTAAATTCCAAAATGCATCCCCAGCATATTCTTTTAGGTCATCATTTTTAACGATTGAAGCCAGTTCATTAAGTTGTTCGTCAAGCATTCTCTTATCCTCCTATTAAATAAATAGATACATATTCTGAATAAATTCTACCATCATCTGAACAAACATTGTCCAACAATAGCACCTGAAACAAAACCTCACCTACATTCTCCAGTCTTACCATTTCATATTCTTTTTCAGTAAAACCTTCAACCTGCATATCCTGCATGGCAGCTTCTTTTCTTGCCACCAGACAATGCGTATACAATGCCATGATATACTTGTCAGACATAAGGAAGGCGTATGTTTCGTTCCCTTGATATGTATATCGGCACTTTTCCAGATTTTCTTGCGGTATATCCAAATAACATCTGACCGTTTCCAGATATACATCTCCATTATACTGCGGCTTGAGCTTTTTGGCATACCTTCTGATTGTTGCAAATATATTATTTCTTTCCATAGCCGTCTTGGTTCTCTTAAATACAGGCTTTTTCCCTCGCAGGTCCATATAAACATTATTTAGGATAGTTTTTCCGGCATACTGCTTGAAATCACCTATACGCAACAAATACGATAACACCTCCAGCAGTTTCTCTTTTGCTGTTATCTCCTGATACGAATAATCTCCAAATTCAATATGATCCAGCTTCAAAGGGCAACTCCCCTTCGCTATCTCACGCTCCATTACCCTGTTAATATCTCTCATTGATTCCATCTATATATCTC
>JBJEFL010000022.1:0-32003 GCA_051873995.1 Bacillus sp. (in: firmicutes)
TTGGATTTATCGAACGTGAAGGCGGAGAAGACGTATTCGTACATTTCTCAGCAATTCAAAGCGAAGGTTTCAAAACTTTAGACGAAGGTCAAAGTGTAACTTTTGAAGTAGAACAAGGACAACGTGGTCCACAAGCTACAAACGTTCAAAAAGCTTAATAACAGCTAATGATAGACCCTACAGATGTAGGGTCTATTTTTCATTTTAAGAAAGTATGTAAATAGACAACGGTGAAGCTGATTAGGTGTTGGGGCCCATTTAAGGTGAAAAGTATAAATGTAACTACGCCTTTGGTTAACAGGCGAGTTTTTTATTGGTTTTAATCAATTTGACAATAAAAAACCCTATTCAATAAATGAATAGAGCTTGTGCAACAAACGTATATGAAACAAGTAATAGCAAATGGTAGACTAAGTATAGCACAGTGCTTGAATAATCCCTAATTTAAAACACCTTATTTGAGAAAAGATTGTTTGACTATTATTTTTTTAGATACAGCCGCTAATTTCCTGAAAATTCTTCGTGTTATTTTTAGCTAAGTATTACATATAGGAACGTTTTTCACAGACTGAAAAAATCCTTCTTTTCTTTAACTATTTTCAGAAGATCGTCATGGAAGAAAAGCCGCTTTTGCATTAGGGGGATTTACAAGAAGCATTTGTGACAATAAGTTTAGTTAAGAATGCTTGACTAAAGGTAAGAGGGCTGTTCAAAAGGTGAACAAAGCCCATCCTATTAGAGGTATGAGTTTTACTCGTAAAATCCTTTTAAATAATATAAATATTGCATATAGGAGATTGAGCATTCGTTATGGTGGATTACAACGTATTGGACTTTGTATGTAGGACAAGTGCGTTGAAGCATAGGTAAGTGTGATAAATATTGAAAAGATGGCCTCACCACATTATTTATTAAATAAGCGGATTGTGTGCTATTAGGTTTTCTCATTTCATTAAGAAACTGAATCATTTGTTCAGCTTTTTTTATCCCTACTCCATGACCTAAAAATGAACCATCTTCTAATAATATAGCATTTTCTCCACGCCACCAAGGAGCTGTTGGAGGAAAGTCTGGATTATTAAAATAGACAACATCACCAGGTAAGAAATAATCTGTATCAATTGTTTGAATGCCAAGGTCGTAATCAGCATGCCAACTGTACAAATAGAGATTTTGAAAAAATTGATTAAATAGCCTTTCTCCAATCGTATTCAGAACAGCGTCATAATAGATGATGATGGTGGCCGTTGCACATTCAAATGCATATAAAAAACTGTTCTTAAAAATATCTCGTATTGCTTCAGAGGGCTTAACTTCTTGCTTTAATTGAAACCCTCCTTCTTCGGTCACATACCAGTATTGAGGGTTAGCTTTTGATTGATCAAACGTTTCAAAGGCAGCTTCACTTTGAATTAACGCTTTTCCACTCAATATGATATTTTTTCGTAAATTGATTTCAAATAGTAGCTCATTCATGGAGTCATAAGAATAGATGTCTGGAGATTCACGCATACTTTGGATGATGATACTTTCGATCCTTCCAGCAGACCACATGTCTTTTTGCTGGAAAGGTGTACCTGCTATTTGGATCATACTCTCCCCATCCCCAATTTAAGTATTTTATATAATTAGTGTATTTTTATCTAGTTTTCTTATGAATATATATTAAAGGTGATAAAAACATTTTTAGGTATAGCTTGGTTTTTACCAGAAAAGTATGATGTTGAAAGTGTGTATGGTTTATTGTTTCCTTCTCTCATTTGTCTACTCTCTTTGAGGTGTAGATCTGTTCCAAAAGTCAAGGGAATGTGCTCGAACGGAGGATTTCCATATATCATGGTTAATGATGGTGACTACTTACGAAACGGTGAGTTATATCAGAAGCACTGGTATGGAGTCATTAAGCTGGATGTGACATTTTAGAGAAAGTGCGCCCTTACATTTCTCAACTATGGGGTGTCCATATGGAGACGGTTGTGGAGGAAAAGCCGATTCTTTATACGTAGGACACAGTAAGGGGAAGTATTTTTATCATGTCTAAACAAGTGATGTAAAACAAACAGTAGATTAATAATTTATACTGATTGAACTTAGATGTAATATAATGGGAATACATATAGATTGATTGAAGGAGGGAAAAGGTTGAATAATCGAGTATTTACGCGTGTTGCTACTATGACGGACTTACCTTCTATATTGGCTATTTATAATCAAGGTATTGAAGACAGAATAGCCACTTTGGAAGTGGAAGCCAAAAATATGGATGACATGCAAAAATGGTTTCATGAGCATGGGGAACGATACACGATTCTTGTTGTAGAACAAGAGGAAGAGGTCGTTGGATGGGCTTCGCTTAATCCTTATTCTAATCGTTGTGCCTATGATGGGGTAGCGGACTTGTCCATCTATATACGTCGAGACTTTAGGGGGAAAGGTGTCGGAACGAAGCTGTTACAGGCACTTGAAAAGATAGCCGTGTATCATAGATTCCATAAAATTATTTTATTTACACTCCCATTTAACCAAATGGGGCAAGGATTATACAGAAAAAATGGATATCGAGAAGTAGGTATATTAATGAACCAAGGTATGCTAGATGGACAGTTGGTGAACGTGATGATTATGGAAAAAATACTAATAAAAAACTCATGCAATCAAAGAAGCGGAACGACCAGCAAAAGCGACTTGTCCTGAAATGAATATGAAGATTGAAATAATCAAGGCATTACAACGCATTTCTCCCGATGCTTAGCTGAAAAATGAATATATTTCGCATGATTGATTCCTTTATTAAATGAACATGACAAGTAAGCGAATGGGTTCTCTGTTGAAGAGAGATGTATGTGATGTTAATATAAGTTTATCCTTATATAAGTTATTGTTTATATTTTGAGGGATAAGGGGGGTGCGATATATGAACAATTTCGAGGAAATGGCTCAATTGATTAAATTGGTCAGCGATTCTAATCGATTGAAATTATTAGCTTGCTTGAAACAAGGTGAATTATGTGCATGTGCTTTTGTTGATGTATTAAATATTTCACAACCTGCTGTGAGTCAGCAATTAAAGAAATTAAAAGAAGCAGGCATTATTTTGGAAAGAAAAATTGGTACATGGAGATATTATCGATTGAATGAACAACAAGAGCCTTATATTCAGGCTGTTATTGATCAGCTAGAACCGATACAAGTGATCAGCAGTTCGGGATGTACGAGTGTTGAAGAGGAGGTATAGGTAAATGGCAAATAACAGCTTAACGAAAAAGCTATCCTTTTTAGACCGTTATTTAACGGTTTGGATTTTTGTTGCGATGGGCTTAGGTGTGCTAGTTGGCATACTGGCTCCTGGATTTAAGGACGTTTTGGATACATTCTCGGTAGGAACGACTTCTATTCCTATCGCCATTGGTTTAATCATTATGATGTATCCGCCACTGGCAAAAGTAAAATATGAAGAAATGTGGCGTGTGTTTAAAGATTGGAAAGTCCTGTTGCTTTCTTTACTGCAAAACTGGTTGCTCGGACCTGTCTTAATGTTTTTCCTCGCGATTATATTCCTTCACGATTATCCAGAATATATGGCAGGTTTAATTATGATTGGCTTGGCACGTTGTATCGCCATGGTTATTGTATGGAATGATTTAGCCCGCGGTGATAGAGAGTATGTGGCGGGATTAGTGGCCTTTAACTCGATCTTTCAAATATTGTTTTATTCCGTGTTTGCGTACTTTTTTTTGAATGTATTACCTGGTGTATTCGGATTAGAAAATATAACAGTTTTCATTTCGATGTGGGAAATCGCAAAGAGTGTGTTGGTTTATTTAGGGATTCCTTTCTTTGCAGGGATGCTGACGCGATATATTGGTTTAAAAGTGAAAGGGGCAGAGTGGTATGAAAAGAAATTCTTGCCGAAAATCTCTCCACTCACTTTGGTAGCTCTTTTATTTACGATTTTTGTCATGTTCTCATTAAAAGGTGACAAAATCATTGAGTTACCTTTAGACGTGGTCCGCATCGCGATTCCATTGTTGATTTATTTTTTAATTATGTTTGCTGTTTCTTTTTACGCATCAAGAAAGGCAGGGGCATCGTATCCAGTTACAGCTTCGCTTTCATTTACGGCTGCAAGTAATAATTTTGAGCTAGCGATTGCGGTAGCTATTGCCGTATTCGGTATCAATAGTGGTGCTGCATTTGCAGCTGTTATCGGACCTTTAGTTGAGGTCCCTGTTCTGATAGCGCTTGTGCATGTGGCTTTGCGGTGGGAAAAGAAATATTTTAGAACCGTCAAATTATAAACGTAACTTATCATTGCTCATCTTAGAATAATTTGGAGGTAAAATAAATGATGAATAAAAAAACGATTTACTTTTTGTGTACAGGAAACTCATGTCGCAGCCAAATGGCAGAAGGATGGGCGAAGAAACATTTAAGTGATGAATGGGAAGTGAAGAGTGCTGGATTAGAAGCACATGGTTTAAATCCAAATGCGGTTAAAGTAATGAAAGAAGTAGGTGTAGATATAACAAATCAAACTTCGGATGTTATTGATCCTGAAATTCTAAATAACGCAGAGTTAGTTGTCACACTATGTGGACATGCGGCTGATCACTGTCCAGTGACACCGCCGCATGTTAAACGTGTACACTGGGGATTTGATGACCCAGCGAAAGCAGAAGGAACAGATGAAGAAAAATGGGCTTTTTTCCAACGTGTACGTGATGAAATTGAAGCACGTATCAAACGTTTTGCTGAAACAGGAGAATGATTAATTATTGCATAGCCAAGAGAGGCATCTCTTGGCTTTCTATATGTTGAGCATATAAGTGAATGCTTACTGATGAATAGCAAGTGATAGATGAATTTTTTTATTTTGTTTATTTTTCTTGGTTTTAGGCTGTCTTGTAGAAAGTTTTATTATTTATTCAGTCGTACAGTCGATAATTAGCAAGACTAAAAAACAAGATAATTTAGTGATGACGTGAGTAGAAATGTTCTATCTTATATGAATCTTCATGACAAAGCGGATTTATATCGTTTTGGAGGAGATGAATTTATTATTGTGCTGAGAAATCAGTCAAAAGAGAAAGTAGAGGAATTTATAGAGGAAACAACAAAATTATTTTTAACTCCTTTCTATGTAAACAAAGAAAGAATTTATCTTGCTGCCCGTCTTGGAGTCAGTCTTTTTCCTGGGGACGGAAATGATATGGAAACCCTTGTGAAGGAAGCGGATTGTGCGATGTATTTAGCGAAAGAAAAAGAAACAATACGGTAAAATTTTATACAAGTGATTTATCAGAGAACACGACAAGGACCAGGAAAATAGAAAGCGTTTTACGACATGCTGTTGAGGAAGAAGAGTTCGTTCTTTACTATCAGCCGCAGGTCGACTTGAAGTCGAAAGAAATCATTGGAGTAGAGGCATTAATTCGCTGGGAGCACCCAATATTCGGCATCATTCCAATTTCTTTCGCAAATTTGCTGTGATGAAGGCCAAGGTTATCTATTCAGTCGTCCTTTACCTAATGTAGAGGTATATAAATTATTGCCTAAGCAAACGAATGATTACGCCAGGTAAATGAAAAGGGTTTTTAGATGGAATTAGAGATATCTCAGGCTTTCATCATGAAATCTTTCAGAGAACAAAGAACGTTACATCAATCAACGGAAAAGCTGGCTTTCATATTGCCTACAAATGCCTCTTTCCACCCTCTTTTTGTCGACAATCTTATAAAATTGATTAATATGAACAGTTTAATTACACTTATCTTAATAAGATGTATAATCAATTTCCTAACTAGTCCTTGAAAATTGGAGGGCCATACATGACACGTACTTATCGAACATCTGAGATTGCAAATATAGCGAATGTCCATCCCAACACTGTCCGTATTTATGAAGAATGGGGCTATCTATCAGCCGTTCCCAGAGCTGAAAATGGATACCGTATATATCAAGAAAACCATCTAACTCAGTTATTAATTGCAAGACTGGCTTTTCGTAATGAATTACTTCATAAGAATTTAAGGAAACATGCAACTAAAATTGTAGAATTATCAGGTAAAGAATTGTATACGGAAGCTCTTAAAGAAGCAAAAGCTTATTTAGGCTCTTTGAAAGAGGAACACTCTTTTGCGTTAAAGGCGATTGAAACAGTTAAACAATGGATGTCCCAATCTACCCGTATGTCGGATGTGAAGACTTTCACACATAAAGAAGTTGCCATGTTGCTAAATATAACAGAGGAAACGTTGCGCAATTGGGAACGCAATGGATTATTTACTGTGTCGCATAATACTCGACGACATCGAATATACACTAAAGAAGATATAGAACGTTTACTTGTCATTCGCTCGTTACGTAGTGCCCATTTTTCAATAGCTGCTATTTTACGATTTGTCATTAAAATGAATGAAGACCAATCTATTGATATAAAGAACATTCTAAATACACCTTCTACTACGGAAGAAATTGTCCATATTACTGATCGCCTTGAAGTAGGTTTACGTGAGGCCATGGTCGATGTAGAAGAACTCATCCGGTTACTAGAAAAGTTGATACAGAAAGAGGCCCATTAGCAAGAACCTCTTTCTTTTAAAGTAATGATGATTTATTCTCCTCAAAAGTAAGTAAAGTTAATCGATGCATTGCTCGTGTGCAAGCAATATAAAGCAATCCTTTATCAAATTCTGTTTTATATTCTTCGTCCACAAATGGAACAATTACATGATCAAATTCTAAGCCTTTGGCCAATTGTACGGAACATAACGTAATGCCTTCTTGAAAAGCTGAACTTGTTTCATCCATTCGATGGATAGGAAAGTCTTGCAGCATTGCCTCCAAATGAATTATCTGTTCCTCCGTTTTGCATATAATCCCACAAGTCTTATAGTGGCTTTCTTGAAATTTATATAGTTCGTGCTTTAAATGTTCAATTTGTTCTTCTCCATTTTGATGGGATAAAACACAAGGCTCTTCTCCGTGACGTTCAATCGCTTCAATCGTATTTTTAGGTAAAAAGCGCTTAGCGAATTCTATGATTTCAAAAGAAGAACGGTAACTCTTTTTCAATTCTACAAATTCTAAATGTGGGAAAATCTCTTTAAACCCATGTTCATCACTTACGGCAAAAGGATTTAATGATTGACCAAAATCACCTAAAATGGTTTTTGGGCAGTGGAATAGCTTTTGGAGTACAGCATATTGAATAGGTGAATAATCTTGCATCTCATCAATTACCAAATGCTCGACTAAATCAAAACGCTCAATACCTTCCAAATAATTTATGCAATAAATAAAGGGATACACATCGGCAAATTCAAATGTCCCTTTTTTCCATACAAAATAATCTTTTTGACCAAGTTCTTCATAAAAAGCTTTATACAGTGATAAAGGTTCCACAAAACGAAGTCGTTTTTTTAACCGCTTGATTATTTCATTTTTACTTGGTAGTTTTATCTCGCCTTGTCTCTTAGATTTGATTAGTAACAGTAAATCTTCAGCAACCTGTTCCAATCGTTTCATTACAGGTTCATTTGAATACGAGATAAAACGCTCTGAAATGTACGTACCCGGAATCTCAAATTCTTGAATCGTCATAGATTTCTTATCAAGTATATCTGTATTTCTTTTCTCTAAGTAGGAATGCAAATCAGCAAAAAAAGATAAAGAAGATTTGAAACCGACACGTTCGGTGAATGTACTTTCAGGCTCTTCGATACATCGTTTGGTTTGTTCATATAATGACGTAAAAGAGTATTTAGCAGGCAGCACCTTCTCTGCAAGTATATCAAGGCTCGCTTCGCGAATCGGTTCCTCTCCAAGCTCAGGTAATACAGTCGAAATATAATCGGCAAATACTTTATTAGGCGATACAATCATGATACGTTCTGAAGATAGTTTATTTTTGTATTTGTATAATAAATAAGCCACTCTATGAAGAGCAATCGATGTTTTGCCTGAACCCGCTACGCCTTGAATTACTAGTGTATGCGCATGGTCGTTTCGGACGATGGCATTTTGTTCTTTTTGAATGGTTGCAATAATGGTCTTCATCCGCTCATCCGCTGTTCGGCTCAACTCTTCCTGCAAGATAGAATCATGAATATTCATCGAGCTTTCTAACACGTATTGAAGTTCTCTTTTTGCCACTTTCAATTGTCTCTTTTTTATAAGTTCTCCTTCGATTGTTCCATTCATTGCTTCATAAGATGCTGTTCCTAATTCGTAATCATAATACATACTGGAAACGGGGGCTCGCCAATCATAAATACGAATCATACCTTCTTCATCAGTAAAGGAAAACTTTCCAATATAAAATGTTTCGGCCTCGTCAACGGATTCACCATCATAAACAAAATCAATGCGTCCGAAATAAGCTGATTCCATGAGTTTTTCCAGTTGCATTCTTTGTTTTAGCACCGTCATACCTGTTCGATTAATAGATTGCAACACTTGTTGGTTACTGAATATCTCCATTTTATCCATTTCGTTTTTGTAATCGACCATATATCGCTTTAAGTTCATATATTCATCGTTATACCCATCTATTGTCTTATTGGCTTTATCATAGGCTTTTTGAAGTTTTTCTAATACATTTTTTAGTGCGTATTGTTCATCCTGAAATCGTTGCATAATCTTCCTCCTCAACACAATCTCTTGAAAAGCATAACAAGATAATTTTGACTGGTGACTTATTGGAGGGTTTAATAATCATTGCTGTCCATTTATATACTTTTTAAAGTGTAAAAATATTAATTACAGGTTCTTTAAAAAGTCGTTGTAAACTTTTTTTGACGCATTATTAGTACAGTCATAACGAAGAAAAGAGCCAATAACGGTGTATTAGCTCTTTTCTTCGTTATTGTTCGTATATCAGTTGCTTTTTTGTTATGAACGGACAGGCTAAGACTAATTAAAACATAGTCTATCGTTGCTCGCTCATCTTAGCATTTAGCCGTTCTTCTAAAATTTGAATCATATAAAGGAAATGCCCTGCTTCGCGTAAGACATGATCAGCAAGAAGCGGATTGATAACACTTTTAATCTGGCAAGATTGAATGAGTTCTAATCCTGCTTTTTTGAAACTTTGAAGTTCAGTAGTGGCATTTTCACTGTCTTTATTCATTTTTCCGATAATAGGATATGTAGGCTGCTTACGATATAACATGGATTCGACATCTCTTGCTTGATTTAAAAGCGTTTCAAAGTCATCTCCAAATTTCAATGATGCTTTCACTAAATTTCTTTCCGATTGATCTAATAAGGAACCGATGAATCGCGAGTGTTCCATCATAATTCGTAACCAAAATACATTTTCGTTAATGATGGCATCCTGAATAGGCTCCAATATGCCTTTATTAAATTTTTTTAGTGTTCTCATAAAGTACTCTGCTTCTCGCGCGACGTGATCGACAAGTAAGGGGAAATTAAAACCGCTTACTTTACAGTTGATGATCAGGATGAGAAGATTGCGTTTGAAATTACGAAAACCGTGTACCAGCTCTATGCTTTCCTCATTTAATTTCCTTACTAATTCTACATTGTTAGGTACTTGATATGCTTTCTTTTCTTGTTGCTCGAAGTAATGATAGAACCGATCTGTTTGTTGAATAAGATTGATATCTTTTTGATTAAATCCCTCTCCTAAAAATAAAGCATGTTCCTTCATAATTCTTAGCCAAAATCTATTTTCAGTCAGTGAGCGTTCCACAAATAATTGTTCTGTCAGTGATTCGGGTTTGGCGGCAAATGACTCCGGGGGAAGCAACATTTGATTATATTGTTCTTCCGTAACATGACCTGGGATTTGGTTCGGGTTTGTCATACCGTTCCTCCTTGTTGAGTTTTTCTTTTTCAGTTTATTTGCTCTTTCTTTCGTTTAGACCTTTGATGATTGAATTTCATAATGAATGTCTCAAGCATGATTGTGGAGCGGAGTGAGAGTGATTAAATAAAGAAGCTTCAGTATTGACATGAAGAGATTGATTGGACAAGAAATATTTGGAGAAAGTGTTGTCTTATATTTAACAACTATGGGGACGGTTGTAGAGAAAAAGCCAGCAAAGAAGCTGGCTTATAACCGACATTTATATATTAATAGGTTCTATACGTATAAGGGTCTTCCGGTTCATCAATGGCCTCCCATTCTTCTACTATTAGGACAGGAATGGTGGCTTTGAATGGCTGATAGTAGATGGTGGATAATGTGCCTTTGACGTGAATCCACTCATCATCCTCAAAATGGATGTCTTCGGGACAATTTTCGAGACTATTTCCTCGCTAATAAATATTTGGATAAATCCGGCGATGGACACCCCGATTAAAACAAACGGAAGAGCTTCTATGAGAATACTCAGGAAGATCGTATTCAATTGCAAAAAAGTAGATAAAGTAGTTATTCTCCCTAATTTTTTATTTTTATAGTTATGCGTTATTATAATGGAACTTATTTTGATAATCTATCTGTTCCGTATATTGATAAAAAAGCGGGGGGGGTTTGGTGAGAGTTAGTTTAATAACGAGAGTTGTTTTTGTAAACAGTTAAAATCAGCCTTCTATAAAAAAGGCTGATTTTAGTAAAAGGCAGTGCTAGATATGTTTAAATTGTATCAACAATAGAGATTCATTTATTGATACAATTGATCGCTACTTCCCGTAATAGGGTTTTGATTCATTTGTTGTTGGTTATTTACGGTTTCAGGAACTAGGAGATACATACTGGCTATTTTATTAATTTGTGCATCGGAGGCCATTTCGGCTGGATAATAACCTTTTTGGACCATATATTGCCATATGTCATAAGCATGAGAACAACTCATCATAAATGCTGTCTGGCAAAATGATCGAATTTCGGGATTTCCTATTTCCATTGCAGTCCAAGCGTACTCACGACCTGCTCTTTTTAAAGTCAGAAGATAGGAGGTAGCCATTTCGCGGTCGTTGAAATTATCCACTAATGTTCTTGGTTGAACAGGGGGAGCGGTAGGATATTCAGTTGGGAATTCAGGGATTCTTTGTTCGTCCTTAATCAATGGCAATTCTTTAGTCGCACCTTTAGCCTGATTTAAGAATTCCACTTTCATATTATAATCTCGAATATGCATAGGGAAATGTCTATTCACAATTTCTAGAATTTCGGGATCTTGTATATGTTTCACCATATATCCCATATGTGTAATTGAATTAACACAACTCATCGTTAATTCATTTAATTCATATAATTCATGAGCAGATAGTTTCATGACTGTACCTCTAAAATCAATATTTAAATGTTATTCATATAGGATTTCTTAAGGTTTCAAAATGACTTTGATACAATTTTCCTGTTTGTTGTTAAAGATTTCGTATCCATGCGCCGCCTGATCTAATGGCAACTTATGTGTAATAATCGTGGTAGGGGAGATTTCACCCTTAATGATTTGGTCATATAAGGTTTGCATATAACTGCGCGCAGGCGCCTGACCCATCTTTAATGTTATATTCCGGGCAAAGAAAGCCCCTAAAGGAAACATATTATACAAACCGCCATATACTCCCGTAATTTGGACGGTGCCACATTTTCGGACCGCTTTCGTGGCAATTTGAATAGGGCCGAGCGTACCGCCTTGGAGTTTCAACTTTTGTTCGATATATTCAAGAGGCGATTTCTTTCCGTCCATCCCGACACAATCTATCACTACATCGGCTCCACCTTTCGTCAATTCCTTTAAGATTTCACCCATATCGTCGTATTGTGTAAAATTAAATATTTCTGTTTTGTTTACGTTTTTGGCATGAGCGAGCCGGTAGTCGAAGTAGTCGATAGCAATGACACGTTCAGCACCTTTTTTCCAGGCGAATTGTTGTGCCATTAAGCCTACCGGTCCACACCCGAGAACGATGACCGTATCACCTTTTTTAACGCCTGCATGCTCTACACTCCAATAGGCGGTGGGTAAAACATCCGATAAAAATAAAAGCTGTTCATCTTCCAATTCACAGTCTTTCGGAATGAGGAAAGGTGTATAGTTACCAAAGGGCACTCTTAAATATTCAGCTTGCCCTCCAGGGTAGTTTCCGAATTTTTCTGAATAATCAAGATATCCACCGGAATCGTAATGCGGATTGGAATTGTCGCATTGACTGTCTAAATGGTTTTCGCAATATGGACAGTGACCACATGCCATCGTAAAGGGAATCACTACTCGATCACCTTTCTTAACGCTTGTGACGTCCGGTCCTATTTCTTCAACAATGCCCATTGGTTCATGTCCGATGACATATCCGATAGGTAAAGGGAAATTTCCTTGATACAGATGTAAATCAGAGCCGCATATGGCTGTGGAAGTGATTTTTACGATAATATCTTGAGAATCTGTGATGCTAGGATCCTCTACTTGTTGGACCGCAATAGATTGTTTTCCTTGATAGGTAACGGCTTTCATTAATGTTTCTCCCAACTATAGATAATTTCAGGCGTTCATATCTCCGAGACCCGGACTATGTTCATTAGGCATGACAGGAAGCTCTGGTATTGGGAAACCTTCAGGCGGAGGGGTTACATGCAATTCACCGTTATTACGGCTAGGAGAAGTGCCTTGGAAAATCTCTCCCATTGTTGTTCCATCCAAACGATAGTTGAATTGGGCATTGTGGTAGCCTAAATCTACATATTTTCTGCATTCCGGATATTTATTCAAATCATAATTAGGCACAGGAAACAATTTGCCCCAATTAACTCCAAGTGTCTCTAATGCTTTAGCGAACGCATTTTGATAAGCGTTGTCTCGAACCATTAGGAAAGCGAGTGTTTCTCGGAATGTTTTATTGCTGCTCATTTCGTAAATACGAGATTTTTGTAAGACACCTGTCGATTCCAAAACCAAATTGTTCAAGAGGTCGGCTATAAGATTACCGTGGCTATATACCCACGAACCGTTCCATGGATTTCCGCCGGCATCAACGGGCAGAGAACTTTGCGCCCCCATAATGTAGTGGTGAGGATTAGCATGTTTAATCGCTTCATTTAATGGAGCGCCATCTTCCCCGGCATTGCCAGCTTCAGGGTATCCCGAGCCATTCAGCAGCTGATTGATGGTGGTTTGGACTAATTCGACATGACTGATTTCCTCTAAGAAAACACTTCTTATTAAGTCACGATATTTTTTATCTTTTCCTCTGAAATTGGCGCTTTGAAAAGAATATTGCATCATCGTACGCATTTCGCCGAATTGCCCGCCAAGTGTTTCTTGAATCACTTTTGCTGCTGAGGGGTCGGGTTGATCTGGCACAATAACATTGATTAAATCCTCTTTAATAAAAATACATAAAAAACCTCTTTTCTTTAGATAGTTCACATAGCTAGAATTTGTTATCCTCATATTTTTATACAAAACTGCATTTGGTTTCTAAAAACTAAAGCTTATATATTCTTTTTAAGGAATTATTTCACATTTTATAAAAGGAATAAAAATGCGGGGGAACTTTGCATACTAAAAGAGATTGGAATTTTATTAAAGAAAAAGTGAAATGGAGTGATATTATGGGCATTTTAAGTGGAAATCCAGTAAATGAACCGATGCATTATGGAGAGGTATATGGATTATTTACCCAATTGTCAGCTGCAAAAGCTGCATTGGACGTTTATCAAGTTTACTATAACCATACGGGGGATAAGGACTTAAAGGAGTTTATTAAAGACCTTATTACCGATAGTATTAAACCAGAGATTGAAGAATTAGAAAGTATATTGTTGAAAAATGATATCGTTATTCCTCCGACACCAGCTGAAAGACCAAACACAGATATCGAGCAAATTCCTGTGGGTGCAAGACTGCAGGACGCGCAAGTAGCATATTTAATGGCGAGAGACATTGCAAGCGGTCTAACCGCAATGAGTGCACTTATTGGTCAATGCATTCGAGAAGATATTGCTCTCATGTTGGCACAACAAAGTGCGAAAGCCCTTAAAGATGGAGCGGCATTGCTGAAAATCATGAAAGAAAAAGGTTGGTTAGTTCCTCCACCACTTCATATGGAAACAAAAAACCAAGATCATTAGGCGGAGAGTACGTTGATAGTCTCTAAACAGCTATGCCCACATCGTCTGTTTGATGGTGTGGGCATAGTTGATTTTATTTAATTAAATCCAGTACTTTTTGTGATACATAAAATGCTTTGTCATTATACACATTGATTGTATTCACTTCTTTGATGGATTCTTTGTTATTGTTTGTTTCTATTACAATATTTTTATTGACCGGTATTTCATATGTTCGGTTGCCTTTGGTGGCGATAAATACTAAGTTATTTGGGTCGGAATCGTCTAATTTCGTAGAGTAGCTTTTTTTCTTAAATGCTTCTGCTGCATCGATATACAATGTATTGGAAAGTTTGTTTAAGTCAATATTCATAAAGTTTGCCATCGAATGGGCAATGTCCGTATTTTCGACCAGTCCGGTGGGCTTTGATGGACCGTATGCATATAGGTAGACATCTTCACCTGTGTGACCACCTGTTGTAAAACCGATATTCGCACGGTTTGCCAGCATCTTCACCATCATAGCAGAGACATTATCAGCCTTTTTCAAAGCTGTTAATTCTTCTGTTGTCAAATTGTCTAAGCCATAAAGCTCAGCCGCTTCCTTTATGTTGGAACGATCAGATTTGAGTTGCTTAAGGGCACCTTCTACCGTCATACTTGCTTTCTTTAACGGATCCACATAAGCGGAAACCGGTATATTAGAATAGGAGGAAGATGTAGCCGCATTACCGATTGTGATGCCGCTGTTTCCGTGGTCAGTTACGGCGATGACCATTGTGTTTCCATCCTTTTTCGCAAATTCAAGTGCAGCTTTGACAGCATCATCAAATGATAATACATCACTAATCATGCCGATTGTATCATTTGCATGTGCCGCCCAGTCGACTTTGCTGCCTTCCACGAATAAGAAGAATCCATCTTGATCTTTGTTCAATGTTTCAATGGCTTTTGTCGCCATTTCCGCAAGCGTCGGCTCTGACGGATTAGTAGTTGCACGGTCCATATCATAGGCTAGAGCACTTGTGGCAAAGCTTCCCCATATTTTGCTCGTGTTACTTTGCAGCAAGTCTGTTCGGTTTTCTACAAAATCATATTGCTTGTCTTTAATGACATTAATCAGATTCTCACCGTCTGTGCTGGCATTTTTCGTTGTGCCGGGAGTGAGTGATTCTTTTCCTCCACCTAACACAACATCGATATTTTGATAAACTTGTTGTTCAGCGATATCACCGTACTTGCTTCGGTGAGTGACATGTGCTGAAAAACCAGCCGGAGTGGCATGTTGAATTTCAGATGTCGAAATAATCCCGGTCGCTTTTCCTTGCTGTTTGGCACCTTCTAGCACGTTCGCTACCGGCTTCAAGGCATCATCTTCTTTGACTGACTCAAGTCCTGGAGAATTAACAATAGAAGGCAAAACGCCAACTAATTTATCATTCGACTTATTGCCTGTTGCAAGAGCGGTTGCGGCAGGAGCTGAATCGGTGATGGCAGATTCAGCCGAATATGTTCGAACAGCACCGGTTAAAATGCTATCCATTGTTAACGAATCTCCTTTGTACCATCTTGAAAGTGTAATAAGATCATCACTGGCTCCATCCATGACCATCATGATGATATTAGTAGGTTCTTTTTTTACCGATTTTGCTTCAGTTGATATTTCACTTTTGTTCATTGTCAAACCGATAGACGAAAGGGTAACTATACTAGCTAAAGTGACACCGGCCACTTTTTTACTTACTTTCTTCATTTCATCTCCTCCAATTTAAGAATAATAATGCCTACAGGTAAAATAATAGAGAATGAATGTAAAGATAGATGTTTATTTTTGTTAATAAAACTTTTAATTATGTAAATTTTGTTAATGGTTTTTAGCTTGTGTATATCATTGAGGAATATTGAAGAAACGCCAGTAATCAGAATTGTAAGAGTCGATTTGAAAGTAGCATCAAAAGATGGACAAGAGATCACAGCTCTTGTCCATCTTTTGATTGTCTTGGAAATAGTGATAGATACTAATTAAAATAATGTATTTATTTTAATTAGGTTGTCGAGAAACCTTATTTTCAATGCATCCCATTCAGACTTATTCCGATAAATATTTTTTCTTGCTGATAAAATATAGGAAAGTCTGAATTAAAGTAATCAATCAATGTCAGGTAGTATTTTGTAATATAATATACAGTGCCAGAAGCTAAGGTGAAAAGGATGCCGATAAAGCTTATTACAAAAAATTGACTGCCGTAAGCTTCTCTCGCTCGGAATGGTTATCGTTTTTTTACTCCCATATATAGGTTGTGTAGCTGGAGCATGGCTATTGTATGGTTCCAGTATTTCCGAATTCTATCGTTATAATGGTGGAAGGCTTCACTAAAATGAACTGTAAAAAGTTTGCAATTGTTTCTTCTTTGGGGATTTTTGGTTTAACTTTCCCTTTTGGTATGATAAGTTATGACATAATGGGGTTAATCAGGCACCCAATTAAATTGATGATGTTAATTTTAATCTTGAAGAGTGCCAGTATGATTGGAAGAATCTTTGAGAGAAAATATAAGCTGAATAGGTTATTATAAAGTAATTGAATCTAATGGGGATACTAAGAGTATAATTAATTGAAGAAAAAATATTTTTAGAAGAAAGTTGAAATTTATGAAAAGACAAATACCTAACTTATTTACTTTGGGAAATTTATTGTGTGGATTTTTATCTTTACAATTTTCTGTGAGTGGAGATTTACGAAATGCTGCCATATTAATTTTTATAGCGATTATGTTAGATGCAGTAGATGGAAGGGTAGCTCGAATTTTGGGAGTTGCCAATGATTTTGGCAAACAATTGGATTCATTGGCTGACGTTGTTTCATTCGGTGTCGCTCCTGCTTATCTTGTTTTCTATACATATTTAACAGGGTTAGAAATATGGGGACTACTTTTAACAGCACTCTTTCCATTGTTCGGAGCTTATCGTTTAGCAAGATTTAATATAACGAAAACAACAGAATCATTACAGTATTTCACAGGCATTCCTATTACATTAGCTGGTGGGATTGTGACACTTTTGACTTTAGTGCATCAACATATAAATGTAGTATTGTTTATGGTGATTTTTTATATCATAGCTGTACTTATGGTCAGTACGATTAAGATACCAAGCTTAAAAGATGTCAAATTGCCGAAAAACGGAATCATAACTAGCATTTTTATGGTTTACATGCTTTATTTACTATGGAAAAATAATTTCACAGGAATTTCAGTTTATTATTGTTTAGCGTTCTTGCTTTATGTTGTTTTTATTGCATTACGTTTTATAAAAGAAAAGGATGTTTACAAAAAGCAATATAAGAAAAAGAAATAGTAGGGCTACAGGAATTTGAATAGAAAGCTGCAGAGGAGTGAATAACAATGACAACAAGATTAGCTTGTTTACACATGCATGATTCTAATATTGCTTATATCGAAAAGGCGCTTTCGGCATATGATGTTGAACTTATGCATTTTGTTGATCCCGGCTTGATGTATCGAATTACTCATGATGAAACGTTTCAATTATCGGAAGCAAAAAAGAAAGTAAAAGAGCAAATTGTTTGGATGTCTGAATGTCAGGTCGATGCGATATTAATTACGTGTACAAATTATATCGCTATATTGGCAGAGGAAGCGCTACCTATTTCGGTTCCTATTATAAAAATTGATGAACCGTATTTTGAACATCTTTGTACAATCGATTCACCTCAGATGATCGCGTTTACCAATCCGGCTACTGTAAAGGGAACGATGGACCGACTTCATGATTATGCAAAGCAGCAAGGGAAAGCTCTTAGTCTGGAAGTAAGGATTATCGAAAATACGTTTGAGTTGATGATGCAAGGAAGAACGAAGGAGTACAACGATGAAATAACAAAATTTTTGCATAAAGCCATAGAAAATGAAGAAAAAATGGTTTCCGTTGCTCAATTATCGATGGTGGATGCAGCTCAAGAAGTAGAGGCTATTTCGGCAAAAAGTATTGTTAATCCATTACGAACATTAGTTGATTCGCTTGTGAAAGAATTGGATTTAAAAAGGAAATAAACGAATGAAATCTTTATAGAGAAATCATGAAA
This sequence comes from Bacillus sp. (in: firmicutes), assembly GCA_051873995.1. Lineage (GTDB taxonomy): Bacteria > Bacillota > Bacilli > Bacillales > DSM-1321 > Bacillus_AD. Next base: position 18,129 of record JBJEFL010000022.1, read on the forward strand.
CTATGAACCAATTTGCAGAATAATTTCTGGCTTAATGAACAGGATCATCAAGTTTATAAGCTAGGATAGCTATCCCTAGGCTGAGACAGGTAAAATAACGTGTTTGCTAAGTTCACTCAAAGAAGTATGTAGAGAGTGTGTTTTCATTTGGTTGTTATTGAGAGAGAGAAGAAAAGTAAAAAACGTGGTTTCACCATATGATGAAACCACGTTTTTTTACTTTTTTTATGCGTATTTTATGCCTGCCGGCTTGATATTATTGATATCCGCTGAGCTGCAAGGAGTAACGGCATAGGTCATTTCACATTTTGGACAGTTCATAATAACCGTTTTTAATGTGAATGCTTCACCACACTCACATTGAATTTGATGGGCGATTTTTGGAGGAAAATTCTCTTTTCCTTTGCTTTTGACAAGATCGACAATAGCTTTGCCATCGTTTAAGTTTGAGCAACCACAACTCATATGATTCCCTCCAATAATTAAAATTCTATTGTCCTTTCTATGAGACAACTAGAAGTATAGCATAGTGAGATAAAGATAAACCAAACTTATTTTTGTTTTATTTGTATAAAAATGTAAAAAAGTTTAATGTATCCAAATTAAATATTCATGTATGGAAAATAGCATTATTGTATAAAGCCTAAAGCTTTTGAAATCTCGTTTGTTGAGTAGGAGGAACAGCGACAGATAGCACCTTTGTGGGAAGGAAGAGTTGCAGAGCTATTAGTCTGTTCTATTCTTAGCGCCATTCTTACTTGAAGCAAATCTTCTTCGTAATGTCATAAATTATCTCGTTATCCAGTGCATGACATGTATAAAACAGGGTATATAAATATGGAGAAATAAAAACTGAATGAAGGGCTTGATCATCATGGTTGAAACAATTAAACGACACGTTCCTTATTCTAGTGCTTTAGATGTAGAGATAGAATCGCAATTGCTTAAAGAAGGCTATCATTTAGAAGGTGTTAGTGTCACGAAAGAGCATATTCTAGATATCTATAGTAATGTTGATGGTGGTAAATTTATTTTAGGTAAAGATAATATTACAGGTGATTTAATAGCTAAGAACCAATCGTAGTTGATTGGTTCTATTTGTGTTTCATGTTTGTTTATTCTTTTTTTTCATAATGCTATAAACTTGTTGAGCGAGTGCTTCTAACATATAGATGACAGGCACTTGTGTGGTGATATTGGCATTTCCGATTTTTTGTTCTGTCATATAATAAGAAATATTCGTATCGGCCATTTTAGCAATGGTGGAGTATTCATTATTTGTAATGCTGACAATCTTGGTGCCAATTCCTTTCAGTTGATTAAGATGAGCGATGGTAAAGGGATTTTCACCGGTAACGGATAAGGCAATTGTTGTGCTGTTAGGAAAGCAATTATCATGAATCGGGAAATGCGGATCGTTAATGAAAAGAGAAAGCTTTCCTATACTTGAGAAATAACGGGCACCGTATTCAGCGAGAATACCTGAGCTACCCGTTCCGATAAAAATGACGCGTTCCGTTGAGGTGATAATGGTTGCCGCTTTCTCAAGATGCTCATGTATATTCCCCTTCAATGTACGTTCCACAAATTCGGTCAAAAGATATTCGGAGCTTTTTAAGTCAGGCTGTTGTTTTTTTTGCACAGATAATTTGAGACGGGCTTTAAATTCCGGAAAACCATCACAGCCCGTTTTGCGACAAAAACGTAAAATGGTTGCTGTGGATACATGTGTTTCTTCAGCCAGCTCGCGAATTCGCATATACACTACTTTATTTGTATTCTCACAGATGTATTTATAAATAGAGGTTTCTAGTTCGTTGAATGAAGCGATAACTTCGTTAGTAAACATAATATGTCTCCTTTAGCTTACCTTGAATAAGAGAGGAAAGCTTTTGTAATATAGTATATCATGGTTTTTTAGGATGTAACACTGTGTAACATGGGCGAAACAAATAACTATTATTGAGACAATATACTAGTTCGTCATGACCTATTTACCTTTTAGATGAATGAAAGGTAAACTATTTTTGTAAAATAGTTTGAAGATAATTAACGCTATTCTTTCTGGGAGGTAACGATCAATGAAATTTCCTGAATCATTTTTATGGGGTGGCGCAACAGCTGCCAACCAATTTGAAGGTGGATTTAACGAAGGGGCAAAAGGGTTGAATGTTTCCGATGTCTTACCTGGGGGTAAAGTTCGTCTGGATATCTTGAAAAATCCCGGATTTGATTTTGAAATTGATAAAGAAAAATATACGTATCCTAACCACGTGGGAATTGATTTTTATAATCGCTATAAAGAAGATATTGCATTATTTGCAGAAATGGGCTTCAAATGCTTCCGTATGTCGATTGCTTGGACGCGCATTTTTCCGAATGGTGATGAGCTGGTCCCAAATGAAGAAGGTTTAGCATTCTACGATTGCGTATTTGATGAACTTCTTAAACATGGTATCGAGCCGGTTGTAACTATTTCACACTATGAAATGCCATTACATTTGGTGAAGCATTATGGAGGATGGAGAAATCGTGAACTTGTAGGCTTCTATGAAAGATATGCTCGCGCAATCTTAACGCGTTATAAAGATAAAGTGAAATATTGGATGACGTTCAATGAAATTAACGGTGCGTTACATATGCCAATCTTAAGTATGGGCTTTTCTATTCAACAAGAGGAAGATAAATATATACCGACTTTCCAAGCGTTCCATCATCAATTTGTTGCGAGCAGCTTAGCGGTAAAAGCGTGTCATGAAATCAATCCGGATGCGAAAATCGGTTGTATGATTTTATATGCGCCTGTGTATGCGTTTGATTGCAACCCTGAAAATATCATGTATGCATTAAAAGAGTCTCAAATGTTTAACTTCTTCTGTGGCGATGTTCAAGCTCGCGGTGAGTACCCAGCATTCATTAAACGTTTCTTTAAAGAACATAATATCGAATTAGATATTCAAAAAGGCGATTTAGAACTGTTAAAAACATATACAGTCGATTACATCGGATTCAGTTATTATATGTCTCGTACAGAAAAACAAGTGAAATCGGCTGCCGATCAAGCAGAGGGCAACATTTTATCTGGTGTGAAAAACCCATTTTTAAAAGCGAGTGCATGGGGATGGGAAATTGATCCGATCGGTCTACGTATTTCATTAAATGAGTTATATGACAGATATCGTAAACCATTATTCATTGTGGAAAATGGATTAGGTGCATATGATAAAGTTGAAGAAGACGGAAGTATCCATGATGAGTATCGAATCGATTACTTACGCTCTCATATTGAACAAATGGGAGAAGCTATTGAAGATGGTGTGGAATTAATGGGCTATACGCCATGGGGCTGCATCGATTTAGTAAGTGCTTCAACAGGGGAGTATTCAAAACGTTACGGTTTCATTTATGTTGATAAACATGATGATGGCAGCGGTACAATGGAACGTAAGAAAAAAGATTCTTTTTTCTGGTATAAAAATGTGATTGCAACAAACGGACAAGAATTATAATGAAATGAACACAAAAGAGGCTGGTTCCGAAATAACTGAAAAGTTACTTTGGAACCAGCTTTCTTAATTATATGAATATGTGTTTCGTTTACTAGCATAATAGTATTTTTATCAGGAAACTATAGACTTATTATCTCCATTTGTTTCTCGATATTCATAATCATTTGGTTCGTAAGATACATGGGTGATGGTTGAGTGCTATATGAAACATATTTTGTTCAGCTTTCTGAATTAATCTAGTAAACTTTTTAAAAATAAAATATGGACGAATATAGGGATATAATGTAAAATACTTACAATAAATGGAATATTTTTAAGGGGAGAACGGATTTATCAGACTAAATGATTATTTTGGAGGGGTAATATGAAGAAGAAGAAAAAGCTTGCGGGAATATTTCTTTCTATGTCGTTAATGGCAGGAGTCTTAGCGGGTTGCTCTGGTTCTGACCAAAGTAACAGCGATGGAAGTTCAGGAGAAGAGAAGGGTGAAACGATTAAGATTGGCGTAAACCTGGAGTTATCTGGAGGAGTTGCTTCATACGGTCAATCGATTCTTGAAGGTGTTGAACTGGCAGTTGAGGAAATTAATAAAGAAGGTATTGATGGCAAGGAGATTGAACTTGTAAAAGTAGATAATAAATCAGAAGCTTCAGAAGCTACAAATGGAGCACTTAAACTCATTTCTCAAGATAAAGTATCAGCCATTATTGGAGCTGCGACAAGTGGGAATACAACAGCTCAAATTGAAATTGCACAACAAAATAAAATTCCGCTTGTTACGCCAACCGGTACAAGCCCGGATCTTACAATAAAAGATGGAAATTTAAATGATTTCATTTTTAGAACATGTTTTATCGATCCATTCCAAGGGACAGTAGCGGCTAATTTTGCTTCTGATGAAGTAAAAGTAAAAAATGCAGCGATTTATCTAGACAGTTCCAGTGATTATTCGAAAGGGTTAGCAGATGCATTTGCTAAACAATTCGAAGCGAATGGTGGAAAAATAGTGGCTGAGGAAGCTTTTGTGGCTAAAGATACTGATTTCCGTGCTACTTTAACTCGTCTAAAATCAGCTAATCCTGATTTCATTTTCGTACCAGCTTATTATGAAGAAGTCGGTTTAATTGTTAAACAAGCTCGTGAAGTCGGTTTAAATGTACCTTTCATGGGTGGCGATGGCTGGGATTCTCCTAAGTTAATTGATATTGCCGGTAAAGATGCACTGAATAATACATTTATTACAAATCATTATTCTTCAGGTGATCCAAGTGAGAAAATTCAAGGTTTCGTAAAAGCGTTCGGTGAGAAATACTCCGGTAAATCTCCAGATGCTTTCAATGCGCTTGGCTATGATACTGCTTATTTCTTAGCAGATGCTATTAAACGTGCTGGATCAGCTGACTCTGAAAAAATTAAAGATGCTCTGGCTGCAACGAAAGATTTGGAACTAGTTTCAGGAAACTTTACATTAGATGAAAGTCATAATCCGATTAAATCTGCAACAATTCTTGAGTTTGTTAATGGAGAACAAACATTCAAAACAAAAATTGATCCACAATAATGGTTGGATGAATAGGGGGCAATACGCCTCCTATTTTGGGTTAAATCAAATCAGTGGAAAGGAGAATAGAAGATGGAATTAGTTCAACAGCTCGTTAACGGGCTTTCACTGGGAAGTATATATGCACTTATTGCTCTGGGCTATACGATGGTGTATGGCATTGTTAAATTAATTAATTTTGCTCATGGCGATGTTTTTATGATAGGAGCATTTGTCGGTTTTTATTCTATTACAATAGTAGATTTACCATTTATACCGGCGTTATTATTATCGATGGTTGTATGTGCCCTTTTCGGTGTAGTAATTGAACGAATTGCTTACAAACCCCTTCGAAATGCCACAAGAATTGCCGCTTTAATTACTGCTATTGGTGTCTCTTTACTCATTGAATATGGTTTTATTTATTTCCGCGGCGCACAGCCTGAAGCGTATCCGAGTGATGTACTGGCCTCAAAGAATATAGATGTTTTCGGCGTAACAATGAATAGTCAATCATTATTAATATTTGCGGTTGCATTAATTTTAATGATTTTATTGCAAATTATCGTACATAAAACAAAGGTTGGCAAAGCGATGCGAGCCGTTTCTTTTGATGCAGACGCCGCGAGATTAATGGGGATTAATGTGGATAATACTATTTCTGCGACCTTTGCCATCGGTTCAGCTTTAGCTGGAGCAGCAGGCGTTATCTTTGGTGTTTACTATATTAAGATTGAACCGCTAATGGGAATATTACCAGGTTTAAAGGCTTTTGTTGCTGCCGTTCTTGGAGGAATCGGAATTATTCCGGGAGCGATGGTAGGAGGTTTGTTGTTAGGAGTCATTGAAGCGTTAGTAAGTGCGAGTGGATTTTCTTTATGGCGTGACGGTGTCGCTTTTATCATTCTGATTTTAATTTTGATTTTTAGACCACAAGGTATATTCGGCAAAAATAAAAAAGAAAAAGTTTAGGGGAGACAAAGTTATGATGACATTTAAACGGGCAAAAGGGTTTTGGCTCTCGCTGTTTTTTTCCATCATCTTATTTGCTGTCATTCAAATGCTGATTAATGGTGGAACATTAAATATCTTTCATATCAATACGTTAATGTTTATCGGTATCAATATTATTTTGGCAACAAGTCTCCACTTAATTATTGGCATAACCGGCCAATTTTCAATTGGTCATGCAGGATTCTTGGCAATTGGTGCTTATGCTTCAGCTATTTTGACAATGAAGTTGGCAATGCCTTTTTCCCTCGCGTTAATAGTCGGAGGAATTGCAGCCGCTTTGGCAGGGCTGCTGATAGGCATTCCAAGTTTACGTTTAAAAGGTGACTATTTGGCGATTGCCACTTTAGGTTTTGGAGAGATTGTTCGTATTTTTCTTTTAAATATCGATTATGTAGGTGGAGCAAGCGGGATGCAGGTTTCTCATTTAACGACATGGCCTTGGGTCTTTGCTTCTGTAGTGTTGACCATTTTGGTCATTCGTAATTTTACAGCATCTACTCATGGACGTGCCTGTATTGCTGTTCGTGAAGATGAAACAGCAGCTGATTCGATGGGAATCAATACGACATATTATAAAGTTGCAGCCTTTGCTATTGGAGCTTTTTTCGCAGGAATTGCCGGAGCTTTGTATGCGCACAATTTTTATATTATTCAGCCATCTAATTTTGGTTTCTTGAAGTCTTTTGATATTTTAATTTTTGTTGTTTTAGGAGGACTTGGAAGTTTATCGGGTTCAGTTTTGGCAGCCATTCTTTTAACGCTTGTCACTACATTTCTACAAGAATATCCTGAAACACGGATGATCATTTATAGCCTTGTTTTGATTGTGATGATGATTTTCCGTCCGCAAGGATTGATGGGTACAAAAGAAATTACAAGTTTCTTTAAGCGGAAGGGGGGACATAAAAATGACAATAAACACACCGTTGCTTAAAGTGGATGGCGTCGGTATTCAATTCGGGGGATTGAAAGCTGTCTCAGATGTAAATATGGAACTCTATTCAGGAGAATTAGTCGGTTTAATAGGACCGAACGGTGCAGGGAAAACCACCTTTTTTAATTTATTGACGGGTGTTTATGTACCGACAGAAGGAACTATTTCTTTGAATCAGAAAAATTTAAGAAAGCTGCCGCCTTATAAGATTAATCAAATGGGCATTAGCCGTACATTTCAAAATATAAGATTATTCAGCGATATGACAGTGATTGATAACGTTAAAGTGGCTTATCATTCGTTAGCTAAACATAACATTTTTAGCTCGATTATGCGTTTGCCTACTTATTTTAAAGGTGAGCGGGAGATGGAAGAAAAATCGTTAGAATTTTTAAAAATATTCAATTTGGATCTATATAAAGATGAATTGGCGAAAAATTTGCCATATGGTCAGCAACGTCGTTTAGAAATTGCCCGTGCACTAGCGGCAAATCCGCAGTTATTGCTTCTTGATGAGCCGGCTGCTGGTATGAATCCGCAAGAAACACAAGAACTTATGACATTGATTGCGTTTATCCGGGAGAAATTTAAGTTAACTGTATTATTAATTGAGCATGATATGTCTCTTGTCATGGGGGTCTGTGAAAGAATTTATGTGCTTGATCACGGTCAATTAATTGCGGAAGGTAAGCCGGATGAAATACGGAATAATCCAAAAGTAATCGAAGCGTATTTAGGTGAGGAGGTTTCAACCTAATGTTAAAGATTCAAGACATCAATGTATATTATGGTAAGATACAAGCGCTAAAAGGGGTATCGATGGAAATTAATCAAGGTGAGATTGTTACTTTAATTGGCGCAAATGGAGCCGGGAAAAGCACGTTGCTGAAAACAATATCCGGATTATTGAAACCAAAGCACGGTGAAGTAGTATTTGAAGATAAACTTATTGGGGGTAAAGCAGCCCAATCTATTGTGAAATTAGGCATCTCTCATGTTCCAGAAGGACGACGGGTATTTGCTAATATGTCAGTTGAAGAAAACCTGCAACTAGGTGCTTTCTTGCGGAAAGATAAAGAGGGAATAAAACAAGAAATGACTAGGGTTTATGAGTTATTTCCTCGTTTATTTGAAAGAAAAAAACAGCTTTCCGGTACTCTTTCCGGAGGTGAACAACAAATGTTGGCAATGGGTCGTGCATTAATGGCAAAGCCAAAACTTTTGTTATTGGATGAACCGTCAATGGGATTGGCCCCTTTGTTGGTGAAGCAGATTTTTAACATTATAGAAGAAATCAATAAAACCGGTACAACAATCCTATTAGTAGAACAAAATGCTAATTTAGCACTTTCCATTGCCAATCGTGCTTATGTTGTTGAAACAGGACGGATTGTACTTTCAGGTAATGCGAACGAATTAATAGCCAGTGAAGAAATCAAGATGGCTTATTTAGGCGGATATTAATATACTCCTCCCGCTCAAAAGAAATTCACTAATTCCCAAAAAAAACGAAACACTTGACTAGAGGTAAGAAGAAGGCTGCCCCAAAGTAACTTTTCAGTTGCTTTAGGGCAGCCTTCTTGGTTGAATGTAAAGGTAAAAATTTTGAAAACTAATCAGATTATTTTCCTCGTTTTCCCTGTAGCCCTTTTCTACCTTGTAAAGGCTTCAAATGAGTAGTATTTTGATTTAACGCTTTTAGTTTTCTAGGAGTCCCTCCTTTAGCTGTTCTAAGCATGTGTGGTAAAGTTTCCTCCTCGTGATTGTGTGAAATTGGTAATTTAAATTCTCCCATTTAGCTTTCCTCCTTTATATATTTTGTTTTACCCGAATAATCCACCTTGCAACTTTTCAAATGTGAACATTCAATCAAGATTTAAGGTGGATGCATACAATTTCTTGAGATATTGGGAGAAGATAAGTATAGGAGGAATATATTATGATGAAGAAAGTGAAAATATGTATATTCTGTTTTTTTATATTGTTTCCACCGTTGCAAATTTGTGCTCAGCAAAATGTCCCTATCTTAATTTATCATTCAATCGATGAGTTTAAAGGTCATGGCTCGAAAGAATTGTATGTGACACCTGAAAATTTTGAGCAGCAGATGATATATTTACGAGATCATGGTTATACTTTGTTGACATTCGAAAGATGGGAAGAGATTGATAAAGTAAAGAATCCCATTTTTATCACATTTGATGATGGCTATAAAAATAATTTAAATGCTTTCACTATTTTTCAGAAATTGAGAAATGAGAACTTTACACCAACTGGTACTATGTTTGTGATTTCTGAATTTATCGGTCGTTCCAATCGATTAAATAAAGCAGATTTGAAAATGATGGCTGAATCCGGTTTAGTTTCCATTCAATCTCATACTGCTACGCATCCTGATTTAACGAAAACAGCCAATATTGTGTATGAATTGAAAGACTCCAAAGATTCTATTCAACAAATAACAGGGAAAACGGTTATTGCGCTCGCTTATCCATACGGAAAGTTCAATGACAAAGTGGTAGCAGAGACGAAAAAATACTATCAGTTCGGTTTGACCACAACACCGGAATTATATTCCGAGAAGGGTATACCCAATGAATTGTATTTATTACCACGATTGTATATTACGTATTCTACTTCTCTAGATGAGTTTGCAAAGATTGTTCAAGGGAAGAGTCAAAAGCAGCCATGAAGTTGACTTTCTTTGTAAAATGATAGAAAAATGGCTGTCTGCACTACATGTTCAGACAGCCATTCATTATTATTTGTTCAGCTTTTTGACTTCAATACGATGTGGTTCGCTTTTTTTGCTTTTTGGCACTTCGATATAGAGCATACCGTTTTTATTTTCTGCAGAAATATCACTAGAATCAACGTTTTCAGGTAATGTGAAAGAACGATAGAATGATCCATAGCTGTGCTCAACTACATGCATTCGCGAATCTTTATCTTCTTTTTCTTCTTTGTGAGATTTTTCTCCTTTAATGCTCATGACATTGCCGTCCAGTTCAATATCCACATCTTCAGGATTTACCCCAGGTATTTCTACAGTTATTCTATATAATTTATCAGTTTCTTCAATATTCATGGCAGGTGTCAGGACATCTGCTTTGTTAAATAAAGATGTGCTTGGAGTTGAGAAGAAGGGTTCATTAAAGAAATGTTGAACCACTTCATTTAATTCGTTTTTGAACTGTTCAATAGGTTGTTTTTGTAAGCCGAATTTATTTGTTGTGCTCATGTTTAATTCCCCCTAAAATGATTTTTTTAAATGCACAAAAGTAATGTACCCGCATCATTTTTTTTTAAAACATTATTTTTTTCGAAATAATGTTTTGGGGGAATGCTATTTGTTTAGGTTCTGTTGCATTACATTGTTGATTCCGCTATAGACGGGCGCTTGTGTTTTTTGTATTAATTTTTAATTTCTACATGTACACCGTAATGATCGGAAATGATTGGTTTATTCGTTCCGTTGAAGATGACTTTGGATTGAAGGACGTTTGTCGGTTGATTGGTCAAAATTAAGTCGATACGTAAATGATGGTTGTTATTGTCCCATCCTGCGATTGATCTTTGAACAGTTATACCGTTATCTTTTTCAATCGCTAATGAGTATGTATCGAGCATGCCGTTATTTATCATATAGTCATAGCCTTCATTGTGGATATGGGCATTATTATTGAAGTCGCCCATGAGAAAGCAAGGTCTTTCATTCGGAATATTGTTTAACAGACGTTGAAACTGGTCGGGAAAAGGTTCGGTTTCATCATGCCACCATCCTTGATGGCAAGAATAGAAGTCATATTTCTTACCGTCAATGCTGATGGTTGCTCCTACCGCTTTTCGTGTGTTTTTTTCGGTAGGATCTTGGCTTTTTGTCGTAAAGAAGGTGTGTGTATTCACAATCGGGTGTTTCGTGAGAATGGCTACTCCTTCTTCGTACGTCCCTCCTTTACAATAATGATTGAATGCCCAAATGGAATGATACATTGCGGCATCAAGCTGTTGCAGCTCTTCTAACAGCAGCGGGACGAAATGATCGCTTTTGTATGTTTCGTTGACTTGTGGTTGTTCGAGGGATTGGCTTACTTCTTGAAGGGCAATGACATCATACGAATGCTCTTTGATGGTTTCGGCCAATGTTCGGATTTTAGCGAGCTGATTTTCTTCATGCCAAGAATGGCAATTCAATGTTAGTAATTTCATCTGCATACTTCATTATGTGTGATGTTTATAGTATTATGCTAGCATTTCCTTTTCTCTATGAATGTGGATAAAAAAAGAACATATGCAATGATGGATCGATTATTCGGAGAGCGGGGGAGGTATATTAATGCCTAAGGTTCATAGAGTGTTAGATTATTTAATGTAAAAACACGAAGCTTATGGTACGCTTCGTGTTTTTATTTTAAAGTAAATCAATCATCTTGGGGTTGGGGACAAAAATATAGTTGTTTCTTATAATGCTTTCAATAATTTCAATACGATATTTGCCGAATTTTCAGCGGCTTGTGCTTCGAATTCTTCATATGTTACATCAGCTTCACCATTTGCTAAGTCAGAAATTGCACGAATGATTGTTACAGGAATTTCGTTTACAGAAGCTACGTGAGCGATTGCAGCACCTTCCATTTCAGCTGCATACGCATCGTGCTGTTCTACTAATGATGCTTTAAGAGCTGCATCGCTGACAAAAATGTCACCAGAAGCGATTGTCCCAATATATGCTTTATTGTTTTCTAACACTTCATTTGCTATTTCTTGAGTTGTTTCAGCCAATTTTTGATCTGTTTCAAAATAAGTTGGTTCTCCATCTCCGCTCATTCCTGAAATATAACCTTTTTTATGACCGAAAGCCGTTAAATCTGAATCATGCTCAACAGCACGACTTGAAATGACTACGTCACCAACTGCTAATTCACTATATAATCCACCTGCAACTCCAGTGTTAATCAATGTGCTTACATTGAATTCATCCACTAAAATTTGTGTGCAAAGAGCCGCATTTACTTTTCCGATTCCGGATTGAACAACAACTACTTGCTTTCCGTTTAATGTACCTTCATGGAACTCTAAACCAGCTTTATTTGTAATTTTTGTATCTTTCATTTCATATTTTAATTTTGCCACTTCTGAGTCCATCGCTCCAATAATGCCGATTGGTTGAACTTTCTCTGTATTTTCATCATTAGCTGTATCTTGAGAAGAACATCCTGCTAAAAACACGAATAATGCCATGAATATTGTTAATAACTTTTTCATGATTAATCTCCTTTGAATTCTTTTGAAAAACATTGTTAACGGAGATTATTATATAAGTATAACAATGAATGTGTCAACGATAAAAACGAATGTTTTTAGATATAAGTTAATTTATTGTTCGTTTTTATTCGCGCGAAAGGGTGAATTAATTCTGTTATGGCGCACATTACTGCGATATGAGATGTAAGGTGTGAATGGAAGTATAAAAAAAGGCTTGACCACAAGAACGGACGTTCGGTAAAATTACAGTGATAAAAGTAACAAATATAGGAAAAGATGATGGGGATAGAATACACGGTATTTTAGGGTGCGGTTTATACTATTACTTTTCAGATGATAAAATGGAGGTATTAATTAATGATTAATAAAATCGGAAAAATTACTATATATGTAAATGACCAAGCAGCGGCAAAAACATTTTGGACAGAAAAAATGGGGTTTGTCGTCAAATTTGAACAGCAGATGGGGCCTAATATGACGTGGTTGGAAGTAGGACCAAGTGAAAGTGAATTCACAACGTTTGTTCTGTATGATAAAAATGCAATGAAGAAGCAAAATCCTTCAACGAATGTCGGACATCCTTCAATCCTATTAAGTACCACTGATATTGAAAAAGCATATGCAGAAATGAAGGAAAAAGGAATTGAAGTGGGTCAGTTGATGAAAATGCCTTATGGATCTATGTTCTCATTTAAAGACCATGAAGGAAATCGTTATATATTGCGTGAAGACAAATAAAGGAGAGGTACATATCTTGAGTTGTGTGAGCCCGTTCGGATAGATGACAATCCTTCCGAACGGGTTTATTTTTAAAAAAAGATAAACGTATATAATTTGAAACTTAAAAAACTGTCTAGCTCCAGCGCCTAGTGAACTTCGAAATCCTCCCTACGATAAGTCAACATCGAATCACTTCGTTCTTTGTGTATCCTTTATCTCAGTCGGATAGTAAGGAACAACGACTAAGACGCCACGTCCTGTGGCAACGTCGTTGTGCTTCTCATTCTGAGAACCTCATACGTCACTAGACGGGCGCTTACGCTTTTCCTATGTCCCTATTTTGTTTTCAACTTGCGTAAGGACTTCATCAGCCGATAATCCGTTTGCTTCAATCACGGAGGCTTTAGTTGTTGCATCTTGTATACCCATGACATTGGAATCTAACCCTGTCACAACACAACAATCACAACTTTGCGCATCTGATTCGTTCTTAAGTTGTACCACTTCGTAACCTTTTTGCTGTAATGCTTCTTGAATGTTTGTTAAAGATTGTTCTACACCAATTTTTTTCATCACTTTACACCTCCTCGTCATGTATTACGTTTTCCCATTTGAAGTTTTTGTATGTATTGATTTAGTCAGTGCTTTTTTCGTTGACAGAAAAAGCACAGGAAACGAGATTCCTGTGCTTTGTTTCAATCAATGGATATATTTTGTTAGAAAATCACTGACTTTTTCTTCATATAAAGTTGGATTGGCATCATACGCATTTCCATGTTCGGCATTCGGTACTAAATATAACTCCTTTTCACCATTTGCTGCTTCATATAATTCATACACCATTTCAACCGGAACGAATGTATCATTTTCACCATGAATGAACAAAATAGGCA
>JBJEFL010000022.1:32103-74501 GCA_051873995.1 Bacillus sp. (in: firmicutes)
ATTTGAACCGTTACGGTCGATCAGATAATCAATCCATTGGACATAGTCTTTTCGTTCCGGCCAACCGAAGCCGATATAATCGCCTTCACTTTGGCCATGACCACGCGCATCCGGCATGAGTATGTTATAACCTAGTTCTTCATGATAGTACTTTGCATAAGAATACATTTGTTTAGCATTACTAGAATAACCATGTGCTATAATGACAGTTTTATCACTTTCTTCATCCGCGGGTAAGTAGTAACCGACCAGATTTAATCCGTCGTTTGAAGTCAGTTCGATTTCTTCAAATGTTATAGTATTCATCCATGCTTTTCCTTCATCACTTAACGTTGTATCCGTAGTGACCGCTAAATCAGGATTATCATCCATAAAATCTTTCGTGGACCTTTGTACTGCCACATTATAAAAATAAAAGCTCGCCACAATCAAAACCAAGACAATCAGTATGGCAAGACCTGATATTATTTTTGCTTTATTCAAGTTAACCGCTCCCGTATCTTCTTTCTTTTGCTTATCATAGTATCAAGTGGAGCACTCGATTGTACATGTGTATTGATTAATTACATATATTTACCTCGTTCATACGATTTTAATTGTTTCGCGATTAATGTGCATATAAAAGGGTAAGGTGAGATTATAACTTGAAGGAGGGCAAGTGACATGAAACAACATCGAACTGAATCCAATGTACTCGTTGATTATGAAGAAAAACAAACAGTAGGCGAATTGGCTGAGTTGTTAGAGTCCATAGCACAGAAATTGAAAAATCAAGGCACTTTTGCTTTTGTTCAGAATGATAATGAAACAATCGTTCAACCGAATGAGAGGGTCAAAACGGAAGTGAAGTATACACAAAAAGGTGCAAAACATTCAATAGAAATTGAATTTGATTGGATTGAAGGAGCGAAAGCGCCTAGTAAAATTGAAATTCGTTGATAAAAGGGGCGTCTGCAGAGTCATTCGATGACTTTACAGACGCCTCAATTATTTTTTCTTATACAATCTCTATAGAAATAGGCTTTCTGACCAACTGTATTGGGTAAAAAAGTGATTGAAAAAACCTTGATATTGTAATAAAATTCTGAAATTAAAGGAGGTTAAAAGTGGAAAATTACTTTTTGTTTTTATTCATGTCTTTTTTGTTAGTGATTTTGCCGGGACCGGATACAGGAATCGTTGTACAAAGTACGATTACTTATGGAAAAAAGAATGGTATTCGGACAATATTCGGTTCAATTAGTGGCTTGTTAGTTCATACTATGGCGGTCATTTTTGGTTTATCGGCGATTATTGTGAAATCAGCAATGGTGTTTTCTGTTCTTAAATATGTTGGGGCTGTGTATCTTTTATATTTAGGTATTATGTCTTTGCTTAGTGTAAGAGCGACTGTAAAGCAGCAGACTAAATCTAAAAAGGTGACTTCTCATTTTTGGGCGGGCTTTATTACATGTGTAGCTAATCCGAAAGTCGCTATGTTTTTTCTGACTTTTTTGCCTCAGTTCGTTCGTAATGACGGTGGTAATCATTTTTTTGATTTTCTTCTTTTGGGATTATCGTATACAGTTTTAACACTTGTTTGGTTTTTTCTATATGTGTATTTAATTGATTATTTCAACAGATGGATGAAAAAGCAATCTGTGCAAAATGTAATGCAGAGCATTTCTGGAGTTGTATTAGTATTCTTCGGCATTAAATTGGCGTTGGAAAAACATCCTTAAGAGAAGAGGTAATGTTGTAATGACTACAACAGCCTCTTTTTTCTTTTGAACAATGGAGCTGAAATCGAGTAAATTTTGTAGAGGAACATGATATTCTGTTTATAGACGCAATAATTTGGGAGTGATTAATATGAAGCGCCTCTTTTTTTATGACACAAATATCGGGAAGATTGGTATAGCGGAAAATGGTACTGGTATTACAGATGTATATATGGCTGATTCGATAGAGGAAGAAGTGGAGTTTATTCAAGAAACACCGTTACTTATTGAAGCGGCTAAGCAGTTGAATGAATATCTCGCGGGGCAAAGAATAACGTTCGATCTTCCGCTTGCATCAAAAGGGACGGAATTTCAGCAAAAGGTATGGAATGTGTTAAAAACGATTCCGTACGGTGAGACTTGGAGCTATAAGCAAGTTGCCGAAGCTATCGGACAGCCGACGGCTTCTCGTGCAGTAGGGATGGCGAATAACAAAAATCCGATTATGATCATTGTTCCTTGTCATCGGGTTATAGGTTCCAATAAAAAATTGGTCGGATATGCAGGGGGATTAGAAATGAAGGAGAAACTGTTGAAGTTAGAGGAAGGGCATGTCAAACAATAAACGCTCTATTGCCTTTATCATCCTGTGAAATAGATGGAGGTTGAAAGTGGAAAAAAGATACAAGTTGATTGATCACAATGGTCAAGCATATATGAGTGATACTAAAGGGACAATTGGTGGATATCGAAGAAAAAAGATTTACGGAAAACTGGATTGCCCTTCTGCTCTCCGACATATTGCTAAAGGACATTATATACAGCATAGAGTGTTTTTTGCTGATGAACAAACGGCGATTGCCGCGGGTTATCGTCCTTGTGCGGTTTGTATGCCAAAAGAATATAAAGCATGGAAGAAAGAACAAAATTGCTTAAATGAAGGAGAACTAAACAAGGAGAAGATACGGGAGCAACTGATTGTACAATCCGAGGAAAACTATCAAAAATTTTCTTCTCGTTTGTTGCCGAATGTTGACAATATACTTGGTGTTCGTATCCCTAATTTGAGAAAAATGGCCAAGGAGATTGCGAAAGGTGAGTGGCGAGCATATCTTGAACAAGCGAATCATCAATATTTTGAAGAACTGATGATTCAAGGTATGGTGATTGGATACGCAAAAGCGCCTGTTGAGGAAATAGTTGATTATGTTCGAATATTTGTGCCGAAAATCACGAACTGGTCAGTATGTGATAGTTTTTGCAGCGGGTTGAAAATCACGAATAAAAATAAAGAAATTATGTGGGAGGTATTGCTTCCATACTTATCCTCAGATAAAGAATTTGAAGTTCGTTTTGCTGTTGTGATGCTATTGAATTATTATGTTGATAGCGAATATATTGAACGTGTACTTCAGTTGTTGAATGGTGTTCAGCATGAAGGTTATTATGCGAAAATGGCAGTAGCCTGGGCAATATCAATTTGCTATATAAAAATGCCGGAGCCGACTTTACTGTTTTTGAAAAAGAATAACCTTGATGACTTTACGTACCATAAAGCATTGCAAAAAATAACAGATTCATTAGTTATTGATCAAGACACAAAAGTAATAATTCACAGTATGAAACGGAAATGAAGAAGGTTAAAATGACCTTGAATAGGATTGAAACGCTTGTCGATGATGCAATATGATTATAGACAAGCTTTTTTTATTCTTATGAGGTGATTTATGAAAAAACAATTTACGATTGGTGAAATAGCTAAACTGCATAATATACCAGAATCCACATTAAGATACTATGATAAAATCGGCATTTTTCAACCAAGCTATACAAATCCGGATTCTCAATACCGATATTATTCTATGGAGCAATTTTCGACTTTGGATATTATTAAATTTCTTAGGCATCTTGATATTTCATTACAGGATATTAAACGTTATATTGAACAAAGAACGCCTGAGCAGGCAGTACACTTATTGACTAATCAACTTGAAAATCTTGTGCAAAAGCAAAAGGAAATCGAGTATTTGATCACGACTACGAGGAAGAAAATTGCGTTCATTCATGAAGGTTTACAAGGTGATTTGGAGAAAGTCGTTTATAAGCAGCTGCCTAAGCGAGCTATTAAGGCATTACCATTGGAAAGATACATTTCGGATGAAGAATTCATTTTGTTGCTTGTTGAGCTACAGAATACCATCCACTCGGTCGCTCCAGCATTAATTACGAATAAAATCGGAACATTTGTATCGAAAAAGGGTTTACTTACGGGACAATATTTAGACTTTAGTGGTTTATTTATTACGGTTGAGACAGAATTGGAACATAATGATTGTTCGTATATTGCGGAAGGCTTATATGCATGTGCATACCATCAAGGTGCATATGATGATAATCAACATACATATGATCGGCTGCTGAAAGATATCCAAAACAACGGATATGAAGTGATAGGGGATTCTGTTGAAATAGGGATTATTGATTACTCAGTAACAGCACAAGATGAATGTTTAATTACTGAATATCAAATACCAGTAAGAAAATGATTATTTTTTGATTTTACCTATTGACCTTAAAGTAACTTTAACGTTTACACTTTGGTTTATGAAATAAGGAGGTCAATGCATGGTAGAGTCTACAGTTAATTTAAAAGAAACGCCCGTCAAAAAGGTTTTTCTTTCTTATTTGATTCCTTCTATTGTAGGAATGCTACTTATGTCTGTGAATATTTTGGTCGACGGTATATTTGTCAGTCAAGGAGTCGGAGAAAATGCTCTAGCCGGAGTGAATATTGCTGTTCCGATTTATTCGATTTTGTTATCTATCTCTTTGTGGGTCGGCATGGGAGGAGCAACTTTATACTCTATTTCATTAGGCAAGAATAAAGTGAGACAAGCTCAATCCATTTTTACGCTATCTGTCATCATATCGATTACGATTGTCGGTCTACTTATACTTCTCGGTTTATGGAAAGAGACTGAACTTGCCTATTTCTTTGGGGCAAATGAGCACATCTTACCTTACGTTGTGGATTATTTGCATATTATTTTGCTATTTGGGCTTATATTTATGATGGAAAATATATTAAGTATTTTTGTCCGTAATGATGGCAATCCAAAATTGGCGATGATGGCACTAATCATTACAGCTGTTTTAAATATCGTGTTTAATTACATCTTTATTTTCGCGTTGCAATGGGGCGTAGAAGGAGCGGCATATGCTACCGTTTTGGCAACAGCAATTGGTTTCTTTGTATTAGCCACGCATTTTTTACGTAAGCAAAGTATCTTACAATTTGTGAAAATCAAATTGGATTGGATGTTGATGCGACATATTCTAAATATCGGTTTTCCGAGTTTTATTGTTGAAGGTGCTACAGCAATTTTGACAATGGGCTATAATATAGCTTTTATGCATTTTACAGGAGAATTGGGTGTCACATCATTTGCAGTGGTGAATTATATACACGTTATGATGCTGCTTGTATTTATTGGTGTAGGAGCAGCTTTACAGCCGATTGCGAGCTTTCATTATGGTGCGCGATTGTTTTCACGATTACACTCCTTTTTGCGTTTAGCTATTATAACAGCTATTGGTGTAGGTGGAGCAATAGTTATATTGGGCTGGAGTTTTGGAGAATTATTTGTGGCTATGTTCGGAATACAATCACAAGAAGTGTACGAATTTACGATAAAAGGGATGAGTTTATTTTTTATTGGTTATTTCTTTATGGGGTATAACGTTGTTTATATTGAATTCTTCCAAGCGACTCGTAAAATTCGTTTGGCTGTAATCATTGTTTTAATGAAAAGTACCATCTTATTATTGCCGTTATTATGGATTTTGCCACAAATGCTTGGAGAGACGGGCATTTGGTTGGCGTTGCCGGTGTCTGAAGGAATAACGGCGCTTGGTTTATGGATATGGAATCGTCATAACAATCCTATTGCATTCCCTAATGGTACCTTAAGTGGTCGAGACATGCTTGATTCGAACGTATTAGTCAACAGAGAAGCCTAATCATTATTGACCTATTAATTGTAACTTTTTCTGTTTCTTGATGATCAGTGACAGTAAGAGAGTTAATAATTCCTATTGTTATTTTGTTGAACTGTACCAACTGAAAAATAAAGGTGCATACAAGTGCAGAATGTAAGAGCAACTAAAAAGGAAGAGAGATACAGTTAGGTATGAACCATTATCTATATGCGGAATACAATAGGCTAAACAACTATTGGAGTGATTTCAGTGAGCAATAACAACAATAATAATCAACAAATTGAAGAGGCACGTAACACATTCATTGGCAGATTATTCACTTTAGGCGGATCGGCTCTGTTTCTTATTGGTTCCCTAATAGCTGCGATTGTTGGATATCAGGCTTATATAAATTTGCTTAATCCTCAGAAATGATAAGGAATATGTGAGTTCCTAGCGACTTCAAATGAAAGTTAATGAAGTAGCGACAAGATACTTTATTGTAACGTATTGTTGAACAGGAAAGCGTAAGTGTGTTCAAAAGCCAAATCCTCATAATGATCATTGACCTATTAAGTACAGCTGTACTATAGTATGTTAGATGATACATTGGGAGGTGATTGGGGTGAAAAGCCAACCTATCAGTTTGTTCCATGTAGAGCCTTTATATGTACTGGGCGATACTTTACATGGAGAAGACTAATTGTGTGATCGCCCTTATAAAAAGGCTCTGCGTCATTATTTCAATCAATAATGAGGGAGCGAGCCGAAATGAAGTATCAATCTGCACAGAATCTGTTGCCGAAAGCATTACTGGAGGAAATCCAGAAATATGTGGAAGGCGATATAATCTATATTCCTGTGAAACAGTCATCCCGAAAAAAGTGGGGAACACAAACTGGAATCAGAAAAGAATTATATAGACGCAATAAAAAGATACAAATGGAATATCAACAAGGAAAAGCGATTGCTCAACTTGCTGAGGAATACCATTTGTCTCAAAATACAATTCGAAATATTATTTATCGAGCATAATTATGGAAGAGGTTGTTGAAACGGCAACCTCTTTTGTTTTTTTACCGAAAATAGTTATAAGGAATTTACAGTATGTGAAGGCAGAAATGTCGTTGTTATAATAAAGGAAAGGAGGAGAAGAAGTATGGGTTCTTTTATTGAAAACTATCAATACAATTTTATCGTCAATGAAGCGACTAAGATTGCAAAAGCTTCACATACAGTCAATGATTCTCAAGTCAAGGAAGCATTCAATGCTTCGGCGCTGGAAAAAGTCTTGAATTTATTTCCCGATTTGACGATAGAGCAAAAACAATTATTACATGAAATCATTACGATTGATTCCGAAATCGAACTAGAAAAGTATAAAGAGAAGATATCGTCCTTTTGTATCCCGTTTTCACCACTGACAGATGCCGCTATTAAAAAACTGTTCCGGAAGGTGAAAAAATTGAATTATCCATCCATTGAACCAGAAGAGATAAGTAGGTTGACGTATTTCGGTTGGAATGATGCAGGAAGCAACCGAAAGTTCATCGTACGTAGGGTGAATGGAAAGTTACAAGGGATTCACGGTCGTTTTACGCCTAGCAGCAAGAAAGGCATTTGCCATTTTTGTCATCAGCTGAAAGAAGTAGGGCTCTACACGGTTGATCTCAAGAAAAAAGGGGATACCGATTATTATAGGGCGTTAGGAAATTATGTTTGTATTGATAACAGTGATTGTAACCAATCCATTATGGATGTGAATAAATTGGATGCTTTTATAGAGGAAGTAACAAAGAAATGAAAAGAGGAAGTGAGTATTGGAAATTTGGACAATAATCACTTCCTCTTTTGTTATTTCAGAAAAATAATTTAGCTAATTCGTTTATTGTATAGTTTTTTGTTGAATCCTAATGATAAACTATAGGCGCATCTATTATTAGGAGGATTTTATGAAGAGAAAGTTTAGTGTATGTATGATGATGTTTTTCTTATTATTAGGAGTTGTCGGATGTGGAAATAATGAGGCCGATAATGAAAAAGATGATGTGAAATTAGAAGAAATTTTAACTAGTATTAAAGAGCAAATTGCTGAAGATTTGGAAGCGGGCGGCGTAGAAGAAGCCATTGTAGAAGGTAATTTGCAAGGATATACGGAAGTGGATTTATTATCTACAAATGATTCGAACGCTGCAATCTATATTGAAAAACTGAATATGGATACGGATGCTTTAGAAGAAGGATTTATCCTGCAGCCGATGATGAATGTTAAATCAGATGAAATTATTTTATTGAAGGCTAAAGACGAGGAGCATGTCGATAAACTAAAGGAATTGCTAGAAGCGGAAAAGCTTGTGCAAGTTGAAACATGGGAGCGATATTTGCCCGATCAGTATGAGAAAGTGAAAAATAACGTAATCAAAGTGAATGGCTCTTATTTATTATATGTTACATATGAGAATCCGGAAAAGATTGTTCAAATCTTTGAAAATAACTTGAAATAAGGTAGATAAAAGGCACTTCCAGGTGTCTTTTTTTGTACAAAATGATAACTATTTATCATTTTCAGTTGAGTTAACAATAGGCTACGCAGATTGTTACAAGATGGAGTGGTTTTGTGGTTTTCAGTTCCTTGCCGTTTTTATTTTTCTTTCTTCCTCTTGCGTTATTGCTTTATTTCATTTCGCCAGATAAGGGGAAAAATATCGTTTTATTAATAATAAGCCTTATTTTTTATGCATGGGGAGAGCCTATTTATATCGGATTGATGATTTTGTCAGCGATGTCCGATTATATTCATGGCTTGTTTATTTTTAAATATCGTGAACGGAATCGTTTCAAGGCAAAAGTGATGTTGGTATCATCGTTAGTCATCAATATAGGGTTGCTTTCGTTTTTTAAGTATAGTGATTTTTTGATTGAGAATATGAATGTACTTTTTGGTACTAATCTTGAATCGTTGAATCTTCCATTACCAATCGGCATTTCCTTTTATACGTTTCAGACGATGTCTTATAGTATCGATGTATACCGCGGTCAAGTTTTGCCGCAACGAAATCCGATTGCTTTAGCCACTTACGTGTCTTTATTCCCGCAATTAATTGCCGGGCCAATTGTTCGTTATGATGTGATTGCAAAAGAGCTTATGTATCGAAAAACAACGATTTCTCAATTTGCTGATGGAGTTCGTCTATTTATCGTCGGATTAGGAAAAAAAGTGCTGCTTGCCAATAATATTGGTTTGCTTTGGCAGACGATTCAAAATCAAGGTTCAAGTGAATGGACGATTCTTTCTGCATGGCTAGGCATCATCGCCTTCGCTTTTCAAATCTATTTTGATTTCAGTGGTTACTCTGATATGGCTGTTGGTTTAGGAAATATGTTTGGCTTTCGTTTTCTGAGAAATTTTCATTATCCGTACGTTTCTAAAAGCATAACGGAATTTTGGCGCAGGTGGCATATTTCGCTCGGTTCATGGTTCAGAGATTATGTCTATATTCCGCTTGGGGGAAACCGAAAAGGAAAATTCCGTTTATATGTGAATCTTTTTATTGTCTGGGGATTAACAGGGTTATGGCACGGAGCCAGTTGGAATTTTGTTTTATGGGGATTATATTTTGGTTTACTTCTCTCTATTGAAAAAGCGGGCTTATTGAAATTAATCAGTAAAACACCGGCTGTTTTTCAGCATCTCTACGCATTATTCTTCATTTTGATTGGTTGGGTGTTATTTGTGTTTGAGGATTACCGGGATGGTCTTTCGTATATAAAGCTTTTGTTCGGTTTGTCGAATCATGAGTTATGGGATATGTCATTTTTATATGATAGCTATACAAATATTATGTTGCTGATTATTGCCGGATTTGCTTCAACACCGATTGGTATGAACGTATATAAACAATTGAAGGAAAACACGCTCATTTCAATCAGTCTTCCGTTTTTATATATGCTTATTCTTGTATTATCGACTGCTTATTTAGTGGATGAATCGTTTAATCCATTTTTGTATTTCCGTTTTTAGAGGAGCTGAATTATGCGCATACAAAATAAAATGCTTATTGCCTTGTTTATTTTCTTTATCGGAGGAATTGGTATTTGGAATGTCGTGGTTGAAGACAACAGCTTTTCTGAACAAGAAAACAGGGTATTGGCACAAAGACCGACATTTACAATAAAGCGTTTTTTATCTGGGGATTTCACGGAAGACTTCGAGGAGTACATGACCGATCAATTCACTGCCAAAAGCTTTTGGCTAGCTGTAGGGTCGATTGCGGATAAACTGACTTTAAAGAAAGAACATGATGGTGTGTATTTCGGGAAAGATGATTTCTTATTGGAACGTTATGAACAGCCAGGTGAACAGCTGCAAAAAAATATCGAAAGCATTTTACATTTTGCAAGTAAAACAAAAGAGGCGAAAACCTATTGTGTGATTGCTCCTACATCTGTGGAGGTATATCGTGAGAAACTGCCGTTATTTGCGCAATCCTATAATCAGTATGAAGTGCTTACAGATGTGTATAATCAATTATCGCCAACAGTCACTATGACTCAGCTTGAAAATTTGTTTGCAAATAATGAGAATGAACAATTATATTTCCGAACAGACCATCATTGGACAATGCTTGGTGCGTATGAGGCGTATGTAGAAACAGTAAAGTCGATGGGCATTACACCGTATTCAAAAAAGGATTTTCAAATCGAAACGGTGTCATCGACTTTTCTGGGGACATTATATTCTAAAGCGAATGCTTTCGGTATAAGCCCTGATTATATCGAAGTTTTTATGCCCACCTTTCCGATTGCGTATCGTGTGACTTATGAGAATGAGACTGTTAGTAGCGATTCTCTCTATGAATATAGCTATTTGGACAAAAAAGATCAGTATTCCTTTTTCTTGAATGGCAACCATAGTTTAGTGAAGATACAATCAAGTGTGAAAAATAATCGAAAACTGTTGGTTATAAAAGATTCATATGCCCATGCCTTTATTCCTTTTTTGGCTAATCATTTTGAAGAGATTTATGTGGTCGATCTGCGCTATTATCATGATAGCGTGTATACTTATATGAAAAATAACGATTTGAAAGAGACGTTGTTTCTGTATAATGTCGCTAATTTTTCAACGGATAAAAATATGATTTGGCTACATCAATAAATAAAAAATCGATGTGTAAAATGGGGGAAGTAATGGAAGGTTACGTTTTGGAATGGTTTGTTGATTTCGGTGTGTATGCTATTTGGCTCAGCATTCTTTTGAATGTCATAATCAGTGTTCTTGGTGTGTTACCGAGCGTCTTTCTGACGGCAGCCAATATCGGTTTCTTTGGTTTTGGTTATGGCTTGCTAATTTCTGTACTTGGCGAAGCATTTGGAGCGATTGTCAGCTTTTATTTATATCGAAAAGGCATCAATAAAGTGCGAAAGCAAGTTCAAATCAAGCATAGATATTTAGAGCGTTTGCAGCAAACTGGGGGTCTGGAAGCTTTTTGGCTTATTATCGCATTGAGAGTTTTTCCGTTTATGCCATCCGGGTTGGTGACATTAGTAAGTGCAGGAAGTAAAGTCGGTATTATCACCTTTTCCATTGCAAGTACATTAGGGAAAATACCGGCTCTAATGATTGAGGCGTATTCCGTATCTCATATTTTGAATTGGACTTGGCAAGGTAAAGTCATTTTAGGATTGTTGTCGATTGTTATGATTGGTTTGGTCATTAAAAAATATAAGAAGCAATAAATATAAAAGCCTTATCTCTAGTTAGAGGTAGGGTTTTGTTATGCGTATCTGTTCCGATATGACTAATTGCTCAATTTGTATGATATATTCAATATTAAATCTAAATATTTATATTTGCACGACGAAAGGGGGTTAATGGTTTGAAAAGATGGGGGAAGTACTGGTTTGGGGGAGTGATCGTTCTTATATTGATTAGTTGGGCTGCAAATATTGCTTTTTATGAATCAAAGCAACTAGCGGCACCCATTGTATTACCGTCTTATATTGACAAACCTGCAGAGGATTATCAGTCTTTTTCTATGTTGTACTTAACAAATAAACGTGAAAATATTGAAGCAACGACTCTTCATATCAATGGGGTTGAATTGTACAGTGATACTGATGTTACTTTTTTTAATGATTTTTCGGAAGGGCAGGTTTTTGAGCAGGAGTTTATAAATTATTATTTAAAGCGAGTAACTTTCACTTTACGGGATGTGCATATTGAACAATTGAAACAAGAAGGATTTGATCTTGAGAAGATTTATCTTACTTTTTCTAATGGGCAACAAGTGCCCGCTAACATTCAGCATTTTGAATTAAAGGAAATTGGTGAAACGGTTTCTGTTTTCGATTCCGGGCATGGCTATTCAAATAGTGAAGAAGTTCGGGGGGATTTTTCTCTAGTAACGCAAGCTTTAAGTTTGAATAAGCTGATACTTCCTGATGAACTAGAGAATATGATTAAAGTGAAAATCATGGTATTAAATGATGAGCGGTCTTTGTCAAAAGTGGTCGACTCTGTATTATCATTGCCGTGGGAAGATGTTGATGCACCTTTATCATCTCAGTTAGATTGGCCACTTCAGTTAGAGAAGGATGATAAAGTCGGAGTTATTATCGATTATACAGAGGCAAAGAAAAATGCATGGAATATACAGTCAGAGATTACTTTGACCGGAATGACTGATGATGGACAAAAGGTGAAGCACAGCATTTTGCTTGAGAGTGAACCTTCATTAACACAAAAGCAAGTAAATGAATTAGTCGATAAAGAGGGAGGCAAATATTGATGGATACAGCTTTCAAACTTTTATTCTTTGGTTTTTTGCTCGTCTTTATAGAGATTGATCTGTTTGTCGATTTATTGCCGGATTTTATCGGTTATATATTAATTTATAAGGGAATTCAATTGTTGCCGGTTTCATCACAATACCGTCGATTGAGCAGCGGTTTGGCTATCGTGTTGAGTGTACTGTCGATTCCATTTTTCTTTATAAGTAATGCTACGGTTGAGGGAAGTCAATGGTGGGGTTATTATCAAGTCATTTTACAACTGTTAAAAGTTATAATAGTCTATTGTTTCTTTAGACTAATCCAGAAATCGATGCAAATGATAAATAGAGATGACTTATTGTTGTCTACAAATAAGATGTTCAAATGGTATATGAGTATTATATTGGGCGCGATGTTTATTCAATCTTTTGTGATGAATATTTCTATGTACTGGCAATATATCATTCAATCAGTTTGTGTATGGTCCGCATTTTTCATAGAAATTGCATTTTTATTCTATTTAAGAAAAATGAGGAAAACCTGTCCGGAATCAGTGGAGTCCGTGGTAGGGAATAAGTGATGAAGTCGAAAGTTGAACCTTTATATCTTTCAGAAACATGCCCCTCAAAAAAATGGTTCGAGGGGCATGTTTATTTAGCTTATTTAAGTTGTTCTTTGCATTTTGAAGGCGTAGAAAATCTCGATAATATTTTTATAGATAATTCGTTCCTCAATATTGAGCAAATTACATTCTTTTTGTTGCAGGGCATTAAAAAATTGCTTGGCATTTTTTTCTGTACCTCAATCATTTGGGTTAAATCATCCACCATAAGCTTCGCTGTTGAACTTTCTATTTTATTCATGTTAATGCGTAAAAATAATTCATATATAGAATGGTTGAGTTTTCTTTGGTGATTTAAGAAGCTTTGTGATTCTTTTAGTTCCAATGTTTCGTTATTGAGTAAAATGCGCTCCTCAATCAAAGTGGTCACGGCAAATAAATTATGGATCGTATGGCTATTTGAACGATTTTGTAAATATTGATATACCTCATCCATTAAGGCTTTTGATGATTCTTTGTACATTTCGATCAAATATGCGGTGTTAGATTTAATGCTGTAAGGGAAAAGAAGATAATTGGCTGCCATCCCTAAAAGAATACCGATCGTAGCATAAATAATCCGCGTAATGGTTAAAAGTTCGAAGTCTCCAGTTAAAGAAGCCGCGCCTAATGCTGATATAGTAACGGTAAGGACAATATTAAAATAAGATACGGCATAGCTATTTAAATAACCAGCCAACAAAACGAAAAATGAACGAACCGCTGTGCCAGTAAAGATACTGAATAACAAGAAAAACACGGCAGCTCCGATTAATGTTCCCAAAATTCGGTTTCTGCAACTATTGTCGTTAAAGGGCTGCAATCGTTTGGGGGTATCGCCGTTGTAAGGCAACCAAAAGAGGTAGATTTCAAAAATAAGAAATGGGGATGACCTTTTGGACATCCCCATGTTCACTTTGCTTTTTAAAAAAAAAATTTTAGACGAAAAGACCTACAACTGTAGCAGACAGTAGTGATGCCATTGTAGCAACTAATAAAAGTTTTAAACCAAATCCGCTAACTTCTTTCGCTTTCGCACCGTTAATTGCTGCAACAGCTCCAGAAATGATACCGATTGAGCTGAAGTTTGCGAAAGAAATTAAGAATGTGCTTAGAATAGCTGATGCTTTTGCAGAAAGAACATCAAGTAATGGCTGTAATTGTAAGATTGCTACGAATTCATTTGATAGAAGTTTCGTACCCATAATAGAGCCGGATGTTAAAATTTCACTTGAAGGGATACCCATCAAGTATGCGATTGGAGAGAATATGTAACCAATCATAGTTGTTAAATCCATACCGAAGATTCCATCAAAAACACCGTTTAATAGGGCAAGCAATCCTAGGTAACCGATTAACATCGCACCAACGATTAGTGCAACTTTACCGCCATCCATTGCACCTGTGCCAATGGCATCGAAGACGTTTTTCGTATGAATCATATCATCAACGACAATTTCACTATCTTCTTTAGTCGCTGTTACAGGAGTGATAATAGAAGCGACGATAAGACCACTGAACATGTTAAGAATAACACCTACAAGAACATATTTAGCAGGAAGCATTGTCATATAGGATGCGATTAGTGCTGCTGATACACTTGCCATAGCTGATGTTGAAACGATGAACAAACGATTTTTGTTCAGGTTGTTAATTTGAGATTTAATAGCAAGAATAGCTTCAGATTGACCGAAGAAAACAGAGTTGATGGCATTGAAACTCTCAACTTGCGGTAAACCAGTAATTTTAGAAAGAAGTCCGCCTAAATATTTAATAATATAAGGAAGGATTTTTAAATGAGTTAGTAAAGATAATAATGCAGCTGTGAAAACAACTGGTAACAGTACGTTTACGAAGAAAGGCGATCCACCATCAGGAATCCATCCGCCAACTACGAAATCAATACCTTCATATCCGTAAGATAGTAACTTTTCGAAACCTTTAGCAACTGTTTCAATTACTTTAAGCCCTGCTTTCGTGCTTAATAGCAGCCAGGAAACGAGCAATTGTAAAACAATCATAATACCAACGGCTCTGAAGTTGATATTTTTTTTGTCATTAGACATTAAAAAGGATACGCCAAGTAATAAGGCTATACCTATTAGTGCAATGATAAAACTTAACAAAAAACTTTCCACCCTTTCATGACATGTTGAACAAACTAGTAGAAGATACTATGAAACGATTCATATATTTATTATCTCCCAAAGTTTCCTTTTGTATGTTACTGTTATAGTTCTTATTCCTCAAGGACATATGTCCTACTTGTATTTAGAAAATATATTCCGAAAATTGAGCATAGGTTGTACTGGAAATAATCATGCTAAAATGACTAGGAGAAATGTTTATTCAATGGAGGTTTTTGTGTGCAAAGAATCGATAATAAAGAACGTCTTTCATCATTTGTGGATAAGCATAATTTACGTCCACTTTTATCCGCTTTTCCAGATGATCAATTACGTTTGTATCGAATCAATAAAGGAGAAATGATTTACACGGCCGGTCAAGAAATACGAGAGATGTATTTTATAGTTGAGGGCAAAGTGAAAATTTTTTCAACCACGCTTGATGATAAAAGACTAGTGTTACGCTTCCAGAAAGCGCTGGTGTTGATCGGAGAGATAGAATTTATACATAATGATCCAGCAATTCATTCTGTGGAAGCGAGCACAGAATGTTTGGCAATTGGGCTGTCATATAAGATTTTGAGAGAAAATATCGGTGATAATCTTAAATTTCTGCAGTTTCTATTGGAGGAAATTACATATAAATTCCGGACGAAAACGAATATTAGTTCCTTGAACTTGCTCTATCCAGTTGAAGTGAGATTCGCTAGTTACTTACTGTCTATTTCGTCAGAGGGGACAGCATTGTTTCAGGAAGAAATGAGACATTCTAGTTTATCGGATATTGCAGAAATGATCGGTACAAGCTATAGGCATTTAAATCGTGTTATCCAAAAAATGTGCAGCAATCAAGTGATTGAAAGAGTGAATGGGAAGATCCATATTCTTGATTTGGAAAAATTGAAGGAAATGGCGAAAAATAATGTTTATGAATAAGAATAGAATGTTAAGGAAAGAAAAAACCACAGAAGTGCTGATACTCTGTGGTTTTTCTTGTTCTTGCTTAAACTAATTCTGCAATGATTTCATCGATTTTCTTAGCGCCGAAGACCACTTTTTCGTCGTTAATAATCATCGCAGGGACGCTCATGACTTTGTATTTTGTTTTAATATCTTGGAAATTGCTGATGTCGACCATCTCTGCTTCGACATTCGGATTTTCGATGGCAATGCGTTGTGCACCGACAACTACGTCAGGGCAGTAGTGGCAGGCTAATGAAACCATCACTTTAATGTTCGCTTTTTTATCAATTTTTTTAATGGATTGTAAAATAGCATCATCAATTGCTTGTCCAGGACCAGCTAAGTTATAAATAGCCAAGATGAATGAGTTTAATTCATGGCCGCCTGGTACACCATGGAATTTCACGCCACTGTATTCACCGTTTGCGTTAAGTAAAGCAACAACCGGGAATTTATCGGCATTGATTTTCTCTTCCATCTCTGGGTTTTCGTCTTTTTTATATAATTCTAAGTGAAGTTTATCACTAAGTTCTGCAACATCAATTAAGAAATCACGAAGTTCCACTGATTTCGGTAAGCTCTCGTCCACAATGGAAACAAATGATACATCACTTTCCATTTTAGAGAAGATGCCTTTTAATTGTCCGCGAATGGCATCTGATAATAATGAGCTTTTACCAGCTGTTGTAGCTGATGCTGCCTTTTCTTCTTTTTGCGCTGGTTGTTCTTCAGGCTCGTCGACGATTCCTAAACGTTCTTTTTCTTCCGCTACATATTTCTGTGCATCTGTTCCTGCAATCGCTCCATCTGCTACAGCAGTAACGATTTGGCGCAATGATTTTGGACGTAAGTCTCCGGCAGCATAAACACCTTTGACGTTTGTTTGCATCTCATCATTTGTTAAAATGTAACCGGCACGGTCCATTTCGATATGTCCACGGAAGATTTCCGTTCTTGGCTGATAACCGACAAATACGAAGACACCGAATGTGCCATCTTCTTTTTTCGCTTCATATGTCCATTCTTCTTTTGTGACATTATTGATGAAACGAGCGCGTTGAATCATGCCTTCGCCTGAAACTTCAAGTAGCTCTGTGTTGAATTTTACTTCAATTTTATCATTGGCAAATACTTTATCTGCGATTGAAGGTGCGCATGTAAATTCAGGCTCACGGGCAATGATTGTGACCTTTGTAGCGAAGCGAGTCAAGAAAATGGCTTCTTCTGCTGCTGCGAATCCTGCACCGATTACGAATACTTCAAGTCCTTCAAAGAATTCTCCATCACAAGTTGAGCAATAAGCCACTCCGCGACCTGTAAATTCTGCTTCACCAGGGAATCCAAGTTTTCTTGGAGCAGCGCCTGTTGCGATAATGACAGCGCGTGCATAGTAATCACCGCTTAATGTTTTTAATACTTTTACATCTCCAGAAAAATCAACATCTGTTACGTCGGCTTTAACAATTTCTACGCCGAAATCTTTGGCATGTTGTTTCATTTCTCCGATTAAAGCCGGCCCGGACGTTTTTCGCACACCAGGGTAGTTAACAATTTCAGAGGTAGTAGCAGCTTGTCCACCTGCATTTGCTTTTTCAAGAATGATTGTTTTTAATTTGGCACGACCTGCATAGACGCCGGCAGATAATCCGGCAGGGCCAGCACCGATGATGATTAAATCATAAATGTTTTTTTTCATAATATAACTTCCTTTTGTCTGTATTTGATGGTGAAGAGACACTGAACAGTAATAAGTGCCTCTTAGATAATTCAAAATTGATTACGCGTGCGGGAGTTTAGATTTTACCTACTAAGTCCAAGCTTGGCTCTAATGTATCTTCGCCTGGAGTCCATTTGGCAGGGCAGACTTTGTCACCGTGTTCAGCTACAAATTGAGCAGCTTGCACTTTACGTACTAATTCTTCAGCGTTACGACCGATACCTAAATCGTGGATTTCATATGCTTTAATTTGACCTTCTGGGTTTACGATGAAAGTTCCACGTAATGCTAAGCCGTCTTCTTCGATTAGAACGCCGAATTGTTTAGAAAGTACGTGAGCAGCATCTGCTAACATCGGATATTTGATTTTGCCGATTGTATCCGTTGCATCAGCCCATGCTTTGTGCACGAAATGTGTATCAGTAGAAACGGAGTATACTTCACAATTCATTTCTTGGAATGCTGCATAGTGATCTTGAAGATCCGCTAATTCAGTTGGGCAAACGAAAGAGAAATCTGCTGGGTAGAAGAAGAATACCGCCCATTTACCTTTTACATCTTCTAAAGACACTTCTTTGAAGTCTCCATCATGGTAAGCTTGCACTTTAAAATCTTCAATTTGTTTATTGATCATTGACATATTTATCGCTCCTAATTAAGTTATATTATACTTAAGATTTCTTTATAATAATTATAAATAAAGAATTAGTCAATAGTAAAAATGTATTTTGTATTATTTTTGTTCAATAAAATAGTTTTATCCTTATTTTTGTCACTTTTAGTAATGAAAAATAAAACAGATGAAGAAAAGATAAAAGTATATTTTCTCAAATATGAAGTTTAATTGAGAATTTAAAGAGGATATGAAAACATAAGGCTGTTTTCTAAAAGAGTGTTGGTTTTCAATAAGCTTGGTTGAGATGTAAGGTACGAGATTTCTGCGGGAGCAGCGGGATAGGCGAGTATCCTGGAGCAAAAGTACACTCTATATACACTGCTTGTTCATAGGCAGCGAAGTTTACGAAAATAGCAAAAAATCCCCCAGTAAAATGGGGGATTCAAAGGGTTTACATTTCTTCTGGTGCAGCAATGCCGAGTAGGCGTAAGCCCTCTTTTAATGTAATGGTCACAGCCTTAACGAGTGCCAATCTCGCTTGCAGTTGTTCATCATCTGTTAAAATGTGCGTGTTTCCGTAATATTTGTTGAAAGCTTGAGATAAGTCCACAATATATTTCGCAATGACAGATGGTTCTAATTGCTGATATGATTTATGGATAATCTCCGGGAATTCTTGGAGAAGCTTGATAACATCCCAGCTGTATTCATCGTGTAACTCATAGTTTGTCTGATCGGATTGCAGCGGAGATTTGCGCAAAATTGAGCAAGCACGAGCGTGTGTATATTGTACGTAAGGACCTGTTTCACCTTCGAATTTCAGCATATCGCTTAGAGAATATTCAACGCTATTCATACGATCATTTTTCAGGTCATGGAATATTACGGCGCCTACACCTACTTGTTTGGCGATCTCTTCTTTATTAGCTAAATTTGGATTTTTGTCCGTGATATTTTGTTCTGCCATACCGATTGTTTCGGCCAATACTTCTTCTAATAGGACAACTTTCCCTTTACGAGTGGACATCTTTTTCCCATCTTTTAGAATCAATCCGAAAGGAACATGTGTCATATTATCCGACCAATCGAAGCCGAGTTTCTTCAATACCGATTTCAGTTGTTTAAAGTGAAGGCTCTGTTCATTTCCGACGACATAAATGGATTTAGCGAAATCATATGTTCTTTTTCGATAAAGAGCGGCTGCTAAATCACGGGTTACGTAAAGCGTCGCACCATCTGACTTTAAAATGAGGCATGGTGGCAATTCTTCTTCATCGAGTCTAACGACTTGCGATCCTTGATCTTCCACAAGTAAGCCGCTTTCTTGAATTAATTGCACGACCTCTTGCATTTTGTCATTATAAAAAGCTTCACCGTTATAGGAATCGAAGGAAATGCCCAGTAATCGGTATATTTTATTGAACTCTTGCAATGATTCATCGCGGAACCATTTCCATAAGTGAATGGCTTCCGTATCATTATCTTCCAGTTTCTTGAACCAGTTACGAGCTTGTTCTTCCAGTGATGGATCATTTTTTACTTCTTCATGGAATTGTACATATAATTTGAACAGTTCTTTAATCGGTTCTTGGTGAACGGCTTCTTCACTGCCCCATTTTTTATAAGCGACGATTAGCTTACCGAATTGTGTACCCCAATCGCCTAAATGGTTGATTTTAATCGGCGTGTAATCACATTTGCTCATAATATTTGCGATGGAGTTGCCGATTACTGTAGAACGTAAATGTCCCATCGAGAAAGGTTTGGCGATATTCGGTGATGACATATCAATTGGTACATTGCGTCCTTGTCCGATTTTTAAGTCGCCATAATGATGACCTTCATGCAAAATTGTATTTAGTAAATGATTGCTGACAAAGTCTTTATTTAAAAAGAAATTAAGATAGGGTCCCATTGCTTCTGTTTTTTCAACATACTCATTTTTGATGTTTTCTTGCAATTGTGCAGCAATCATTTGAGGGGCTTTCTTTAATTGCTTTGCAAGTGTAAAGCATGGAAAGGCGATATCACCTTGTGTGCTGTATTTCGGTTTTTCTAATAAAGCGACTACTTCTTGTTCGGATAGTAATCCATTTAAAGCTTTGCTGACGTCTGTCGCAATAATTTGTTGATAATCCATAATAAGCCTCCATTCATATTGAAATAATAAAAAAACTCGTCTCTTTTACTAAAGAGACGAGTTGAATTACCCGCGGTACCACTCTGGTTGTTCATCATTGAACCACTTATTTGTAACGGAGCATTACCCCGTCTTACTCTACTATCGTTCAAGTAAGCATCTCGAAAGTGCGTTTCATTATATGTCATAAATCAGGCTTCCACCGTCCCCGAATCGCTTGGTTACTTCATACAACTACTCTCTTTGTCATCGATTGTCATCTATTAAGTTTATTCAAAGTATAACAAATTCATTGAATGGCAAACAAGATATTATTTAAATATTTTTTAAAATTATAAATTGAAAAATAAAAGATATTATTATATTAATATATTTAAAATGTCTTATATACAAGGAGTTTTATTGATGAAAATGACTAAAGAACGAAGACAATTCCTTATTAAAAACATCATTAAAGAAAATGAAGTAGAAACACAGGAACAATTAGTTGAGTTATTGAATGCGCAAGGAATGGAGATAACGCAAGCGACTGTCTCTCGTGATATTAAAGAGCTTCATTTAGCAAAAGTACCTGGATCAGAAGGAAAGCTGAAGTATAAATTCATTGAGGGAACCAATTCAATAAGCAATTTTCAAAAATTGCAACGAAAAATACAGGATGTTGTTGTCAAAATAGATTGTGTCAATTGCATGGTGTTGATTAAAACGTTGCCAGGAAACGCTCATGTGGTCGGTGTATTGCTAGACGATATGAAATGGGAAGAGATGTTGGGATGCGTGTGTGGAAATGACACTTGTTTGGTTATTTGTAAAACACCAGAAGATGCAACAAAATTATATGAACGAATAGCAAGCTAAGTTGGCCGTCCAAGCCAACTTTTTTAGTATATAATTCTGAAGTTTGAACACTATCTAGCTCAGCATTCAGTGAACTTTGTCATCCCCTACGATACGTTAACGCAGAAAAGTGAAATCGCCCTGTTCAGCTCCGGCAAGTCCACATTTCAAATTCCTTTATTTCAGTTGAGACTCTCATCCTGAGAGTCTCATACGTCGTTAGACAACCACTTGCGCTTTTCTAAGAAATTTATAAAAAATTTTTTTAATGAATTTTATGCATCCAATATTCATTTTGTAGGGTGTTTTTTTGAATAAAAAGGAAAAAAGGGACTTAATTCTTCGTGAAAACGTTATCTTGTGATTTTTTAACAGTTATAAGCTTACAAGAACATGTATGACTTATTAATCAAAATGCCAAATTCTTGACGTTTCATCTGTGCAAATAACCACAATTCGTTATTTAAGAATAATTTATGATTGTCTTGTAAGAACAATTCAGTAATTGAGGAGGAGCTTTTGAATGACCTATCCAATACATGTTACATCTGAAATTGGTAAATTAAAAACGGTTTTATTAAAACGTCCTGGTAAAGAATTGGAAAACCTTACTCCGGAATATCTACCTCAACTGTTATTTGATGATATTCCATATTTAAAAGTTATTCAGCAAGAACATGATTTCTTTGCAAAAACGCTAAGAGATCAAGATGTAGAGGTATTATACCTAAACGATTTAGTTGAGGAATCTTTACATAACGAAGAATTACGTACGGAATTTGTTGAAAGAATGTTACAAGAATCGAAAACCCATGTAAATGGATCATTTGCACACTTGAAAGAGTATTTACTATCTTTTTCAAACAAAGAAATGATTGAAAAAATCATGAGCGGTGTTCGTAAGAATGAAATATCCATTAGTAAGAAAACACATCTGCATGAATTAATGGAAGAACATTATCCATTTTATTTAGATCCAATGCCAAATCTGTACTTCACTCGCGACCCAGCTGCATCTATCGGTAATGGTTTAACGATTAACCATATGCGTCAACCCGCGCGTCAACGTGAGTCATTATTTATGGAGTACATTATTAAACATCATCCACGTTTTGCAGGTCATGACGTTCCGGTTTGGTTAGACCGTAATTATGATTTCCCAATCGAAGGTGGAGATGAACTAGTTTTAAGTGAAGAAGTGATTGCTATCGGGGTATCAGAACGCTCCTCTGCTAAAGCGATTGAACGATTAGCTAGAAACTTATTTGCTAAACAAGACAAAATCAAAAAAGTATTGGCAATTGAAATTCCGAATTGTCGTGCATTCATGCATTTAGATACGGTATTTACAATGATCGATCGTAATATGTTTACAATTCATCCGGGCATTCAAGATTCTGATGGAAAAATGAATGTGTACATTCTGGAAAAAGGTACAGAAGAGGACAACGTAACGATTACACATCGTACAGATTTACAAGAAACGTTAAAAGAAGTATTGAAGTTGGATGAATTAGTTCTTATTCCTTGTGGTGGAGGAGACGAAATTGTTTCTGCCCGTGAACAATGGAATGACGGATCCAACACTTTAGCAATTGCGCCTGGTGTCGTAGTGACATATGACCGTAACTACGTATCAAATGACTTATTGAGACAACACGGGGTGAAAGTAATTGAAGTATTAAGCTCGGAATTGTCTCGCGGTCGTGGGGGCCCACGTTGCATGAGTATGCCAATTGTTCGTGAAGATATTTAAATGAATCGTAGATTTTCAACAGATAGACTAAACTATAAAAAATTATTCAAGGCGGGGAGAACAAAGCATGATTATGACTAAACCTAATTTAAAAGGCAGAAGTTTCTTAGCGGAAAAAGATTTCACAGAGGAAGAATTCCTATATTTAATCGATTTAGCTGCAGAGCTTAAAGATAAAAAGAAAAAAGGGATTCCACACCGTTATTTAGAAGGGAAAAACATTGCATTATTATTTGAAAAACCATCTACTCGTACTCGTTGTGCATTCACTGTCGCTAGTATCGACCTTGGGGCACATCCAGAGTATTTAGGAAAAGATGATATTCAATTAGGGAAAAAAGAATCTGTAGAAGATACAGCGAAAGTACTTGGGCGAATGTTTGATGGCATTGAATTCCGTGGATTTTCCCAAAAGACAGTGGAAAGTCTAGCTGAACATTCTGGTGTACCTGTATGGAATGGTTTAACAGATGCATGGCACCCTACTCAAATGTTGGCAGATTTCTTAACGATTAAAGAGCATCTTGGCTACTTAAAAGGTGTGAAGTTCGTCTATGTGGGAGACGGCCGCAATAATATGGCAAACAGTTTCTTAGTTGCTGGTGCATTAGTTGGTATGGATATGCGTATTTGTTCACCAGAGTCCTTATTCCCAGAGCAAGAAATCATTGATTTAGCAAAAGGTATTGCTGAAAAATCAAATGGTCGCATTACAGTTACAAGCAATATTGATGAAGCTGTTGCTGGTGCAGATGTTCTTTATACAGATGTTTGGGTATCAATGGGTGAAGAAGATAAATTTGCAGAGCGCATCGCTTTATTAACTCCATTCCAAGTGAATATGGAAATGGTAGAGAAAACAGGTAACGAAAATGTCATCTTCTTACATTGCTTACCTGCATTCCACGATACTGAAACATCTTATGGTCGTGAAATGTTTGAAAAACACGGTTTAAAAGAAATGGAAGTAACAGATGAAGTGTTCCGCAGTCGTCACTCTCACGTGTTTGATCAAGCAGAAAACCGTATGCATACGATTAAAGCGGTAATGGCAGCAACTTTAGGTAATCTAGATTAAGAGAAAAAGAGAATAGGCAGTGGCGAAAAATCTGCTGCTGCCTATTTTTAAAAATGAGGTGAAAATAATGTCAGATGGAAATAAGAAATTAGGTCTCTTCTCGTTAATGGCACTTGTAGTCGGTTCTATGATCGGCGGGGGGATATTTAACTTAGCTAGTGATATGGCAGCAGGCGCTGGGGTAGTGGCTATTATAGTAGGTTGGGTTATCACCGGTATCGGTATGATTTCTCTCGGCTTTTGTTTCCAAAACTTGAATATGAAACGACCGGATTTAGATGGTGGCGTATACAGTTATGCACGGGCTGGCTTTGGAGATTACATGGGTTTCAACAGTGCCTGGGGATACTGGGTATCAGCTTTTTTAGGAAACGTAGCCTATGCGACACTGCTCTTTTCTTCAATCGGCTACTTTATTCCTGCATTTGAAGGTGGGCAAAACATTGCTTCCATCATCGGCGCGAGTATTTTACTTTGGGGTGTGCATTTCTTGATTTTACGAGGTGTTCACTCTGCAGCCATTATTAACTTAATTACAACAATTGCGAAACTGGTACCTGTTTTGGTATTTATTGTTGCAGCAATATTTGCTTTTAACGTCGATATTTTTGCAGGGAATTTTTGGGGAGAAGCAGGATCTTTCTCATGGAGTGCCGTTGGTAGCCAAGTTAAAAATACGATGCTTGTAACGCTATGGGTATTCATTGGTATTGAAGGAGCGGTTGTATTCTCCAGTCGTGCGAAAAATCGTAAGGATGTTGGTAAAGCAACCATTCTTGGTTTAATTGGTACATTGTTGATTTATATGATGGTATCTCTTCTATCTGTCGGTGTCATGAGTCAAGCGGAAGTTGCCGGTCTTAGCAATCCATCAATGGCTTACATTTTAGAAAGTGTTGTAGGTAGATGGGGAGCAATCGTGATTAACATTGGTCTCATCATTTCCGTATTGGGAGCTTGGCTAGGCTGGACATTATTAGCAAGTGAAATCCCATTCTTAGCAGCTAAAGATGGAATATTCCCAAAATGGTTCGGTAAAGCGAATAAAAATAATGCGCCAGTCAATGCGCTATGGATTACGAATGGTTTAATCCAATTATTCATCTTAACATTCATCATTTCTGATGAAGCGTACACATTCATGTTTTCACTAGCTTCATCTGCGATTTTGATTCCATATGCGTTTTCTGCATTTTATCAATTTAAGTATAGTTTGCAGTCAAAAGAAGCAGATCGTACAAAAAATATTATTGTCGGTTTGATTGCAAGTGTGTATGGAATTTGGCTTGTTGTAGCAGCAGGATTGGATTATTTATTATTAACAATGCTGTTATTTGCTCCAGGTATTTTAGTCTTCCGAGCAGTGAAGAAGGAAAGCTTTGGAGACAATTATCCGAGTAAGAAAGTAGGAATTGTGTCTAAATCTAGCCACAACAAAAATGAACAAAAAATCTTTACGAAACCAGAAATGGTGGTTGCTATCGTGTTTGTCATCTTGGCAGTAGTTGCAATATATGAACTAGCTACTGGTGGAATTACAATTTAACTACATAACTAGAGTGAGGAGAGTCAGTCGATGAAAAGAAGAAAAGTAGTCATTGCATTAGGAGGAAATGCCATTCAATCAGGTGATGCAAGTGCGCAAGCCCAACAGGAAGCCTTGAATCGAACAGCAGAACAACTAGTGGCATTTATTGAGAATGATGTAGAGATTGTAATTGCACACGGAAATGGACCTCAAGTAGGAAATATCTTATTACAACAAAAAGCAGGAGACAGTGAGAAAAACCCAGCTATGCCTTTAGATACATGTGGGGCAATGAGCCAAGGGATGATTGGTTACTGGATGGAAAACGCGATTGATAAATCATTGAAAAAACGCGGTATTAACAAAGATGTTGCGACGATTGTGACACGAGTTGTTGTTGATCCATCGGACCCAGCATTCCAAAACCCAACTAAACCTATAGGTCCTTTTTATAGCGAAGA
Source organism: Bacillus sp. (in: firmicutes) (assembly GCA_051873995.1). GTDB lineage: Bacteria > Bacillota > Bacilli > Bacillales > DSM-1321 > Bacillus_AD. The sequence goes on from JBJEFL010000022.1 coordinate 58,379, forward strand.
AGAAGCGAAAAAAGCGATGAATGAAAGCGGAGTGGTCTTTAAGGAAGATGCGGGACGTGGATGGAGACGTGTTGTTCCTTCTCCAAAACCAATCAGCATTCATGAGCATCATGTCATCAATACATTAGTAGAAGACGGTATTATTACTGTAGCTGTCGGCGGTGGCGGAATTCCGGTTATAGAAACGGAAAATGAGTTAAAAGGTATCGAAGCGGTTATTGACAAAGATTTTGCAGCGCAAAAGTTAGCTGAATTAGTAGATGCCGATACATTGATTATTTTAACGGCTGTCGATAATGTCTACATTAATTATAATCAGCCAAATCAACGTAAACTAGAGGAAATTACTGTTGCTGAATTAAAGAAATTGATCGAAGAAAATCATTTTGCGCCAGGCAGTATGTTGCCGAAAGTACAGGCAGCCATTAATTTCGCAAGTAGCAAACCTGGCAGACAAACGATTATTACTTCTCTGGATAAAGCGTATGAAGCATTGGAAGGAAAAGCAGGAACAGTCGTTTCTACTCAATCATCATTAGTATTTGCTTGATGCAATAGGGAAGAGAAGGGTTAATAAGAACAGGTGGAGAAAAAGCGGTTCGCTTTTCTTCGCCTGTTTTTACGTTGTCTGTAGGTAGTTGAGTGATTTCAGCATTTATATAGTTTGTTCATGTATTGAACGTCCAATCAGTTGGTTTAATTTGTCTACCATTCGTTAGCAGGAATAGTAATGTGCAGGAAGTTTCTCTTTATTCGGATATTCCTTTTCACATGTGAAGTATTTAAGAATATTGCATGATTTTTTTTTTTCATCTACTTCTGGGTATATTTTTAACAGGTAAATATACTTTATAATTGAACTGTATGCTTCTATGTATGGATAGTTCATTGAATAATAGTTTGGTGCAATTTATCCAGGTTAGTCATTTTAACATTGAAGAGTTTGGTAGTAAGATATGTATCAATTTTTTTCAAGGAAGTGTCGCTTATGAATCAATACTCTGTTAAAGATTTACAAAAGTTCGATATACTTTCTGATTGTTCAGCTGAGCAACTTCGGATAATGAAATCATCTGTTTATTGGAGAACATATAAAAAAGGTCAATTACTGTTTATAGAAGATGATCCGAGAGAACGCATTTATTTTTTATTAAAAGGATTTGTCAAACTGTCTCGCTTCAATAAAAGTGGTAAATTAGTTTACACTGATTATGTGAAATCATTCACAATGTTTCCTTGTGTTGGATTGTTCGAGGATGATACATACCATTTCTCAGCTGAAGCAGTAACGGATCTTGAATTGTTTTACATACCTACTCATGTTTTTGAAGAGCAATTGAAAAGAAACAAAAATCATCTTCTGAAGGTTGTTTCGTCTTTATCTGATATATTGAAAACACATGAAAATCGGGTACAGCAAATTCCGAGTGCCCAGCATCGTGTACATCAAACATTGCAGCATTTAATGGGTGATTTAGGTAGGAAAGAGGGACAGGATATTATTATCGATTGTCCAATTACGACAACGGAAATTGCCCACTTATCGGGTACATCGCGTGAAACGGTAAGTCAAGTATTTAAACAATTGAAAGCGGATAATATTTTATCATGCAATAAGAAAAAATTGATTTTCCATAAACCATCATTTTTTAATGAGTATGCTAATTAGGTAATCATATTGCGTTGAAAAAAGATTCCTCATCATATGTGGGAATCTTTTTTCGGCTTTCTTCCGGCTAATTAAACGTTCACTAGCAGCCTTTATTCTTTTAAGTAATGGAACATTCCGTTAATTTGGATGTTTAGTATGTCAGCAAAAAGGCTATTGTATAAGACTGAGTAGTAAATAGACGGCAAGGCTGACAACGATACTCTCTAAATATGGGTTTGGCATTTTTTTTGAATCGTCATTCTTTCTATTGGCTAATGAAATGGATCGACCGATGCCGTAGATTATGCCACAGACTACTGCAGCAAGTAATGGTGGTATTGTCATGGCGGATATCTCCCTTCTCTATACCATTATACTATCATATCTTATGAGAAAGTCTCACAAGATGAGCTCTGTAATGAAGAAGCTGTTTTTTCTTTAAAAAACAATAGAGTCTAGTATTCCTATCAGCTTATTTTATTCAAATGTGACGCAACAATGAGTGGTTTAAATCGATTGATTGTTACTGAGAGGAGCCGACATGATTTCTAAAATTATATTGTGTAAACAGCCCTTATTTTTGGAAGACGAACAAGATATGAATCACATTTGTGGTGCTATCTTAATCTTTAAGAAAGATATGCCGTTTGCAAGAGCATATTGTGGAATTGTGCAAGAAGGAGAGAATTTATATATTGAAACGAAAGGCTGGAGTCTACTGGACGAATGCTTAATTCGAAAAATACAATTGTATGTTCGAAATAAAATGAGTTTGATTGAGAGTGGACAGCTGCCTTCATATGAAAAGGCCGTACAAAAAGCCGATCATATCATTACGCAAAATATGAGTAGTGCAGAAAAAGAATTCTATCTATTTTTTGATAAGCATGATGAATTATCGGAGTTTGAAATAGAAGAGTCAGCTGAATTTACAGAGTTTGCGAAAAGAATTGAGCAAGAATCGCGTGAGATAAATGATAGAGTGAATAGAGAGTGGAGTGAACAACAATAAAGATTATTTCCCCTTTTTCTTTGGTTGAAAGGGGATTTTTGTTGTATCAAATGATAAAACAGGAGCAAGAATATTGGAGGAATCCAGCAATGATGAAGAAATATGTCTGCTTGTTTCAGGATTTATTGAAAAAAATCAAAAAAGATCGTGCCACAAGTCTAGCTGCTGAGCAATCCTATTATCATACATTATGATTTTGATATTATCTATTATTCCTTATTTATCTATATCCTCCACACAGATCATTGATTTGCTGCAGCCGATATTGCCGAAAGAATTGGTACAAATATTTGAAGCGAAGCACAGTGGTATCTTAACAATCGGTATTGTGACAACGCTTTGGTCGGTTTCTAGTGGCATTGGCGCTTTTATTAATAGTATGAACATCGCATATGAAACGATGGAGAATCGAAATTATGTAACCATTAAAATCATATCTGTCTTTTTAACGGTTTGCTTAGTTTTGGCTTTTATCACCATGTTGGTATTACCTGTGTTCGGTCATATATTGTTGCATCTCTTAAAGACTCATTTTTTAATCCCGCGTCCTATTTCATTCATTTTAAATATATTGAGGTGGGTCATTTCAATTGTGGTCATAGGTAGTACCTTGTCCGTTATCTATTATTTTGGAGCAAACGATTACGATTTTATCTTGAGGTCAAACAATAATCGGAAGAAAGCTACTTAATATCTTTGGCAAATTAATCCGAGTGAAGAGAATAATTTTTCATGCTAATATAATAATAGTTTTACAGAGTAGGGCAGATAAATATGGGAGGCACAAGGATGATTAAATTAATTGCTACGGATATGGATGGAACATTTCTTGATGACCACAATCAATTCCCACGTGAATTCCGATCAGTGTTTCATCAATTGAATGAACAAGGGATTATTTTCGGAGCAGCTAGTGGTAGACAATATTATAATCTTGTTGAACGCTTCCATGAAGTGAAAGATGATATGCTTTTTATTGCCGAGAATGGAACGTACGTTGTCTATAAAGGAAAAGAATTATACTCGAATACAATTAAACGTGAACTGGCTATGGAGTTAGTAGAATTGGCCCGTACGATTGACGGAACGGATGTTATCTTGTGTGGAAAGCAATCCGCATATATTGAAAAATCTCATGATGCTTTTTTGCAGGAAGTGGATAAATATTATGCAAAACGAGTGATTGTGGATGATTTAATGCAAGTAGAGGATGACATTCTGAAAGTGACACTTTATGATTATACAAGCTCAGAGCATAATAGTAATCGTTATTTCGACGCATACCGTGAACATTTACAGGTTTCCGTAAGTGGAATGCATTGGTTAGACATCACAAATAGTGGTTCCAATAAAGGTGTCGCCATTAAGAAAGTACAAGAATATTTCAATGTTACAGCTGACCAAACAATGGTGTTTGGGGATTATTTGAATGATTTGGAAATGATGCAAAGTGCTTATCATAGCTACGCGATGGCGAATGCCCATGAAAAATTGAAAGCGGTAGCACGTTTTGAAGCGAAAACGAACAATGAAGCAGGAGTAATCGAAACCATTAAAGATCGTATCTTAATGGTGAAGTAACCGCTGCTGAATAATTGGTATTATGCAAAAGCCTAGATTCTAGTATGCAGTAGAAGAATCTAGGCTTTTTCTGTGAAAAAAACTTGGACTTAGTAGAAGATTTTGTGTGAAACGCTATCTGTACATTTATAAATATAATATGTATAATTTTGGTAATTAAATAATGTAGAAATAAATCCGATTTTTTGCAAGTTGCATATGACTATGAAAATACTAAAGGGTATGGAGGAAATCTATATGATGAATCAAAAGTTCAAATGGAGTAATAGACAATTACGCAGGCATGTAGATGTATTAAATGCAACTGTTTCTCCTCATCTTCTTTTGAAAAATGCCACGTACTTAAATCAATCACTCCGAAAATGGATGACAGCGAATATTTGGATTTATGAAGATCGGATTGTTTATGTGGGCGATAAAATGCCGGATGCGTTGCATGATTGTGAAGTGATTGATTGTGATGGGAAAAAGGTCGTTCCTGGATACATAGAGCCTCATGCACATCCGGTTCAATTATATAACCCGTATACATTCGGCAAATTTGCCGCTTATGCTGGAACAACCACACTGATTAACGATAATCTTTATTTCTTTTTGCAATTAGAGCGTCAGCAAGCTTTCTCACTGTTGCGTGAGTTGGAAAAAGGACCAACCAGTATGTATTGGTGGTGTCGTCTGGATAGCCAAACAGAAATGGAAAATGAAGAACTGTTCTTTACGAATGAGGAAGTGCAGAGCTGGCTTGAGCATGAAGCTGTCTTGCAATGCGGGGAATTAACATCTTGGCCTCGATTGCTTGCAGGAGATGATGTGATTCTTGACCGGATACAGGAAACGAAACGTTTGAGGAAGAAGGTGGAGGCCCATCTTCCGGGAGCATCTGAAAAAACACTTGCTACTCTTATGCTTCTTGGGGCTGATTGTGATCATGAAGCCATGACAGGAAAAGAAGCGTTAGCACGTTTAATGCAAGGATATACTGTGTCACTACGGAATTCGTCCATTCGTCCCGACTTAAAAACATTATTGACGGAACTTTTAGAGCTTGGCGTAGATTATTTTGATAAACTGTTTTTTACGACTGACGGGTCCCATCCCTACTTTTATGAAAAGGGTTTCATGGATGAAATGATTCAAATTGCACTAAATGCCGGGATTTCTGTAATTGATGCGTATAATATGGCGACTGTCAACATTGCACGTTATTACAATTTGGAGCACCTTCATGGCAATATTGCCACAGGAAGAATAGCTAACCTTAATATTCTCGAGAATGAAATGAATCCTGTCCCTGTTTCCGTCATTGCAAAAGGAAAATGGGTGAAAAGGGATGAAAATATTATAGAAGATACATCTGTTGTTCAGTGGGAAGATTACGGAATTGAATCATTATCGCTCAAGTGGGATTTGAGTTCGGATGAGTTGCAGAACACTTCACCGATAGGAATTCAGTTGATTAATGAAGTGATTACGAAGCCATATGAATCGAAGGTAAGTCTGATGGAGGAGGATTTATCTTTTGGGCATGATGAATGTTATTTATCTCTGTTCGATTGTCATGGAACTTGGAAGTTAAACACAGTGGTTAAAGGATTTGCAAATCGACTTTGTGGGCTAGCGAGTTCGTATTCAGGAACAGGTGATATTATTTTAATCGGAAAAAGAAAACAAGATATGCTTCTTGCGTTTAACCGAATGAAGGAACTTGGAGGAGGCATTGTCCTTACGGAAGAAAATGAAGTTTTGTTTGAAATGCCGTTAGTATTAAACGGTAGAATGTCTAGAATGGAAGTCAAAGATTTAATCAAAGAAGAAAAGCGAATGCGCATCTTGCTTAAAGAAAGAGGCTATCAATATAAGGAACCTTCATTCACGCTTTCTTTTTTAACCGCAACACATCTTCCTTTTATCAGGGTAACACCGCAAGGATTATATGATGTGATGAAAAGAGAGGTAATCGTCCCAATTAGTAAGCGCGATTCATCCCGTCCGACACACAATTAGAGTTTGTATACGGGGAAAGGGGCATTTACCAAAAATAAAAAACAAGTTGGCATTGTTCTTTATTCAGGCTGTTGAAAAACGCTCACATTCTTCATTGTTGGCGCGCCTCGACTGACAAACGTTTTCAAGCCATTCTGAAGGGAATGTGTTGAAAATAAGGTTTCTCGATAATCAAAACAAAGAACAAGTTGGACTTGTTCTTTGTTGGATGACAACCTCATTACTCCTCTTTATCAAACCAAAGCGGTTCGTCGTTATCGACTTCTCCGTTATAATTAATTAAAATTTCTTCACCGGCTTTAATATCCTTGTAGGCATAGAAGTCAAAAGTGTGGTTATCAAAGTTGATTTCATATGTTGCATTCGGTTGATACGAATGATTAAATAACATTCCATAGCCTAATAGGATGGCGGAATGATTTTTTCCGTATTCAAACGCGTAGTCGGCAAGTAACGTTTTCTCGATGTGAACATGTTCTTCATTTGGATAAGGAAGGACCGGTGCTTCGTGGAATAATACGCCTTTAGCTATGTCTTGCTTTGCAAATACTCCTCTATTTAATTCACCATCGCTAAGAGTGGATGTTTTAATTTCAATCATATAGGGTCACCTACGCATTTCTGTTAGTATTATTGAGCGGTCTTTTGGGGTGTATTTCATTATGATGCAAACAATCATCGTTCGAATGGATAAACAATACATTGTCTACAAATGAATGAAAACGCTACATATTCATTATATCGATTGTTACGATGAATGTGTGAGTTTTATGATTGAAAAAGATGTACGATAAAAAGGAAAATGTGTACTTTCAACAGAAAACCCGTGATTAGGGAATCACGGGTTAATGGTGTATGAAAGAAAGGGTTATAAAACGGGCTTCATCGTCTCTTTCAAGACATTGATAGAATGATCAAGCTTTTTTTGTTCCTCATCGGATAAATCCAGTTCGATAATAGATTCCACACCTTGGCGCGAGATAACGGATGGTGCACTGGAGTAGACATCTGTCTGACCATAAATGCCATCTAAATACACGCCAACCGGTAAGATGGCTCTTTCATTATTTAAAACAGCTTTTGCTATTCTCGCTACACACATGCCGATACCGAAATACGTTGCTTTCTTTCGTTCGATAATATAATAAGCAGCATCCCTTGTATCAATAAAGATTTGTTCGAGGTCTTCCATGTTATATTTGTTGCCGTGTTTTTGAATATATTCCTCAATTGGCTGAGAAGCAATCGTTGCGTGACTCCAAGTGGCAAATTCTGTGTCACCGTGTTCACCCATAATATAGGTGTGAATATTGCGTGGGTCCACATTAAAGTATTCTGAAAGACCTGATCGTAAACGAGCTGTATCCAATGTAGTCCCAGAACCAATTACACGTGATTGTGGCAAGCCGGATTCTTTCCAAGCTATATACGTTAAGATATCAACAGGGTTGGAGGCGATAATGAAAATACCGTTAAATTTATTATCCATAATATTTTTAATGATGCCTTTCATAATCGCAGCATTTTTTTCAACAAGTGCCAAGCGGGTTTCACCTGGTTTCTGATTCACACCGGCTGTAATGATAATGACATCTGCATCACTGCATTCTTCATAGCCGCCTGCTCGCACTTTGACACGAGAAGGACCAAAAGGGACACCGTGCAGTAAATCAGCCGCTTCTCCTTCTGCTTTTGCTGTATCTAAATCAATGAGTATAAGTTCTTCGGCAATTCCTTGGTTTACGATGGAATAGGCAATAGCGGTTCCGACAAAACCAGTGCCTACAATAATGACTTTTTTAGTCGTTTCTTTGTTCATTTTGGACACTCCTATCAGCAATTTCTTTGTATACAAACGTAGTATTTTCACCTGTTTGTTTTTTTATACTATCCGGTCGTTATCTTGCTTGAAGCAATGCCGTGTTTAGTTGGATTTATTGTGGATGTTGTATCTGCTGCAGGAGATAGAAATCAGCCACAGGCGCTGTGTTTACGGTATGGTAATTGGGCAAAATTCAATTACTGTTCATTGATATGAAGAATTAAAGCGTTATATGATAGTAGGTGATCATGTTTGAATGGGGAAATAGACAGTGTGTAGCTCCAAGGAAATAATCATGGAGAGAATTGTTGCTTTCTATTCCTATAAATGAATGCTCAGAAAAATGTAACGAACATTTTTCACACGTATAGGTGATACATGAATAAACTATTATTACTTTAAGGCTAAAGAAGATGATGGAAAATGTCTATTGGAGATAGGAAGTTATTGAAAAAGTTTATGCAAAACAAACCGTTGAAAGTGCTTTGTGCATTCATTATCGTAGTGGTTCTGGTTGGCTTTTTTGATTCTCTGAAAGCACTGATGTCGGATGTATTGAATAACGATATAACAAAATTAGAAACTCTCTATCAAGAAAAGGTTTGGGCTGTGTATGGATTGATGCTAATTATTATGATCATCCAAAACTCATTTACAATTATTCCGTTAATCTTGGTTATTTCTCTTAATGTTACTTTATTTGGTTTTGGCGCTGGCTTTTTATGGGCATGGTTTACAAGTGTAATAGCAGCGATAATCATTTTTGTTGCCGTGAGGTACTTTTTTCACGAATGGGTGAAGGGAAAAGTAAATCAGAAACAGTTGGATAAGCTTGAAAAGCATGGATTTGTTTTCGTATTTCAAGCGCGGATTTTCCCCTTTGTACCGACAAGCCTTATTAACATCTTGGCAGGGCTGAGTACCATTTCGTTTGTTCATTTCACGTGTGCCACGATACTCGGAAACTTTCTTTACTTTTTTGTGCTGGCACTGATTCCTGCAGGATTACTTTCAGCTAATGTGAACGAGTATGTCATAGCTGGAGTTGTCTTGATATTGTTCATAATTTATTATGGTTATAAACTTTTTTATAAAAAACCGAAAAGCCAATGAACGAAGCTTTTCTGGTTATAGATGGTATAATCATGCGTGAAACATAGGCAATCATGTTGGTAGATGATGCGACGTATCATGAAAATGAAGAGAACAGGCAGTCAAATATTTTGGCTGTCTTTTTCGTTGTTTCATCGAAAGGGACTGAAGTCATCGTCTATAAAATGTTGAAAATATTTCATTTAAACAGCATTGTTTTATGCTTATATTGACAAAAAATACTTTATAAAAGACGATTAATATTATAAACTTCTGACAATTGAAAGAGGGAAACGATAATGCTATTACATATAGGCTTAGATATTGGGTCTACTACTTCAAAGTTAATCGTACTGAATGCAGAAGGAGAGACACTATATAAAAAGTATTGCCGACATTTTTCAGATGTGAAACATACAACAGTTCAACTGTTTTCAGAAGTATTTGGACGTTATCCTGATGCGAAAGCGACAATCAATATAGCTGGTTCAGCCGGTATTTCAATGGCAAAGCAAGCGGAGGTCCCATTCATCCAAGAAGTGATTGCTTGCACTGAAGCTGTTGAACATTTTATTCCGGAAACGGATGTGGTCATTGAGCTTGGCGGAGAGGATGCAAAGCTTATTTATCTACAAAATGGAATCGAACAGCGTATGAATTCTGCTTGTGCTGGAGGGACAGGTGCCTTCATCGACCAAATTGCATCTTTATTGCAAATGGATGCCGCACAATTAAATCAATTTGCAGTCAATCATGAGAAAATTTATCCGATTGCTTCAAGATGTGGGGTTTTTGCGAAATCGGATGTGCAACCGTTAATAAATGAAGGGGCCCGCAAAGAAGATATTGCCGCATCAGTTTTTCAAAGTGTTGTGACACAAACAATCAGTGGTTTAGCTTGTGGTCGTCCAATCAGAGGGAAAGTAGCTTTTTTGGGTGGACCGCTAACATACCTATCGGAATTACGTCAGCGGTTTATTGAAACGTTGAAGCTGACGGATGAGGAAGTTATTTTTCCGAAAAACAGCCAGTATTTTGTTGCTTATGGTGCGGCTTTTTGTAGTCGTAAGAGTGAGGTCATTTCGCTGGCTACATTAAATGAACGATTCAAGCACATTTCTTTATTGGCTTCTAGTAAAGAAACGCCGACCTTACCTCAGCTATTCAGTGGAGAAGAAGAGTTGGATGCGTTTCGGAAGAGACATGGAAAAGCAAAGTTATTGCGAGGTAATCTTGAAACCTACAAAGGTGCCGCATATTTAGGAATCGATGCCGGGTCAACAACGACCAAAATTGTCTTGATGGGTGCCGAAGATGAGTTGCTATATACGTTTTATGACAGCAACAATGGTCATCCATTGCAATCTGTCAAAAACGGGCTGGAGAAATTGTATGAGCAAATGCCGAAAGATGTGTATATTGCCTATTCTGCTGTAACAGGATACGGAGAAGGACTGATCAAAGAGGCATTGAAAATTGACATAGGGGAAATCGAAACGGTCGCTCATTACAAAGCGGCGGCGAAGTTTTCACCGAATGTCGATTTTATTCTGGATATTGGCGGTCAAGATATGAAATGCATCAAGATAAAAAATGGTGCAATTGACCACTTAATGTTAAATGAAGCATGTTCAGCTGGTTGTGGTTCGTTTTTAGAAAGTTTTGCTAAATCACTTCGGATTTCTATTGAAGAATTTGCCGAAGTGGCTTTACGTGCAGACGAGCCGGTTGATTTAGGTTCCCGTTGCACCGTCTTTATGAATTCAAAGGTAAAGCAAGTGCAAAAAGAAGGCGTAACATTAGCGAATCTTTCTGCGGGATTATCTTATTCAGTGATAAAAAATGCCATTCAGAAAGTCATGAAATTACGTAACGTAGAGGAGCTTGGTGACAATATTATTGTCCAAGGTGGAACCTTTTATAATGAAGCTGTTTTGCGTGCATTTGAACGGATGATTGGAAAAGAGGTAGTCCGTCCGGATATTGCCGGAATGATGGGGGCATATGGATGTGCCTTAATTGCGAAAGAGCAATGTGAACAAACTGAAAGTGAAATATTGAGCATGGACGAACTACAATCATTTTCTTACGATATTTCTCATACTCGTTGCGGTTTATGTGGTAACAACTGTTCACTGACAATTAATCGTTTTAAGGATAAGCGCTTTTTCATAACGGGCAATCGTTGTGAGAGAGGAGCAGGAAAAGCGAAAAAGAAGAGCTCGTTACCCAATTTGTATACCTATAAATATGACCGCATTTTCGGATATGATCCGCTTCCGACCGAATTAGCTAAACGAGGCAGAGTCGGTATTCCTCGCGTGCTTAATATGTATGAAAATTATCCTTTTTGGTATACATTTTTTACGAAATTGGGCTATGAAGTCGTTCTATCACCTAAATCGACGAAGAAATTATTTGAAAGAGGAATGGAGTCGATTCCATCCGAATCTGTTTGTTATCCAGCCAAGCTGACACATGGGCATATTCATTATTTAGCGAACCAATGTGTAGATTTTATTTTTTATCCGGCAGTTGTATTCGAACAAAAAGAAAGTGAAGAGGCAACCAATCATTTCAATTGTCCGATTGTTGCTTCCTATCCAGAAGTCATTCGCGTCAATATGGATGTATTGAAAGAGAAAGAAATTCCATTTATTCAACCATTTTTGACATTAGATAATGAAAAAGCATTAATCAAGGAATTATCAGTACAATTCCCGGATATCCCGAAAAAAGAGATTGGTGTGGCGGTGCAAGCTGCTTTTGTTGAAGTGGAGCAAGTAAAAAGGGATGTGCGTCAAAAAGGAGAAGAAACATTACAATTTTTAAGAGAAACTGGACAAAAGGGAATTGTTTTAGCGGGAAGACCGTATCATATTGATCCAGAAATTAACCATGGTATGTCTGAAATGATTACGACGTATGATTTGGCCGTGTTAACGGAGGATAGTATCGCTCATTTGGCGGAGGCGGAGATTGATCCTCGTGTGGTGAATCAATGGACGTACCATGCTCGATTATATCGCGCTGCCAGAGTGGTTTCCAAACGGGAAGAGTTGGAGCTCGTTCAGTTAACTTCTTTTGGCTGCGGTCTGGATGCGGTCACAAGTGATATGGTGCAGGAAATTCTGGAAGAAAACCATAAAATGTACACTGCTATCAAAATTGATGAAATTAGTAATCTTGGTGCAGCGCGTATTCGTATTCGCTCTTTGAAAGCAGCGATGAATGAACGGGAAAAGAAAGAAGTAAAAGTGGTATCGGCAATTAAGAAGCCGAATGAAAATGTGTCCTTCACAAAAGAAATGAAGAAGGAATATACTATTTTGATGCCTCAAATGTCACCGATTCATTTTGAGTTATACGAAGCAGTTCTAAAGAGTGAGGGGTATAAAGCAGAGCTATTGCCTACTGTTTCTAAAGAAGCGGTAGATACGGGCTTACGATATGTTAATAATGACGCTTGTTATCCAGCCATCTTGACGACGGGGCAATTTGTGCACGCATTAAAAAGCGGGAAATATGATGTGAATCGTACGGCTGTCATTATGTCGCAGACAGGAGGCGCTTGTCGTGCGACGAATTATATTGCCTTGTTACGCAGAGCGTTAAAAGATGCCGGAATGGAACAAATCCCTGTCATTTCCTTGAATGCGCTCGGAATGGAGAAGCATCCCGGTTTCGAATTGAGTTATCGATTAATAAGGAAATTAATTGCCGCCACGGTCTATGGAGACGCGTTGATGCGCATGACCCATCAAGTGCGTCCGTATGAAAAAGAGCCAGGAAGCACGAATAAACTGCTGGAGAAATGGATGGGACATTGTATTCAATCGTTGACTCATTTCCGTTCCCGCGCATATACGCAAAGCTTCACGAGTATGGTTGAAGACTTTGATACACTGCCGATTCATGCCATAAGAAAGCCTAGAATCGGTGTGGTCGGAGAAATTCTTGTGAAATTCCATCCGGATGCCAATAATAAAATTGTGGAATTAATTGAGCAAGAGGGAGGAGAAGCAGTTGTACCCGATATACTCGATTTCTTCTTGTATTGTACATATGATGGTGTTTATAAAGGCAATCATTTAGGCAAAAGTAAAGTAGGAGTGCCTGTACGTCATGGTGTCATCCGATATATTGAGCAATTTCGTAAACCGTTAAATGAGGCTTATCGGAAAAGTGAAAGATTTTCTGAGGCACACACAATCTATGAATTGGCGAAGTTGTCCAGCAATCTTCTTTCCGTTGCCAATCAAGCGGGGGAAGGGTGGTTTTTAACCGGTGAGATGATGGGGCTCATTGACAGCGGTGTTGATAATATTGCTTGTATTCAGCCGTTTGCCTGCTTACCGAATCATGTGACTGGTCGTGGTATGATGAAGGGCTTGAAGGAATTGTATCCTCATGCCAATATCGCGGCTATTGATTATGATGCAAGCGATTCAGCTGTTAATCAATTGAACCGACTGAAGCTTATGTTAGCAACGGCTTTTAAAAACATGGAGAGAACAGTGGTGCAAACTAATCTTCTGGAAGAAGAACAGATGAGCATGGAGTATACAAGTAAATTGTTAAAAACAGATTTAACTTAATGGATAGAAAGAAGAAGGAGCGTCTGAATAGTCATTGAATGACTGTTTAGACGCTCCTATTGCTTGTCCTTAAATAATGCTGTTTATTTCGCTTGATAAACAGGCAAGTCGTGACCTGCCCATCCTTTCTTGATCAATTGTTGCTTAGACTCCTCATTTGCCGGGAGGAATCCTTGATTCAACATCTCAGTAATATTGAATTTATTATACAGGAAGCAAAAGGCAAAGCAAGATAATCCGCTTGTCAATAATCCTGCAATGAACATAATAATCGCCCATTTCCAATCTTGGCGTAATAAAGGAACGAAAAAGCCGAAGAAGACAGTAGTCCAGCTAAAGCCAGCTTTTCTGTTTACGCTTTCTTTTGTTTTAGGGTTTACAAGTTGTACGAACAAATTCGTCATTTCCTTTCTGTTTTAACGTGAACCTTTCCTTTGCTTGAAAGGTTTGTTTATCCACTGAAATTATACCAAAATAATAAAATAGAAGAAGTGTTTTAGGTTATTTTATATGATTATTTTTGTTGGAAGAACAGTAAAAAGAGTCTACCGAGGAATGCCGCACTCTTCGGTAGACTCTTTTATATTTATGATATAAAGAATAATATTCCATATGTCGTAAGTAATAGTGGTAGGTTGCTTATTCTACCTTTTCCAACATGTGTGTCAAAGGGATGATTGTTCATAAGTTGCTATCAATTGTTGTATGGTCATTACCCATCATGCAAACATAATTAGAAGTAAGGTTGAAACGTTCACTATTTGTTCGGAAACTTTGTAAACCAATAGAATGTTTCTTCACACATCCTACATTTCCGTTCGATTTCAATTACGAACTAATTTTTTTAACTTATGGAATGATTCATACAATCAATAATTAATCAACTGTTCTTTGCTTCTGTATATGGTAGATAACAACATTACCTATCTTCCACTCATTTAAAGCAACCGACCACTGTTGTGTGTCCCGACGAGTGTGTGTTAACCTCGTCACTTATATATACCCGCTCACTTAGAAGGTAAACAACTTTTATCTAGAAAATTTGCTTATCTCCTTATTCATAAGACAGATTCAGGATTTCCCTTGCTACTGATGGTGTTAGTTTACCTGTTTCGGATAGCTTAGTGAATCCCTGTTCTTCTAGAGCGGTGACAACATCCTCGATTTCTTCACGTTTGACGCCATAGCTAGATAACTTAGTGGATACACCTAAACTTTCAAAAAATGTTTGTGTTTGTTGAATGGCTGCTTCGATTTTTTCTTCTTCTGACCCTTCAGAAATGCTCCAAACGCGTTCTGCATATTGTACGAGTTTGTCGTGTTTTTGTTCTTTTAACACTCGCCATAAGCTTGGTAGCACAATGGCTAAAGTGACGGCGTGATCCAGGCCAAAGCGGGCGGTTAATTCATGGCCGAGTGCATGAGTAGACCAGTCTGTCACTACCCCTTTATTGATTGTTCCGTTTAAAGCATTTGTTGCGGCCCATGTCAGATTCGCCCGTGCATCATAATCTGTCGGATTGTTCAAAGTAATGGGTCCCACTTCAATTAATGTCAGTAGAAGTGCTTCTGCATAACGGTCTTGTACCATGGCATTTTGAGGGAATGTGACGTATTGTTCTACGACATGAACGAAGGCATCGATAATGCCATTGGCGATTTGGCGTGCCGGCAGTGTAAAAGATAGTGATGGATCAACAATTGAAAACTGTGGATAAACAAGTGGCGAACCAAAACTTAATTTACGATGTTCAATGGAAATAACACCGCCAGAGTTCATTTCAGAACCGGTAGCCGGTAAGGTGACAATTGTTCCAAATGGCACAGCTTCTTTCAACTGTGGAATGACAACGGATTTATTGAATAAAATATCTGCCGCATCTCCATCGTATTTTGCTGCTAAAGCAATAAATTTTGTTCCATCCATAACGGAACCGCCGCCGACAGCCAAAAGGAAATCGATGTTTTCATTTTTCACGATTTCTACAGCTTTCATCAATGTTGTGTATTTCGGATTTGGCTCGATGCCACCAAATTCAAAAATGGTTTGCGTTGGTAAGTTTTGGGTTGCTTGTTGTAAGGTGCCATACTTTTTCGCACTGCCACCACCATATAAAATTAAAACACGGGCATTGGCAGGCACATACTTTTGTAATTCAGGTAATTGATTTTGACCAAAAATAATGCGAACTGGATTATGAAACACGAAATTATTCATAGTAACCTCTCCTATTTACTTGGAATTGTATACCTTCATTATATAACAAATAAAAAAACAATTGTGAAATTTTGGTTGTTTAAATGAAGATACGAATAGCATACGTAAATGTTTACCCATTTTCAAAGATATTCATTCTATTGGT
>JBJEFL010000023.1:0-4053 GCA_051873995.1 Bacillus sp. (in: firmicutes)
CTTATATTGAAATAAAAAGCAGGGGCTGTTCAGAAAGTCATTGAAAACTGACTTTCTGAACAGCCCCCTTGTTTATTATTCATGTTGCTTCTGTTGGTTTACACATAGGACATGTCCCCTAAGGAAACCACTATAATTAAAATTGCAATAATCAATTGAATAATAAAAGCAAGACTTAATAAATGTTTATTCATAGGGTTTTCCAAGAAGTTTCGAGACTTTTGGGATGCTTTTATTTTATAGCTCTATTTTCGTTCGTTGTTGATTTTGGACAGAAAATGTTGATAGTAGCGGAGGGCGGTGACTCCTGCGGGATGAAGCAGGCAGGCCGAGACACCGCAAGAGCAAAGCGATGAGGAGGCTTGGCGCCTTGCCCCGCGGAAAGCACCCGCCCGCAGCGGAAATCAACAATATCGCTTAACACAGCCTATTTTATAGAAAATTTAATGATTTACAGATAATAATCTTTTATTTTACCTTACCAAAAAATATAATGTCAATAATTAATTTGTAAATTTGTAAATAAATGTTATAATGGAATTACAATTGTTTTTTTTGAATCATTTTTCAAATTCCGCTGAACTATTTGTAGATAAATTGGACGCGTTTTTTATATCCTTTTTTAAACCGAAGTAAAAAATTAAAACAGTTGTGTGAGCTTTAAAATAAGTTAGTTGAATAAAATTATCGATATCCTATTTATTAGTAACCGAGTTTTATTTTACAAGGAGGACTTGAATAATGAATTTAATCAATAAGAAAGTTACACACAAGCGTTTTGGCATCGGTCGTATAGTTAAGCAGAATGATTCTAGTATTGAAATACATTTCGCATCGGAAAATAAAATGTTTGTTTTTCCTGATGTATTTGGAAAGTACCTAAATCTACATGATAAAAGTGATGCTAAATCACTTGAAGAGATTATACAAAAAAAGGAAAAAGAACGAAAAGAAGAAGAGTGGAAAAAGGAAGAGGATAAAAAGCTAGAACGAAAAAAACAGGAACTTCGCTTAGAGCAAGAAAAGCTTATGAAACATCATAAACTTCATCCCGAATCACAAATGGCTTTTTGGTGTAACACAGAAGAACAGAATAGTTCTTTTTCAGAGTGGAAGGTTTCTTCAGGCGTAATAAAAAGTGGTAATAACAAGGGGAAACCGAACAAGCCGATCCGTTTGCACCAAAATAGTGCTGTCCTGTTAACAGCAAGAGATTCCAGCATGCCTGAAAAAGACAGACGCATCTTAGGTGTCTATATGGTGAATGAAGATTTTATTGGTAAGATTTGTGAAGATGGATTGATTCCTGCTCATTCAAAATACAGACTCCAACTTACAGAACAGGAATCGGATCAGTTGCTTTTCTGGGAATATTATGTGAATGTAAAATCCCCAGAAAAAATGGCATGGAATACAGGTAAATATCGTTATTTTGATAATTTATGGATGGCTCAAGTTTTGCTTGATATAGTTTCTTTGAAAAGTGACCCAAATGAACGAGAGTTGGCTCAACAATTTTTTAAACATTTTTGTAAAATGAATCAGATAACAGATCAAGAGTTACCAAAGCCTAATGGCGCAATAATGCGTATTTAGAGGTTTATCCAAAGATTTCATGTGTTGCCACATGCATCCCACACACGTGGAATTTGTAGCGCAACTCATTTTAAAATAAGGCAGTTAGCCCTCTGAATAAGGGGGCGCTGCCTTTTTATTTTTCCGATATTGCAAAGAAAACAAGTTTAAGTTAGCTTAAATAAATAGCTGTGTTATATTTCAGTGCTGATTTTGATAGATATCGTTGATTGGAGTGGAGGGCGGCGACTCCTGCGGGGGAAGCGTGCAGGCCGATACACCGCAGGAGCGATAAGCGACGAGGAGGATTGGCGCATGCCCCGCGGAAAGCGTCCGCTCGCAGCGGAAATCAACAATAGCGTTTAACAGAGCCAAATAAATAAACATATTTTCTGACAAAATTACGAGGTGATTCCGTGAGCTTTAAGTTGAAAAAATTTGAACAATTAACGAATACCGAGCTTTATAACATTTTAAAAGAGCGAACTGAAGTATTTGTCGTGGAACAAAATTGTCCGTACCCAGAAGTCGATGGGAAGGACTTGCAATCATATCATCTATACAAAGAAGAGAACGGTGAGATTATCGCATACTTGCGCATTTTACCTCCAGGGGTGAGCTACGAGGAGCTTTCAATTGGGCGGGTGCTTGTAAAGAAGGAGTACCGAGGGCAAAAGGTAGCTCAGCAAATGATGGAACAAGCGCTTCGATTTATTCAAAATGACTTGAATGAAACCACTGTAAAGATTCAAGCGCAAGAGTATTTACGTAATTTCTATGCATCATTTGGCTTTGAGGCAATTTCTGAAACATATTTAGAAGATAATATCCCTCATATTGATATGCTTTTGAAAAAATAGAATAATAAATTACAAGGGGATGCAAATGAACATAACAACAGAAAGATTAATCATTCGCAAATTTACGTATTCTGATTGGCAATGTGTACATGAGTATACATCTAATCTACAAGTTATGAAGTACATCCCAGAAGGTGTTTTTTCGGAAGAAGACGCAAAGCAATTTGTAATTGAAAACAGTAGCGAAAATGCTAAGTATTTTCCTGTACTGTTAAAGAAAGACCAAACATTGATTGGTCATATCGTGTTCCACAAGTATTTTGGTGAACATACGTATGAGATTGGTTGGGTGTTCAATCCTAAATATTATAATAAAGGGTATGCATCAGAAGCAGCTCGATCCATATTGAAATACGGATTTGAGATGATGAAATTACATAGAATAATAGCGACCTGTCAGCCTGAGAATATTCCATCATATAGAGTTATGGAGAAAATCGGTATGAGAAGAGAGGGTTATTTCAAGAAATGTATTCCACATGGTAACGAATGGTGGGATGAGTATTATTACGCAATTCTAGATGAGGAGTGGCCACTTTAACCTGAAAATCCAAGAGAAAATCTAGTTCAATTCAATTGTTGGGACGGCAAACTGGTAATGAAGAACCGATGTTGCCGTCTTTTTTACGCTGAAAAGTTGGAGAAATAATATATGTGAATTACATTGGTATTAGGATTAGATATAACTCCACGGAGCGTTTGTTGATGGAGAGATTGCTTCAGGCTATGATGATTATCAGGAGGTGAAAGCATGGATTACAGCAAAATTGGTAGCTTGATCTTAAAGTTACGGAAGGAAAAAGGGTACACGCAGAAAATGTTAGCGGATCGTTTGCATATTTCTGACCGAACGATTTCAAAGTGGGAACGTGGCCAGGGGTGTCCTGATGTATCCTTATTGCGCAATTTGTCTTCCCTCCTTGATGTGAACATTGAAGAGATACTGGGTGGCGAACTTACCGCCAATGAGTTTGTAGGAGGAAATATGAAAAAAACGAATTATTATGTATGCCCATCGTGTCATAATATTGTCTTATCGACAGGTAACGCATCCATTTCTTGTTGTGGAAGAAAGTTGGAGGCATTGGTGCCGACAAAAGCAAAAGAAGAAGAAAAGCTTGAGGTTTCGCAAGTTGAAAATGAATGGTTTATTACTAGCGATCACCCTATGACTAAAGATCACTATATTTCATTTATCGCATTTGCTACAGGAGAACAGATACAGATTATCAAACAGTATCCTGAATGGGCTTTACAAACTCGCATTCCGAAACGCAGACATGGAATGCTGCTTTGGTATTGCACTAAGCATGGGCTATTTTATCAGCTGATTTAAGTAATGCTTTATTGTTAGGCTCTGTTAAACGATATTGTTGATTTCCGCTGCGGTCGGACGCTTTCCGCGGGGCGCACGCCAATCCTCCTCGTCGCTAGCGCTCCTGCGGTGTATCGTCCTGCACGCTTCATCCCGCAGGAGTCGCCGCCCTCCGCTCCAATCAACGGTATCTATCAAAAACAACACTAAAATATAACACAGCCTTTTGTTAAACCATGTCCATATTTAATGAGGCTATGCCTAATCTGACCGGGGAGAATTACACTATTCCTTAGGAAAAAA
>JBJEFL010000024.1:0-72824 GCA_051873995.1 Bacillus sp. (in: firmicutes)
GATTGACTCCCAACGCTTTTCTTATACTATTCTTTTGCTGCTCGATACCCTGCCTGCTCTGCTTCTTCTACAGAATCAAACCATATAACGTTTTTCATTTCCGTATTATAGTTTTTCCCATCCGGCATATGATAAATTTTACTATTTACATTTCCTTTGATTTTCCCTGCTGTATCGGATGTATCATTTGAGGATGAGTAACTATTTTCAGCCGCTTCCACATTGTATCCTTTATCGGTCACATATCCATCAATGCTCCAAATGTTCACTTTTTGTTCTTTCGCTTCTTCTTGAGCAGCACGCAGTTTTTCTACATACCGATCGTTATTTTCATATACATAGCCGACACGTGCATATCCTTCTTGTATCAAAATTTCATTCAACATATCACCATCTATGTAGACATAAGCTAATAATCGGTCATATTTGTCGCGTTCTTGTTCACCAAGTTCAACTTCCACTTTCGTTCCGGCCGGAAGCAGTTTCTTTACAAAATCGGATGCTTCCTTCGCAAAGGGTTGCACTTCCACACCTTCTTTTACAGACTCCGGAGTATCCACCAGCAGCAAGCGAACTCTCTCTTCTTTTCCTTCATAAGAAATCAACAGCGTATCACCATCAACCACTCGATTAATAGTCGCTTCAAACGTAGGGTAATCGGAATCTGTACTTTGTAAATCACTACATGCTGTCAGTAAACTAATCGACAATAACAATAAAACAATTAATTTCTTCATTGAATCTATCACCTTCCCCTGTTATTTAACCATAAAACAACGATAAAAGCGAAATAGAAATGTTCTATGTATCGCAACATTCAAATATGGCAATACTTACTTTCAAAGGAGTGTTAGGTGATGGACAGCTCAATTCAACATGCTTTTTGGGGATACGAACATATACTGCAAAAATATGCTTATCCGCTTTACGTGACCGATTTGTTCCAGGAAGAAGATATAGACACATTAACAGCGTTTCTTGAGCAATTAGAATTCGACAACCAAAACTTATCATTTACGCAGTTCAAGTACCAATTCAAATTTTTTAAAGCAGCTTACATAAACAATGATTTACCCATTTAAAAAGCATCCTTCCCTTTCAGGACTAGGATGCTTCATCACTATCTTTTTTCACTTAAATCCAATTATCTTCATTTGCAATATAGCGGAAGAAACCAATTACTTTTCCGGTTTCACCTTCATTTCTACTGCCACTTCTTGTACTACTAAGTTAGAGCAATCTATAAATCTATTTTTTCAAACAGTCATTATGGAATTTTTAACGTAATTTAATGGTACCGCCATCAACCATAATCGTTTGACCGGTAATATAATCAGAATCTTCACTCGCCAAGAATACTGCTACTCGACCAATATCACTTTCAGGATCTCCCAATCTACCTAAAGGAATTTTCGCTACCATTGCATTATAATGATCAGGCGCTGCTTCTCTCCATTGTTGAACACCTGGCGAATTGGCAATTGGCGAAATTAAATTAACATTAATTCCGTATTTACCGAATTCATCTGCTGCGACACGAGAAATGGCACGGATAGCTTCCTTCGCAGCTGCATATGAAGTATGAGTCGGATTACCATTGATGCCAGCACCGGAAGCGAAATTAATGATTTTTCCTTTTGTTTCTTTCAAATATGGTAAAGCTGCTTGCATAAAGTAAAATGTCGGATAAAAACCTGTATTGAATGATAAATCAAAATCAGCTTGCGTCACTTCTTCAAATGGAACATTTCTTGAAGCGTGAGCATTGTTCACTAAAATATCCAATTTCCCATGTGTGTTAACAACTTGTTCTACAATATTCTTCAATTGATCGTGTTCCGCCAGATTAGCTTGGATAAACATCGATTCCGGCGAAAATTCTTGTAATTCTTTTATCGTTTGTTGACCAGCTTCCTCATTTAAATCGATAATGGCGACCTTTGCGCCTTCTTTCACAAATGCCAAGGCCATTCCTTTCCCTATCCCTGATGCTCCACCGGTAATAATGGCAACCTTATCTTGAAGTTTCTTCACTTGCAATCTCCCCTTTTCGAATCAGTAGTTCACACATTTCGCTCATTTTCATTCCATATAACAAATCGCCATTTAAGCGCTTTCATTATATGTTTTAATATCGGAACAACTAACCGAATATTTAAATAAGCAAAGAAAAGTTGTGTTTTTATTCAAATATTCTTAACATTTTCTACACTTTCACTTTAATACTAAAAAATATATTAGTCAAATAAATCGATAAAATTTCGAACCGTTTATTGACTCTTTTTCATTTTTAACTTACTGACCATCTCAATTGACTTTATTAAACATTTATTTCATTCAAATATTATTCTTATGAATAAGGTACTCAAATATCAAGTAATTTATAGTTATCTCAAAATAATTTTAACCCTGCCTTTTCATAACCAAAAAGGACCTTGTCCACTAAGGGACAAGGCCAAAAGGAATGATGATGAATTTATATAAAAGAGTAATTAAACTCCCTTATAAGCTGATTTGTACACTTCCACCAATTCAGTCACAAGTGGTAATTTAGGGTTTGCAGTTGTACATTGATCTTCGAATGCACGATCCGCAAGATAATCCACTCGACTTTCGAATTGTTCTTTTGTCACACCACACTCAGCAATACTCATTGGTACATTCATTTCTTTCGCTAACTTAATGATTGCTTGAACTAAGCTTTCAACACCTTCTGCCGTAGTTTTGCAAGGTAATCCTAACATTCTTGCAATTTCCGCATAACGCTCATCAGCGATGAAATGTTCATATTTAGGGAATGCCGTAAACTTCGTTGGTTTAGTAGCATTATAACGAATAACATGCGGCAATAAAATCGCATTCGCTCTTCCATGCGGAATATTGAATTCCGGTCCGATTTTGTGAGCAAGACTATGGTTAATACCTAAGAACGCATTTGCAAATGCCATACCTGCAATAGTGGATGCATTATGCATTTTTTCTCGAGCTAATTCATCATTGCTTCCATTGCGATATGCTCTTGGTAAGTATTTGAATACTAATTCAATTGCTTTTAAAGCTAACCCATCTGTATAATCATTTGCCATATTTGAAACATATGCTTCAATAGCATGAGTCAATACGTCCATACCTGTGTCTGCTGTTACACTTGGTGGAACCGTCATAACAAATTGAGGATCAATGATTGCTACATCCGGTGTTAACTCATAATCCGCTAATGGGTATTTCACATTGTTTGTTTTGTCAGTAATAACAGCAAAACTTGTTACTTCAGACCCAGTTCCAGAAGTAGTCGGAATGGCAACAAACTGTGCTCGATGTCCAAGATTCGGATATTTAAATACTCGTTTACGGATATCTAAGAATTTTTGTTTTAATCCATGGAAAGAAATTTCAGGATGCTCATAGAATAACCACATACCTTTTGCAGCATCCATTGCAGATCCACCACCAAGTGCAATGATGACATCTGGCTCGAATTGCTTCATCATCTCTGCGCCTTTCATGACTGTATCTACTGATGGATCCGGCTCTACATCAGAGAAAATCTCACAATGAACATAATCCGGACGTTTTCTTAAGTAGTAAAGAATGCGATCCACGTATCCAAGATTAACCATTCCTTGGTCTGTTACGATAAATGCTTTTTTAATCTTTGGCATTTTCGCTAAATATTGAATAGAATTCTTTTCAAAATATACTTTTGGTGGAACTTTAAACCATTGCATATTCACGTTTCTCATCGCCATTTTCTTAATATTTAACATATGAACTGTTGTTACATTTGTGCTTACGGAGTTATTACCATATGAACCACAACCAAGTGTTAATGAAGGCATATAGGCATTATAAATATCCCCGATTGCCCCTTGTGAAGATGGTGCATTGACAATAATACGACAAGCTTTCATACGTAATCCATATTGTTTAATGATTTCTTCATTTTCAGAATGAATGACTGCTGAGTGACCTAAACCACCAAATTCAAGCATTTCTTCCGCAAGACGGATACCATCATCTGTACTTTGTGCTTTAAAGCAAGCTAGTACTGGAGATAATTTTTCTCTTGAAAGCGGCTCTTGTGGACCTACAGATTTGCATTCCGCAATAAGCATTTTAGTATTTGCTGGCACAGTTACACCTGCCATTTGGGCAATTGTGTAAGCAGATTTACCAACAATATCCGGATTAACAGCACATGTATTTTCGTTAATTACCAATTTTTCGACTTTTTTCTTTTCGTCTGGGCTTAGGAAGTGACAGCTGTTAGCAATCAATTCCTCTTTCGCTTGTTGATAGATTTCTTTATCAATAATTACCGCTTGCTCAGATGCACAAATCATTCCATTATCAAAAGTTTTAGATAAGATAAGATCATTTACAGCTCGTTTAATGTCTGTAGATTTTTCGAAATAGCATGGAACATTACCAGGTCCAACCCCTAATGCCGGCTTACCAGTGCTGTATGCAGATTTAACCATTCCAGCACCGCCAGTCGCTAGCACTAAAGCAATATCTTTATGATTCATCAGAAGTTTAGTAGCCTCAATAGAAGGATGCTCTACCCATTGAATACAATTTTCTGGAGCCCCCGCTTTGACTGCCGCATCACGTAAGATTCTTGCCGCTTCAGCACTGCATTTTTGTGCAGATGGGTGGAAAGCGAAAATAATTGGATTTCTTGTCTTAATTGAAATAATTGATTTAAACATCGTTGTGGAAGTCGGGTTTGTCACCGGTGTAACTCCGGCTACTACTCCAACAGGTTCAGCAATTTCATATACATTTTCAAATTTATTTTCATTAATAATTCCGACCGTTTTATCATATTTCACATTATGATAGATATATTCTGTTGCAAAAATATTTTTGGTGATCTTATCTTCATAAACACCACGGCCAGTTTCTTCAATCGCCATTTTAGCAAGCTGCATATGTTGATCCAATCCTGCTAAAGCCATTTCTTTAACAATTTTATTCACTGTTTCTTGATCTAATTCCATGAATTCTTTTAAAGCTTGTTTACCTTTACGAGCCAAATCATCTATCATTACTTGAACATTAATTTCATCTTTTATAGGTGCAGACTTTGTTTCTCTCTCTTTAACAACTTGAGCCATCATTCTTTCCTCCTAAAAAATCGTCCATAATGTGTGTTTGATTTGTGAAGTATTGAGCAATATTATGTAAAAATTATTCACTAATTGAGCTAACAGGTTCTCGTGGAATTTTCGTAATAGAAATATCACTAATCATTCTTGTGCTTTTCTTAATAATACAAACAAAATTTTCAGTCCATATGTACGATGGCAATTCTTCCTTTTCATCGAACATCATTGCTTCAAACCTATCACCAATCAGTTCTTCGAACTCTTCCTTCGAATTATAGGTTTGTAAATCTGTGCTAAACGGTTTCCATTCACATAATAACACGGATCATCACTCCTTATGCATTCTCTTCTCATTATCTATTTCTACAGAGAATTGTTTGTGAAATTATGAGCATAAAAACTTACAAACTCACTATACTTTCGATTCGTATATGATGTTTTGTCGTTTATTACGTTCTCCCTTTCACATTTTTAATTATAATTGCATCGATCTATTATTGCAACTAAAACTTTGTGAATTATTGAACATAATTTGCATTTTTTAATGAAAACGCATACAAAAAATCATTTAAAATAAAGAAAAAAGAGCAAATAATACGAAACGAAGGTTAAGTAGTCGAAGCATCTAATCCGAAAACATACTCATCATCAGCCGTCTACCAACAATCTTCCTCCTCCTATCTACTATACACATTAGGAAATTGTTAACTATCCACCAGAAGTTTACGTGTAAAAAATGGAATTCAGCAGCAGTTTTTATTTGACATTATTCTTTACATCCCTTAATATTCAATTATGTTAACTAAAAGATAAATTAGTTAACAATTAAAGGGGGCTCATACATACATGAAACATGAACAATTGAAATTTTTAATTTTAACGGCATTATTCACTGCAATTATAGGTATGTTAGCGCAATTGACGATTCCACTTCCACTTGTCCCTATTACAGGACAAACATTGGCAATTGGCTTGGCTGCCACAATTTTAGGCGCAAAATACGGAACACTTTCAACGATTCTTTATATTATCATAGGTTCAATCGGCATTCCGATTTTCGCCAATATGCAAGGGGGCCTTGGAGCAGTTGTGGGACCTACAGGAGGCTACTTAATCGGTTTCATCCCGACAGCATTCTTTATAGGTTGGTATATTGAGAAAACAAAATTGAATTTCACTCATGCAATGATTGCCAATACAGCGGGTATGATCATTACTTTACTATTCGGAACAATTTGGTTAAAAGTGGCCGCTTCTCTTTCTTGGCCAGCAGCTCTTACAAGTGGTGTCATCCCGTTTTTGATTCCTGGTTTCATTAAGGCAGCTGCAGCAGCCTACATAGGCGTATTAATCAAAAAACGTCTATATGCCGCCAATTTATTACCGAAATCATCTGTTGAACTTTCATAATAATTAATGCAGGCCGACTTCACTAGTTTGCAGTAAAAATAGTGGGCCGGCCCTCTTTGGAAAAAGAAAAGATTCCTCTTCTCTTCCCCTTCTTATAAAACCTTTGTTTGCCAGAGTAATCCCCCAATTATATCTGGCTTTTATACCTTGTTATCCCTTTGTTCTTTATCAATATACATGAAAATCTTACTATTTTCAATTATCAGAACTGGTGATATTCCTTATAAAATTGATTAGTAACACATCCACAAACAAGAATACTTTGCACATAAGCTACGTTAATTATTGACCGCTTTCGGTTTATTGAAGAAATTATTCAGAGCCTCCACATTTTTTTGATAATCCAATTGCAACACTGCTCCCGCATGTTCGTATGTTTTATTTTCAAAACCATTTTCAACCGGGATGGTCATTGTTTCAATTTCATCGATTTGGTAAAAAAAAACTTTGGCCGCTAAAGCTAGCATTTCTGGCATAGTCAAATCGCTCTCCACATATTGTGTGATATTTTCCACTAATTTTGGAAGGTCAGCAAATTGCTGAACCGATAATATTTGCTCTGACAATTGCTCTCGTACTTTAACAATTACTTCCTGCTGTCGCTTGACTCTTCCAAAATCACTTTCTGCATCATGACGGAAGCGGACATATTTCAACAATTCTTCCCCATGAAGCTTTCGCATTCCTGGTTCAACTGCAAAATTCATATCTTCTACCATGTCCTGAGTTACTTCAACTTCAATACCTTCCGGAGCAATTGTATCGACGACTTGAACAAAACCTTTAAAATCAATCGTAATAACATGATCGACATCCAGGCCAAAATTTTCTTTAATGGTCTTCATCATTAATTCTTGACCACCAAGATAATAAGCTGTATTCAATTTATTGTATTCTTTCTTATAAGAAGGAATTTTGACATACGTATCTCTCATTAAAGAAACCAGTTTCAGACTTTTTTGCTGCGGGTGATATTGCCCCACTATGATTGCATCACTTCTTGAATGTTCCTCTCCTCTTGTATCAATACCAAGAATTAAAATATGCAAAGGTTTTGTTGATTGCTGTTTGTCATTTTCAAAACTTTGTTGAATAGGCTGCCAATTACAAGAAACCAACAGAGAAGCAATCATTAAAAATATACAAGCTCTTAAAAAGATTTTCATTGTATCCATCCTATAATAAAATAATGTATACTCTTAGTTTGCATATTTTTTCTTATTTTATACAATCAAGCATAGACTGCAGTCAAAGTGTGCAAAAAGCTCCTTTCATAAACAAGCTGTTTAGACAATAAGTGTACGCAACAGAGAATTCATCATTTCCTCTATCACATACAATTTATCCGATTTAACAGCGATTGATGGAAAATGAAGGAAAAAACATCAAACATAGATTCTCTTTATTTGATTGTCTGTTCCAACGGTAGATGAGAGAGAAATTGACCAACAAACAGTTTCGAACATACCTTAACTGCTACATATGGTGCTCTTACTCCTTTACTTAATTCAAAAGGTTGGCCCAACCATAAATATTCGTCGTCAATCACGATAAACGGAAACGGCAGATTTTCCGAAATCATCTCTACCTGTCCAAACCGTCTTGTGGAAATAATGATAATATCTACTTTTCTCTTTAACTTATTAATGAGATTTTGATACTCTTGTCTCAATTCCCTACCTTCCGGCAACGATAAAATGATTCTTTTCTTCGCCATTTGCATATCGTTCCAAACATCTTGCTCCTTCTTTGCATGTAACCATTTTAGTCGCTTATGCTGATGTTTCACCCATGTCCCTATTTGTTGCTGTGCTACAACCGTATTATATTGATGCTGATGTTCAATTAATTTTCTGACTATCCTTTTTTGCCCAATATTTCTATACGTATACTCCCGATTATTGACGCAAATGAATTTTCCTTTCGTCCTCGTAACCGCCACATTAATAAGACGTTCGCTCTCTTTTCCGACCAACAACATACCAGGTCGCGCTTGAGGCCAAGTATCCACTGTATCAAAAATGATTACTTCCTTTTCACTACCTTGAAATTTATGAACAGTCGAGGCAAGTATATGACCAGATAACTTCTCTTGCGGATAAAAGTCTTCCAGTAAATAATTCATCATTTCAGCTTGTACACGATAAGGAGTAACGTATCCGATTGAACGAGAACCTCCGGCATATGCTTCGATGATTAACTGGAATGACAAAAATAAATGCCACGGATTCCATCGTGATTGAGACATTTGTTCATTAATGCAATAATGTCCCGTGAAACTTGTATCTATTGAAATAGCTGCACTAAAGGCAAAAGGTTCCCGCTCTACAATTTCATATCGGGCAGCAGCAACACTTTCATGGTCGTGAACGAGCGAATGATAAATATACTTATTAGTAAAAGACGAAATATGCGGATGCATCCTTCTTTGTTCATTCAGCAATAATAAGTGTGGATGCCACAACTGTTCATGCACCGTTTCAGCTACACCTGACTTATGAAAAATGTCTTCCTTTAACCATTCAGCAACCGAACGATGCTTACTCTGGGCAATAGGTGGAAGCTGCTTAAAGTCACCACAAATAATGACTCTTTTCCCCAATGATGCTGCAAACGCCGCCTGCGGTACATAGCACATGCTTGCTTCATCCACAATGACAAGATCGTACTCGGTTTCATAAACCGTTGGGTCTGTCGCTGCTTTCGCAAGTGTCGTTCCGATAATTTGAGCATCTTTTACGAGCTTCGATTCTTTTCGTTTCATTTTTTCTAATACAGAAGCCAGCTTGGTCTCTAGCTTTAATAGAGCATGTGAATCTCTCGATGAAAAGGATTGATACAAATCATTTTTCAAATCGCTTTTTTCACTCACTAGCTGCTCTCTTTCCTTTACAAGGCCTGGGTCAGATTGTTCCAGCAGATGGCTAATCGTGATATATTTACTTACATTTCCTGTACTGTTTTGTGAACCATAACGCAAAATATCTCCTTCTTTAAATTTTTTCGCCTTCTTAAGAAAAAGATAAATTTCTGTCATGATTACATCTACCGCTGCATTACTTTGTGCTAATATCAGCACTTTTTGCTTTTTTAAATATTTGTTAGCCGCCACTCTTGCCAAGGTATATGTTTTTCCTGTACCAGGGGGCCCCCATACATATGTAACAGGATTATACTTTGAACGTACATACAATTCCTTCACATGAGAAGCTTCTTCGTTTTTGGGATGTTTATCGGGCATATCAGGATGTAAGAGCCTTTTCATGCGAGCACGCTTCTTTTTGCTTTTCTTGATCTCGTCCAATCTAGTAGCCAATTCATCCAACAGTTGCCACGGATCATACATTAAATACGCTTGTGATAAAGTATCACCCACATAACGATCGATACAAAGAATGATGCCTTTTCCTTCCGAAGAAAGGATGCGCCCTTCCTCTACGACCTCTCCATACTGGAGCTTGATTATGGAACCATTTGGTACCGCGATGGATTGATGACAATCAAAATAATACGTATAATCATCCGCTCCACTTAATTTCCTGCCATTTACAATATGGTATTTTTTACTCCCATAGTTTTTTAAATGGGCAATTTCAGCCTGCAAAGCCTTTTGCCATTCTTTTATATAAAATAACGATGATTTTTCCATAGTTTCATTCCTCAAAAAATAATGCAAGATTCACCTACTGAAGGATAATCCCGTCATTTTTCTCTTCCGTTGTATAACTTGGATTCTTATGCACACCATATAGGTACATCTATCCACAAGAATATCCGCAGTAAGCTTGAGTATAACACACGCAAAATATTTGCTGCAAAAAAGAAAGAAGCTACCGCATATAGGATAGCTTCACTGCCAAATCAAGAAACGGCGAAGTTATGATTGCCGATTTTCGATACAACTTTTAATGATTTGATCCATTTATCGTTTGTTTTATTAGGATTATAGAAAAATGTTGCTTCTGTTCCTAATTCCTGCATAGCAACTGCTTCATTTACTGCCTTTTTCGCCTCGGCATCTGCCGATTTTTTAATAGAACCATTGGATACTGGTGAAAACTGATTTTTGGCATTAATGACCCCCGAAACCGAATCCGGGAACTTCTCGCTGTCTACACGATTTAAAACAACCTGTGCAACAGCTACTTGACCTTCGTATACCTCACCTTTTGCTTCAGCATAAACCAAGCGAGCCAATAAATCCTTTTCTTGAGACGTCAATGTTTCTGGTAAAACTAAAGCAACACCTTCTGCAACTGTGTTGCCAGTGATGCCATTTTTCGTCTTTAAGTCCTCAAGAGGCACTCCATATTTTATAGCTATATCCGACACCGTTTCATTCTCTTGGACGGTATGAATGATTTCTCCTTTTTCATTTCTTTTATAGGAAGAACTATTGTTCGATTCTGCAAAACTATGTGTAGGAGCAAAGAACATAAGGAGTATTGAAGCAGTCATTACTAAACTTGTTAGTAATTTCGTCATTTGATTTCCTCCTTTTTGCTAAGTCCTATTCACCTTAACAAACAAATGACGGCACATCACTGTAAAAAAATTTCCATTTAAGAAGTTTGAATTATAGATGATTTCCAAAATTAATCCGCACATACTTGTTCCAGCCATATGATAAAGCTATTAATGGAACTAACTAACTTGTAAGCCTCTCCATGTTTGGTGGATAAAATTAGAAAACAAAAATTTAAAATCCCACTATAACGTATATTCTTTATTATTATACGTATCATTTTTTTCAGAAAAAAACTCTCACAGTTCAACTGTGAGAGTCTCTTTTAAAAAAGGAATCAACCTTCTAATAATAATTTTTCTGGATCTTCCAACATTTCCTTAACTGTTACTAAGAATCCTACCGCCTCTTTACCATCTACGATACGGTGGTCATAAGATAAAGCAATGTACATCATTGGTCTGATTTCCATTGTGTTAGCATCGATTGCCACTGGACGATATTGTGTTTTATGCATTCCTAAAATACCAACTTGAGGAGCATTTAAAATTGGTGTAGACATTAATGAACCAAATGTTCCACCATTAGTAATAGTAAATGTTCCGCCTGTTAAATCTGAAATGCCTAATTTGTTGTTGCGTGCTTTAGCAGCTAATTCACCGATTTCTTTTTCGATGCCTGCGAATCCTAATTTATCAGCATCTCTTACTACCGGTACTACTAATCCGTCTGGAGCTGAAACAGCGATACCGATATCATAGAATTTCTTAACGATTAATTGATCACCATGAATTTCTGCATTCAATAATGGGTATTTTTTCAATGCGCCGATTACTGCTTTTGTGAAGAAACTCATGAATCCAAGTTTAACATCGTTATTTTTAGCGAATTCTTCTTTTCTACGGTTACGAAGTTCCATGATTGCTGACATATCTACTTCATTGAACGTTGTTAACATCGCTGCTGTATGTTGAGCTTCAACTAAACGTTTTGCAATTGTTTGTCTTCTACGGCTCATTTTCACAACATCGACTGGTTTGTCAAAATCAGCTGCTGTAACAGCCGCTGGCGCTGCTGCTTTTGGTGCTGCAGATACTACAGGTGCTGCTGGAGCAACTGCTGGTTGAGCACTAGCATTTTCAACGTCTTGTACACGAACACGCCCTAGTGGATCAATTGTTGGTACAGCTTGTAAATCGATTCCTTTTTCACGAGCTAGCTTGCGAGCTGCTGGTGAAGCAACTGTGCCAATTCCTTTTTTCTCTTCCGGTGCTGATGCCGCTTCTGGTTGTGCTGGTGCTGGTGGAGCTGCTACTGCTGTTGCAGCAACTTCTGGTGCTGCTTCGCTTGCTGTGTTAGCAGCTTCTCCGCCTTCAGATACGATAGCGATTGCTTCACCAACTAAAACAGTATCGCCTTCTTCTTTTAATAGTTGAGCTACTACTCCATCATGCTCAGAAATGATTTCAACATTTACTTTGTCTGTTTCAAGCTCTGCAATGTAATCCCCTTTTGCAATTGTATCGCCCGGTTTTTTCAACCATTGCGCTATAGTTCCTTCTGTAATAGACTCAGCTAATTCTGGTACGATAATTTCTGCCATTGTTTGTTCTCCCCTTTTTCTCTTTACAGTTCGAATGCACTCGTAATAATTCTAGTTTGTTCAGCTTTATGGATAATTGGATCACCTTCAGCTGTACTTGATCTTCTTCTTCTACCATTGTATTTCACTTCAACCTTTTTCGGTGCAGCTGCAATGATACGTGGCTCTACAAAGGACCAAGCACCCATATTCTTCGGCTCTTCCTGTGTCCAAACAATTTCTTTCAGGTTCTTGTATTGAGCAAGATTTGCTTGCAACTCTTCGAATGGGAATGGATAAATTTCTTCTAAACGAAGTAATTTAATTCCTTTGTTGTCTTCTAATTTT
The DNA here is from genome assembly GCA_051873995.1 of Bacillus sp. (in: firmicutes). Taxonomy (GTDB): domain Bacteria; phylum Bacillota; class Bacilli; order Bacillales; family DSM-1321; genus Bacillus_AD. The sequence continues at coordinate 12,917 of JBJEFL010000024.1, forward strand.
TCTGCATATTCATGTAAATCAATGCTGATTTTACCTGTACTGATAACAACCTTCGTTACATCTTTATTAGCTAAATCAGCTGTTACAGAATCTTCGATTAATGGTTGGAATTCACCATTCGCCAATTCTTCCGGAGTTGATGCAACAATCTGGTTACGCAACAAACTCTTCGGTGTAACAAGTACCAACGGTCTTACTTCTTCCATTTGAAGCACTTTTGCTTGGCGTCTTAAAATATGGAAATATTGTGACGCACTTGATAGATTCGCAACTGTCCAGTTGTTTTCTGCAGCTAGCTGCAAGTAACGTTCAATACGTGCACTTGAATGCTCAGGTCCTTGTCCTTCATATCCATGTGGCAGAAGCATTACTAAACCAGATTTTTGTCCCCATTTCGCACGGCTTGATGAAATGAATTGGTCAAACATAACTTGAGCCACGTTCGCAAAATCACCAAACTGAGCTTCCCAGATTACTAATGTCTCTGGCGCAAATACATTATAACCATATTCAAAAGCGATAACTGCTGTTTCAGTTAGCGGACTGTTGTGTACAGTGAAAGATGTATTTGTATCTCTTAAACCATGAATTGGTACGTATTTATTTCCATTCTCACGATCATGTAGAACCAAGTGTCTATGAGCGAATGTTCCACGCTCTGCATCTTGTCCAGTGATACGAATTGGCGTTCCGTCTTGAACAATTGTCGAGAAAGCTAATGTTTCTGCAAGTGCCCAATCAATTTTTCCGTTTTCTCGGAACGCTTCAGAACGACGTTTTAAAATACGTTCTAATTTTTTATTAGCCTTGAATTCTTCTGGCCATGTTAATAAATCTTCTGTAACTTCTTTTAAGCGGTCGACTGTTACAGTCGTATCTAATTTTGGAATACCTTTTTCTACTGGTTCAGGTAATTCCATTGTGAAAATCGGTTCTTTCTTATTATTAGCAATCTTCTGATAAGAAGTTGTTAACTTATCCAATGTTGCCGCTTCCATTTCAGCGAATGCTTCTTTAGAAAGAGTACCGTTATCGATTAATTGTTTAGCGTATAATTCTTTGACTGTCTCATGCTTATGCACCAATGCATATGTTTGAGGTTGTGTCACTAATGGTTCATCCATTTCGTTATGTCCGAAACGACGGTAACCGATTAAATCAATCAAGAAATCTTTCTTGAATTTTTGACGATATTGGCATGCAAGGTGAACAGCCGCTAAGCAAGCTTCTGGATCATCTGCATTTACATGCACAATCGGAATTTCGTAACCTTTCGCTAAATCACTAGAATAGCGAGTTGAACGAGAATCGTTGCTCTCCGTTGTGAAGCCAATCATATTATTTGTGATGATATGAATGGTACCACCAGTTTGATATCCTTTCAAACCACTCAAGTTCAACGTTTCCGCTACAATTCCTTCACCCGGGAATGCCGCGTCACCGTGAATAACAACGGCCAATGATTTATCAACGTCTTGCGCAGGGTAGCCGGCAGAAGTACGATCATCTTGAACCGCTCTTGTATAACCTTCAACAACTGCTCCAACGAATTCCAAGTGACTTGGGTTATTCGCTAACGTTAAACGAGCTCTTGCTGTTGTGTTTTCACCGATATGCTTGTCTGCTCCAAGGTGATATTTCACATCTCCTGTCCAACCGTAGTTGATGCCGATTGAGCCTTCAGAAGGAACAAGATCTTTATTTGGCGAATGTTGGAACTCAGAGAAAATAATTTCATATGGTTTTCCTAAAACGTGAGCCAACACGTTCAATCGACCTCTATGAGCCATACCGATATTTATATTTTTCGTACCTGCTTGAACAGATTCGGCGATTAATTGATCTAAGACTGGAATAAGCATATCTAAGCCTTCGACTGAGAAACGCTTTTGTCCAACAAATGTTTTGTGAAGGAATTTCTCAAAACCTTCTACTTCAGAAAGACGTTTTAAAACAGCAGTACGCATTTCTTTCGTGATTTGCGGGAACATTTGTCCAGATTCAACATTTTTTCTTAACCATTCACGTTCTTCCACATCGTGAACATGATCAAATTCAAAAGCAATTGTTTTCGTATACAATTCTTTTAAATAAATGATAGCTTCATATGCATCCTTAACAGCACTTGGTGTATCTTCAACAAGTAGTGAAGCAGGAATTGCCCTTAAGTCACTTTCTGTTAAGCCGTATTCATTCAAATTACGCAATTCAACTTTTTTAACGTTATTAAGTGGATAAATATTTGCTGATAAATGACCATACTTACGAATATGGTCTACTAATTGCACTGCTGCAATTACTTTTTTCATACTGCTTGGGCTTGTTACCGCAGCGTTTGTTGTTGCACTAGTTTCATACGAGAATGCCTCAGGTCCTCCCCAACTTTCAAAAACCTGTCTAGCATCTTCTTCAACTGATTCTGGATTTTCCAAATATTGATCATACAAAGATAATAGATATGCAAAATTTGGTCCTGTTAAACTCTCCCATGGATTCCCGCCTCTTGTTTGGCTGGCCATTTCTAAAACCCCCAACTTATGAAGTTTGAAACTATTACCCTTGAAAAGATACTTACGACAGAATTAGTTCAATTAATATTCTATATAAAATATGTAACATAAGTTTCATTTTCAAATCCCAGGATAAATCGTTTTCAAGGTTATATTAACACTTCCTTAAACGGAGTTCAAAGTTTTGACTTAACAATTTAAATTTTTTTATTATTTCGAACAAGAAACTTGATTTTTTTAATTACATAACGAAAAAAACAGTTAGACACTAACTGTTTTTACCATCCATTCCATTATCTGAATTGCATTTCTTCTGTTTCTGCACTAATCACATCAAATGTGAAGCCTTGTTTTTGCAATCCTTTTATAATAATCGGTAAAGCAGTCACCGTATTATTCATCACATTAATGTCATGCAAAAGAATAATCGCCTTATCTTTACCCTCCGCTCCCTTTAATACATTATTTGTAATTTCCGAAACACTTACATATGGACTTATTCCATCTTTTGAATCAACATTCCAATCAAAATAACGATAACCCAACTCATCACAACGCGAGATGATATTATCCATAATTTTCGGTCCCCCATATAGCTTGCTTGAACTATTTCTAGAACCTCCCGGGAATCGAATGACATTCGTTTTAAGAGAGAAATGATCCCATAAAAACGTCTCTAATTGACGGATATTTTCAAAAAACTCATCAGTTGAAACATAAATTTGATTATAATTATGAGAATATGTATGAAGAGCGATAGTATGTCCTCTATCAATCATTTCTTTATAGCCGTTCATCCCGACGGCAGTTGAATTAGCCATGACAAAAAAGGTCGCCTTAATATTGTATGTATCCAGTATATCCAAAATGCGGATTGTATTCGTGGAAGGTCCGTCATCAAATGTTAAATAAGCCACTTTCCGACTTTCTTCATTAATCGGTATGAGGCCCGGTCGCTTATCCGACGCTTCAGCATACGCTGTTTGTACAGAAAAGGTACAATAGAGACAACATACAAAAAGATAGACAAAAGCTGCTGCAAATTTCTTTCGCACATTATTTTTAAAACTCATGGATTACACCCCTTTCTAGTGTTTATTCTTTTCTTTTTTCTTATTTCTATTCTGGTTAAGCTCTTCGAACTAAGATGGAAGATTGACTTCTTGAAATACGCTCCCAAAAACCTTTCTGCCTGCATGAATAACTAAATCCTATTTCCATATCGCTAACAGAATTTTTTTCTGAACACATGTAAACAAGTGCCCATTTTCAAATCACTGCATAATGTAAAAGAGAGCTTCTTTCACTGACCTTAAGGAGGTATAAAGAAAATGACGCTTGAAATTATGAAGTTAGCAGTTGAAGCCTTTAGCACAGTTTCTGCCAAACCCGATGTACAACGTTTTTTTCATAAAACAACCAATATTGTAACCGGACCATCCACATTGGAAATTCCGGCACAAGATTTTTTCAACGATACAGGTGCCGCTGTTACCTTATTGCCTGCAATTACATCAGATAATGGTTATTTTCAAGTTTATATGAATGGCATTTTACAAATGAATGGTTTATCAACGTATATCCCTGGTAAAGTTAATGAAGGTAAATTAAGCATCACCATCCCCGATGGATCAAACATATTACACGGAACCATTATTGTGTTGGAAATCTTAAACTTTGTTCCTACAGCTACAACCGTTATCAACACGTAACCACTAACTTATCATTATATTATGTCATTAAAATGGATTGGATATTGACTTATATCCAATCCATTTTAATGACACTCCACTTAACTGAATGACTATTCTATTTTTATCATCTGCAAAACGATAGGTACCTTACACAAAGGAATATCCTCTGATTTCAGAATTAATTTCCCCTTTTGCACTGAATAATTACAATTAGGCTGTAAGACACCATTGATAAATAAGTTCGTATAAGATACTTCATGTGGCGACAAAATTTTTTGTTCTCCATATACAGCCAAAGCATCCTCGTCTGTATAAACTCGCCTACACCCATCCGATACCGCAAAGTATTTAAATATTATGACCTTTTTCGCTAACACAAAATGAAATTCCTCCGGTGGTATTTGGGGAAGTGAAAGATATGGAGACGGATGGAAAGAACAATCAGATTTACTTTCAGTAAGACGATTTTTCAATATCAGTACCTCCTAAGCGTACATGGGCTTTATTGAATAATTTATTAATGTAAGCAGTAATATGTGCAAATATTCTTATTCCAACTCTTTTGAAGAGTCTTTTCAAAAAAACCCTTTCGTTCATGAAATATTTCCAATTAAATGAACGAAAGGGTTTAAATGAATTATATTTAATAGTTATCAAAAGTTATGAACCACATGGAAGCAGTAAACTTCTTTTGATTGTTATTAATAGGCTTAGACAATGATGGATGTCCTATCAACGCTACGCATTATTTATCTACATTAAAATAACGGGCCTCAGGATGCGCAAAGACAATCGCCGAAACCGATGCTTCTGGTTCCATCATATGACCATCCGTCAATTGTACTCCGATATCCTCCGGCTTCAATAAACGGAATAATTTATCCTGATCTTCTAAATTAGGGCAAGCCGGATAACCGAACGAAAATCTTTGCCCCGTATATTTGGCAGCAAAACGCTCTTTCATCGTCATCTCAATCGGATCACTGATGCCTTGCTTATCACGCATGATTTGATGCATTCTTTCCGCCAATCCTTCTGCTGTTTCCAACGCAATCGATTGAACGGCATGACTTTTCAGGAATTCACCTTGTTCCTTCCATTGGTCACTCAATTGGCGGATTCCTTTCCCTGCCGTCACTACAAAGAAACCGACATAATCCATTTCTCCGGATGAAACAGGTTTCAAGAAATCAGCCAAACATAGAAATGGTGCCTCCGACTGTCTTGGAAAATCGAATACTTCCAGCACTTCACTTTGATTCTCCGGATTATAGACGATTACTTTATTGCCCTCGCTTTGGGCAGGGAAAAATTGATATACCCCATTAACGCTATAGTCATTTTGATGCAGTGTTCCATACAATTCGTCTACTAAATCATTCAGTTGATGCGCCTTTTCATCACCTTGCTGCAATAAGGTTTCCACTTTTCCCTTCAAACCTAAATGATGCCCAATCAACATTTGACGGTTCACATATGGCATGACCGTTTTAAGCGGATAATTCAGTAATATATGACGCTTCGTGTCTTCCGGTACTTTCACTTCCGCCTGCCCTACAGTGACGACCGGCTGTACAGCATCTTTTGTTTTTTCTTGTTTTTGAGCCGCTAGCTGTAAAGACCGCTTTCTTTTCTCTTGCAACTCTTCAATATATACAACACTTTTTTCTTCGTCATGAATGATGTTTGCCAACGAAAGACCTTCCATCGCGTCTTTTGCATACAGGACTGTCCCATCATACTCCGGAGAGATTTTGAAATCCGTGAACTTCCTTGATAATGCCGCTCCCCCCACCATGATTGGTGTTTCAATATTTTGGGATTTCAAATCTTGTGCTGTCAGAACCATTTGTTGCGCGGATTTAACCAATAATCCCGACAAACCAATCATGGATGGCTGATGTGTTTCCACTGCCTCAATAATTTGCTGTGCTGTTACTTTAATGCCTAAGTCAACAATTTCATAACCGTTATTAGCAAGGATGATTTCGACTAAGTTTTTGCCGATGTCATGCACATCCCCTTTGACAGTTGCTAAAAGGATTTTCCCTTTTGAATTATTCGATTCATTTTTGTCCATGAATTGTTCCAAATGTGAAACCGACGTTTTCATCACTTCTGCGCTTTGCAGTACTTCCGCCACAATCAATTGATTATCATTAAATAAAATACCTACCTCATTCATACCCGCCATTAACGGACCATTAATAATCTCCAATGGCGCCATTCCTTTGGCAAGTGCCTCATCTAAGTCCGGAATCAACCCTTCTTTCGTACCTTCCACAATATATAGTGCCAAACGTTCCTCTAAAGGTAATTGCTTCGTATCAACCTTTTTTTCCACCTTTTTATCACGATAAAAAGCCGTAAATTGCTGTAATGTTTCATCACTTGTTTCAAATAATAATTTTTCGGCTAATTCCACTTCTTCTTTCGGAATACTTGCAAATCGTTCCAGCTTTTCTGTATTCACAATCGCGTAATCCAATCCTGCTTTCGTACAATGATACAAGAAAACAGCATTCAAAATTTCTCGTCCACGTGGTGGTAAGCCGAATGATACGTTACTGATGCCAAGAATGGCCAATGTTTCAGGTAATTCTTCCTTAATGGCCTGAATGCCTTTCACCGTTTCCAATGCCGAACCAATGTATTGCTCATCCCCTGTGCCGACAGGGAACACAAGTGGGTCATAAATGATGTCTTTCGGATTCATCCCGTATTTATTGACCAACAAATCATACGAGCGCTTTGCCACTCGTAATTTATCCACAGCGGTTACAGCCATCCCTTTTTCATCGATGGTACCCACAACCAGCGCACCACCATATTTATGAATGAGCGCACTGACACTTGCGAATTTTTCTTCTCCGTCTTCCAAATTGACAGAGTTAATGATGGCCTTCCCTTGAGAATACTTCAACGCTTCTTCAATTACTTGATCATCTGTAGAATCGATGACAAGCGGGACTTTTACTTTTTTAACCACTTCTTTGACGAATTCTCTCATATTTCCTAATTCATCATCGTCCGGGTCCGCCAAACAAATATCGATGACATGTGCCCCTTTTTTCACTTGCGCACGCGCAATTTCTGCAGCTTGTTCAAATTTTCTCTCGCGGATCAGCTCTTTGAATTTTCTCGATCCAATGACATTCGTCCGCTCCCCCACAAAAAGCGGGCGCATACTATCGTCGTATAAGAGCGAATCCGTACCTGAAACGGCATGATTATGTGTTTCCGTTGGAATAGCACGCGGCTTGATGTTCTCTACTGCCTTCACCATCATTTGAATATGAGCTGGTGTCGTTCCACAGCATCCGCCGATGATATTTAACCAGCCTTTTTCGGCAAATTGCTGTACTTTACTCGCTAAAGACGCTGGCGATTCATGATAATGGCCTTCTTCATCCGGCAAACCGGCATTCGGATAGCAACTAATAGCTGTATGAGCCAATTGAGAAAGCGAACGGATATGGTCCGTCATAAATTCTGGACCTGTCGCACAATTTAATCCGACAGCAACCGGCTTCATATGTTCACATGAAAAATAAAATGCTTCAATCGGCTGACCCGCCAATGTCGTTCCCATAGGTTCAATCGTGCCTGAAATAATAATTGGCAACTCGACACCTTTCTTTGCAAAGGCTTCTTGAATGCCAGAGTAAGTAGCTTTCACATTCAACATGTCTTGACATGTCTCTACTATTAATAAGTCCACACCGCCATCAATCAATCCTTCTACTTGTTCACAAATGGCCGTGCGCAAAGCATCAAATGTCGTCCCACCCGTCAGCGACAAAGTTTTTGTTGTCGGGCCGATTGAACCAGCGGCAAAACGTGGTTTTTCCTCTGTCGAAAATTTTACAGTAGCAGCTTTAGCGATTTGGGCTGCTTTCTTATTGATCTCATACGCCAAATGTCCGAGATTATATTCGTCTAGCACAATACTGGCCCCACCGAATGTATTCGTTTCGATAATATCAGCACCTGCTTGTAAATACTCTTCATGTATTCGGCTGATTGTTTCAGGAGATGTTAAGACTAAATACTCATTACAGCCTTCATATTCTTCTCCCCCAAAATCAGCTGCAGATAAATTAGCGTCTTGAATCATCGTCCCCATCGCACCGTCAAGAACGAGTATTCTTTCTTTTAAAATGGAGGTTAAAGAATAGTTACTCATATATAGACACTTCCTCTTTCTTCTTCGCATCAATTGCTCGGATAAATTTTGTCAGTTCTTCTGTAATCGAATAGCGTAAAAATGGCGTAATCAAATAAATGCCATTGAATCGCTCCATCGTTGCTTCTACGAGTTCCTTCGCAATTGCCAATCCTTCTCTTTCCGCTTGGACACGATCATCCCCCGCCGCAGCCATCGCTCTTAAAACATTATCCGGCAAGGTAATACCTGGTACCTCATGATGGATATATTCTGCATTACGTGAACTTATTAAAGGCATAATGCCTAAAAATATAGGTGCTTCAATATGTTTAGTAGCTTGATAGATTTCCTCTACTTGACTAACTGAATAGATAGGCTGTGTCAAAAAAGAATCCGCTCCTACTTCAACTTTTTTCTCCATTCGCTGTACTGCTTTATGCAAATATTTCACATTTGGATTAAATGAAGCCGCTACTTTAAAATTCGTTTTTTGACCAAGAGCTTTTCCACTATACGATAATCCTTGGTTATATTGTTTAAGCAAGCGTATCAACTCGAACGATGTGACATCGTAAACAGATGTGGCTCCCGGAAAATCCCCCACTTTAGAAGGGTCACCTGTAATAACAAGAATCTCTTCCATTCCTAATGTATGGAGCCCCATTACATGTGACTGTAGACCAATTAAATTATGATCGCGGCACGTCAAATGAATTAAAGGATTTCCGCCTTGTTCCTTCACCATGTGTCCCAATGCCATGTTGCTGATTCGTGGAGAAGCCAATGAATTATCCGCAAGCGTTATCGAATCTGCTCCTGCTTGCATTAATGCTTTGGACCCTTCCAAATAAGTCTTAACATCTAATTTTTTCGGTGGATCTAATTCTACTAATATCGTCCGTTTATTTTTCACTACTTCATGCAAAGCCCGTTCGTTATCAGTTTTAGCAGATTCATTCACGACAATCGTTCGAACGGCTACTTTCTTTTCCATTACTGGAGGCAATCCTCGAAGTGCTTTTGCCACTTCTTCTATATGTTTCGGTGTTGTGCCACAACAGCCACCGATGATTCGTACCCCTTGCTCTCTTAATGCCAATGCACTTTTCCCGAAATATTCTGGATTTTCTTCGTACTGCATTTGGCCATCGACATACTGAGGCAAGCTTGCATTCGGATAGGCACTTAAAACGGCTTTTCTCGGCAATGGCACTTGCTCCAAGGAACGTATAGTATGATGTGGGCCTAATCGACAATTAATCCCAACAGCATCGGCTCCTAAATCTTCTAAAACGGCTAATGCTTCACTTAAATGCATCCCGTTTTGCAAATAGCCTACTTCATGCAAGGAAACATTCGCTATAATCGGCAACGTCGTCTCTTCCCTGGCAATTTTCAGCACTTCTGTTATTTCTTCGAAGTCATAATAGGTTTCCAATATGATACCATCTGGGTTTTCGACCAATAAACTCAGCAATTGTTCACGAAAATCCCTTTTGATTTCATCCAGTGAAATATCTGCATTCCGCAAACTTCTCGTAGCGCCAATCGTACCAAAGACAAAACAATTCTCTGTGGCTACGCTCTTGGCAATTCTAATTCCTGCTCTATTAATGGCTGAAACGGAATCTTCCAAGCCATAACGTTTCAACTTGTGATAGTTTGCCCCATACGTATTGGATTGAATAATTTCTGCTCCAGCATGTATGTAAGCTCTATGAATACTTTTTACCAGCTCAGGATTTGATAAATTCAATTCTTCATGACATTGATCGACGCCGGTCGAATATAACAATGTCCCCATCGCACCTTCACCAATTAATATTCTATGTTTGATTTCATCGCGAAAATTCATGGAGCACCCACCTCTAGGTCATTTATAATTTTGAATAAACTGATTTTTCACTTTCTAACAATGCTTGCTCTAAATCACCTATTAAATCATCTGCATTTTCAATCCCGACTGATAAACGAAGCAATAAATCCGATAAACCGATTTTCTCACGATATTCTTTCGGAATATCCGCATGTGTTTGTGTTGTCGGATATGTAATTAAAGACTCAACGCCTCCCAAGCTTTCCGCAAAACTAATGATGTTCACATTCTTCAATAGTTCAGCAACAAGCTTCACATTTTTCACTTCAAAGGAAATCATCGCTCCATTTCCTCGGCTTTGTTTATTCATAATGTCTTGCTCCTGTTGCGATGCTAATGATGGATAATACACTTTTTGAACAAGGTGATGCTTATTCAACCAATTAGCAATTCGTTCCGCATTTTCCTGCTGCTTCTCCATTCTTACCGCTAACGTTTTCATCCCTCGAATAAGTAACCATGAGTCTTGGGGTCCTAAAATAGCACCTGCCCCATTTTGCAGTTTACCGATCTTCTCACTTAATTCAGGTGTAGCTGTTACAACCAATCCGCCAATCACGTCATTATGACCACCTAAATACTTAGAAGCGCTATGAACAACTATGTCAGCCCCCAATGTAATCGGCTTTTGCAAATAAGGAGTCAAAAACGTATTATCTACAATCGTCAATAACCCTTTTTCTTTAGCTAGCTCACAAACAGCCGGAATATCGGTAATCTTCATTAAAGGATTAGACGGCGTTTCAATAAAAATGGCTGCCGTTTGATCGGTAATAACTTCTTTTATCTTATTTATACAACATGTATCCGTATAAGTCGCTGTTACTCCATAATTTTTGAAAGTTTCTTCTAATAATCGATATGTTCCACCATACAAATCATCAGATATGACAATATGGTCACCCGGTTTAAATAAAAATAAAATGGATGTAATGGCTGCCATCCCAGAAGAAAAGGCAAAACCTCGATCGCCTTCCTCTAGGCTTGCTATCGCATCTTCCAATGCTTTTCTCGTTGGATTCAGCGTACGGGAATAATCATAACCAGTACTTTGGCCAAGTCCTGGATGCTCGAATGTCGCATTTTGATAGATTGGTACACTGATGGCTCCTGTAGCAGGATCTTTTTTTACCGTTGCTTGCACTAATTTCGTCTCTATGTTCATTGTCTATCCTCCATTTTTTCTAAACATACTCAAAAACGCTCTTCCATAATGAAAGAGCGTAAGTAATTTGGATGTTCACTTCGCTCTCATCGAATAGAATCAATATTCTACTGGCATTGGCACCGTTCAAAGGATGATTGATGGTTGCCGAGACATCTTCGGGCCAGTCCCTCCGTCTCTCTTGATAAGAGTATTTTATAAAATTTTTAAAATATTTCGTTTTTTTCATCATAAAGACGAAAGTAAATTTTGTCAATATTTTTAATTTTCATTATCAAAAAACTGTATTATAATAAAAAATGCTTTATGATAAATATATCTATCATTAAACTATAAGAGGTGAAACAAATGTGGAAAGAATTTCGTCAATTTATTGAACGTGGCAACGTTCTGGACTTAGCTGTCGGGGTCATTATCGGTAGTGCATTCGGTAAAATCATCACTTCACTAGTGGAAGATGTCATCATGCCGCCTATCGGTCTCATAATCGGAAAAGTGGATTTCACTGATTTATACATAAACCTCTCGGGTAAAGAATATGAATCTTTAGCAGCAGCAAAAGCGGCTGGAGCTGCAACGATTAATTACGGACTATTTATCAATAATGTTATTAACTTTTTAATCATTGCATTTTGTATTTTTATCGTTGTAAGACAAGTCAATAAACTGTCCCGCAAAAAAGAAGATGCACCAGTGACGACAAAAGAATGCCCAGAATGTTTATCAAGCATTCCGATCAACGCAAAACGTTGCCCTGCCTGCACAAGCTATTTAGAACAGGAAGCGGACACAACTTCAAATAACGCCTCTACATAAGGAGGCGTTATTTGAAGTTCATAAGTGCTCGTCCATCTCTTTTTGTCGTTCATAATAACGTAGCGCCAAGCTACATAAACAAACCCAAAAACCGCCTGCAGCATAGCCTGCCACAACATCACTCGGATAGTGGACACCTAAATAAATACGGCTAATTCCAATCGCTAAAATTAATAATGCAAATAAGCAGCCAATCACCCAATCGACACTTCTCCGTTTGGAGATTTTCACCAACACAATCATCAAAGCTGTATAAAAAATAAACGCTCCCATACTATGCCCACTTGGAAAACTATAGCCTCCCTGTTCAATCAATACATGAAAGTCGGGACGTTCTCTATGAAACCAAGCCTTCAATACAATGTTGAGCACGCTCCCAAAAGCAGTGGTCGCCAGCAAAAATACAGCATATCTTTTTCGATACAATGCTATAAGAACCGAAGATATCAACAAGGCCGGCACAACCCAATGTTTTCCTCCCAAAAAAGTAATAGCTTTCATCCATACCGTTAATTGTTCTGAAATACGAGATTGAATGAACTCAATAATCGTATAATCAAATTGCTGTAATTCATTTTTTTGCACTTTATCCGCAAAAACAATAAAGACCAATAAAAACAGTAAAATGAGTGCACTCAGCATTATCATATAACGCGAACTAATCATCGTTCGTAGTTTTTCTTTTTTATCGTTCACAAAGCTGTCTCCTTTTGTTCTACAATCGTTGTTATGTTCCCTTTGGATTAAATATGTAACCGTTCTATATCACGTTTATATGTTCAAACCGAACTACCCTAATTCACCATTAGATTTATTATTTCCTTTTTATCTTGCCAGAAAACAAAAGGTAGCCCAAAACAGATTTCACCCATGCCAACCAACTGTGCTTTCTCCCCTTAAACAGTTGATCTTGTATGAGCTTATCCCCTTTTAAGCTACCCCTAAAAAATTCATTTACATTTTGCTCGTAACAAATTGCTCCACTTCCTGCTGCATAGCAACATAAGCTTCTTTCTCTTGTGGAAATTCATGTTTTTCAATTACATCGTATGAAGATAAATCATTCATCTTGACCGTCACATCATACTCATATGTCGCATTTCCGATTAAATCAATCGTATATTGTCCATCGTTTTGATGAACCACACATTTCACTTTTCCGCCTGGATTGTAGACAGCAATCTCTTCTTCCAGTCTATTTTCCTGTTGCAAGCAAGTGACTAAGCTTGAAGCACTCATCGCTGTACCACAGGCATTCGTGAAGCCGACACCCCTCTCGAAAGTGCGAACATAAATTTTGCCCTTCTCCAATAATTTGACGAAGCTTACATTCACTCCATCCGGAAAATATGGATTCTCCCTATTAAAGTATGTCGATAATTCCTCTTGAATCGAACTTTGAATAACGTCAGAGTCCACGATTGTGATAAAATGAGGATTCGGAACAGCCACTGCAGTAAAAGTTAAATTTGGCGCTAACCCCGCTAACGACTGATTGATAAATTGTTCACTTTCGCTATTCATCGGCAAATCGGATACATTAAAGGATACTGGCGAAATTTCTACCTTATAAGTCGGAATATCCCCATGAATTGCCTCCGTTTCTTCCACTTCCAAAACAGCTTTCATCGTCTCGATTCGCAGTTTCTTCTGTTTAAGGAGTTCACAAGCATAGCGTGCTACACAACGTAAACCGTTTCCGCACATCGACGCCTCCGAGCCATCCGAATTAAATACGCGCATTCTTCCGTCAGCCACTTCACTTTTTTGAAAGAACAAAATGCCGTCCGCACCAAGCCCAGTTTCACGATTGCACAATGTTAATGTTAATTGAGCACGTTCTTCATCAGACATGGACAGTGACTTCTTATACTCATCAATCAATAGAAAATCATTTCCTGAACCATGACATTTTACAAATTGCAACTCCATATTTTCCCCTCACTTAGTAGCATCTCCATCAATCTTGATTAAAAGAGAGTATCATTATTTTAAGCATATATATTTATCATTGTAATCTTGTATCCTCTTCTTTTCAATTCACATTTTAACCTTTTTTGACCTAAAAAAAGAAGTACATAAAAGTTAGTCTTTCATGTACTTCACATATGTATTGCCTTTTATTTTGCTGAATAGCCGTCAATTACAAGATCTAATTTACCTGTTGCTGGATCAATAACCAATCCATGTACAGCTACATCTTTCGGAATCAACGGATGATTGCGAATAACATTAACAGAATTTTGGACACTTTCTGTTACATCACTAAATCCTCGTAAAAATTGATCTAAATTAATTCCGGCATTCTTAATAGTCGTCATCGTTTCTGCTGAAACATTTCGTTGCTGCATCTTTTCAACAATGCCATCAACAGATACTGCCGACATACCACAATCATGATGCCCTACAACAAACACTTCTGTTGCACCTAATTCATAAATAGCCACCAAAATGCTTCGCATGACACTGCCAAAAGGATGGGATACAACTGCACCCGCTGTTTTAATGATTTTCACATCACCATTTCTGACATTCATTGCTTTCGGTAGTAACTCTACAAGACGTGTATCCATACATGTCAAAATAACCATTTTCTTATCTGGATATTTGTCTGTCTGATAACTTTCGTATTGTTTGTTTTCAACAAACTCTTGGTTAAATTGTAAAATTTCATTTAACTTTGCCATTGCCATTCCCCACTTTTCTGTAATCGTATAAAAATTATACTTATATATTGTAGCAAAATTTTCTGAATTTCACCTTAAATATGTTTGTTCTCTAACGCACATACTATGTTTCTATACAAAACGAATAAGAGGTTCGATTAAATACTTTCATCGAACCTCTTAATTTATGTCTATACTAAATTTTCATAACCCCACCTGAACTTGCATTCGTTACAAGTTTTGAGTAGCGAGCTAAATAACCTGTTTTCACTTTCGGTTCGAAGCCTTTCCAGTTAGCTTTACGTTTTTCCATTTCTTCATCCGAAATTTCAAGTTGGATTGTACGCTTATTCATATCCAATTCAATAATATCCCCGTCTTCAACAAAAGCAATCGGACCACCTTCTGCCGCTTCCGGAGAGATATGGCCAATGCTGATTCCACGTGACGCACCTGAGAAACGACCGTCCGTAATCAACCCGACTTTCGCACCCAATCCACGACCGACAATCTGTGAAGTAGGAGCCAACATTTCCGGCATACCTGGACCACCCTTAGGTCCTTCGTAGCGGATAACGACTACATGGTCTTCCTGTACTTTACCTGTAATAATTCCAGATAGTGCTTCTTCTTGTGAATTGAAACAAATAGCTGGTCCACGATGGTAACCGCCGACTGACTTATCGACTGCACCCACTTTAATGATTGAACCTTGAGGAGCCAAATTACCGAACAATACGGCAAGACCGCCTTGCTCTGAATGTGGGTTATCCAATGGATGGATGACATCTTGATCCAAAATGTCACAACCGGCTACATTTTCCCGCAATGTTTTTCCTGAAACAGTTAGACATTCTCCATTAATGGCACCTGGTTTTTTCAACAACTCATTAATGATTGCACTTACTCCCCCTGCGTTATGTACATCTTCAATATGATAATCGGAAGCAGGTGCAATTTTTGCCAAATGAGGTACTCGGCTGGCGATTTCATTAATGCGCTCCATCGGATATTCAAATCCCGCTTCATGGGCTAAAGCCAATGTGTGAAGAACTGTATTTGTTGAACCACCCATAGCCATATCCAATGCAAATGCGTTGTCGATTGCATCCATAGTGACGATATCACGAGGCTTAATGTCTTTCTTGATCAGTTCCATTAATTGTTTTGCTGACTGTTTGACAAATTCTTTCCGTTCCTCTGCTACAGCCAAAATTGTTCCGTTACCAGGAAGAGCTAAACCTAAACCTTCCGCTAAACAGTTCATGGAATTTGCCGTAAACATCCCCGAACAAGAACCGCATGTCGGACAAGCCACTTGCTCAATTTCTTGTAATTTTTCTTCGTTAATTTTACCCGCTTGATAAGCTCCTACACCCTCAAATACAGATGTCAGAGATAATGATTTGCCATCTTGATCTTTACCGGCCTTCATCGGACCACCACTAACAAAGATTGTTGGAATATTGACACGAAGTGCAGCCATCATCATTCCTGGTGTAATTTTGTCACAGTTCGGAATACACACCATTCCATCAAACCAATGGGCAGAAACAACCGTTTCTACTGAGTCTGCAATGATTTCACGGCTCGGCAATGAATAGCGCATACCGATATGCCCCATTGCAATTCCATCATCGACACCAATTGTATTGAATTCAAACGGAACACCACCTGCTTCACGAATTGCTTCTTTTACGATTTTTCCGAATTCCTGTAAATGAACATGACCAGGCACAATATCGATATACGAATTACAAACCGCAATAAACGGTTTTCCGAAATCTTCTTCTTTAACACCCGCAGCACGCAATAAACTACGGTGCGGTGCACGGTCAACACCTTTAGTAATCATATCACTTCTCATTTTAGACTCAGACATTTGATGTACTACCCCCATATAAAACAGTATGTGTTATTTTTAAAATTCTTCATTCTCTAAAAATTCTAACATATTAAACTAAAATTGAAAACGATAGAACAGTTACAATTCTTTTTTACGGAACTGTCAATTTTTACTATACCGAAGCAAGTAGGCACAAACACCGAATATACAGAGCTTCTCATCATCACTGCAATGCGAACCAAAAGAGAGGATAGGTGTGTTGAACTCTTTAAATTTTTCTCCCCATTCCAACGGCATCCATCCTTTTTGAAAGGAAACAATCTTCCGATGATCGGCAGTCAAAATTGAAAAGCTTTGAACCATTCCACCTACATCGATTTTCATGTGAATCGACTTATCCTGATTTGTTACTTCTCCTTTATACCGAAACAATGATTTCTTCCAATCTTGTTCATAAACTGCCAATTCTTCTCCCTTTTCATTATAAAAAACTTGTTTAGTAGAAAAAAAACGATGTTGTTTATATGTAGCCAATACATTTCCGTCGAAATCAGTCAATTCATATGAATGAGGGAAAAAAACAGAGAAACTATTCGGAATGAACCACTTATACCACTGTGATTTTCCGTCTTTCATTTCACCAAGCAGTTTTCCCTTTGGATGAAACAATAAAATATGCAGGGTAGGAGCCGGCATAAAAACCAGCAATATATGTTCCTCTTCCAATGGTGTTCGGTCATTCACAGGTATCGTATTCGGTAAATGATAATACCTCCTTTTATAAACTAAAAACGTAAAAAAATACATACAGCTTAAAAGAAAAAAAGGGAAAACCGCCAAAATAATGGCATTATCCTCTGCATACAAATATGAGAAAATGAAAGTCAAACCACTGATTATAGTCAGCAGTAAGGAAATATTCAAATACATGCCCGCAATCGTTTTATAAAACTGCTTAATATTCATTTCACCCTCCATCGAAATGTTTTAGCTGAATTCACTCTATATAGAAGGCCATGTTAAATTCCAACGTCGATATCGGCTCCAATCCGTTCGTTTTCGTGCCAAGTGTCCAGTCTTCTCGCTTTTGACTCTCTCGTTTGTACGCAGGAGTCACCGGATTTCCGACAAATCAATACCTACTAAAATCAACAGCCACGTTTAACAGAGTTATATAGAAAAAAGCCGACGTATGCCTCACATCTTTTTTCTGGATGTGAGGCCATATTACGTCGACCTTTATTTGAATTCTATAGAATTCGAAAAATAAGCGGTATTCGATAATACTCACCTTGATACGCTTTCACAGCGCCAATAATCGTAAAGATTACTCCTGCCAATCCGACAATTGGTGCCACTACAAAACCAATTAATACTAAACATAAAGCAGCTGCAACAACACCATAAATTGTATAAGAGATTAAAAAGTTCAAATATTCTCTTCCATGATAATCAACAAAATCAGAACTATCTTTTTTCAGCAGCCAAATCACCAACGGTCCGATAAAAGCCGTAAAAAAGCTGATAACGTAAATAAGTGCCGCAAGCAAACGATCGTCATTTGAAACCAATTAAAACACTCCTTTCATACTATATTATACGAAAGAAGTCGACATAAGTTTCAAGATATTTATAACACTTTTTGTACTTTTCTATAATACATTTGTCTTAAAACGAACGTTTTGTATAATTCTAGTTTTTTCAACTCGATAGGGTGTTTAGTTATGCCTATATTTTTTAATTGTGAAACATACCAACCTTTTGAGTGATTATAAGCCATCTTATTATTCCTCCTCTAAATGGATTGCATAAACGATTTGCGATGTCTATCAGTCTATAAATCATATGAAAGAGAAAGAAAAATATGACTACTCAAAAAATAGAATTACTACATGATAGGATTTACGTACTGTTATCTTATGCTATACTGTTTTGATAGATGTTTTAGAAGTGATTCTGTACAACTAACGATATTTGTAATGAAATTGGGGGATACTTTTGACAATTACTTCAACGATTAAAGAGAAGATTTCGCTCTTTTTCAAAATTATGCTGCCGGTGCTGATTACACAGCTAGGCATGTTTGCGATGACTTTTTTCGATACACTTATGTCGGGGAATTTTTCTTCGTCAGATTTGGCTGGAGTAGCAATAGGAAGCTCGATTTGGGTACCTGTTTATACTGGATTAACCGGTATATTAATCGCCATCACAC
Source organism: Bacillus sp. (in: firmicutes) (assembly GCA_051873995.1). Lineage (GTDB taxonomy): Bacteria > Bacillota > Bacilli > Bacillales > DSM-1321 > Bacillus_AD. Next base: position 31,873 of record JBJEFL010000024.1, read on the forward strand.
CGATTGTCTCGCAATTGGTTGGTGCTAAGAAAGAACAGGATGTCCCATATGCAGTAACACAAGGAATATATTTATCTATTATAATCGCTTTAACGGTTGTTGCTATCGGCTCTTTGATTTTAAATCCAGTTTTAAATAACATGTCACTAGAAGCTGACGTGCACATAGTTGCTCATGATTATTTAGTGGCCTTATCGATTGGAATTATTCCTTTATTCATGCATAGTGTATTGCGTTCGTTCATCGATGCCTTAGGACAGACACGCATTTCCATGATGATCACACTTATCGCTTTGCCGATTAATGCCGTGTTCAATTATTTATTCATCTTTGGTAAAGGGGGCTTTCCACAATTAGGAGGCGTTGGTGCAGGTGTTGCCACGACAATTACGTACTGGATAATCCTCTTTCTTACCATTATCGTATTGAAAAAAATTCATCCATTTAAAACGTATCATCTTTTCAAAGAACTGATACCTTTTTCTTTGAAAGAGTGTGGTAATATTTTAAAAATCGGCATTCCGATTGGACTCGCCATTTTCTTTGAGACAAGCATTTTTTCGGCTGTCACTTTGTTGATGAGCTCTTTTGATACGGTTACCATCGCTTCACACCAAACAGCAATGAACTTTGCTTCATTTCTATATATGGTACCGCTTAGTATTTCCATGGCTTTAACCATTGTTGTCGGCTTTGAAGTCGGAGGAAAACGATATCGTGATGCCAAACAATACAGTATCATCGGCATTATTATCACAATCAGCATGGCTCTCATCTTTGCCGTTATTCTCTCCTTCTTCCGAACTGAAATTGCTTCTATGTACAGCCATGATCCGAAAGTCATTCAAATGGCTGCAAACTTTTTGATTTTTGCGCTTTTCTTCCAATTTTCGGATGCTTTAATGGCCCCTATTCAAGGAGCGCTAAGAGGATATAAAGATGTAAATGTTACCTTATTCATGTCGCTCTTTGCGTTTTGGATCATTGGTTTGCCTACCGGGATTATCTTAGCGAACTATACCGATTTAGGTCCATATGGCTACTGGATTGGCTTGATTATCGGATTGGCGATCGGGGCAATATGCTTATTGTCCAGACTCCTTTTTATCCAAAGAAAAAAATACAAACCATCCTCCCTTTAATGGAACATATAAAGGCACCACCCTTCATACACTTTTATGAAAGGTGGTGCCTTTTATGCATAAAGAACAAAATGACTTCAAAGGGTGGGACGATTTTCCAAAGGAAACAGAGAAGGTACTGGGAGAATCTTTTTGGAACGATTTCCAAAAAATCATGCCGAAGAAAACACCCCCTATTGACCTTTTAGAAGATGAAACGCATGGCTATGTATGCATCGAACTGGCTGGCATAACCAATACAGAAAATCTCTCCGTCTCATTCAACGGGCAAAATTTAATTATAGAAGGTACTATATCCCACCCGACTATTTTTGATAAAAGCAACATCCTTCATAGTGAGCGATATATCGGTCACTTTAGTCGCTCCATTGTCCTTCCTTTTTCCTTTCAGCCAAAACACACTAAAGTAACGTACGAAAATGGCTTATTCATTCTGACAATCCCGAAAAACAATACTACCCACCATGTATCTTTAACCATCCCGAAAAAATAATACTCGGGATGGCTTTTCATTGCAGCGATACCATGTCAATCCCTTTCACCTTAACATCTATGAGACAGACATCTCTACTGTCTGTTAGTAAAACTTATTTCGTACTGACAGGTACATGATTATTCGCAATTACTTCTCCAAATGGACTAATAAAGCTTCTCTCTTTTTTCTTTTCCGGCTTTTTAACCGGCAGCTTCGGAAATAATAATTCCGCTGTGCGATACGCTTCTTCTAAATGCGGATAGCCTGATAAAACAAATGTTTCAATTCCTAAATCGGCGTATTCTTTCATACGGGCAGCTACAGTATCAGCATCCCCCACTAAAGCCGTCCCCGCTCCTCCGCGAACAAGACCGACTCCCGCCCATAAATTAGGGCTAACCTCCAACTTTGTACGATCGCCATTATGCAACTCACTCATTCTTCGTTGTCCTTCAGAATCCATACGTTTATATACTTTCTGTGCTAAAGCGATACTTTCATCATCCACATATTTTATAAGCTCTTCTGCTGCCTTCCATGCTTCCTCATTTGTTTCTCTAACAATCACATGGAGACGAATGCCAAATTTGACTGTTCGACCTTCTGCTTCAGCCAGTTTTCTCACCTGTGCAATTTTTTCAGCCACTTGTGCAGGAGGCTCTCCCCATGTTAAATAATGCTCCACATGCTTCGCTGCCACTTTCATACCGGCTAAAGAAGAACCACCAAAATACAATGGCGGGTGTGGATCTTGCACACTCGGATATAATACTTCTCCACCTTCTACACGAATATGTTCCCCATGAAAATCAACTTTTTCTTGTTTCAGCAAATTACTCCAAACAGTTAAAAATTCATCCGTTAAATCATATCGAGCATCATGGTCAACAAACAATCCGTCACCAGCCAGTTCAGTTGCATCCCCACCAGCCACTACATTCAACAATAATCGGCCGTTTGAAAAACGATCTAGTGTAGCGGTCATACGTGCTGCAACGGTCGGAGACATAAGGCCTGGTCGAAGTGCCACTAAAAATTTTAAATTTTCTGTCATTGGCACCAATGTAGAAGCCACTATCCATGAATCTTCACATGACTTACCAGTCGGAATAAGAACCCCTGTATACCCTAATTGATCGGCCGCCTGCGCCACCTGCTTACTATAATTAAAATCAACCGCTCTTGCACCCTGACTTGTTCCTAAATATCTTCCATCACCATGTGTTGGAATAAACCATAATATTTCCATTTTAAAACTCCCTTTCTTTACCTAAAATATAATCAACATTTCTACTTTTCTCATTAGGAATACGGAGTGATTTCTGGTAATTGATTATTTAAACTCCAATTCCCTATATCTCGAAGCTTATACGAAAGCGGGTCATGCAATGTATGTGTGCGAATATTACGCCAATATCGATCATATCCATATTTACCCGACGTAGCTCTAGCTCCCATCACTTCAAACATTGTTTGGCTTACATGTAGCGCAGCCTTTGTCACTGCCACTTTTGCTGTAGCAATTGTAATGCTGCAATTCCCACGTTCTAATGTAGTTAGTGAATGTTCCTGTTCCCAAATATTTTGTAAAGATACAGCTGCTTCTTTAGCTAATACTTCTGCTCCTCTTAATGCTACTTGCATCTCACCATATTGCTGAAGAATATACGGATCTGCTGTTGCTAGATCGACATTGGAAGTTAACCATGGGCGTGAAAATTCTTTTGTATATTGTTTGGCTTCTTCCAGCGCCCCTTCAGTTATTCCTAATAGCACATGCAGTAATATTGTTTGAGCGATATGCGTTCGTATTGTCGGAAAAAGACTGGATGAATTCCCCTCGAAATAGTCGAGTACTTCATCTTCTTTTAAGACAACATTTTTGAATAATACAGAACCACTATCTGTTTGTCTTTGTCCAAAACTATCCCAATCATCTTGTATCGTTATCCCTTCTCTATTTGAAGGAATAACGCCAAATATCGGTTGCACTCTTTCGTGACAGTTCGCCGAAATTAAAAGTACATCCGAATCAGATGAACCTGAGCAAAAGTTCTTCTTACCGCTTAAAATAAATTCATTATCTCTCTTTTGAACCCGTAAACTTTGATCACGAGGATTAAAAGTATTGCCCCAAAACAACTGTTTTTCAGCAGTCTCTTTATATGCTCTTTCTGTTTGTTCTACAGTACCAAATAATTGAACAGAAGCGAGACATAATGAGTGATAACCAAATAAATGAGCTAAAGAGCCATCCTTTTTTGCTAACTCACGTGTGACATTTAAAACAGAAAGCCAATTACCTCCTAGTCCTCCATAAGCCTTTGGGATTATCAAAGACAACAAGCCACTCTTCCGAAGTAAATCACGCTCAGTTTTAGCCGTTCCACCTCGCTTATCACGCTCAACAGCCGTTCTTGAAAATTCATTCGCTAAAGAAATAGCAATGTTCATATAATCAAATTTAACTTCTTCCGTTAACAAACAAATCCCCCCAATCCAAGAGTCTTCCAGCATTTAAATAAAATAATTTTTTCGCTCTTGGTCTCTTACGAATTCATTTAATTTCTTTGTTAAACCACCTATCCCAAACTTTATATATTTATTTGTTTCCAGATTGCACTCTTTGACATATTGTAAAAACGTCAATAAATATATTCGACGATCGATAATATTAACAATCCCATTTTTATAAAACCAGTTATCAATCGTATTAAATACACCTTTGTTTAATTTGTACTGTTCCTGACAATAAAGAAAAAAGTGCAAATCTGGTAAATTTAAAATATCACTTGTTATTACCGGTCTTTCATCCACTAGTCGTTCAGCCGATACGTTCGAAGTGATTGACTCTTCCACTACGTGAATTACCTCCCTCAACAAAAACAAAAAGGCCCTCACTATAAATCAAATAAAATTTATAGCAAGAGCCTCTAGTTTTCTAGTCAGCTTTATTATTCTTCGTTAATTACACACTTATCATAAAACTTATTATTCCTAGCTGTCAAGTAGAATTTAAATTATCTTTTCCTTTTCGATTAATTTTGCGAACAAAAGGAAACTCACAGTTTCATGAATCCAATACAGAAGACTCTATGATGCATATAAATAACAGATCCGTTATTGTATTGCTCTATTGAAATAACCGATAAAAAGAACAAATTATCTCGTTTTCAAATACCCACTTGACACATTGGAATAAAATGATTAAATATATGTATACGTTACAAATTTTCCAAATATAAAAACTGGTGCTGACTGGTCATCCGGAGGCCCTTGATATTCTTACATATCTCAAGAATATCAAGGGCCTTTTTTATTTATTACGTTACACAAAATTGGTCAGCCCAATTTAAGGAGGATATTTATGAGTTTACAGTTTGCCTACTGGGCCCCAAATGTAAGTGGTGGGCTAGTCATATCAAAAATTGAGCAAAAAACAGATTGGCAGTTTGAAGCAAATAAGCAATATGCACAACTTGCAGAAAGCATCGGGTTTGATTATGTGTTATTACAAACAAGATTTTCAGCAAGTTATGGAGCTGACCAACAATTGGAGGCCGCTACCTTGGCTTCCGCTTTAGCTGCCACCACGAGTAGATTAAATATTATAACAGCCGTTCTACCTGGATTATGGCATCCAGGCGTTTTCGCAAAGATTATTTCAACCATTGACCATATTAGTAACGGCCGCGCATCAGTCAATATCGTAAGCGGTTGGTTTAAAGGAGAATTTCATGGATTTGGCGAAGCTTGGTTAGAGCATGATGAACGATATAGACGTTCTGAAGAATTCATACAAGTTCTAAAAAGTTTATGGGAAAATGAACAAAGCACCTATAAGGGTGATTTTTATCGATTAAATGATGCGCCTTCAAAACCTAAGCCTGTTAATGCTCCAACAATTTTCCAAGGTGGCAATTCAAAAGCCGCTAAAGAAATGGCAGGACGTTCATCGGATGTATACTTCATGAACGGTAATACATTGGACAAAATCAAAGAACAGATTGACGAAGTAAAGTCATTAGCTGAAGCAAATGGTAGACAGATCCGATTCGGAGTAAATGCGTTTGTCATTGTTCGAGAAACTGAACAAGAAGCTAAACAAGTATTACAAGAAATCGTCGCTAATGCACATTCTGAAGCTGTTGATGGCTTCCGAAATTCTGTTAAAGATGCAGGCCACTCTTCAAAAGAAGGGGAAGGTATGTGGGCTAACTCTAATTATGAAGATTTAATACAATATAATGATGGTTTCCGAACAGGTTTAATCGGAACAGCTGAACAAGTGGCAGAACGAATAATCGAATTAAAAAAAGTAGGAGTTGACATACTCTTAACAGGCTTTCTGCATTATGAAGAAGAATTACAATATTTTGGTGAGCATATAATCCCATTAGTAAGAGAAAAAGAAGCACAAATGCTCCTCTCTTCTGCGTCTAAATCATTATAGAATACTTAATACACCTCCTTATATGGATTGAACCTTCACTCTTCTCCGCGCATAACCTATTATGTGAAATTCTTTCTGTAGGGGGGTGTGTGTGTCATGAATCCATGGAATTTTCTATTTCCTTTCCAAAAACATATGAAAAATTTTACACCTCCAACAAATGCGAAAGATATGGAATCCTACATGAATCAACTCTTCTCTTCCATGAATCAAGGAGAAGCTGATGATCATTTAAATATCTCTTCTGCAAATACTTCTTCCAAATCAACCAAACCAAAACATAATGTGGAAATTTTCGAAACGCACCGTGATGTATTTGTAAAAATTCGCATAAAAGATGATTCTCAACTACATCAACTTAAAATATTTCACACTTCCAACAGATTGATTATTGAAGGTTTTCCTACCACAAAAGAAAAACAATCGTATGTACTTCCTGCAATCGTGAAACAAAAAGGAACTTCAGCACTATATAAAGATGGAGTATTAGAAATCCAACTAGAAAAAGCGAAAGATTTACAATACTCTGAAATAAACGTAACGGAACTATAAAACAACTTGCAACAATCAAAATGTATACATTGGCCGCATTTTGTCTATCTTAAAAAAACAAAAAGCTGAAAATAAGGAATGACCCTCATCTTCAGCTTCCATATTCATCTTTATTTAGAAATAAACATTTGTGTCCAGTAGTTTCCATCTGCTACATATCCGATACCAATATGAGTATAGCTTGCATTCAAAATATTTTCTCGGTGTCCTTGACTGTTCATCCAAGCTTGTACAACTTGCTCTGGTGTAGTTTGTCCTTGTGCAATATTTTCAGCTGCTGCACTATATGAAATGCCCAATTGCTTCATCATATCAAAAGGAGAACCGTAAGTCGGACTTGTATGACTAAAGTAATTCTTGTCCTTCATATCTTGTGATTTAATTCTTGCTACCTTGCTCAATTCTGTATCTAAAGTTAAAGGTGATAACCCTTGCTTAGCTCGTTCTGCATTCGTTAATTCTAACACTTCTTTTTCAAATGCACTTACTTCATAATCTGAAACTGTAGAATCATTCGTTTGCTCGTCATCTGAAATTTCCGGTGTAGACTCTTCAGATTGATTGTTATCTATCTGTGGAGTATCAACTGTAGGTTGATTTACATCTGTTTCCGGTGTCTCCACTGTAGGCAGATTCGTTCCAGTATTTGAATTGCCAGATGTACAAGAATTCCATTTATATTTACCGATTTCTACTGTTTTATACACCTTAATGTTTTTATTTATATTCATAGAATTGCAGTCAAAAGACGCTGCATCTGTATTAATTGCTCCTAAACTTGCAAAAGATAGTGTCGCTACTGTTGCTACTGTTAAAAGTAATTTTTTCTTCACGTCGTAATTCCTCCCATTTGATTGTGATTTCTTCGACATACACATCATAACATGGGATTTTCGTAAAAAATCTTCCATATTCTCACATTGACACTCTATGAAAATCAGAAATATTATACAACTTACTTTTCATTTTCATAATAAAAAAGAATGCCTGTCATAATAGGCATTCTACTGACTTTCAATAAATTTACTTTCAAGGAAATGATATAACAACCAAACACTTCATTGGAACGATTTCCAACTTAACACTATTTTTTCGAGAGGTAGTTGCATTTCTTACATCTTTTTTCGTTACATCAATATTACATTTCCTTTACTTCATACCTTGTAAATATACTTTCACTAAAGACACACTTTTCCCAAACACTTGAACACGGAGAAATTTCAGATAGTGGTTTAAAAAAGTACATTTCATTTGAAATGGTTCAATTTCCATTTCCGTGGATAATTCCATAAAGTGTACATTATTTGGGCTTCCATCAATACGATATGAAACCGTTTGTTCACTTTCATTTATGACACAGATGCTATATTTTTTTAAGAATGACACATCAAATATTATATAGGCTTTCCCTTCATTATTTAATAGTAAAACCTGCTCAATATCGACTGGAACTGAAACGTCTGACTCTCTTGTCTCTTTTGATGTATCTACAGAATCTACTTTAATTAATTTAAACGACCATTGATTTCCTATTTCTTCACCATACTCTACCTTTTTGATATAAGACTCACTATGAGGGAGAATTGGAGGTGTTTGATTTTGCTCTTTCCCTTTCATACCTTCACCTCATCATTTTGTCTGCTTCGTCAATAATATTACAGAATGTACGCCGTTACACTCAACTCACTGAATATTGTAGAGAAGATTCATTATTATATACGTATTCACTGATATTTTTATTATGTACAAATACGAAGAACGAAAAAAGAGAGCCCTGTAAAGGCCCTCCGCGTTATACAATATTTGTTTGACTTGCCCAATGTGGTGGAGTGTTCGTATCCCAATAAATACTTCCTAATTCATGGTGAGCAGCAAATTGATCCTGCTCCGTATGATAATGAAAATTAAACCAATGCCCTTGTTGAGGTACATTCTCCCTTCTCACATGAAAACGGATTAAATCCTGACCACTGTTATGATCGTATATATGAAAAATTTTCTCTCCAACTCCTGATGCCGGTTTCTCTGAAATAGTTAAATGTTTCAATTCACTTTCTGGATACTCATTGACATATAACGCAATAGCTTCTTCAATTTTCGGCAAAATAACGTTTGTGAATTCTTCCTCAATTCGTGGCTTGATGCGCTCACCGAACTTTTGATAGCTAATCGTTTCCGCTTTTTCATAAAAACTTTCTAATAGTTTTTCACGTTCCGATTTTTCTTCTATAATCGAATCAATCGGAACATTTACAGCAAAGTCACTGACCGATGCTAATTCTTCAAACGAACTCTTTTTGCTAAGGCTTGCTGCCTCTACTTCATCATTCCATATAAAATCATCAGGTGTGACAATCCCAAATGTAAGTATCGACAATGCGACGACTAACGATTTTTTCATCCATTTCTGAAATTTCATACAGTTACCCCTTCATTATATCATTCTATTATTCTACTATACATGCTTTCATTTATTTACGAAACAAATCCGAATTAAGTTTCATAATTTAATCAAAAAAAGATATACTAATGAAAAAGCTTTCTTAATACTTAGTTTACGATAGAAAATAGGGCGGTGATTGATTAAATGGAAGTCACTTTACTTATTACAAGCATCGTTACACTTGCTTACTTCGTCTTCTTAAACTTCACTGATTAACAGCCTATTGAACTACTTCACTACGTTACGTTGAGGAAAGAGATTCCAAAGTAAAAAAGGAGCGTCTGAAAAGTTATTCGATGACTTTTCAGACGCTCCTACCGCTTATTTACCCTCTACCAAAACAACAAGTCTAAGTTGGTTCTTTTTTCGTCTCATTATTTCTGTGGGTATTGCCACTGCAAAGTGACAGTGGATTAAAGAAAGTGTCTTATTAAAAAGGCAAAAGAAAAAGGAGCCACCCTCCTGAAATGTGAATGGATCTCCTTTCTTGCCTATTTATCGATGACTCCATAATGAAACTTGGAGGTTTTCCTAATTTGTTGCCGAAAACCGAATTGCTGAAAGCGAGTGCTTCGAAAATGATCCTTCAACACGACTTTTTTGCGGGCAACCCGTTTTGCTTCTGCAATCGTCTCCTCCGTTAATGGGGAGAAATCCGTAAAATGAGCTAATGTTTGAAGTGCATTGGATTCGGCAATACTTTCTTCAAACATTGGATCGAAATACACGACATCCACACTATCGGAAGGCATTTGCTGCAAATACGTATAGTGGTCACCTGTTAGCACGTTGATTTTTCTCATTGCTTGCTGAACGGGCGGATAATCATGCTCCCAATTTTGCAAACCTTGCTTCGTTAAATAAGCTAATAGAATGCTTGCTTCAATGCCAGTTACACGCCCGTTCTCTCCTACTGCATAACTAGCGACAATACTGTCCGAGGCATACCCTAGCGTACAATCAAGAAAAGAATCTCCTTCCTGCAAATCAGCAGCATCCACCAAAGGATCATGTTCTCCATTTTGCATTCTCTTGACTCGAATCATCGCTATATTCGGATGAAAAAAGTAAGGATCCTTTCCCTCTCGATGATATAGCTGTATGCCTGCCTTTCCCACTACCACAATGTTTTCATGCTGCTCGTGAAGCTTATTCAATGATTGCTTGTTCCTCTTTATATAAGGAATGTTTAATTCATACGCAACAAGCTTAGCTTGTTCAATGTATTGTTCAGAAGTTCTTCCTGCTGTCGTTACAATCATGCTTAATTACATACCTGCAAAGCTTTGCTTAATATTAGTCATAATTTCTTCGATAGAATGACCTTCAATTTCCTCACGAGGAATGAAATGCACAACCTCTTTACCTTTGAATAAAGCCATTGAAGGAGAAGAAGGTACATAGTCTGCCATTAGTTCCCTCATTTTCGCCGTAGCTTCTTTGTCTTGTCCCGCAAACACCGTCACCACGTGATCAGGCTTCTTATCGGAATCAGCGACGGCATGAATGGCAGCTGGACGAGCTAATCCTGCAGCACATCCACAAACAGAATTAATGACCACAAAGGTATAGCCTTCTGCTTTATCCATAAATTGTTCCACTGCTTCAGCTGATGTCAATTCAAGAAATCCGGCTTGAGCCAATTCCTCTCTCATCGGCTGAGTTACTTGTCTCATATATTCTTCATAAGCATTTGTCATACTATCTTCACTCCAAATTTAAATTAATAAATAACTTCAGCATACTACAAATAGGTTTTATTGAAAAGTAAGATGAAAGCAAAACGATAATTAAATGAATGTTTTTACAAAAAGAGAAAAAATTGTTTTATAATTATGAAGTAGCATGATGAAAGTTTAACGAATAAAAGGAGGTTTTTTATGAAAGTCAGTAGTTATGGCATCGTCAACGGTGTAATTGAAGAAAAATACGGAAAAAGAGGCACGCAATTCAATCAAGGCGGTATGCCTACATATTCATTGCCTGTCCTGATTGAAGATGCACCAAAAGGCACCGTTTCATATGCCGTTTTTCTTGAAGATAAAGATGCCGTTCCTGTCTGTGGTTTTTCATGGATTCATTGGACAGCAGCCAATATTACAAAAACAGAATTAGCGGAAAATGAGAGCATCACCGCAACTGATTATGTACAAGGAACAAATAGCTGGTCAGGGCCACTTGGCGGCAATCAATCCATTAGTGAGACAAGCTGTTATGGCGGTATGGCTCCCCCTGATGCTCCGCACGTCTATGAATTGCATGTCTTTGCCTTAGATACAATCTTGGATTTACAAAACGGTTTTTATATGAATGAATTATTTAAAGCGATGGAAGGCCATATTTTGGACCATGCAACCATAAAAGGAAGTTACGCAAATTAAGAAGAATGGAGAAAAAACGTGATAAACTGTTCCATACAACTTGTACATACAACGAGACATTTAGGCAAAACCGTAAAGAGGAATAAAATCCAATGAGTAATTTCATTTTATCACTCAACGTCGTTTTGCCTCTTTTCTTATTAATAGCACTTGGCTATTTTTTGAACTTAATAAAGTTATTTGATAATCATTCCTTAACAGTAATCAATAATGTGGCATTTCGCGTCTTTTTGCCAGTTATGCTATTCTACAATATTTACAGCACAGAGTTAGATGGTGTTTTAAATGTCAGACTGATGGCATATGGTGTAATCGCTACTTTGATTGTTTTTTGCATTTTATTCATTATCATCCCGATGATAGAAAAAGACAACAGAAAGCGCGGCGTAATGATACAAGGAATCTTCCGCAGTAATTTCATTATCTTTGGATTGCCTATAACAGCGTCTATTTTCGGTGAACAAGGGTTAGGTGTTACCTCCTTGCTCATTGCTGTCATTGTACCGCTTTTCAATGCGTTAGCTGTTATTTCACTCGAAGTGTTTGATGGCGGAAAAATTCAATTCCCAAAAATTATAAAAGGCATTTTGACCAATCCACTAATTATCGCATCCATTTTAGGAATTATCTTTTTACTGTCCAACATCCAACTACCGTTTTTTTTCGAAAAAACCGTCAGTGATATCTCTAAAGTCGCCACACCTTTAATTTTGATCATCTTAGGCGGCTATTTTCAGTTTACAACGATTGTTGGTTATGTGAAACCATTGCTGATTACAATCACCAGTAAATTAGTACTGGTTCCAGCCGTTTTCATTCCCCTCGGAATCTATTTAGGATTCCGAGATGCAGAATTAGTTGCCCTAATTACGCTTTTCGCTGCACCGACTGCCGTCTCTTCCTTTACAATGGCAAAGCAAATGAATGCAGATAGTGAATTAAGCAGTCATATCGTCGTGATTGGTTCGGCCTTTTCAATATTCACTTTATTTTTTTGGATATTCATTTTAAAACAATACCATTTCATTTAACTGCCGAATGTATGATTCACCACATACATAATAACGAAAAAGAAGGAGCGTTTGAAAAGTCCTTGAATGACTTTTCAAACGCTCCTTCCACTTATTTCTCCTCGACCAAAACGACAATTCCAAGCTATTTTTTCCAAATAAGCTATGTTAATCTCTAATATTGTTTTTGGATCAAAAGCAACTTTTTTCTCACAGATAAGAACCCCGTTCATTTATGATGGAAGTGTTAATTGATTATGATATAGTTAGTACAGTTGAACATAGACTGATTTTTAAAAGAATAGACAAAATCATCCAGGCGCCGCTGAAAACGGAGGTAGCACATGAAGCTGCAAATATTATATGTTCCACTAGAAAGAATTAGAACAGAGAGCGAAACCGGCTTTTGCATGGACGGCAACATCCAGCACATTATAGATATATACCATTTGGAAGGTCCTGATTTACAAGACCTGTTTATGACGGAATTAAATGGTCCAAATTATTTCCCAATCTATTCATTCGCTGAATTCTTTGATGATGAACAAGAAAGACTAGAGGAACTGTTTAGAAAGCAAAAGATAGAGTCTGAATTTCTGGCAGGGAGCAGCAAAGATAAGATTTACGTTAAAGCGGTTCTCACAAATCCTCATCAATTCAATGAATATTTTCCTCATTTATTTTGGAATGGAAGCAATTTGAACCATTTGTCATTATGGTCGTTAAAACAGGATGTGTTTCACGTAGAGGAAAAGGAATATGAAACACAATCTGTCTTTAAAAGGACTAAGAATAATCGAACTCGTTATGTTAAACCAAAATGGGTAGCAAATGCCGTACGCGTTATTTTGCCCGACAATACCACGGTGTTTTGGGTCGGCTACGACGGCAATTTTATACAAGCCTTCTCTAATGAGCAGCAATTTGCAACAATTGAAGATTTACAAAAAAGCATCCCTCAAAACATTGAATTGGTTTTTGGAGAATACGGGTGGGATTAACGTTATCTTTGCTGTGTGAAAAAGGGCAATAGTTATAGGATTGAAAAGTGTTTCTTTCCATTTTTATACACAATCATACAAAAATAGCACTCCAATTAAACCGCTAATTGGAGTGCTATTTTTATTGTTTTCTCCCTTAAAAAAGAGCCCACTACAGAAAAAGGCGCATCCTCTAAAAATGTTCTTTCTGGACACATCCATTTCTTCATTATCAAATTTAATTGAACGTCCGTTTTAAAAATTCCTTCGTCCGCTCTTGCATAGGATTGTTAAAGATTTGTTCTGGACTGCCTTCTTCTGCAATGACGCCTTTATCCATGAAGACGATGCGGTCGGAAACTTCTTTGGCAAATCCCATTTCATGTGTGACAACTAGCATGGTCAAACCAGATTGAGCCAGTTCCTTCATGACTTTCAAGACTTCACCGACCATTTCCGGGTCAAGCGCAGATGTCGGCTCATCAAACAGCATGACATCCGGCTCCATTGAAAGAGCTCGCGCAATCGCTACCCGTTGCTTTTGACCACCAGATAATTGGTTCGGCTTGGCATTGATATATCTGTCCATCCCTACAACCTTTAAATATTTCATCGCTACCTTTTCCGCTTCTTCTTTCGTACGCTTCAACACCTTCATTTGACCAACCACACAATTTTTCAACACATTATGATTATTGAATAAATTAAATTGTTGAAAAACCATTCCTAATTTCGTTCGATAGGCGTAAATATCATGTTTTTCATCCAAAATGTTTTCGTTATTATAAATGATTTGACCGCCGCTTGGTTTTTCCAATAAATTCACACAGCGAAGAAGCGTTGATTTTCCCGAACCCGAAGAACCAATAATACAAACAACCTCTCCCTTATTCACTGAAAAATTAATGTCTTTCAGTACTTCATTCGATCCATAGCTTTTGTTTAAATGTTGAATATCGATTACTGTTTCCATATCTGTACTTATCCACCCCAATTGTTCTGCCTTTATTTATCTTCAAAAATACTTGTATTCAACCGAAAGAAGCTCTTCTTATACTTGCTTTGGTTCTTGATTAAAATCATAACTGTCCGGTCCATCTAATTTCTTTTCTATATAACGTAAAATGCGCGTTACAGCATATGTCATAACAAAATAAATGACGCATGCAACAAAGAACGACTCAAAATATCTAAAATTGTTTCCGGCAACTGATTTTGTAACAAAAAATAATTCCGTTACCGAAATGACATTCAACACAGACGTGTCTTTAATATTAATGACAAAATGATTTCCTGTTGCCGGTAAAATATTACGAATGACCTGTGGCAGAACGACGTTCATCATCGTTTGCATATGATTCATTCCGATGGCTTGAGCCGCTTCAAACTGCCCTTTGTCAACAGAAAGAATCCCACCGCGCACAATTTCCGCCATATAAGCCCCTGTATTAATTGTTACAATGAAAATGGCTGCTACCATCAAATTCATTTGAATATCGAAGGCCATTGCAGTTCCATAAAAAATAACCATCGCTTGTACAATCATTGGTGTTCCTCGGAAGAATTCAATATAGAAGGAAAGAATAAAATTCACTATTTTCAAAATGAATCTGTTACTTTTTCGCTCCGGTGTCGGAATCGTCCGAATAACCCCCGCAATCAATCCGATCAGCGCCCCAAGCACCGTACCAGCTAAAGCTATTAATAATGTCACACCAGCTCCGCGAATGAACATCGGCCCATTTTCAGAAATAATTTTTATAATCCACTCAATACTCATAGTTGCCCCCCTTAAAAGAAAGAGAAAACCGACTGCATGTTTGATATACACCCGGTTTTCATCCTTATTACTGCGCAGCTGGTTGATTCATAATTGCAGTATCCATGATGCTCATGCGTTCTTCCTCTGAAATACCTGCTAAAATTTCATTAATCTTTTCTGTTAAATCGCTATTCTTCGTTAAACCTACAGCAATCGCCGTATCATCATCCGATGTGACAAATCCATCTTCAAACTCTACCATCTTGAAGTTTTCATTTACCGACTCCGCACTTACACCTTCTGGACGTTCCGATACATATCCATCAATAATCCCTGACTCAAGCGCCACTCGCATCGCCGGAAAATTGTCCATAGCTGTTTTTTGATTAACTCCATCAATTTGTTCGATGACTGAATAATGGAATGTATTTAATTGAGCCGTTACATTCGCCCCTTTAAATGCTTGGATAGAAGTAGCTGCATCATATTTCCCACCTTTTTTTACGACCATAACCAAATCGGATTTATAATAGTTGTCCGAAAAATCGATTGTTTGTTTTCGCTCCTCAGTTGGTGACATTCCCGCAATGATTGCATCGATTTTACCAGATGTTAAAGCCGGTACAAGACCATCCCATTCCGTTTTCACGATAACTAGTTCTTTCCCTAAACCTTCCGCTAGTTTCTTGGCAATTTCAACATCATATCCCCCTGCATATTCCGCATTTCCATCAATTTTTACTGCACCATTCGAATCATCGGATTGCGTCCAGTTGAAAGGTGCATATCCTGCTTCAAGCCCTACTGTGAATGTATCTGTTTCTGTACTTTCCGATCCGCTTTCTGATGAGCCACACGCTGCCAAAAATAAGACCATTGTTAAAGCCAAAACAACAAATGATACTAATTTCTTCATCATTCCTTCTCCCCTTTGCTGGAATAAAATCTCCTTCTTCAGTTCCCTTCGTGTTGTGCGGATTAAATCAAAAAAGACCTGAGATGAACTCAGGTCTCAATAACACACTGTTACCTACAATTCCCTCTGATAGCTCAACTCGATAAAAAAATCTATCGAGACAGTCCTGCAGTTCTTAACTACAGTCCCAACAAATAATATTTGAGTATATTATTTGCTTCGGCAATATTTCCTTCTCTTTAGCCTCACTGCCGCTCAAGCTCCTCTAAAGACTGTTAAATACCGCACCTCTATATCACTGGTAAAAAATGAAGATTATCAATTTTATAATTCATAGTTTATAACAAGCCTATATATGCGTCAATAAAATATATTTAATTTTTAGAAAAAATAAATTTTTCAATATATTTTTATACAAAAGTTTAACATCCCTTTATTTTCTTTAATAACAAAAGTCTACCGCTTGCTTTGTTCTCGACAAAAGAGGCAAGTCCATACGGCACTCTAAACAGAAGACTTACGCTTTTCTTTGTTTCTGAAAGTATTACATTAAAGCCGATTGAAGAGAAACTCTCAGAAAAACTGTAATAGGAAGAGGAGATTGCAAAAAGGAAATCTCACGAAAAACTTGAAAAAGGATGACCTTTCCAGACATCCCTTCCCTACAAATATAAGCAATCTTATTAGATCAATTAATATTCCGGATTATGAAAAGGATGCATAGTATGAGAAGTTATTTCTAGATTCGGCATCTCTTGTGCATAAGGCATTTCATCTAATTCATCCGGTCTTGGTTGTCCCCACGGAGGCATTCCTCCTTGACCTGGATAACCACCTACATGACCAGGATAACCCCCTCCGTGCCCAGGATGTCCTCCTTGACCCGGAAAACCACCTACATGACCAGGATAACCCCCTCCTCCGTGCCCAGGATGTCCTCCTTGACCCGGAAAACCACCTACATGACCAGGATAACCCCCTCCATGCCCAGGATGTCCCCCTTGACCCGGATAATATCCGTGGTGACCCTGACCAGGATATGGTCCATAGCTATGGCCCGGATAGTAATGTCCTGGATAGCCTCCTGGACCAGGAAAACCTACCGGAGACGGTCCCCAAGGACTCCATTGTCTATACATATTTCCACAATCATCAAAAGAAGAATAATGCATATTACCACTCCTCATACTTATTGTATTTCTAATTCATACACGCAGTATATGTACTAGACAAATATCTGTAAGGGATAAATGCCCAAATTATAATACTTTCATACAAAGACAAAAAGGAGCTATCTGAAAATCCCTCGACCAAAGTAACAATTCCAAGCTGTTTGTTATTTTTACAAGCATTGCCGCTAAAGGCTAGCGGTTGATGGTTGATTGAAGACGCATATTGTAACAAAACAAAAGAAAAGAGGCGTCCAGAAAGGCTCATTCCTCTAAAAATAGTAATCGGAATGACCTTTCTGGACGCCTTCTTTCTCGCTACTCTCCTGCAAGCTCTGATAGATACTCCCATCTCTCCATCAAATGCTCTAATTTTTCATTTAATGCTGTTTGCTCTTCAAGCAATGCTTGACCTTTAGTGAAATCACTTCCGATTGAAGACAAGTCCTTATCGATTTGCTGTAATTGATTCTCCACTTTTTCTATATCAGATTCAATAGTCTCCCATTCACGTTTTTCCATGTATGACAGACGTTTTTTCTTTTCTTTTTCTCTCAGAGGCTCAACAGATATTTTTTCTGCCTGCTCTTTCGGTGCTTTCATTTCTGTTACACTCTCTAAATAGTCGCTATACGAACCGAAGTAACTGTCAATGATACCATTTCCTTTAAAAATAAGTAATTCATTCGCCACTTTATCCAAGAAATAGCGGTCATGCGAGACTGTAATAACGACACCGGAAAAGCCATCCAAGAAATCTTCCAAGACAGTCAATGTTTGTGTATCGAGATCATTTGTCGGTTCATCAAGTAAAAGTACATTCGGTGAAGTCATTAATATACGCAATAAATATAGCCTACGCTTTTCTCCTCCGGATAATTTATAAATCGGCGTTCCATGTGTATGCATCGGAAAGAGAAACTTTTCAAGCATGGCAGATGCCGACAAATAACTGCCGTCCTTCAATTGAATGACTTCAGCTGCTTCACGGATATACTCAATCATACGCAATTTTTCATTCATATCTTCATTTTCTTGTGTGTAAAAACCGATTTTCACCGTTTGTCCTTTATCTAATTCTCCACCATCAATCGATTCTCTTTCAGCTAAAATACGTAATAAAGTTGATTTACCGCTCCCATTATTCCCGATAATGCCAATTCGGTCACCACGCTTCAGTAAACGAGAAAAATTATGTAAAATGACTTTATCACCATACATTTTACTAATCCGTTTGCACTCAATCACTTTACGTCCTAAACGGGAACCAGCCAATTCAATTTCTACATTTTCATTTTGTTTTTTACCGCTCACATCTTCTTCAAGCTGTTCAAAGCGTTGAATACGTGCTTTCTGCTTTGTTGTTCGAGCCTTAGCTCCCTTTCTCATCCAAGCCAATTCATTTTTGAACAGACTCTGCATTTTAGCCGCTGTCACTTGCTCATTTTCTTCACGGATGGCTTTGCCTTCCAGGAAATTTTCATAATTCCCCTTATACTCATATAAAGAACCTTGATCCAATTCCCAAATTTTCGTTGCAATATTATCAAGAAAATAACGATCATGCGTCACAAATAAAACGGCATACGGATACTTATTTACATACTCTTCTAACCATTTAATACTAGAAGCATCTAAATGGTTGGTAGGTTCATCTAAAATCAATAAATCCGATTGTTCAATGAGTGCCTTCGCTAAAGCAGCACGTTTCTTTTGACCACCAGATAAATGACCTAGCTTTTGTGTTGAATCTGGTAAATCCAACTTTTGAAGAATGACCTTCGCCTCTGCACTTCGATCCCAGCCGTTTTCCGTATCCATTCGATGCTGTAACGAAAGCAACTGTTCTTGAAGCTTTTCATTTTCCGGTTGCTGTTGTAATTGTTGAAGCGCTAATTCATATTCACGGATTAACGTAAATAAAGGCGTGTTACTTGCAAACAAGTAATCAAGAATCGATAATGATTCATCATATTCCGGATCTTGAGACAAATAAGAAATTGTATAATCTTTCGGATGGACAATCTCACCTTGATCACTTTCTTCAATACCTGCAATCATTTTCATCAGTGTTGATTTACCACATCCATTAACACCGATAATTCCAATTCGTTCTCCTTCGGAAATGGAAAACGAAATATCTTTCCATAACGTTTTTTCTGCCATTTCTTTTGTAATATGTTCTGCCGTAAGTATTTTCATAATGATTAAACCTTCTTCCTTAAACCAGCTCTATATTGCCTAAGTAAAATTTCACAGCATGAAGTCTGCGTTTCTATGTAATGGCTTTAAGCTCCCCATTCATCATTCTAATCACGTAAAGACGTCATCTAAAATTTCATCCATCTGCAAACTGCCCATCAAGGCTTCTTGCTTTTTTCATTATATATGCCATTGGATATGACAACAACTGAGAATACAAAGTATAGAAAGTAAATTTCACCAAATCGCTCGCTTGCAAATGTAAAAATAATACAGTTCCATTGTTCTAGCATAAAAAAACGCGACTGATCGTCCCTAACAGTGAAAGTCGATGCCTTTTCTTACTACTTTAACCCTTTCGAGCAGTTAAACTTTCGGAAAATATATTGTGATACCTTGCTGTTGATATTCTTGGAATGACTATGTTTTGCCTTCATTTAACTCAAATATAAAAAGACTGCCTAAGCAGCCTTATAATAATGCTCTTATCTCTTCCTCTATGTCGAACGGCTTCGTCTGAGGAGAACAACGTTTGACAACATGCCCTTTTCTATCAATAAGGAATTTGGTGAAGTTCCATTTTACACCTTTGGAGCCTAATACCCCAGGTGCTTCATTGCTTAAATAAATGAAAAGCGGATGAGCCTTTTCCCCCTTCACATCAATCTTTGCAAACATCGGAAAAGTTACACCATAATTTAATCGACAAAAATTCTCAATTTCCAAATCATCGCCCGGTTCTTGTTTCATGAACTGATTACATGGGAAACCTAGTACAATCAATCCTTGTTCTTTATATTTCTCATATAGCGTTTGTAATTGTTCATATTGTGGAGTAAAACCACATTTACTTGCTGTATTCACAATTAAAACTACTTTACCTTCATATTTCTTCAGAGCTATCTTTTCACCATTCAATAAAGTCGCTTCAAAATTATAAATGGTCATCCTCTTTCACCTCTCTTCAACCCCTACTAATATTGTACGAAAAGAATACTCAACCTTTCAATGGAAAACACCTTGTCAAATGAGCGTGCTCAATCTTGTCAATGATTTTATCATATAGTCCGGCAGTGTGTATAAATCGTCCGCTAAATCTTCCGTTACTCTTCGATTAAAAAAGATCTTCATTTCATTCGTGAAATAACTTTGCTTATTCGTCTCAAAATGCTGAGTGGTCGAAATAGTAACCTGACGCTCTTTTCCCCAAATATGTAATAATGCGTTCATTAATTTTTGTGCTTTTTCTGAGGTGATTAGTTGCTCTGTCGAGAATGTAAATCCAAGGATAATAAAAGCTCCAGCCTTAGATTCATCTTCATCTAATATTTCGCCTGCCAGTTGTTCTAGTTTTGCATTCAATATGATACTGCCTTCAATATCATCAATCCCTCGAACAATGAAGTTAATTGAAAATTGCCGAGCAAGAATTGCTGTATCAATTATTTCCGATCGATTGACAACAAGAATATCACCAGTGAGATCATGATCGTAAACTGAACCCTCTATAATAACTTTGAAATTTTCATACGCAGTCGGATCGAACATCTTATCCCTCCACAAAATAAATGTATTTTTCCCATTTGGATAAAGAGCGCCACTCAGATGAATCAGGCGCCCCTTAGCATCTTTTGATTAGAATAATCCAATGGCTTCCCCATTTTCACTAACATCCATTTTCAGTGCAGCAGGTTGCTTCGGTAAACCTGGCATCGTCATAACGTCCCCTGTTAACGCTACAATAAAACCTGCTCCGATACTTGGTTTTAATTCACGCACTGTAATAATAAAGTCTTCCGGTCTTCCCAATTTTTGCGGATCATCCGATAGCGAATACTGTGTTTTCGCCATACAAATCGGTAAATTCCCCCATCCGCGTTGCTCGATTTCCTTCATCTGCTTTTTCGCATTTAATGAAAAGTCCACATCTTTTGCTCCATACACTTTTTGAGCAATGGTTTTAATTTTATCAGCAATCGTATCGTTCACATCGTATAGATAGTTGAAATTGTTCTCATTTTTATCAATCATTTGTACAAGTGCTTGTGCTAATGCAATACCGCCTTGTCCACCTTTTTCCCATACTTCTGTTAATTCGTAGGCAATTTGATGTTCTTGGCATAATTGATTAAAAGCAGCCAGTTCTGCATCACTATCCGTTACAAAACGATTTAACGCCACGATGGACGGTAGACCGAAAGATGCGATATTCTCACAATGTTTTTGTAAATTTTTAAATCCTTTTTGCAATGCTTCTACATTTTCTTCTGATAAATTCGCTTTATCAACGCCACCATGAAGCTTCAAAGCACGAATAGTCGCTACGATTACTACGGCATCCGGTTTGATTTCTGCGCTTCTCGCTTTAATATGCAAGAATTTCTCAGCTCCTAAATCGGCACCAAATCCAGCCTCCGTCACCACATATTCCCCAAGCTTCATCGCCATTTTAGTTGCGATGACACTATTGCAGCCGTGCGCAATATTCGCGAATGGACCACCATGAACAAAGGCAGGTGTATGCTCAATCGTTTGCACTAGATTTGGCAGAATCGCGTCTTTCAAAAGTAGCGTCAAGGCACCTTCTGCTCCTAAATCCTTGACAGTAACAGGCTCTCGATTGAAAGTATAGCCAATGACAATGCGTGACAATCTCTCTCTTAAATCTTGTATGCTGTTCGCCAAACATAAAATCGCCATCACTTCGGAAGCGACCGTAATATCGAAACCATCTTCACGAGGTACCCCTTGAATTGGTCCTCCCAGACCGATTACCACTTTACGTAGAGCTCGATCATTCAAGTCCACTACACGCTTCCAAACAATTCGCCGTTGATCGATTTGCAATGCATTGCCTTGATGAATATGATTGTCTATCATAGCCGATAAAGCATTATTAGCCGTTGTGATTGCATGAAGGTCACCAGTGAAATGCAAATTGATGTCATCCATCGGTAAAACTTGTGCATAACCACCTCCGCATGCTCCACCTTTAATCCCCATAACAGGACCTAGTGAAGGTTCTCTCATAGCAATGACGGATTTTTTTCCGATTTGTTGAAGGGCGTCCCCAAGCCCCACTGTCACTGTTGATTTCCCTTCGCCGGCACTTGTCGGATTAATCGCTGTCACTAAAATAAGTTTACCATCTTTTCCTACTTTTGGGCTATTTGAAATATTCAAAGAAACTTTTGCCTTATACTTACCATAACAATCATAATCTTCTTCTTTAAGACCTAGCTTTTCTGCAATGACACGAATATGTTTCATCTCTGCATGATTGGCAATCTCCAAATCACTCTTATATGTTTTTACTGAAGATGTACTCACTTTAACCCTCCTAGTGTTAATTCTTTACTGACCATTGTACCATGACTTGCTATGATTGAATCTTTGAAAAAGTGTCCATATCATTATTTTAATTATTCTAAAAAATCTTACTTTTTTATTGTGAACCATAGCTCACTTCTATATAATATTAATAATGCTCAAAGAACCATTGTGAAGCTAGGAGGGTATGCAATGCCAATCAAAATTCCAAAACAATTACCAGCAAAGGAAATTCTAGAAAAAGAAAATATTTTCATCATGGATGAAGAACGCGCAATGAGTCAAGATATTCGCCCGTTAAATATATTAATTGTGAACTTAATGCCTGAAAAAGAAAAGGCTGAAGCCCAGTTGCTTCGTTTACTTGGTAACACACCACTTCAAGTCAATATTACATTTTTAAAAATGCAAACACACGAACCCAAAAATACGAGCAAGTTTCATCTCGATCAGTTTTATACAACTTTCGAAGACATTAAGCACCGTAAATTTGATGGTATGATCATCACTGGTGCACCTGTTGAAAAATTGCCATTCAAAGAAGTAAACTATTGGGACGAACTAAGCGAGATTATGACTTGGTCTAATGACCGTGTTACTTCCACATTACATTTATGTTGGGGAGCACAAGCAGCCTTGTACCATCATTACAAAATTGACAAGTTCGAATTACCGAAAAAATGTTCTGGTGTCTACGAACATGAACTGCTACATAAAGAGGCAAAATTAGTTCGTGGTTTTGACGATATTTTTTACGCTCCACACTCAAGATATACAGATGTTGCATTAGAGGAAATTAAAAATCATCCCGAACTGATTGAACTGGCAACTTCCGATCAAGCCGGCGCATTTTTAATAAGTTCCATTGACGGAAAAAGAATCATGGTAACAGGTCACCCTGAATATGAAGCAAACACCTTGCAACAAGAATATGAACGTGATGTAGAAAAAGGCTTATCCATTCATATCCCAGAAAATTATTTTCCAAATAATGATCCTACCAAAAATCCACCGCATAAATGGCGCAGTCATTCGAATTTATTATTCTCGAACTGGCTAAATTATTACGTGTATCAAGAAACACCATATCAGTGGTCTTGAAAGAGTAAGGAGACTGTACGGAAAGAATTGGAGCTCGTATAGGCTATAACAAAAATTTTTCACTCATCAAGTGGAGGCTAGCCCAAAAGGTTGTTGAATCAACGACTTTTTGAGGCTTAGCCTCTTTTTGCGGTATTTTATTCCCTTTTTGAAGATGATTTGTCCATTTTCGGAAATTGTGGGCGGCACAAACTACACTGTATTTTTTTTGAAAAATCTCTCAAGAAGAAACGCTGAAAGAAATGATTATGCTTGATATTTCCGAAGACGGGTTCCACATTGTTTTTCGATGAACACACTGATTATTTTCACTTCTTTTCCTTTTGCACATGTTTCTTGAAAAGGGCAACCTTTTCACTCCATACATTTGTAGATCCGTTTGACGCTGATATGCTCCCCTAAGGTAGAAAGATTAAACATAAAAATCAGTTTTTTATTAGAGGGAGCATTGGGGCAGCCTCTTCTGTATCTTCCAACTTACCTCAATATTTGCCGAGGAATGTTAAAATGATTTGCTCCATTCATCTTCCTCTAATGGAACGCCCATATCTGAATAATGAACAACTAGCGTACCATGAGCCACCACTTTTTCCTGGAATAAAGAAATGAGTTCATGAAATTGCCCTTCATCCGTTTCAAGCTTGCTTCTTGGAATCGTGATTCGAATAGTCGGAGCTACATCATAATTTGTATAGTTGCCTGGAAAATTAGGATCAATTTGCAATTGTTTCACTTCATCTTCATCAAAATATACTCCAACCTCAATTTTCCCTTCCATTTTTTCTTGAATTTCATCCCAATCATTACGATCAGCAAATTTTCTTATTTCTCTCCCGGTAATGGATGTTCCTAATTGTTGTTCCACATATGGTTGTATGTCCTTCTCAGCATCATCTTCCCATTTACTAGCAATATACGTATCTTCCATTTGATTTGTTTCCTGATTGTGATACACCAGAAATTCCGTCCCATCTTGTTCATGCCTTACTTTCGCCGCATAGTCAAAGTAACCCCAGTTTCCCATATTGTCATATAAAACATCCACTATTGTTGTTTCCGCTTGAAAATGCTGCTGCAAATACGGCTCAGCTAGCGCAATCGCTTTCTTTTCTTCTTCCGAATCAGCTTTCATCCCCTGAAAAAAGGAGACAATCAGAATACCTACTCCTAACATAATCAAAATAAAAACGACCAGTAAGATCAACAATATTTTTTTGGTCTTATTCATACACACTCCCCCAAAAACTATACATATCCCTACATATTCACCGTTATTTTTTTGCTCTCGGAAATAGTTGTATTCATGTACATATCGACATACAAATGAATAAAGTATTCTAGGTGAATGAACCTCAAAAAAAGGAGGTTGCTTATCTTGAAAAAAGGTACTGTTTTTCTGCTTTTATTATATGCACTCTTAGTCATGTACTTATCCATCATTATGTGGTTTTCCCCATTTGATGTATCCGCCACCATTCATTTACTTTTTATTATCGGGTTAATTCTAATTGCACTTAGCAATTTTGTGATTCGTCGAATTGCTTTAGCACTCTTTTGCTCAAGCATTGCCTTTGCCATCACGATCAGTTTGCTGAAAAATTTATACTTTTAAAGTCGAAGCCATGCTAACAACTAGCATGGCTTCGATTTCATTAGTCTATTTTTTTCAACATAAACAACCACATAAAAGATAATGATTGTTGCAATTCTTTCGGTAAGTGCATCAATTGCTCCCGTTTCGCTTCTTTCTTCTCCACCCATAATTCGTCGACTAACGACCAGCCATTCTCTAACGCCAGCCTTTCAAATTCCCACGGAAGCATACTGTTCATGACAATTTTCTCTCCGTATAGGCGATGGTAACTATTTGCAACACGAGGAGCAGCCGTCGGCCCCAAAATCCCAAAGCAAGCATGTCCACCTTTTTTTACGACACGACGAATTTCTTCTAATGTTGAAAACGGATTTTCTGTCCACTCAATTGCATTAATCACCATGACAGCCTCTATTTCTTCACTAGCAAATGGTAATGTCGAAATATCCCCTTGAATAAAATCAACTGTATAGTTGGTACGCTTTTTGGCCATTTCAACCATTTCATTTGAAAGGTCCAAACCTACAACATCATATCCCTCACTATGCAGTTTCATCGTGCCGTATCCATCTCCGCATCCTAAATCGCAAACACTACCTTGCTTCGGCACATGTTTAACGAAAAAAGGAATAATTTCTTTCCGACTGCCATTTTCCCACATTTGTTGTGCGTTGCTGGACCAATTTTCTGCATACGCATCCCATTTCATTTCGGCTCTTTTATGCCATTCCATTTCTCCACCCCAATTTTCAAAAATAATCCTTTATCATCTTTTATACACTACACGCCTCCCCTTTACAATATTTTCCTTCCGAAACAAAATAAAAAAACTCATCTTCCGCTACGTGCGAATGACGAGTTTTCTTTTATTCGTTATATTCCGTTTGTTCATTTTTCTTTTGGATATCCCTTAAAGACTGTATACGACCAGCATCTTCTTGAAAATATTGCACTAAATCACCAATGCGATCAATCGAATCCCAACTCAGATGATGCTCAATGCCTTCTACATCTTCATAAATATGCTCTTCCTTTACACCGATTATACGGAGTAAATTTTCCAATAATTCATGTCGATAGACAAGACGGCTTCCGACTTGTTTTCCTTTTGATGTTAAAATAAGTCCACGATATTTCTCATATATTAAATATTCTTCGTGATCTAGCTTTTGTACCATTTTTGTAACCGAGGATGGATGAACACTTAAATTTTCCGCAATATCCGATACCCGTGCGTATCCCTTTTCTTCAATCAGCAAATAAATTTGTTCTATATAATCTTCCATACTTGGTGTTGCCATCCTAAGTCCTCCCATTCAAAGCATATCATTAAAATATTACTATACATTTCCACTATTAACAAGGATTGATTAGTCTTGATTGTTCGCAATTACATTATAAAAACCTTTATACCCACTAACACCATTCTATACACCACATTATGTATATGCTAACACACAAAATTATGTTGTCGATACTTACAATCAATAAACAACACTTATCAAATGTTCATTATCGTCTAATAATGACAGACCAAATAAAAAGGAACCTTATGTGTTTTAACCTAGTTTTTTCGTTTAGCTATTTTTGTAAACTTTATTGCTTATGAACGAGTAATGATAATCAATTGAGTTGCATTCCGCTTCAGGATGCTCGCTTTCCGCGGGGCGGGCGCTGAGCCTCCTCGGCGCACAGCACCTTACACTCCATTCAACATGAATAGGCTGGTCTTATTCATTGAACCTATTTAAAAACAACAATCTTTTAAAAAACAGCCTTTCGTTTTGTACAATGAAAAAAATCTCCATCAATAAGGAGATTTACATTTAACAATATTGATTGATCTCATCGAAATTTTCAAATTCAAAATGAAACTTTATCTATTAAATCCACTAATGAGTATAGCTATCTGAAAAAATTAAAATTGAGGATGTATAGACCAACAAATTTGTCAGCCTATACATATTAATAATGAAAGGATTATAGACATGAAATTATGATTTATTTCATAAATTCTTTATTAATTGTACCTACCGTTAAAGGTAAAAGAAGAAAAATAGAGGAATACGTTCAGTAGGAGTTGATATTTTTTCAGAAAGTTTAGTTAATTTGTCGATAAATGTATTATCTTCTATTTACACTCTAAAATCAATAGTTATGTGATAAAAAATTACATCATTTTCGTAAAAACGTTTACATAAAAATGGCGATTCTATCACCTATAGAAAATATGGAAGCTTACCCATACTACTTTCTCCTACAAGTTGGTCATTAACATGCACTTATTCTTCTCCTGAACCTAAAATACAAATGCCAAGGTACTACAACTAAATCCCCTATTTTCCTCTCAGCACTATATAACAAAAAACCTCCTGAATTTATGGAGATTTATACGCAATAGTATGCACGGTTATTTTTTTATTTTTCGAAACTTTCAATGAGAGGAGAGATTTTGCAGGCATGAATAACATCTAAACGGCAATTCATGCCTACAATCTTCAAGAAATGAGGGAACTTCGAGATACGTTATTACCCATAACATATGAAAAGTTATCTTTTCCAGCGGTCAGGTTCTCTAACGTACATTAGAGGAACTACACAATTTTAGTGAGGTAACCCTTGATTCAATACACCTATAATTAATTGAAAATTCAGTTAATTAATTAGATGGTTAGGCTTATTTGAATAATCTTATTATGCAATAAATTTTCAGAAAAATCAATAGTTATGTGACAAAAAGTAACATATAAATTTCATATCTTATTACATATGTTTTAAAAAAGAAATTATTTAACAGAATCTAACAAAATACTGCAAGAGAGAAAGGAAGAAAGAAGCAAGACATGCGCCCCGAGAAAAACAAACGGACTGGAGCCAATATTAACACTATTAATGAAACAGAATCATCCAGAAAATATACTTTTTAACTAACTTATCTTTCCTAAATAGCCTTAATGAAAATAGTGTTTTGAACTTTATTTTATACTCAAAAAACATTATTATGCATACTTACCTGTTGAAGTGGCAAACTACTCACTGTTATTGCAAGATTTAAACAGGAGGCATATGATATGGACTACAAAATATTTCGTACGATAAACCAATTCGCCGGTCGTTATTCACTATTAGATACGATCGTAACTGCTATTTCTCAAAAAATGCGTTATGTATTTCTCATCATTTTCATTTTCATGCTGTTTAAGGACAAATTCCATCGAAAAATTACATTCTTTGCAGGTATTTCAAGCATCATCACCTTGCTGTTCGGATTCATCATTAAACGCATATACTTTAAACCTCGTCCATTCGTTAATCATCAGGCACATGTCTTATCTCCTGTCCCATCCAAAAAAAGTACCTCTTTCCCTAGCAAACATACTACTTTGGCATTTGTTGCGGCTACTTCCGTACTGATTCATAAACGGGTTTTAGGCTGTATCCTGTATCTTTTTGCCTGTTTAACCGGGTTTTCTCGCATTTGGATGGGACAACATTATCCATCTGATATAATCGGTAGTGCAATATTAGGAAGTTTGGCAAGTATCGCTATCCATACATGTGGATGGCCAACCAAACTCTCCAACCAATACACGCATAAAGATTAATGATGATGATTTTGGATGAATCGCTGAATATATTCATTTAATGAAACAGCTGCCTTTGTAGGAATTTGATGTTTTTCTTTTGCTAAAAACACCAATTCATTGCAAGGCAGTTTTTCATGTAATAGACGGGCATATTTATGAAAAGAAGAATCTTTCGCACCGTACACAAGCAGTACAGGAAGATTAACCTTTGGGAGCTGACTGGTACAATTATACTGTAAGCTATAACGATAATATTGTCGGATATTTCGGACATCTCCGCATGATGCTTCTTTGTACATCTTCTTAAACACCTGTCGCGTATTGGCATTTCCCCATGTCACCGCAAATGACAAAATAGGGATGACTTTCGCTTTGGCAAGTGTGACCGCTATCGAAATACGCTGTTTTAAGTATAAATCTCTCACTTCCGACATTCCGCTAATAACGATCCCCCCCAACGCTCTGCTTTCCTGTGTCAACAAAAATTCCAATACAATCGAGCCACCGGTTGAATAGCCGCAAATAAATGCTTTCTTTATACCTAAATGATCCAACAGAGCTGCAATATCTTGAACAATCAGTGGATATGTAATGGCTTGTGCCGAATACCCACTTCTTCCATGGCCTCGAATATCAAAAATGATGACTTTAAAATTTTTAGATAATCCCTCTAATTGATAAATAAAATTAACGCTTGTCAGTAAAGGTGGATGAATAAACATAATCGGAATACCTTCACCCTTTACTTGATAAAACAAGTTGACTCCTTCTACATCCAACATTGGCAACCTTCTATTCACTCCATTCACCACGGGCATTTAAGTATCGTTTCAAACATAATCATGCCGACATTTATTACGACTCTCCTTTTACCTCCTTCATTAAATACTCGACAAACAACTCATCTCTTACCAACCAGGCGGCATAGTTTCTTTTTAAGAACCGTTCCCCTTCTTCAAAACTGCTAAAAGTTTGTTCCAATTTGGTTTTATTTTTTTCAATGATCCACTCATCATCCTGTGGAGACAGAAGAAAAAACGATTCTCTTTGATTTCGGTATAACGAACCGAACGCAGACTGTTTTAAGTTGAAACGGTTTCGTTTCGCATCTTCGCGTATCGGTTCCAAATGATAGGTCCCCTCCACGAACAGCTTATATGCTTCATTCGATAAAGAACAACCGGCCGCTTTCTCATGCCCCCCTCCTCCAAATCTGCTGGCAATTTCAGATACATCGATTTCATCATGGACGGTACGAAAAGCTATTCTTTTTCCTCCCATGTTAATCATAGAAATATAATCAAGATGAGGATATTCTTTTCCCAGTTCATTGCCAAGTTCTGAATGATAAGATTCCGCATAAACAATCCCTACAAAATTCTCTCCCATCTCCGTTTGTACAAGTTCCCTTTTCTTCCGACGAATATAGCGTTCTCTCTTCTCTTCTTCCATCTTCAATATTTTCTTTTCAAAATCATCAAAATCAAACTGTTCACTCGTTCGAAGACGTTCAATCATTTTAGCTTCAAATTCATCAATCGACATTAAGAAAAAGAGAGCATTCAACATATGAGCTCGGTGATTCTCATTTTTCTCCCATTCCCACGTGTCATACTGCCTGACCAGCTCGACAAATTCCGTGATAGCCCCTGTTTTCTCCAGCAACTGATGTGTCACCAAATATTGATAAAATAACGAAGTAGCTGACGTTAAATAACCTTCTTCATCTTCGACCAACACATATCCCCACTCATATTCATTCAGATGTAGCGCCGTTTTATGATGATCAATCAATTGGATATTTCCTTTTTCTCCGTAATACTCATTTAATTTTTGTTCATTTTCTTCATTTGGAGACAAATCGGTAATAAATAAAAATGTATCAAGCTCACCTTGCTCCAAAAAGCTTTCAATCTCTCGGTTCAAGGATGAAATGGAATTGTATCGCACCTTTACTTCTTTACCAAAAGCTAGCTTCGCTAAAATACCGCATCCGACACCATCTAAATCAGTATGAGACAGCAATTTATACATATTTTTCACCTCTGAACGTAGTATGCTTTCTACCGATGAAAAATATTGATTTTTTTCACGTACCACTGCAGAAAATAATAACACTGGACCTACCTTTTTATTCATACCTATTTGACTTGTTCCACTGCTCCTATTTTTTCCTGGATGATTTCCTTGAATTTGTTTGGATCATCCACTCGAATGGCTACTTGAGTATATTCTTTTTTCTTTCCGATTAAAAAAGTGGCGGCTACAGGCTGCTTGAGCTTTAAAATGACATGTGGATACACTTCCTCAAAATCACGGGCAATGAATTCAATTGTTTGCTTTGATCGTTTTTGTTGTAAAATTACAGGGTCATCAATCATTTCTTCAACATCCGGCCACTCGATTTCCATCCTCTTGAACAAACCGAGCGAAGCATATAAACCTTTCTCCGTCACCTGCAAGGCATTATAGCGCAATGCTTGTATATCCCCGATAAAGAAAATCACCGAATAAATATTAACAACAAGCAAAATCAACGATAACAGAAAAAAACGATCATGAAGCCACCAATGAATAGCAATTGTTTCAAGAATGATGGCATGTATAATCATGACTTGAGAAGCAATCAGACTGGAGTTCTTGTATAACGTAAACTGATGCTCACGCAATCGCGGTTCTTTGTTCCAACTAGCAAACGCATAATAAAACATCAATAGTTCCCAACTAATAATGCTAATAATACGTGATGGCTTCATATTTTGCTTAATCGCCTCTTCATAAGCAAAAATAACAGGCAATGTACTGTTCTTGACAGTACGTACGACCTTCGGCAAATATTTAAACAACGTCGCAAGCAGTAACAGCTCTAATCCGATTACCACTCCTTCAACCATGAATCCAACCCATGTGATCGCTTCATATGGAGCTAAATACTCAATTGGAATCAAAAAACGGACCAAAACAAGCCCTCCGGCCATAGTGATGATCAAGTCTTGCCAATTCCACTTTCGTTGCCATGCCATATACAAAATCGGTGATATGATCGCTAAATCAATCATTGAACCAATAACTACCCCATTAGGCTGCTCAGGCAAAAAACTACTACCTATTGTTGTGTGATATAACGAAAAATTCGTAACTAAAACAAGTAAAAGCAACAACAGAAAACCATTCTTTCCGAAAATTCTTTTCACTGCCATAAAATTCTTCCCCCTTCGCCTCTTACAGATTATACCATCTTTATCCATAAATTGAAGAATAAGTAGATAAAAGTTCCTAGCAACCAGATGTAACATCATGGGATCTTATCCTATCAATATTTTTTTGAATAAATGTTTAATCCCTCTACTCAAGTGGAACTATAACTAGAAGATTTTTATAATAATTCAGAATGTCATATGAGACATAACATGCAATAATCCCCAAAACAACGCTCATATAACAAACATTATTACGATATGCTCGGGAGGGAATCTACAAATGTTGGAATGGTTTTCTAGCCTTTCTGTCGTTACACAAACCATACTTGGTACTTTATTCACTTGGGGTATGACTGCTTTGGGGGCTGCCCTCGTTTTTACAACCAAAAATGTACACACCAAATTTTTGGACAGTATGTTGGGGTTTGCAGGAGGGGTCATGATTGCAGCAAGCTTTTGGTCATTATTAATGCCGGCAATCGAAATGGCCGAGGGCGGTCCTGTCCCTGCTTGGGTCCCTGCTGCTGTCGGCTTCTTTCTTGGCGGTATTTTCTTGCGGGTTGTTGATAAAATCCTTCCCCATCTGCATCCTGAAAATCCGATTGAAAAAGCAGAAGGCATACATCCCGAAAGGAAAAAAAGAAGCACATTGCTTGTCCTAGCAATTACCTTACATAACATTCCAGAAGGATTAGCCGTCGGAGTGGCCTTCGGAGGAGCCGCAGCTGGCTCTCCTTCTGCTTCCATAACAGGAGCCATCGCCTTGGCGCTCGGTATTGGCATCCAAAATTTCCCGGAAGGTGTAGCAGTTGCTATGCCATTAAGACGTGATGGAATGTCCCGTACAAAAAGTTTCATGTACGGTCAATTTTCTGGCTTAGTGGAGCCAATTGCAGCATTAATCGGGGTTATAGCAGTCGTGTACGTGGCGCCCTTACTGCCATATGCGTTAAGCTTTGCGGCCGGTGCGATGATTTTCGTCGTAGCCGAAGAAGTGATACCTGGCTCACAAGAAAACGGAAACACGGATATCGCCTCTTTCAGTTTAATTATCGGATTCATTGTAATGATGGTTTTAGATGTAGCGCTTGGTTAAACATGAATAAGCAATCAAACGAAGCATCTAGCTAATTCAACACGTAAAAAGGGAAACAATTTTTTGTCATCAATTGTTTCCCTCTTTTTTATTTTAATAACAACCCTTTCAGAGCAAAGGTGATATTTTGCGGTCTTTCTGCCAGACGGCGCATATAGTAGCCAAACCAATCATTACCGAAAGGAACATACACTCTCATTTTATATCCTTCTTGCACTAAACGCCGTTGCAGCTCCTCTCTGAAACCATACAACATCTGAAATTCAAATTGATCGTGCGAAATATGATTCTTTTCTACAAATTTCTTCACTTTCGAAATAATTATATGATCATGAGTGGCAATGGCCGTATAGCTTCCGCTTAATAAATGCGTCACAATAATAGAAAAATAATTTTCATCTACTTTAGTACGCTCTTGATAGGCTACGTTAGAAGACTCTTTATAGGCCCCTTTCACTAATCTCAACGGAACTCCTTCTAAATCTTTCACATCTTGCTCTGAACGATATAAATATGCTTGAATAACGGTTCCTACATTATCATATGTTTGGCACAACTCTTGTAAAATATCAAGCGTATCTTGACAGTGACTATAATCCTCCATATCAATCTGCACAAAATTGTTTGTTCGTTTAGCTGCATCTGCAATTTGATACATATTCATTAGGCAAAAATCCCGATCAATATCCAATCCTAATTGGGTCAATTTAACGGATAAAGTACTATCCACACCTGTGGAGGCTATGCTGTTTAACGTCTTTACATTGTTTTCAGTCGCTTCTATTGCTTCTTCTCTACTGCTCACAAATTCTCCTAAATGATCTAACGTACAAACCAAACCTTGCTCATTTAACTCTCTTACTTTATTCATAGCACTTTCAATGGTGGTGCCTGCTATTACTTGGGAGGCACCCATTTTGAGTCCCCATTTTCGAGCCGCTTTGTTTAAGGATTTATTTTGCGAAGCATACAAAAAGATATTTCTACATACAGAAGCAAACATCTTTGCCACCCCTTATCTATCAGGATGAAACGCATGTAAACATAGAGCCTTATTTATTATAGGTGCTGATGAAACACTATTTTTCCTAAACCATCATAGGATGAATACCTTTTATAGCATTTCGCTTATTGATTTTGCTTGCATATGAAGAATTAAGTAGTCCGGTCCTCCCGCTTTCGAATCTGTTCCGGACATATTAAAGCCCCCAAAAGGCTGATAACCAACGATTGCGCCAGTACAACCACGATTTATATACAGATTTCCAACATGAAATTCTTCTTTCGCACGTCTAATATGCTCTCTATTGTTGGACAATAAAGCACCTGTCAAACCATACTCCGTATTATTGGCAATTTCAAGCAAATGATCAAAATCACGTGCTTTACAAAAGGCGACTACTGGACCAAATATTTCTTCCTGCATGATTCGGGCTTTTTCATCGACATCGGCAATAATGGTTGGTTGAATAAAATAACCAGCTGAATCATCTCCTTCACCACCCGTTCTTAACGTCCCTTCTTTCTTTCCAATCTCGATATATTTCATAATTTTATTGTACGCATTTTGATCAATAACCGGACCCATATAATTATTAACATCTTCCGGGTTGCCGACAGTTAATGCTTTCGTTAAAGCGACCGCTTTCTCCAATACTTCGTCATATACTTCTTCATGGATAACAGCACGAGAACCAGCCGAGCATTTCTGACCAGCGAACCCAAAGGCAGATGATACGATAGAAGACGCCGCTAAATCTAAATTTGCATCTTTATCAACCAACACCGTATCCTTCCCTCCCATTTCAGCAATAACACGCTTCAGCCAAATTTGACCCGACTGTACTTTAGAGGCACGTTCATAAATCCGGCAGCCTACTTCTCGTGAACCCGTAAATGAAACAAAGCGAGTTTTCGGATGTTCGACTAAATAATCACCAATTTCGGCACCACTACCGGGCACATAATTCAAAACACCTGCAGGTAAACCCGCTTCTTCCATTACCTCTACAAATTTTGCGGCAATAACAGGCGTTGCATTGGATGGTTTTAATAAAATCGTATTGCCTGCTACAATGGCAGCTATTGCTGTTCCGGTCATAATGGCCATCGGAAAGTTAAATGGTGATATGATCACTCCGACACCGAGTGGAATATATTTATAACTATTCATTTCCCCATCACGACTTTTCACAGCAACTCCGTCTTTTAACGACAACATTTGACGTCCATAATATTCGATGAAATCAATCGCTTCCGCTGTATCCGCATCAGCCTCCATCCACGGCTTTCCTGCTTCTTTCACCATATAACCGGAAAACTCATGTTTGCGGCGTCGAATAATGGCTGCCGCTTTAAATAATATATTCGCCCTCTCTTCCGGATCATATTTCTTCCACGTTTCAAAAGCGGTCAATGCCGACTGCATTGCTTTTTCCGCCAATTCCTTATTCGCTTTTGATACTTTACCGATTACTTCTTCTTTTTTGGCAGGATTAATGGAAATAATCTTTTCCTCTGTTACAATACGTTCTCCCCCTATCAAAAGTGGATATTCTTTCCCTAATTGACTATTGACATATTGCAGCGCTTTTTCAAAAGCTTTTTTATTTTCCTCCAATGTAAAATTCGTTAATGGTTCATGCTTGTAAGCTATTGGCATAGATTGTCCTCTCCTTTGAATAAAATAAAATGGATAGTATCCTAATACCCTACCAAAAACAAAATCAACATACATTTTGTGTAATTTCATAAAAAGGCTACTTTTCTCCAGGCTGTGTTCTAAAAAATTGTTGTTTTTTAATAGGTTAACCAACCTATTAACGTTGAATGGATCGTAAGGTGTGAGACTTCTGCGGGAGTAGCAGGACAGATGAGCCTCCTGGAGCGGAATGCAACTCAATTAATCATCATTACTCATTCATAAGCAACAAAGTTTACGAAAACAGCCTTTCTCAAACATGCTTTATAAAGCATATAATTTTGTTTCCTCTCTTATACTCAATCATTGAAGATAATAAAAAAATAAATGGCAGCAGCAACTACCTTTCAAACGCAAATAGCGGGAAGAGTATCCCCTTCCCAAACGATTTATTTATCCCAGATAGCCACTTGAATGGGCGTTGGATTATATGCATTGCACGGATTATTTAACTGAGGGCAATTACTGATTAGTACGATGGTTTTAACGATTGATTGCAATTCCACATAACGTCCCGGTGCCGAAACACCGTCAGCAAATTGCAAGCTGCCTTTCGGAGTGACAGGCACATTCATGAAGAAGTTTATATTGGGAGCTAAATCTCGTTTCGTAAATATTTCGTGATGTTTACTTAATTGAAACATGAATGTATCGCGGCAATTGTGCATGTGCACAGTATCATGAGAATACCGAACAGTATTACTTTGCGCCGAACAGGCTCCGCCCAATGTATCATGACGTCCGCAAGTATCTGCAATGATGTTTAACAAGGCTTTATTGGATTCCGAGCGCAATACCGTCCCAGTGGATAAATAAATGTTCTTTTGTGCCGCAATTGTAGCTGTCGCACTATAATGATCTTCCGGTTCCTCCGCATTATAAAATAGCGTATCTGCCGCTTGATTTCCCTCTAAATCTACAATTCTTAACACCTGACCAGGAAATAATTCCCTCATCCAACCTTCACCAGCCGGAATAATATGCGTATAAATAGACTCCTGTACTTGACGTGGACTTTCCACATAATTCATAACAGCCATCCTAATTCCTCCTTTTTTCCTTCATCCAATTAATTCGTTTTACCAAGTAACGTATGATACTCCCACGTATTTTCAAAAGCCCGTTGATTAGTCGGTCGTTCAAAGATACAAATATCATTCAATTTCACAGGTTTTGCTTCAAATAGTTCCATTTTAATCGGAACTGATGAATACAACATTTGCGAATCTAACGGATTAGGTGTATTAGAAAAAATAAACAACGTATCCATTTCAGTTCGCAACGTTACGGTATCTCCTTCCGAGCAATGATTTTCACAAAAATGCATGTTACCATTTTCATCACAATATACTTTCGAAAACAGGTTAAGAACAGGGGTTAAATCACGCTTACTCAAACCATTTCTGACAAGCTCCATCGTCAAATTTTCTTCTCCACACCGAAGCCATTCATTATGTAATTGCTGATAACGGGAGACCCCGTATTTCTGATCTGTACATTCGCGTGTTGTGAAACCACTTATACTATCATGCCAACCAAGACGATCTTCCACAATACTAGCCAAAACTCGACCATTATCACTCATCAGTACATGACCTTTCGTTAAATGCGACGTATATTGGGCTTTTAACGTATCTGGCATATTATAGCGTTCTGTCCTCTCATCAGCGTTGTACATCAATGTTGACAAATTGGCGCCATTGCCCAGTGCAGTAAATCGCAATAAATTTCCCTTACTAATCACACCAGACCATTTTCCTCCTGCAGGAATGGTTTTACTCCACAGACATTGTTCCATCCTAAACTCCTCCTATCAATTCTTAATGTTTTAATAAAGAGACGATATGTTTCTTCAATCTCATGAATCGTTCCACTTCAACTAGTTCACCATTAGAAAAAAGTTGCAGATCTGCATTGATTTCTTCGATAATTTTTCCAGGTCTCGCCTGCATCACATATATTCTTTGAGAAAGAAAGATTGCTTCATCAATGTCATGGGTAATGAAAACAATCGTTGTTTTTTCTCTTTTCCATATATTCAAAAGAAGCTCTTGCATCGACTGCTTCGTTTGTGCATCCAATGCACCGAATGGCTCATCCATTAATAACACCTCGGGATTATTGGCCAACGACCGAGCGATAGCGACCCGCTGTTTCATCCCACCTGATAGTTCTTTTCCATAGGAATTAGCGAACTTCTCCAATCCGACCAATTCTAAATAGCGATCTGAAATCTCCTTTCGCTTCTTCGGCTTCACTCCTTTTAATTTCAGCCCAAATTCAATATTGTCTCTTACACTTAACCAAGGAAAGAGTGTGTATGATTGAAAAACCATTCCCCGGTTTACACTAGGACCCGTTACTTCTTCTCCTCCCACCTTCACGCTGCCGGCCGTCGCATCCTCAAGTCCAGCCAAAATACG
This sequence comes from Bacillus sp. (in: firmicutes), assembly GCA_051873995.1. Lineage (GTDB taxonomy): Bacteria > Bacillota > Bacilli > Bacillales > DSM-1321 > Bacillus_AD. The sequence continues at coordinate 70,390 of JBJEFL010000024.1, forward strand.
CAGAATGGTAGACTTTCCACATCCAGAAGGACCGAGGATGGTCACAAACTCTTCATTCTTCACATATAACGCCACATCATCCAGCGCTTGAAATCGTCCTGCTTTCGTCACGTATTCTTTTGATAAACCTGTAATACTAATTTCAATTTCTGTCTGTACGTCAGTTTGCATTTTCTTAACGGCATTCAACATGTTATTTTCCTCCTTCTGCCCACGGAAAAAGTTTTTTCGTTAAAACAGCAAAACAACGATCGATAATAAGACCTAGCATACCAATCACAATAATCCCTACAAAAATTAACTCTGTATTCAGAAATCGCTGCGCCTTCATAATGGTGTAACCTAATCCGCTGTTTGCCGCGACCAGTTCCGCAACAACTAAGTACGTCCATGCCCATCCCATAATCAGTCTCATCGTCACCATCAATTTCGGAAGTATAGCAGGTATAATGACCTTTGAAATAACTTGCGTCCTTGTTGCACCAAGCGTGTAAGACGCTGACAATAAATCTTTGTTCACCCGGCTTGTATCTTCCGCAACCATCAATAATAGCTGAAAAAAGCAACCGATAAAAATCACCAATATTTTCGCTGTTTCCCCAATTCCTGCCCACACCATGATTAATGGAATAAACGCAGCCGCCGGCATATAACGAATAAACTCAGACAACGGGATAATGATAGACTCGGCAAATTTAAATGTTCCTGCCAAAATACCAAGTGGTATCCCAATTAAACACGCCAACAAAAAGCCCATAAAAACACGATATACACTAATTCCGATATCACTCCAAAAATCGGTGTTTGCTAATGAAGTGGCCAGTGTGCCGGCAACAGCAATCGGAGATGGAAGAAAGACCTCTTTCACGACCCCGATCACACTCAATATATACCAACAGAAGAATAATCCGAGAAAAGCAAAACCGATACCAAACACATACCAAGCTTTAGGAATTTCTTCATGTACTTTAAATAAATTGCGCAGTTTGCTCTTCGCCATCTCTTTGACCTCCCTTTCTTAACTGAACTTTCAAATTGTCATTCTTCAATCTTTATTCAGTTCATTTTCAATGAAAGCTGAAGTAAAGACATGATTAAAATCAGGATTTTCATCTATGAAACCTAATTTATTTAAAAATTCAGAATTCTTATCAGCTGTATAATGGATAGATTCGTAGCTTTCTCCTTTTTCCATAGCCTTCATATTTTGCTCTACTGTGAACAAATCAAAGCCTTCCATGCCGACGGCTAACTCTTCAACTGTAATACCTGCTGCATCTGCAATGATTTGTAACGATTCTTCTTCATTTCCTTTAAAATATTCTACCGCCTCAAACCAAGCAGCCGTAATATTTTGAATATCTTCTTCTCGTTCTTCTGCAATCTCTTCCCTGACTACGAAAAGATCCGCTATCAGACCCGGAAATTCCGCTGAAGTGATAAGCTTATGCCCCTCTCCTTCTGTTTCTGCTTTACTTAAGAATGGTTCCCATAGCCCTGCTGCATCTAGGTTCCCTGCAATAAACGTAGTTCCGGCATCCTGTACGGCCATATTCGTGAACTCAACATCCTTTTCCGATAAACCAGCTTGTTCTAATGCAGTCAACATGAAAAAATGTTCTATTGTACCAATTTCCGTCCCTACTTTTTTCCCTTTTAAATCGGCCACCGTTTGAATATCTTTCGTTGCCACTAACCCATCTCCTCCATTGGAATTATCCGTGATAAAAACAGGTTTTAACGGAATGCCATTTTCAAGAGGCGCAATTGTGTCAATTAAAGCTTGACTGTTGCCATCAATTTCTCCCGTGTTTAATGCGGATAATGAATCTGCATAAACCGGAAAATACACTAGTTCCACTTCGACACCATTTTTTTCAAAAAAACCTTTTTCTTCAACCAAGTGCCATAAATACCAGCTCGGTAAAGCACTAAAGCCTAATTTCAACGGTTTATTTTCGCCGTTTGACTCTTCACTCCCACAGGCCGTTAAAAAAATGATTACCAGTAATGATAATAAAAGATGCCATTTCTTAAACACACTACTCACTCCCGTCATCTTAATGGATTTATTACAAAATAAAAGCCTGGGAGAATAAAGTCTCCCAGGCTTTTGTCCCTCCGTGTATATAACCGCAAAAAATACTTTCAGTTATACGCTCTCTCTCGGACCAGTCTTCTTGACTCAAGAACGGAACCCTAGACAGCTTTTTGCTCTCAAGAAGAGAGTCTGTATTTAATTCTATGTATTTCTTGTTCTTAATTTAACATAATATGTAACTTTATTCAACAAAAAATGTAAACTTTTCTAACATTATCCTTTTTCAAAAACTATCAAACACTTAATAGCTCTAAAAATGTTATAAAATATAACATTTTTAGATTGTCGAGAAACCAAAACCTTACATGTATGTTGGTTGTTTTATGGAACAGAA